>NZ_JBHVVA010000003.1:469444-738906 GCF_042883805.1 Nocardia sp. NPDC058176 | reverse complement strand
CGCGCCGCTGTCGAGCAGCTGCTTCATGGTTACGACAGGCATAGCTACCGTAGCTCTCTTTCGTTGCCGGTTGTCGCGGTCGATCGGCGATCGACTGCCCTGGCGCCACCGAAACCGCCGGACCCAGGTCTGCGAGACCGGGACCAGCCGACGATTCCACTGTTCATCCGTTGAAGAACTCGCGCGGACATGCCCTCACGGACTGCCTGCGTTGCGAGCGGCGACCGGATGGACGAGCAAAGGTGGCGCGCGAAGTCGGTCCGTGCCGTGCACAACTGCTGCTGAGCACAAACCGCTCGATCAGTCTACGCGGACCTGCGCCACGCCCGAAATCACCCCCTGGCAGGGGCCGCCCACGACGGTGGTGAAGCGCGCGATATCCACATGCGGCGAAGTTGTCCACATTCGTGGTTCGGCGGCCCCGAGCGCGGTTCTCGCCGCCCAGAGTGGGGTCATGAACATGTTGACACGGGTCATCACCTCCCTTTCCGGGCTGCTCTGCGCGGTCGGCCTCGCGGCTGCGCCTGCGGTGGCCCAGCCTCCTGATTCACCCTCTGTCACGCCGGTGTGCGCCGGGGATGATCGGGTTCCGGGCACGCTGCCGATCGACCGAGCACCCGCGCACTCAGCCCGGTGCGCGCCTGCCGCACCTCAGCCTCGGCGCGCCTGCGGCGATGTCACCAGCGGGCTCGGCCCCGCACAGGCACCGAGTCCGCCCTTGCCGAATCGGCCGCCCGATCACACCCACGCCGCGCCTCCCGATCCGGCGCTCGTGCCCACACCGATCCCGGTGCGGATCACCGTGCACGATCTCGCCACCGCGCCCGATGCGCCACGGGGAGTGGCCGTCGAGCGAGTGGTGACACGGTCCGAGGTCGAGATCATCATCCGAGCGGGGGCGACGAGGGCGAGGCCCGTGACGGCGGGAGCCGGGAGCGGGTCGACGGAGCTTTCCGATGTCCTGCGGGAGGTGCTGCAGGACCTGACCGCCGCCCAGCGCGTGCCTGCTCCGCGGCCGCTGCGCTGAGCCGGTCCAGCGATGCGCGCGGAGGTGGTTCGTGGGCGGGCGGTGTGCTGTCGAAGTCTGGCCGGGATCGGGCTGGTGGTCGCGATGCTGTGCGGTGCGGCGCCGGTCGATGCGGCCGAACCGGGAGAGTTCGGTTGGCCGTTGCGACCGCGGCCGACGGTGGAGCGCCGGTTCGACAAGCCGGAACACGACTGGTTGCCGGGGCATCGTGGGGTCGATCTGGCGGGCAGCGTCGGACAGGTCGTGTTGGCGGCGGGCGAGGGCATCGTGGTGTTCGCGGGCGTGGTGGCGGACAAACCGGTGGTCTCGATCGACCATCCCGGCGGTTTGCGCACGACCTACGAGCCGGTGCAAGCGGAAGTCACCGTGGGGAGCCGGGTGAGCAGAGGTACACCGATCGGCACCCTGGCGGCCGGGCACGAGGGGTGCCCGGCGGCCGCCTGCCTGCACTGGGGTGCCCGGCGCGAGTCGAGCGCGCACAGCAGGCGCGAGTACGTCGATCCGCTCGGCCTGCTCCATCACGTCCCGATCCGGCTGAAGCCGCTGGAACGGTGATGTGATGAACCACTCCGGTGATCCAGCGGCGGTGCCGACCAACGCGGGACGACAATCGAGGCGTGCCAGAGCAATCAGCGCCGTTCACCTACCCCGATGTGGGTGCCACCCGCACGACCATGCCCGCCGGGTACCACCGGTTCCGGCATCGCCGCCGGATCGGCCACGGCCGCGACCTGTTCGACCGCGCCGCCACGCACATCCTCGACTTCGGCATGCAGAAGGGTGTCGGCATCTTCGGTCGCGCCGACACCGAAACCGCCGAGCCCAGCACAGAACTCACAGTCCGGCTCGGCCTCGGCCCACTCGCCATCACCGCCCCCTGCCGAGTGGTCTACGTCCTCACCGAACCCCACCGTCGCGGCTTCGCCTACGGCACGCTGCCCGGCCACCCCGAGATCGGCGAAGAACTGTTCGCCGTCGAATACGACCCCACCGACGATGCGGTCTACGGCCTCGTCACCGCCTTCTCCCGCCCCGGCACCTGGTACGTCCGTCTGGGCGGCCCCGTGGTCCGAATGATCCAGCGCTGGTTCGCGATCCGCTACTTGCGCACCCTACCAACCAAGCCCTGACGTTCGCCGACACCCTGCGCTCATCGAAAAGTTCCGGCAGGCCACACCCCTGTCGCCTCTCGAGGCACCCGAGCCGGTCTGCAGGTTCAGCTCGGTGGGTGCCGCACCGGATCCCCCGCACGCGCCCCAGGCATACTGCGGCTGGCGCTCGTCCGCAACAACCCGGAGGTTCGCTCGGAGCTCGCCTTCGCATCGTCGCAGCCGTTGCGGCGGCGCTCGCGTCGATTTCCAGCACTGCGCGATGGCCGATGTCGAGCGTGCCGGCTGCCGACAGATCAGAGCAGCGCGGTCAGCGCGTCAACTTCCGACTCGAGTTGATCGCGACGGTCCGCTGCGCCGAGCCGGTCGTATTCCGCTGCGGCGGTGCGCCTTTCCTCGATCTCGCGGCGCACTATCTGCTCGATCTCGGTTTCACTGAGGTCGCGTCGAGGGGCTTCGGCGGCACCGAGGCCGATTGCGCTGTCTTCCAGCGCACCAGCTTTCACGTCACCGGTGTCGATGGCCTCGGCGTTGTCGATGGCGCTCAGGGCCGATCGCAGTGCCGAGACCGCGCCGCGGTCACGCGCTTTCATCGCGGGCTTCAGGGCGGCACGCAAGCGTTCGCGCAGCGGCGTCCCGAGCTGGTCCGATGTTCCGGTGGTCATGGTCGGCGAGCCTAACCACAGGCCAGCGCAGCGTCGAGCATATTTCCACCGCTCAGCGGCGTACCGCCTCCGACCGACGGAGACCATACAGCTGCCGCTGCGGTCCCGGCGACGTCTGCGGTCGGGCTGCAGCGGTCCGGCGGCAGCTACATAGTCGTGGCTGCGGCTGTGGTCCCGATGGCAGCTACGACTACCGCTACGGTCCCGGCTGCGACTGCGACTGCAGCCGCGGTTCTGGCGGCAGCTGCGGCTTCGGCCGGGTTCCGGCGGCAGCTACCGGCCGCGCGGTTCCAGTTCCGGCCACAGCTGCGGCTTGGGCTTGCGGCTCCGGCTACAGCTTCCGGTTCCGTTCCGGCCACGGCCACGGCAGCTATGGCCGTGCTGGCCACCGGCAGTTTCGCCTACGACACCGGTTCGCCGGATAACGGTCGTCTATCCGTCGAGTAGCACGCTGCCGAGGGCGATGAGGGCGACCAGCGTGATGGCGACGGCGGTGGTAGCTACCGGGCGGTGGGCGGGCGGCATTCGACCGTGGTCGAGGGCGCGGCCGCGGGTCCAGCCGAGCCAGGTCAGCAGCAGGGAAGCGGCCGCCGCGGCGAGTGGGAGGACGACGGTCGATCCGTGTGTTGTGGCGTCGTGGACGAAGAGCATGGTGCAGGCGGCTGCGCCGAGGGCGGTGCGCCGCCACGCCAGGGCGGTCCGTTCCATGGCCAGGGTCGGTGCGGTCATGACAGCAATACCGCCACGCAGGCGAGGACGGCGACCAGCGCGACGCCGGCCGACAGCACCGGCACCAGAATCGTGCCCGGTAGCGTGCCCCCAGTCCGCATCACGATGTTCACCCGCCGCCAGTGTCGATAGGCGCCGAGCGCGACGGTCAACGACATGACCAGGCAGCTCCCGGCGATGACACCGGCGAAACCGGCCAGGCGCAACGGCTGCACCAGCGTATGAACGGCGACACCACCGGCGAGCAGACCCAGCGCGGTCCGGATCCACGCCAGGAAGGTTCGCTCGTTGGCAAGGGTGAACCGATAATCGACGTCCCCTTCCCCGTCCTCGGACTCGGCCCCGACCTCGGGCAATGTCATCGCCACCACCTCCGAGCCCCATCTTGCCGTGTACCGGGGTAGGCAGACGCCAGGCAGGCCACTGCACGCGCCCCGGCGAGTCAGAATCTCCCGACCGCTACCGAGCGATGCCGTCCCACGACCGGCCTCCACCTGAGTCGCCGACGGCCTGGCAGCCCCGGATGGCTCTGGTGTACCCGGAGAGGACGGGGGGCTCAGCAGGCAGCTGTCATGCGAGTTCGGTGGAAGGGGCATCGGGGTCTAGGCGCGGGGGTGGGCTTGGTCGTGGACGCGTTTGAGGCGTTCCACGGAGACGTGAGTGTAGAGCTGGGTGGTCGCCATGCTGGCGTGGCCGAGGAGTTCTTGGACCACGCGGAGGTCGGCGCCGCCTTCGAGGAGGTGGGTGGCCGCGGTGTGGCGTAGTCCGTGTGGGCCCATGTCGGGGGCGCCGGGGATCGCGGACACCACCTCGTGGACGACGGTGCGGGCCTGGCGCTGGTCGAGGCGGCGGCCGCGGAGCCCGAGCAGCAGGGCACGCCCGGAGTGATCGACGGCCAGGGCGGGGCGTCCGGCGCGGAGCCAGGCGTCCAATGCGGTGTCGGCGGGGCCGCCGAACGGCACCGAGCGTTCCTTGTTCCCCTTGCCGAGCACCCGCACGAGCTTGCGCTCCCGATCGATGTCATCGATGTCGAGACCGCACAGCTCGCTGACCCGGATCCCGGTGGCGTAGAGCAACTCGACGATCAGCCGGTCGCGCAGCGCCATCGGATCCTGCTGGGCCGCACCGGATTCCGCCGCGTCCATGGCCTGCTCGGCCTGTCCACGGGCGAGGACCTGCGGCAGCGTTCGGTGTGCCTTCGGCGCCTGCAGCCGCAGTCCGGGGTCGATCTCGAGGCGCCCGGTCTCGGTGAGCCACGCGGTGAACGTCCGTGCGGCAGAAGCACGCCGGGACAACGTGGTCCGCGCGGCGCCTGCCGCCGCCAACTCCGCGAGCCACGCCCGCAACAACGGCAGATCCAGCTCCCGTACGGCCGAGTCCGGCGAGCGCGCGTACAGATGCTCGAGCAGCGACCGCACGTCCCCCAGATACGCCCGCACCGTGTGCGCCGACCGATTCCGCCCCAACCGCAGGTGCCGCCCGAACTCGGTGAGCAACGCGGTCAGATCCTCGGGCAACACATCCATCCCCCCACCGTCACCCCTGTCCCCCACCCGCGCAACCCACCACGCCGACCACACTCCCCGCCGACAGCCACCACACCTCTGGCGAACCGACCGCTCCGACAGTCGGACGCCACCCAGCGGCACCGGGTTCCCTCCAGCACGGCCCCTCGCCCACCAGCAACACGAATGACGGACCGGCTCTATGTGGTCGCCTTCCACCGGTTCGCCCCAGCAACCCGCACCCGCCCAGGCCGACCATCGCGCGGAGCCCTCATCCGGAGCGGCGGCCTCGGGTGCGGAACCAGCCGTCGGAGTCGCAGCCGACCAGTTCGGCGAGCTCGAGGGCGGGGAGCACCGCGCGAACCGTGGCGAGGTCGAGGCCGGATTGTTGGGCCAGCTCACGGGGAAGACGGGAGCCGATGGCGGGAAGGGCCGCGTACACCTCGGCCTCGGCGCCGCGGAGGTGGGCGGCGGGGTCGGTATCCGCGGACTCCGCGACAGGGAGGCGGAGTGGGCCCGCCTCGTCGATGACGTCCTCGGCCCGGGTCACCAGATGGGCTTCCCCCTCCCTGATCATGCGGTGGCAACCCGCCGACGAGGCCGATCCGACCGGTCCCGGCACCGCCATCGCGGGTCTGCCCAGTCGGCGTGCCCATTTCACCGTATTGCGCGCGCCGCTGCGCATCCCCGCCTCGACAACGAGCACGCCGTCGCCCAAGGTGGCGATCAACCGGTTGCGGGCGAGGAACCGGTGCTTCTGCGCGGTGGTTCCCGGTGGGTATTCGCTCACCACCAGACCGGTATCGGCGATGGCGGTGAGCAGGCGGTCGTGTTGGGCCGGATAGGGACGGTCGACCCCACAGGCGAGTACGGCAACGGTCGAGCCACCCACGGCCAGCGCGGCCCGGTGGGCGGCCGCGTCGATGCCGAATGCGGCGCCGGACACGATCGTCCAGCCGCGGCCGGCCAGATCGCAGGCGATCTCACTGGCCACCTGGACGCCGTATCCACTGCTACAGCGCGAACCGACCACGGCAACAGCACGTTCGGATGCCGTCTGTAGCGCGAGGGGGCCGCGCGCCCACAGCACGAGCGGAACCGCGGCGTCACGGTCGCGGTCGGTGTCGAGCTGGTCGAGGCCGAGCATCCGCCACCCCGGCCATTCGTCGTCATCCGGGGTGATGACCCGACCGCCCAGCCGAGCCATCGTCTCCAGATCCTGAGCCGCCGAGTCGATCTCACGGCGGGCCGCCGTCGGGCCACGCAAAGCCTCCGGCAATTCGTGCTCCCGCACCGCGCGCGCCGCCTCACACACCCCGACCGAGGCGATCAACGCCGACAACGGAGCACACGGGCCCTGCACCACCCGCGACAGATACACCCACGCGAGCCGCCGCTCGTCGGCCTCCGCATCCAGATCCACCACATCACCCCGGGTCGCAGGCACCACGCTCACCGCTCCCCCTGCCACTTCTCGGCGCACAGCAGTTCCACGCCATCGACGCGCCACTCGCGACGGATGACCGATGTACGCTCCGCTCCCACCGCCACACACCCGACACCGCCAAGGACCCATGCCGTCCTGGCTCCGCCCGCAACCCGCGCAGACCAGCGCGACCCGACGACGCCGACCGGCCGAACAGCACGCACACGACTCACTGCGCACCCCGCTGACGGAAGTTCAACGCCGACAACACGTCCTGCACCGACGGCAGCTCCCCACCGCGCAGATCACAGACCGTCCACGCCACGCGGATGGCCCGATCGGCGCCGCGGGCCGACATGCGGCCCAGCCGCAGCGCCGTCTCGATCGGCGCGATCGACTCCCTGGGCAGCCGGAATCGCTGTCGGAGAATATGTCCCGGCACCTCGGCATTGGTCGTCCAGCCGTCTTCGCGCCACCGCTCGACGGCCGTCGCTCTGGCCTCGGCGACCCGCGCCGCCACGGTGGCGCTGGTCTCGACCTGCTCGTCGCCGAAGGTCGCGCCCGCCTGACCGTGCATCTGGACCCAGATGTCGATGCGGTCGAGCAGCGGGCCGGACAGTTTGCCCAGGTAACGGCGGCGAGCCAGCGGCGCGCAGATGCAGTCGACATCACGGGCCGGGGCACAGGGGCAGGGATTGGCCGCCAGAACCAACTGGAATCGCGCCGGATACCGGGCGACACCGTCCCGCCGGGCGATCCGCACCTCCCCCTCTTCGAGCGGAGTACGCAGTGCCTCCAGTACTTTCGTGCCGATCTCGGCACATTCGTCGAGGAACAGGACTCCACGATGTGCCCGGCTCACCGCACCCGGGCGGGCCATGCCCGAACCGCCGCCGATCATGGCGGTCACCGAGGTCGAATGGTGCGGGGCGACAAAGGGAGCCAGCGTCATCAGCGGCTGCTCCGCCGACAGCGAACCCGCCATGGAGTGGATCGCGGTCACCTCCAGCGACTCGTTCTCCGACAAGGGCGGCAACAAGCCTGGAAGTCGTTGCGCCAGCATCGTTTTACCGATTCCTGGCGGACCCGTCAGCAACAGATGATGACCGCCCGCCGCAGCCACCTCCAGTGCCCAGCGCGCCTCGTCCTGACCGACCACGTCACTGAGATCACCGCACGGAGCCTGCACACCCGCGACCACACCGTCGGGTTCCAGCAGCGAACCCTCACCTCGCAACCAGGAGACCACCGCGCGCAGACTCGTCGCCCCCAGCACGTCGATCCCCTCGACCAGTCCCGCTTCGGCCACCGCCTCGGCGGGAACGACGACGGTGGGCAATCCCGCGTTGCGAGCCGCGATCACCGCGGGCAGGACACCGCGCACCCGCCGCACCCGCCCGTCGAGGGCCAGTTCCCCCAGCAGCACCGTCTTGACCAGCCGCTCACCCGGCACCGCGCCGGAGGCGTCGAGCACCGAAACCGCCAGTGCGAGATCGTAAACGGAGCCGATCTTCGGCAGGGTGGCCGGCGAAAGAGCCAGAATCACCCGCCCGTCCGGCCATTTCTCCCCCGTATTCGCCACCGCGGAGCGCACCCGGTTCCGCGACTCCTGCAGCGCCGTGTCCGGCAGGCCGACGAGATTCACCGATGGCAACCCCTGGCCGATATCGGCCTCGATCTCCACCAGTTGCCCGTCGACCCCGGTCACCGCCACCGACAAGGCTCGTCCGAGCGCCATCAGAACGCCGCGGTCAGATGGTTGATGACCGGCCGGTACCCGCGCGCGACCAGCACCGACACCACGTCGAACCGGATCCGCCGCCACGGCCCTTCCTGTTCGGCCAGCCACAGCAGCGCCAGCCGCCGGATCCGCTGCTGCTTGCTGAAGGTCACCGATTCGGCCGGAGTACCGAACCCCAGCCCCGACCGCGTCTTCACCTCGACGAACGCCGTGATGGACGGATCCTGGACGATCAGATCCAGCTCCCCGTACCGGCACCGCCAATTGCGAGCGACGATCTCCATCCCGGTCTCACGCAGATACTGCGCCGCCAGTTTCTCCCCGTATGCGCCGAGCGCCTGTTTGTCAGCCACGCCCCGAAGCATGCGGTCGGCCGCCGACGGACCCGTTCACGCGACCTGGGCGAACAACAAACCTGTGGACAACCGCCGACCTGTGGACAACTACTCAGGCAAACGCAGGTCCGGCTTCTCCAGCTCCTCGATGTTCACGTCCTTGAACGTGATCACCCGGACGTGCTTGACGAAGCGCGCGGGCCGGTACATGTCCCACACCCAGGCATCGCTCATCCGCACTTCGAAGTACACCTCGCCGTCGGCGTTCTGGGGCCGCAGTTCGACGGAATTGGCCAGGTAGAAGCGGCGCTCGGTCTCCACCACGTACGAGAACTGGCCGACGATGTCCTTGTACTCGCGGTACAGCGACAGCTCCATCTCGGTTTCGTACTTCTCGAGGTCCTCAGCACTCATCGGGTGGGACGTCCTCCTGCTAGCAGCGCCGCGTTCATTGATCACATCATCGCGCATGCGCCGGGCGGGTAGCCACTCGGCTACCGCCCGGCACCTCGAGCTCGCGCACATTGCGCCAGGATCGGCGGTGTTCGGTACTGGGTCCGAGCTGCCGCAGCGCGGCGGTGTGCTCGGGCGTGTTGTAGCCCTTGTGCGCGGCGAAACCGTAGCCGGGCAACTGCCCGTCGAGCTCGACCATCATCCGGTCCCTGGTCACCTTGGCCAGGATGCTCGCCGCAGCGATACAGGCCGCGGTACCGTCGCCGCCGATCACCGGCAGCGACGGCGCGGGCAGACCGGGAACCTTGAATCCGTCGGTCAGGACGTAGCCGGGAGTGGCGCCGAGGCCGACGACGGCCCGGCGCATGCCCTCGATATTGGCGACGTGGATGCCGATCGAGTCGATCTCCCAGGCCGGGATCACGACCACACTCCAGGCCAGCGCCAAGCGCTGGATCACCGGGAACAGCTCCTCACGGGCCGCCTCGGTGAGTTTCTTGGAGTCGTCGAGCCCGGACAGCTTGTCGTAGGCCTTGGGCGCCAGCAGGCACGCGGCGACCACCAGCGGCCCCGCGCACGGCCCGCGCCCGGCCTCGTCCACGCCGGCCACCGGGCCGAGCCCCCCGCGGATGAGCGCCGCCTCCAGCGTGCGCAGTCCGCCCGCCCGGCGCATCACCACGCGCGGCGGCCAGCTGGTCCGATCCTGCCCCACAGTTCGATTGTCCCCGTGTCTCGTCGCGTCAGTTCTCCTGGGCGTTCTGCGTGCGCACCGGGCCGATCCGGCTCGGCGGCCAGATCTTGAACACGGTCTTGCCGCGCACGTTGTCCTGCGGGACAGTGCCCTGCAGTTCGTCGCTGACATGGGCGCGTGAATCCGCCGACTCGTTGCGGTTGTCGCCCATCACCCACAGATTGCCCTCGGGAACCTTGACCGGGCCGAACACCCGTCCGGCGGGGTACACCGCGTTGGGACGGTCGGTGTACCAGGGGTAATCCTTCTTGATGTAGGGCTCGTCGAGCGGCTTGCCGTCGACCATCACCCGGCCCTGCGGATCGCAGCACTGCACGGTCTGTCCGCCGACCGCGATGACGCGCTTGACCAGATCGTTCTCGTCGGGCGGCACCAGCCCGAAGTAGGACAGGAAGTTCTGCACGCCGCGGATGACGGTGTTGTCGGAGCGCACCGACTTGTAGTGCCCGTTCCACGACGGCGGCCCGACGAAGACCACCACCTCACCGGCACCGGGATCCGAGCCGTAGTAGCTGATCTTCTGTACGTAGATGCGATCGCCGATCTGCAACGTGTCCTCCATCGACTGCGAGGGGATCACGTAGGGCCGCCCGACAAAAGTGACCATGAGCGCGGCGATCACGGCCGCGATCACGATCAGTATCGGCAGTTCCTGCCAGAAGGGGCGTTGTTTCTTCGCGCCGCGCTTTTTCCCGCGCCGCCCACTGTCGTCACCCGAACCGGATACCGACCCCGAACCACTGTCGTCTGCCACGCCGAACAGAGTAGCCCGGCGCCCCGACGGGAGTCGGGTGCCGGGCTACCTGAAAATTCTTTGCCGCGAACGGCTACCGCGAGATCAGCGCTTTTCCTTGATCTTGGCGGCCTTGCCACGCAGGTCGCGCAGGTAGTACAGCTTGGCGCGACGCACGTCACCGCGGGTCACGACATCGATGTGGTCGATGTTGGGGCTGTGCACGGGGAAGGTGCGCTCGACACCGACGCCGAAGGACACCTTGCGGACCGTGAAGGTCTCGCCGATGCCGCCACCGTGACGCCGGATGACGACGCCCTTGAAGACCTGGACGCGCTCCTTCGAGCCTTCGATGACCTTCACGTGCACGTTCAGGGTGTCGCCCGGACGGAAGTCGGGGACATCGCTACGCAGCGACTTCTCGTCGACGAAATCAAGGGTGTTCATTTTCCACCTTTTCGGATTCTTTGCGCGAACAGAGGAACCTGGCGGCACTGACGCGCTCGACCGGTTCATGCTCAGAACAGGAGTGCTCTCGGACATGACTCGGCCGAGGCAACCGGTTCATTGTGCCAGACCGGCGAGCCACGACTGAAATCGGGCGGTCCCGGTCACTCGTCGGCGGCGTGCTCCCCCGCCGTCTCGGTGCGGCGGCGCGGCAGCAGATGCGGGTGTGGCGGCGGCGCGGACGGTGCCGCGACGACGGTGCGCCGCAGCTCGGCCTCGGCGGCACTGCGCGCGTGTTCGATGTCGGGGGTGCCCGCGATCAGGTCCTGGATGAAGATCTTCGCGCGGATGACCGGGCGCCGATACCGTCGTTCCCTGGCGATGGCCCTGCTCATCGTCTTGGGCCGGTTGCCGTAGCGCCAGCGGGCCCACGGCGCGCCCGGCCTGCTCAGCCGGACCGCGCCGATCAGCAGCAGCGGTGCGAAGAACATGCCGAACAGCCCGGTCCAGATCTTGCCCTTGGCGATCACCACGGCGGCCAGCAGCAGGTTGAGGACCAGGGAGATGGCGAAGCCGACGCGCACGCCGATCCCCCTGGACTGCCGGAAACTGTCGTAGTCGAGAAAGGTCGCCGGTTGCACGCCCAACAGCAGCAGACCGGTCACCGCGACCGCGACGAAGACCGCGTCCACCGAGGTGCGGCCCTGCTCTTCCCAGTAGACGTCACGCAGATAGAAGATCAGGGCGAACTCGTCGAGGACCAGCGCGGCGCCGATCCCGAAGAGCGTGGCGAGCACGCTCGAGGTGACCTGGGTGGAGTCCTCGGCGGTGGCGATCAGGCCGATGCCGGTGAGCAGCACGGTGATCACGCCGAACACCATGTGGTGGATGTGGGTGTCGCCCGCCTTCAGATTGCCCGGCCACCACTTCACCTGGGCCCGGATCAGCCGCACGCTGATCCGGATCACCACGAAGCCGAGGATGAACCCCAGCAGGAAGCAGAGCAGGGGCAGGCGGCCGTGCGCGATCACATCGTCTTCGAGCCACCGTCGCATGCCGCCCGCCCTGTCCTCGAGTTACTGGCCGAACCCCGCCCGGCGCAGCGCGTCGGCCATCGATCCGGTCGGCGCCGCCGCGGGCTTGCGCTGGTTGCCGCCACGCCCTTGCGCCTGGCCGCGACCCTGGGCCTGGCCACGCTGAGCCTGCCCACGGTCACCGCCCGGCGGACGGCCCTGGCCGCGCGGTGCGCCGCCATTCCGATTGTCCCCCTGCGCGGGCTTGCCCGGCTCGTCATCGAGACGAAGAGTCAGGCCGATGCGCTGGCGGGCGACGTCGACCTCCAAGACCTTCACCTTCACCACGTCGCCGGACTTGACGACCTCGCGCGGGTCCTTGACGAAGGAGTGCGACAGCGCCGAGACGTGTACGAGCCCGTCCTGATGCACGCCCACGTCGACGAAGGCTCCGAAGGCCGCGACATTGGTGACCACGCCCTCGAGCACCATGCCGGGTTTCAGGTCGGCAACCTTCTCGATGCCCGCGGCGAACTCGGCGGTCTTGAATTCCGGGCGCGGATCGCGGCCCGGCTTCTCCAGTTCGGCGATGATGTCGCTGACGGTGGGCACACCGAACTTCTCGTCGGTGAAGTCGGCGGGCTTCAGCGCGCGCAGGGTGCCGGTGTTGCCGATGATCTCGGCGATCGGCCGGCCGGTGGTCTCGAGGATGCGCCGCACCACCGGGTAGGCCTCGGGGTGCACGGCCGAGGTGTCGAGCGGGTCGGCACCGCCACGGATGCGCAGGAAGCCCGCGCACTGTTCGAAGGCCTTCGGACCGAGCCGCGGCACCTCGAGCAGGGCGGTGCGGCTGCCGAAGGGGCCGTTCTGATCACGATGGGCCACAATGCTTTCCGCGACCGAGCCGGACACGCCCGAGACGCGCGCGAGCAGCGGCACCGAGGCGGTGTTCACATCGACGCCGACCGCGTTCACCGCGTCCTCGACGACCGCGCCCAGCGAGCGGGCCAGCAGCGTCTCGGAGATGTCGTGCTGGTACTGGCCGACGCCGATCGACTTGGGATCGATCTTGACCAGTTCGGCGAGCGGGTCCTGCAGACGCCGGGCGATCGAGACCGCGCCGCGCAGTGAGACGTCCATGTCGGGCAGTTCGGCCGAGGCGTACGCCGAGGCGGAGTACACCGACGCGCCCGCCTCCGAGACCACGATCTTGGTCGGCTTGTTCTCGGGGATGCGCGAGATGAGTTCGGTGGCAAGGGCATCGGTCTCGCGCGAGGCGGTGCCGTTGCCGATGGCGATGAGCTCCACGCCGAACCGGGCCACCAGCGCGGCCAGCACCGCGAGGGACTTCTCGGTCTGGTTCTGCGGCTTGTGCGGGTAGATGACCTCGGTGGCCACGGCCTTGCCGGTGGCGTCGACCACCGCGACCTTCACGCCGGTGCGGTAGCCGGGGTCCAGGCCCATGGTGGTGCGGGTGCCCGCGGGGGCGGCCAGCAGCAGATCGCGCAGGTTGGCGGCGAACACGTCGACCGCGTCCTTCTCGGCGGCCTGGCGCAACCGCATCCTGGTGTCGATGCCGAGGCTGACCTGCAGTTTGGTGCGCCAGGCCCAGCGCACGGTGTCGAGCAACCAGGAATCGGCGGGGCGGCCCTGCTCGGCGATGCCGAAGGCCACGGCGATGCGGCCCTCGTAGATCGTGCGCTCGCCGGGAGCCGGTTCCTCGGTGTCGGGCTCGAGGTGCAGGGAGAGCACCTCTTCCTTCTCCCCCCGCAGCAGCGCCAGGATCCGGTGCGAGGGCAGTTTGTGGAACGGCTCGCTGAATTCGAAGTAGTCGGCGAACTTGGCGCCCGCCTCCTCCTTGCCCGCGCGCACGGTCGAGATGACCTGACCACGGTTCCACATCAGTTCGCGCAGTTCACCGACCAGATCGGCGTCCTCGGCGAAGCGTTCGACGAGGATCGCGCGGGCGCCGTCGAGCTGTTCGGCGTCGTATCCGGCGGGGTCGGTGTTCGGGTCGCCGATCAGCGCGTCGGCGACCGGCTCGTGCCCGGCCTCCCGCGCGATCTGGGCCTTGGTGCGGCGCTTGGGCTTGTACGGCAGGTAGATGTCTTCGAGGCGGGCCTTGGTCTCGGCGAGCATCAGCTGGGAGTGCAGGGCGGGGTCGAGTTTGCCCTGACCGCGGATGGATTCGATGATCGCGCCGCGTCGTTCGTCGAGCTCGCGCAGATAGCCGAGCCGTTCGTCGAGCTGGCGCAGTTGGGCATCGTCGAGGCCCTCGGTGACCTCCTTGCGGTAGCGCGCGATGAACGGGACCGTCGAACCGCCGTCGAGCAGTTCGACGGCGGCGCGGACCTGGGTCTCGCGCACCCCCAGTTCGTCGGCGATCCGCCTGCCTACGCTGGCGAGGGTGGTCGTGCTGTCGGTCGGAGTGCCGTTCGACGTCGAACGGGCGGTCTCGGGCGCTGTCGTCACGTCCGCAGAGACTACAGCTCCCCGCCGACACCCGGCTGATACCCAGGTCAGCGGATCGTCGCGAGTTCGGGTTCGGTCACCGGCCGGTCCAGCGCGGTGCCGGCGTGCCCGCGCAGGAACTTGTCGAACAGGGCGGCGACGTAGGTGCGCACCAGCGTCGCCATCCGGTCGGGATCGATGGCGCCCACGTAGGTCGAGGCCAGTGGCCGGGCGACGGCGGGAATCAGCGCGGGCAGGTCGGTGAAGTCGTAGTGCGCCGAATCCGCGATGGCCAGATGACGTTTCCAGCCGGTGGCCCGCTGCCAGAACGCGTCCAAGGACGGGTTGGCGTCACCGACCTGTTCGATCTGCGCGCTCGTCAACACCAGGGTAGGCCGGTCGACGCCCTCGGTCACCACGCGGCCGAACGCCTCGTCCACGCCGAGCTGTCCGTCCAGATCGACCGCGGCATCGATGCGGCGATCGAGACGCATGGACTCGACAGCGGTGTAGCCGCCGGAGGAGTGGCCGACGGCGCCGACCTTGTCGAGATCGAGTACCCGGCCGAGATCGGCGGGCAGCGGGTCCTGTTCGGCATCGGGGTTCGTCCCGGCGGCCAACCCGGTGAGGGAGTCGAGGACGAAACCGATGTCGAGCAGGCGCGTCGCGATGTACTTCTCCCGGATGGCGGGATCGAAACCGTTCGGCGCCACGGCCGGTCGCACGATCCGGCCGCCGGGGAACTCGACGGCCGGACCGGCTTCGTAGGTGTGATCGACGGTGACCACCACATAGCCACGCGAGGCCAGGTCCTCGGCGAGTCCGGTACCGAGGAGGCGCGACACCCCCGCACCCGGGGTGTACAGCACAACCGGGTAGGTGGTCCCGGTCCGCGCGGGCGCGTCGCGGTGGGAATGGGTCAGCACCCCGGGCAGATCGATGCCGAGCGAGCGCTCCAGCCCGGGAACCAGTTCGGTCGAGATGTAGTGGGCGCGCGGATACCGGTCCACCTCGGTCGCCGGATAGAACACCGAGACCATCAGTTCCCTGCTCGCACCTGGCTGGAACGGGTCCGGCCTGCCCGTGTCGACCAGGTGCAGCGTCGTCGTACCGACCGGCAGCGGGCCGCTCGGTGCGGACAGCACCGTGTGCCCGACCGGAGCCGCGGTGGCCGCTCCCCCGCTCACCGCCACCAGCGCGCAGACCGAGGCCAGTACCACAGAAATCCGACGAAACACCGTCTCCCCCATCACGATCCGCCACCGAGCACGGAGTACTCGGCTGTCGCGAACAGGCTAGCAAGGGTCGGCCGTCACGAATCGGGTTGTGTGGGCCCGGTCAGCCGAGGATGTCCCGGGCCAGTTCGCGCATCTCGGCCTTGCGGACCTTGCCGGTGACCGTCATCGGGAACTCCTCGACCACGTGGACGTAGCGCGGGATCTTGTAGTGGGCGAGGCGGTCGGTACAGAACGCGCGGATCGCGGCGGCGTCGAGCGGGGCCGCGCCCTCGCGCAGGCGCAACCAGACCATGAGTTCCTCGCCGTATTTCTCGTCAGGGACGCCGATGACCTGGGCGTCGATGACATCGGGGTGGGTGTAGAGGAATTCCTCGATCTCGCGGGGGTAGATGTTCTCGCCGCCGCGGATGACCATGTCCTTGATCCGGCCGGTGACCGAGAGATAGCCGTCGGCGTCCATCACGCCGATGTCGCCGGTGTGCATCCAGCGGGCGGCGTCGATCGCCTCGGCGGTCTTGTCGGGCTGTTCCCAGTAGCCGAGCATCACCGAGTAGCCGCGGGTGCACAGCTCGCCCGGTTCGCCGCGGGGCAGGGTGCGGCCGGTGGCCGGGTCGACGACCTTCACCTCGAGATGCGGGCCCACCCGGCCGACGGTGGCGGTGCGGCGGACGATGCTGTCGTCGCGGCGGGTCTGGGTCGACACCGGCGCGGTCTCGGTCATGCCGTAGCAGATGGAGACCTCGGTCATGCCCATCCGGTCGATCACCCGTTTCATCACCTCGACCGGGCACGGCGAACCCGCCATGATCCCGGTGCGCAGGGTCGACAGGTCCGGTGTGGCGCCGTTGTCGAGTTCGGCCAGCATGGCGATGAACATCGTCGGCACACCGTAGAGCGAGGTGCAGCGTTCCGCGGCGACGGCGGCCAGGGTCGCGGCCGGATCGAACGACGGCGCCGGGATCACCGCCGTCGCACCGTGCGAGGTGACCGCGAGATTGCCCATGACCATGCCGAAGCAGTGGTAGTACGGCACCGGGATGCAGACCCGGTCGGCCTCGGTGTAGCCGCACAGTTCGCCGACGAAGAACCCGTTGTTGAGGATGTTGTGGTGGCTCAGCGTCGCGCCCTTGGGGAAACCCGTTGTTCCCGAGGTGTATTGGATGTTGATCGGGTCGTCGGCTGAGAGTGTGGCGGCGATCGCGGCCAGCCGGTCGATGTCAGGCGCGGCCTCGGCGACCTCGTGCCACGGCGCCGTGCCCAGGATCAGCACCTGTTCGAGCGCCGGGCAGTTCGGCCGGACCTGCTCGATCATCGACACGTAGTCGGAGGTCTTGAACTCCGGCGCGGCGACGAGCATCCGCACACCGGCCTGGCCGAGGACGAATTCGAGTTCGCTCGTGCGGTACGCGGGATTGATGTTGACCAGAATCGCGCCGATCTTCGCCGTGGCGTACTGCACGAGGAACCATTCCGCGCAGTTGGGCGCCCAGATGCCGACCCGATCGCCGGGCGCGATGCCCAGCGCGGTCAGGCCCGTCGCGACGGCGTCGACGGCGACGCCGAGCTCGCGATAGGTCCAGCGCCGCCCGCTCGGGCGGTCCACGAGCGCGTCCCGCTCGGGGTGGGCCGCGATGGTGCGGTCGAGATTCGCGCCGATGGTGTCGCCGAGCAGCGGGACATCGGCCAGGCCACAGGAGTAGCTGAGTTCGGTCATCACCGGTTCTCCTTGCCGCGCAGCAGGAATCGCTGCACCTTGCCGCTGGGTGTCTTGGGCAGGCTCGCCACGAAGTGCACCGTGCGCGGGTAGGCGTGCGCGGCGAACTTGTCCTTGACCAGCTGTTGCAGCTCCGCCGCCAGTTCCGCACCGCCGACGACGCCATCGCGCGGAACCACGAACGCTTCGAGCACCTCCCCGCGCAGCTCGTCGGGCATGCCGACGACGGCGGCCTCGGCGACCTGCTCGTGCAGGACCAGCACGCTCTCGACCTCGAACGGGCCGATCCGATAGCCCGCCATGATGATCACGTCGTCGTCGCGGGAGCTGAACCGGAACAGCCCGTCCGCGTCGCGGGACCCGACGTCGCCGGTGAGGTACCAGCGGCCGTCGGCGGTGAACCGGCTCGCGGTGCGCTCCGCGTCGTCGAGGTAGCCGAGGAACCACAGCAGCGGGCTGTGCCGGGTGTCGATGGCGACGCGGCCGATCTCGCCGGGCGCGGCCTCGGTGTCGGCGTCCTCGGCCAGCACCGCGCAGGCCCAGCCGGGCAGCTGGCGGCCCATCGACCCGAGCGGGGCGTCGACATCGAGGGCCGGGTGCCACGCGTGGCAGATGACCATGCCGTGTTCGGTCTGGCCGTAGTGGTCGCGCACCGGCACCCCGAGCGTCTCGCGCGACCAGGCGACGACGTCGGGGGTCAGCGGCTCCCCCGCCGAGGAGGCCCGGCGCAGCGCGATCCCGTCGGGCACCGGACCGCTGTCGGCGCGCAGCGCCCGGTAGACGGTCGGCGCGGCGGCGAAGTTGCTGACCCCGAAGCGCCGCAACACCTCCCAGGTGAGCGACACGGAGAACCCCGCGTGCAGCAGCAGGCTGCGCACACCGGTGGCCAGCGGCGCCAGGATCGCGTAGTAGAGGCCGTAGGCCCAGCCGGGGTCGGCGGCGTTCCAATAGACGTCGTCGGGGCGCACGTCCAGCGCGAACTCCTGGTAGGCGTGGAACGAGGCCAGCGCGCGCACCGGGATCGGCACGCCCTTGGGGGTGCCGGTGGTGCCACTGGTGAACAGCTGGACCAGCAGGCCGTCACCGCCGACCGCGACCGCCGCCGCGCGCGGGTCGTCGGGCTCGTGCGCGGCGAGCAGATCGGCGAAACGCAACGCGCCGGGGACCGCGCCCGCGCCCGCGACGATCGTCGTGCCCGCGACGGCGCCGAGCTTCGGTGCCTGGTCGGCATCGGCGACGACGACCTTCGCGCGACTGGCGGTGAGCCGGAACTCGATCGCGGGCGCGGCGAACGCGGTGAACAGCGGCACATGCACGGCGCCACGGCGCCAGATGCCGAGCAGCGCCACCACCAGATCGGCGGACTTCGCCATCAACGTCGCCACCCGGTCGCCGGGCTCGACCCCCAGTTCGGCCAGGGCGGCGGCGAAGCGGGCCGAGCGCTCCCGCAGCTCGCCGTAGGTCAGATCGTGCGCGCCCAGATCGGACTCGACCACCGTGAACGCGATCCGCTCGGCCGGATGCCGATCACAGAGCAGATCGGCGGCGCAGGCCTCGGGTCCGTCGTAGTGGTCGAGCAGGTCGCGCACCCGCACGTCCAGGTCGGTACTCATCGCAGCTTCTCCTCAACACCCGGCTCGGTCCGCCGGGTCTGCCCTAGAATGTGGTACAGCTCACCTCCGCCACTACCCCCGAAAAGGGGTGCTCGATGACCTCCCTGCTGCGCCCGCGCGACGGCGATGCCTTGCGCGCCGAGATCCGCTGGGTGGCGCGCCGGGCGAGCGTGCCCGTGGTGTTCGGCGGGTCCGTGGTCGACGACGACACCCTGCTGCTCACCGAATTCGTCGGCACCCTGACCAACGGGCTGCGCGGACTGTCGGTCCTGCGCACCTCCGGTCTGGGCGGCCAGGCGATGGAGTACGGCAGGCCCACGTCGGTGGCCGACTACCAGGGCGCCTCGACCATCACCCACCACTACGACGCGCAGGTCGTCGGCGAGGGACTGCGTTCGGTGATCGCCGTGCCGGTCGTGGTCGCAGACCAGCCGCGCGCCGTCCTCTACGCGGCGACCAGGGGCGTCGGCCCGCTCGGTGACCGCACCGCCGAGGTGGTCTTGCAGGCCAGTCGGCGCCTGGCCGCCGAGATCGCGGTCCGCGACGAGGTGGACCGGCGGATCAGGCTGCTCGAACTCGCGACGCCGACCTCGGCCACCACCCCCGCGGTAGCCGAGGAACTGCGCGAGATCCACGCCGAACTACGTGCCATGGCAACCGCGACCGGTGACCGCGGGCTGCGCGATCGCCTGTCCGGCGTCTGCGACCGGCTGACCGGTGTGCTGTCGGGCGAGCCCGGTGGCGATGCGCCGCGGTTGTCGCGGCGCGAGCTCGATGTGCTCGCCCAGATCGCGCTCGGGTGTACGAATCAGGAAGCGGCGCTGCGACTCTCGCTGGGCGCGGAGACGGTGAAGAGCTATCTGCGGCAGGCGATGACCAAGCTCGACGCCAGCACGCGCCATGAAGCGGTGGTGCTGGCGCGGCGGCACGGCTTGCTGCCCTGAACCCCTTGGCGCTCCGGTCATTCCCTGCCAACGGAAATGTGCGATACATCACTGCACCGGATGATCGCGGCACCGGCTCCGACACCACTGATCGGCCGCACACGCGGGAACGGACACGCCGATCCGAGCATCGGCATTCGCCGCTGGCACGACCCGGGCGGATCGAATTGCCCTGGGGCGCACGGCCTGTACTGGGAACATCGGCGCACAGCCCGCGTCGGGCCGCCGCTTCGGGCACGGCCACCGCCGCGTCGAACCGTTCCGGACGGAATCAGAATCCCTCACAATGGACGATCACACAACGAACGACCCCATTGAATACCCAAATGTCTTTAGGGCAAAACAATCTCGGCCCCCGTTCGGACCGGTACCGTCGATCCGATGACGGAGCCTTTTCAGTTGGCAGGCCTTTCGCTGGACTGTGACGACCCCGAGTCCCTCGCCCGCTTCTACCTCGGCCTGCTCGGCGGGCGGGTGCTGTGGAACGACGCGCACAGCGTCGGGATCCGCATCCCGTCGGGACTGACGGTCGCGGCGCAGCGGGTCGAGGACTACTACCCGCCGCAGTGGCCGGGCACCGCCGCGGTCCACCTGGACCTGGCCGCCGATGCCGATCTGGATCTGTGCGAACAGCACGCCCTGGCGATCGGCGCGAAACCCGCACCGGTGCAACCGGATCCGCGCTGGCGAGTACTGCTCGATCCGGCCGGGCACCCGTTCTGCATCACCACCAGGGTGACGCCGCTCTGAACTACTCCGGCAGCAGATCGGGCCTGCGCGCGCGGGTCCGTTCCAGGGACTGCTCGTGGCGCCAGGCGGCCACCTTGGCGTGGTCACCGGAGAGCAGGATCGGCGGCACGTCCAGGCCGCGCCAGGACACCGGGCGGGTATAGCTGGGACCTTCCAGCAGGCCGTCGGAGAACGAATCCTCCTGATGTGACTGCTGATTGCCGAGCACGCCGGGAATGAGGCGCACCACGGCCTCGGTCATCACCAGGACCGCGGCCTCGCCGCCGATGAGGACGTAGTCGCCGATGCTCACCTCTTCGACGCGGACCCGGCGGGCGGCGTCGTCGAACACCCGCTGGTCGATGCCCTCGTAGCGACCGCAGGCGAAGACGAGGTGTTTCTCGGTGGCCCAGCGCTGTGCGGTGGCCTGGGTGAACGGCACGCCCGCGGGCGTGGGGACGACGAGCAGGGCGTCGTCGGGGCACACCTCGTCGAGGGCGTCGCCCCAGATGGTGGGTTTCATGACCATGCCGGGACCGCCACCGTAGGGCGAGTCGTCGACCGACTTGTGCACGTCATGGGTCCAGTGCCGCAGATCGTGGACGCCGATCGAGATCAGGCCCTTGTCGACGGCCTTGCCGAGCAGCGCGGTGCGCAGCGGCTCCAGGTACTCCGGGAAGATCGTGACGACATCGAGTTGCACGAATTACTCCGGATCGAGCAGGCCCTCGGGCGGGGTGATGACCACCAGTCCATCGGCCAGCGACACGGTCGGCACGATGGCGGTGACGAAGGGAACGAGAATCTCACGGCCGTCGTCGGCGGCGCGCACCGACAGCAGTTCGCCCGCAGCCGAGTGCAGCACCTCGGTGACCTCGCCGACGAGGGTGCCGTCGGCGAGCTCGACGCGCAGGCCCTCGAGCTCGTGGTCGTAGAAGGCGTCGTCGTCCTCGGACGGCGGCAGTGACGCGCTGTCGACGACGAACAGCAGGCCGCGCAGGGCATCGGCGGCGGTCCGGTCGTCGACACCGTCGACGAACACCAGAAGCCGGCCCGAGTGCTCTCGGGCCGACTTCACGGTGTAGTCACGGGTCGAGGCCGACTTCGGCATCCGACCGTGCAGGGTGACACCGGGGGCGAACCGGAGTTCCGGTTCGTCGGTGCGCACCTCGACGACGAGTTCGCCGCGCACGCCGTGCGACTTGGCGACTCGACCTACGACGAGTTCCATCTAGGCGTCGGTGTCGACCACGTCGACCCGGATGCCCCGGCCGCCGATACCGGCGACGAGGGTGCGCAGCGCGGTCGCGGTACGACCACCGCGCCCGATCACCTTGCCCAGGTCTTCAGGATGGACGTGCACCTCGACCGTGCGTCCGCGGCGGCCGGTGATCAGCTCGACGCGGACGTCATCGGGGTTGGCGACGATGCCGCGAACGAGGTGTTCGACGGCATCGGCAACAACGGCGGTCATTACTCGGCAGCCTCGGTGGCGGGCGCCTCGGCGGCGGCCTCGTCCTTCTTGGCGGCCTTCTTCTTCGGGGTGACGGCCTCGGCAACGGGCTCGTTGTCGGCGGCGGCCAGCGCGGCGTTGAACAGGTCCAGCTTGGAGGTCTTCGGCGCCTTGACCTTCAGGGTGCCCTCGGTGCCCGGCAGGCCCTTGAACTTCTGCCAGTCGCCGGTGATCTCCAGCAGACGCTGCACCGACTCGGTCGGCTGCGCGCCGACGGACAGCCAGTACGCGACGCGATCGGCATCGATCTCGATCAGCGAAGGCTCTTCCTTCGGGTGGTACTTGCCGATGGCCTCGATGGCCCGGCCGTCACGACGGGTGCGGGCGTCGGCGACAACCACGCGGTACTGCGGGTTGCGGATCTTGCCCAGGCGGGTGAGCTTGATGCGAACAGCCATGCTGATCTGCCTCTTTCGATAGTTGGTCACCACGCGATTCAGCAACCCGCACGGTCTGCGAGCCCGGTTTCGCGCATGAAGTGTGTGACCGCCGCGCGGCACGTGACCGGAGACGGGCTGACACTGTCCAGGAAGGACGGTTGACCATTGTGCCAGACAGGTCCGCCACGCCTGAAATCGCCTCCGCGCTACCTCACCGCAACCGCGCGGGGACGACCGGTGTCAGCGGTGGCCGGTAACCGGGTCGGCTGCCTTGACCACGGCGCCGCGCAGGACGACCCATTGCGGGTCCGTGAGGGATTGCGGGTCGGACCTGGGGTCGTGGGCGTAGACGACGAAGTCGGCGGGGGCGCCTTCGGTGATGGAATCGCGGCCGAGCCAGGTGCGGGCGTTCCAGGAGGCGGCGCCGAGGGCGGCGTGGGGGGTGAGGCCCGCGCCGGTGAGGGCGGTGATCTCGTCGGCGATGCGGCCGTGGCGGATGGAACCGCCTGCGTCGGTGCCCGCGTAGATGGGGACGCCCGCTTCGTTGGCCTTGCCGACGGTGTCGCGGACGCGGTGGTGCAGGTCGCGCATGTGGGCGGCGTAGACGGGGAACTTGGTGGCGCTGTCGGCGATGCCGGGGAAGGTGTCGATGTTGATCAGGGTGGGGACGAGGGCGGTGCCGTTGGCCGCCATCAGGGCGATGGTGTCGTCGGTGAGGCCGGTGCCGTGTTCGAGGCAGTCGATGCCTGCGTTGATCAGGCCGGGCAGGGCGTCCTCGCCGAAGACGTGGGCGGTGACGCGGGCGCCGTTGGCGTGGGCGGCATCGATGGCCTGTTTCAGGATGTCGTCGCTCCACAGCGGGCGCAGGTCGCCGACGGAGCGGTCGATCCAGTCGCCGACGATCTTGACCCAGCCGTCGCCGAAGCGGGCCTGTTCGGCGACGATCTCGGGCAGGTCGCGTTCGTCGTCGAGTTCGATGCCGAGTTCGCGGATGTAGCGCTTGGGGCGGGCGATGTGGCGGCCCGCGCGGATGATGCGCGGGAGATCGGCGCGCTCGTCGATGAAGCGGGTGTCGATGGGCGAGCCCGCGTCGCGCAGCAGCAGTGCGCCCGCGTCGCGTTCGGTCTCGGCCTGCTCGATCGCACCCTCGCGGGTCTCGTCGCCACCGCCGTAGTGGATGCCGACGTGGCAGTGGGCGTCGACCAGGCCGGGCACGATCCACCCGGTGCGGCACAGGGTTTCGGCCCCGGCCACCGGCTCGAAGGTGACGACACCGTCGACGACCCAGAGATCGCGCTCCTGGTCGCCGGGCAGAACCACACCACGCAGATGCACACGAACCTCCAGACGTCGGCCTCGCCCGAACCTACCGCCCACCATCTGGGCACGCACCTGTTCCGATCCCTACTGGGGAGTCGGTCGTGGACCGCGCGCCGCGACCAGGTCACCGTGCGACGGCCCGCCCCCTCGCGACGGCCGTGGCCGAGCGTGAGGACCACCCAGCTCACCCGCGCTGGTGTCGTCGCACTCTCGGAACGACGGTGGCGGCGTGATCTGCGGTGCTCAGAGGGTGTCGTCAGTGCCGGAAGGCGCAGCGTCGAGGAAGACGGTGACGCGGGTGATGTGTGGACCCTTCGCGGCGAACTCGACGAACGCGACGCCACGGGAGGCCCCGATCCGCACACTCGCGCTGACCGTGCGACCGGCGGCGATCAGCTTGTCCCACTCCATGTTCCGGGCACGATCGACGAACTCGGCCACGGAGACCGGCGCTCCGGCGGACAGTTCCACCATCGCGTCACCCGCGAGCAGCGCCTGCACCCCGCTCACATCACCCGCGGCGGCCGCGGAGAAGAACCGGCCGGCCACCCGCTTGCCACCCTTGCCCACGCCACGCAGCGCCCGCATCATCCCCATCGCGCCGCCCAGGCCCAGCTCGCCGATCAGCTGCGGCCCCAGCTTCGTCCCCGCGAGCACACCGGACGGCCCCACCCGCAGCAGCTGGACGATCATCGCCGCCAGTTCCCAGTGGGCGGCGAGCCGGGCGATCCGCCAGCCGTCGGCGGTGTCGATCAGGTCGTAGCGCAGATGCATCGGCACCGTCACGGTGGCGCCGGTCGACATCGTGATCGCGATGCGCAGGTCACGCACCACCGAGTGACCCCCGACCAGATCGCGGGCGACATCGAAGGCGATGTCGTTCGGGCCGATGAAGACGTTGTAGAAACGCCCGATCGCGTCGGTGCCGATGTGCACGCGCGAGCCGTAGGGGTCGTGGACCGCCGCGTTCTCGGTGAACAGGCCGACCCAGGCGGTCTTGTCGTGCGCTGCCACCGCGCGCGGCGAGGCGTACACGGCCGCCAACAGGTCTCGGGCGGTCTGGTCCAACGGCATCTACGTCCTCCATAGTCGTGTGCTCCCCGCGCGATCCATGATAGAACGTGTTCTAGTTTTGGCGCTGGCGATTACGATCCCTCGCCCTGTTCGACGGAGAATCTCCATGGATTGGTACACCGGGAACACCGCCTACGACACCGTGCTCACGATCGCCTTCGCCTTCGCCGCGTTCGTGATCATCGGCGGGCTGTTCGCGCAGAGCCCCTACGGCCGCTTCACCACGACCGCGGTCGGCTTCAATCTCAATCCGAAGCTGGGCTGGTGGCTGATGGAATTGCCCGCCACCGTGGTGTTCGCGGTGTTCTTCTTCACCGGCCCCGACCGCTTCGAGCCGGTACCGCTGATCCTGGCGGCGATCTGGCTGCTGCACTACGGCAACCGCGGCTGGTTCTTCCCGCTCTCCATCCGGCAGGTGCCGGGCAAGAAGAGCAGCTTCAACATCTCGGTGGTCGCGGCGGGCGTGTTCGTGACCGCGCTGCACGGCTACCTCAACGGCGCGTTCTTCAGCCACGACTACAAGAACCAGTACACCACCGCCTGGCTCACCGACCCGCGCTTCCTGATCGGCCTGGTCGTGTACCTGAGCGGCTTCGCGCTCCTGGTGCGCTCGGAGGCGATCGTGCGCAACCTGCGCGACAAGAACAACCCCGGCGCCGCCGAGTACCGCGTCCCCCACGGCGGCGGCTTCCGCTACGTCAGCAGCCCGGCCTACCTCGGCGAACTGATCGCCTGGGCCGGCTTCGCGCTGCTCACCTGGTCGCTGGCCGGTGTCGCGATCTTCCTGATCACCGCGGGCAACCTGATCCCCCGCGCCTTCGCCACCCACCGCTGGTACAAGGAGAAGTTCGCCGACTACCCGACGAACCGCAAAGCCCTGATCCCCGGCGTGATCTGAGACGCGTCGGCCGGTGCCCGCCGCGCGGACACCGGCCGATACGCCTAGTTCTTGGGGAACTTGAGCTGCGACAGATCGATCCCGTCGAGCCCGGGCGGGAGCTGATCGAGCCCGGGCGGCATGTTCGACAGGTCCATCCCGGCAGGCAGCCCCGGCATTCCCGCGGGCATCCCGGGGAACCCGCCGCGCACCTTCGGCGGCGTGGGCCCGCGGCCACCCTTCTTGCCCTTCTTGCCCTTCTTGTTGTTGCCGCGCCGCGAGGACGACCCCGGCAGCCCCATCTGCCGTCCCATCTGCGCCATCATCTTCTTGGCGTCGAAGAACCGGTCGACGAGCTGGTTGACCTCCGAGACCTGCACGCCGGAACCGTTGGCGATGCGCAGGCGGCGGGAGGCGTTGATGATCTTGGGGTTGTCGCGCTCGGCGGGGGTCATGCCGCGGATGATGGCCTGCACCCGGTCGAGCTGCTTGTCGTCGACCGCGGCCAGCGCGTCCTTCATCTGCCCGGCGCCGGGCAGCATGCCGAGCAGGTTGCCGATCGGGCCCATCTTGCGGATGGCCAGCATCTGGTCGAGGAAGTCCTCGAGGGTGAGCTCGCCGCTGCCGATCTTGCGGGCGGTCTCCTCGGCCTGCTGGGCGTCGTAGACCTGTTCGGCCTGCTCGATGAGGGTGAGCACGTCGCCCATGCCGAGGATGCGCGAGGCCATCCGGTCGGGATGGAAGACGTCGAAGTCCTCGAGCTTCTCGCCGGTGGAGGCGAACATGATCGGCGAGCCGGTGACGTTGCGCACCGACAGCGCGGCACCACCGCGGGCGTCACCGTCGAGCTTGGTGAGCACGACACCGGTGAAGCCGACGCCGTCGCGGAACGCCTCCGCGGTGCTGACGGCGTCCTGGCCGATCATCGCGTCGAGGACGAACAGCGTCTCGTCGGGCTGCACGGCGTCACGGATGCCCGCGGCCTGGCGCATGAGTTCGGCGTCGATGCCGAGGCGGCCCGCGGTGTCGACGATGACCACGTCGTACTGCTTGGCCTTGGCCTCTTCGATACCGGCCGAGGCCACCGCGACCGGATCGGCCGCGGTGATGCCGAGCGGATTCTCGCCGCCGCCGACGGAGGTGCCGGGATGCGGGGCGAACACGGGCACGCCCGCGCGCTCACCGACGACCTGCAGCTGGGTGACGGCGCCGGGACGCTGGAGGTCACAGGCGACGAGCAGCGGCTGATGCCCCTGGTCGCGCAGCCATTTGGCCAGCTTGCCCGCGAGGGTGGTCTTACCCGCGCCCTGCAGACCGGCCAGCATGATGACCGTCGGCGGGTTCTTGGCGAGGTTGAGCCTGCGGGTCTCCCCGCCGAGGATCGCGACGAGTTCCTCGTTGACGATCTTGACGACCTGCTGCGCCGGATTCAGCGCCGCGGAGACCTCGGCCCCCTTGGCACGCTCCTTGACGTTGGCGATGAAGCCGCGCACCACCGGCAGCGCGACGTCGGCTTCGAGGAGAGCGAGGCGGATCTCGCGCGCGGTGGCGTCGATGTCGGCCGGTGACAGACGCCCCTTACCGCGCAGATCCTGCAGGGCACCGGTAAGCCGGTCGGACAGGGATTCGAACACCGATCGCGCTCCTGATCTGAAAGGGACGTCTATTGCCCTCCCAGGGTAATGGGTGTTATTCCCGGTGGCGCACGTGCGGGGGCGCGGGGCGCCGCAACTCGTGATTCTCGATGTCGACCAGGTACACCGCTTCGCGGCCGGTGAGGCCGAGTTCACGCGAGAGCGCCTCGATGCGCGCCCAGTCGGCATCGGCCCCGTCGCCGTCGCGCGCGGTGGTCGAGGCGATGGTCATCGCGGCCAATGCCTGGGCACCACTGAGGGTGCGTCCCGGCAGCCACGAAACCACCCACAGGTCACCACCGACGCAGCGCGCGATGTGCGCGGTCGCGTCGCTGGTCATCATCGATGCGGAAACGACTTCGATAGCCACGGATCTGCTCCCCTCGTACGAGTGACAGCCAGACCCCAGGAATGCTATAGGTCACAACGCGACTGATCGGGCACGTGGAGCCATTGCGGGCAACCTGATAGCAATCGGTGAGTAAACCGTGTCCTTGCCGATTCAGTCGGCGTCGCCGGATTCGCCCGGCGGCGGTGCGGGCGCGGGCTTGGGAACCAGGTCCAGGACGGCCTTTTCGATGCGATCGCGCAGCGGCGCGCTGTCGGCCTCGCCCAGATCGAGGCAGAAGGCGTCCACCACCGACGAACCCATCGTGACCACCTTGGCCCAGCGCACATTCGCCTCGGCCGCGGCGAAGGCGCCTGCCAGCCTGCTCAGCAAACCGACCCGGTCCTCGGCGCGCAGCTCCAGGATCACCTGTCCCGGTGTGCTGGTCGGTGACCAGATCAACCGCGGCTGGGCTCGCGCGTACTGACCTGGTCCGGCGCCGAGGGCCTCGGCCTCGCGTTTGGCCAGCACCTCGGGCAGATTCAGCGCACCGGTGGTGGCGCGGATCAGTTCCTGGCGCAGCAGACCCGCGTCGGGCGGATCGCCGAACTTCGGGGCGACGACGAAGGAGTTGATCGCCGAACCGCCCGCCTCGCCCAGCGATGCCGAGAGCACCCGCAGCGAGTGCAGCGCGAGGACACCGGCCGCGTCGGAGAGCAGGCCGGGCTCGTCGGGGGCGATCACGGTGACCACGTAGGTGTGCTTGCCGTCGCCGGGCGCGAGGGTGACGTGCACACCGCCCGCGCGCGCCTTCTCCAGCAGATCCGGGTCGATCGGTTCCGGTTGCGGCAGTGGCTCACCCGCCATCACCAGCTTGCAGCGGCGGACCAGTTCCCCGATCAGCGAGGCCTTCCAGTCGCCCCAGACGCCGGGTCCGGTGGCCAGCGAATCGGCCTCGGCGAGCGCGTGCAGCAGTTCGAGCAGCCCGACGTCACCGTCGAGCGCCTCGACGACGCGACGCACGGTCGCCGGGTCGTCGAGATCGCGGCGGGTCGCGGTGTCGGGCAGCAGCAGGTGGTGGCGCACGATCGCGCTGAGTGTGCGCACGTCCGAGGGCCACAGGCCGAGCCTGCGCCCGATGTGGGTGGCCAGTTCCGCGCCGACGATGCTGTGATCGCCCGCGCGGCCCTTGCCGATGTCGTGCAGCAGCGCGCCGAGCGCGAGCAGGTCCGGCCGGGCCACTCTGGTGCTGAAGGCACCGGCGTAGGCGACGGCCTCCATCAGGTGCCGGTCGACGGTCCAGGTGTGCACGGCATCGCGCGGCGGCAGGTCGCGCACCGCGCCCCATTCGGGAAAGAGCCTGCCCCACAGCCCGGTCCGGTCGAGCGCCTCGACCGCGTCGATGCTGCCCCGGCCTGCGCCGAGCAGCACCAGCAGGTCGTTGAGCGCGTCCTTGGGCCAGGGCTCGCGCAGTTCGGGCGCGTCTTCGGAGAGGCGGTTGAGCGTGGTCGCCGACATCGGCAGCCCGGTCTGCGCCGAGGCGGCCGCCACCCGCAGGATCAGGCCGGGATCACGCTGTGGCCGGGCGTCTCTGGCCAGCACCACCTCGCCGGAGTGCTCGACCACCCCCTCGTCGAGTGGTCGCCGCACCGGCATCCGGCGCAGGCGGGCCAGGCCGCGGCGCGGCAGCGCGTTGGCCGCGGTGCGCAGGCCGACCTCGGTGGAGTAGCTCACCGTGCGCGCCGAATCACTCAGGGTGCGTGCCAGATCGAACCGGTCGCCGATGCGCAGCGCGGCGCCGATCTCGTCGGCGTCCTGGGCGCGCAGCTGGTCGCGGGCCCGGCCTGCCACCCGGTGCAGTTCGGTGCGCACATCGAGGAGTCTGCGGTGGGCCTGGCGCAGGCCGCCGCCGGGCACCTCGGGGCCGAGGCCGGGCATGGCGTCGGTCAGTTGGGCCACGGCGAGCGCGTCGAGCAGCTGGATGTCGCGCAGGCCGCCGCGACCGTTCTTCAGGTCGGGCTCGGCGCGATGGGCGATCTGTCCGCTGCGCTGCCAGCGCGCGGTGGCCTGGGCGATGAGATCGTCGAAACGCGAACGGATTCCGCTGCGCCATTCCCGGCGGACACCACCGATGAGCAGATTGCTGAGATCCTCGTCGCCGACGATGTGGCGCGCCTCGAGCATGCCGAGCGCGGCGATCATGTCGTCGGAGGCCACCCGCAGCGCCTGCGGGACCGTGCGCACGCTGTGGTCGAGTTTGATGTGGGCGTCCCACAGGGGATACCAGAGCTGGTCGGCGACCTCGGAGACCACCGCGGGGTCGACGTCGTCGTGCAGCAGGACCAGGTCGAGATCGGAGTAGGGAAGCATCTCGCGGCGGCCGAGGCCACCGACCGCCACGACCGCGAGGCCGCTGTCGGGGGTGATGCCGAGTTCGTTGCCCTTGCTGGTGAGCCAGAGTTCGAACAGATCGACCAGCGCCGAGCGCAGCGATTCCGGATCGAGGCGCGGATTGCGGGTGCCGGCTCCGGCGAGCAACTGCTGCCTGGCCTTGACCAGATCGGCCGCCCCGTTGTTCTGAATACCGCCGTTCTGTTGTGCCACAGCCACACCGCCATTCATGCTGGCGGCCCCGCCCCGACCGGTTGTACCGGTGGGAGCGAGGCCGCCGCTCGATTTCTACACCGCCGGAAGCTCCGGCGCCGAATTACAGTGCGTCGGTACCGCGTTCGCCGGTACGGACCCGGATGATGGTGTCGACCGGGCTCACCCAGACCTTGCCGTCACCGATCTTGCCGGTGCGCGAGGCCTCGACGATCACCTCGACGACCTTCTCGACCGACGCGTCGTCCACGACGACCTCGACGCGGACCTTGGGGACGAAGTCCACCGAGTACTCCGCACCGCGGTAGACCTCGGTGTGGCCCTTCTGTCGACCGTAGCCCTGGACCTCGCTGACGGTCATGCCGAGCACGCCCGCCTGCTCGAGTCCCGTCTTGACGTCCTCCAGCGTGAACGGTTTGACGATAGCGGTAATGAGTTTCATTACGTCATGCCTCCTTGACGGCAGTCCGTGCCGTGCCACCCACAGCAGCAAAATCGTATGCCGTCTCGGCATGTTCGGACTCGTCCATGCCCGTGGCTTCTTCCTCCGGGGTGGCACGAAGACCGATAGTGGCCTTGATGGCCAGCGCGATGACCGCGGCGATGACCAGCGAGTACGCCAACACCGCGACGGCACCGACGATCTGGCGCCACAGCACGTCGAAGCCGCCACCGTAGAACAGGCCGTTCGCGGCGGTGGGCGCATCGGCGGTACCGACCAGGCCGATCAGCACGGTACCGATGACACCACCGACGAGGTGGATGCCGACGACGTCGAGCGAATCGTCGTAGCCGAACTTGAACTTCAGGCCGACCGCGAGGGCACAGGCCGCACCGGCGACCGCGCCGATGAACAGCGCGCCGAGCACGTTCACCGAGGCACAGGCCGGGGTGATCGCGACCAGACCGGCCACGATGCCCGAGGCCGCGCCCAGCGAGGTGGGCCTGCCGTCACGGAACTTCTCGACCAGCAGCCAGGCCAGCAGGGCGGCCGCGGTGGCCACGATGGTGGTGACGAAGGTCGCGGCGGCGACGCCGTCGGCAGCGCCGGCCGAACCGGCGTTGAATCCGAACCATCCGAACCACAGCAGGCCGGCACCCAGCATGACGAACGGAAGGTTGTGCGGACGGAACGGCGTCTTCGGCCAGCCCTTGCGCTTGCCGAGAACCAGCGCCAGCGCCAGCGCGGCGGCACCGGAGTTGATGTGGACCGCGGTACCACCGGCGAAGTCGATCGCGCCGATCTTCTCACCGATCCAGCCACCGCCCCAGACCCAGTGCGCGACCGGGAAGTAGACGACCGTCGCCCAGATACCGGCGAAGACCAGCCAGGCGCTGAACTTCATCCGGTCGGCGACCGCACCCGAGATGAGGGCAACGGTGATGATCGCGAACATCGCCTGGAAACCGACGAAGACCAGCGTCGGGATCGTGCCGGTCAACGGCACGCCGACGGAGTCCTCACCGAAACCGGTGAACAGCGTACGCAGACCGAAGAATTCGGTCGGGTCGCCGATCAGGCTCGCCTTGTCGGTGCCGAAGGCGATCGAGTAGCCGTAGAGCACCCACAGCACACCGATCAGGCCCATGGCGCTGATGCTCATCATGATCATGTTCAGAACGTTCTTGCTACGGACCATGCCGCCGTAGAAGAACGCGAGTCCTGGAGTCATCAACAGCACGAGAGCCGCGCTGGTCAAGATCCAGGCCGTGTCACCTGTGTCGGGCACGCCGATCTCGGCGCCCGCCAGGAGTACGGGATTCACCACCTTTAGTCCTCCTCATCTCGGGCCCCGCCGAGTACGACGAAGGCCTGCCAAGAAGGGTCCTCATTGGGTGTTTCATCCGTTGAGCTGTGGTGTTTCACCTGCGTGAACGGATAGCGCGGTTGTGTTGCATCCACGTTTCGTCCCGCTCTACGCGACTCGACGGCTCACCGTGAGGTTAGTCCGGGTGTGCGGTTCGCCACGTGTTCGCGCGGGCGTTTCGCGGTGGATATTTCGGCTGGACACCACGATGCCCGCCCGGTCGCTGGAACCGGACGGGCATCGGGAAGTACTTAGGACGTGCCGCCGAGCAGCGCGTCGACGAAGGCGCCCGGCTCGAAGGGCGCCAGGTCGTCGGCGCCCTCGCCGAGACCGACGAGTTTCACCGGGACGCCGAGCTCGTGCTGGACCTGGAACACGATGCCGCCCTTGGCGGTGCCGTCCAGCTTGGTGAGTACGACGCCGGTGATGTCGACCACATCGGCGAACACCCGCGCCTGCATCAAGCCGTTCTGGCCGACCGTCGAGTCGAGCACGAGCAGGACCTCGTCGACCTCGGCCTTCTTCTCCACCACGCGCTTGACCTTGCCCAGCTCGTCCATCAGGCCGGTCTTGGTGTGCAGGCGGCCCGCGGTGTCGATGAGGACCGCGTCGACGCCGCGGTCGATGCCCGCGGTGACCGCGTCGAAGGCGACGGCGGCCGGGTCGGCGGCCTCCTTGCCGCGGACGGTGTCGGCGCCGACGCGTTCGCCCCAGGTCTGCAGCTGGTCGGCGGCGGCGGCGCGGAAGGTGTCGGCGGCTCCGAGCAGCACCCGGCGCCCGTCGGCGACCAGGACGCGGGCCAGCTTGCCGGTGGTGGTGGTCTTGCCGGTGCCGTTGACGCCGACGACCAGCAGGATCGCCGGATGGTCGCCGTGCGGCAGCGCGTGGATGGACCGGTCGAGTTCGGGTCGCAGTGCCTCGATCAGCACGTCACGCAGAACGGCACGGGCCTGTTCGGGCGTGCGGACGCTGCGCGAGGCCATCTCCTCGCGCAGGCGCTCGACGATCGCCGCGGTGCTCGCGGTGCCGATGTCGGCCAGGACCAGGGTGTCCTCGATCTCCTCCCAGGAGTCCTCGTCGAGGTCGCCGCCGCCGAGCAGGCCGAGCAGGCTCTTGCCGACCGCGTTCTGCGAGCGGGCCAGGCGGCCGCGCAGGCGGACCAGGCGGCCGGTGGTGGGGTCGATCTCCTCGATCGCGGCGGCGACGGGGTCGACCTCGGCCGGAGCGGGCTCGGCGGGCGCCGGGGGCGCGGTCTCGACCGGCTGTTCCGGGGCGATGGTCGTGTCGAGCTCGGTCGGTGCGGTCTCGGGCGCGGTGGTGTCAGCGGGCGCGGTGTCGGCCGGAGCTGTGTCAGCGGGTGCGGTGGGCGCGGTGTCAGTGGTCGGCTCGGCGGGGGCGACCGAGGTGTCCAGCGCGGAGGCGTCGTCCGGGACCACCACGGTCTCGGCGGTGACATCGGCTTCGGGCAGCGGCACATCGGTGATGCTGCGACGCGGCGCGTCCCTCGGAACGGCGGCATCGTCGCCGACATGCGGCTGACCTTCGACATCGGTGCGCTCGGGCACCGGCTCGGGACGTGGGAGCGTCGGCGCCGATCCGCCCTGACTGAAGCTGAAACCCCCCGCCGCGGTGTAGCCACCGGACCGATCCGTCAACTCCTTGTCGGGCTCGGGCGGTGCCAGGGAGATCTGGCGACGCTTGTACAGGACGAAACCCGCGACGAGCGCCACCAGCAGCACGGCGGCGATCGCGGCGATCAGGATCCACGCTTGCGAACTCACCCGGCCGAGTCTATTCGGGCAGCTGGTCGCGGCTCGTCGGCGGCGTCGGCGCGGCGGGTCGACGGCGGTTTCGGCGTCCGCTGCCGCGCCGGGGAAACACTACAGATTCGTTGTCCTGCGGAACTTCTGGCGCTCTCCCCATAGGATCGGCGACGTGACCGATCGAAACGTGCTTGGGGGGCCGCTGGAAGAGTGCGGCACCGATCCTCTCACGGGCTTCTACCGGGACGGCTGCTGCAGCACCGGTCCGGAGGATCTCGGCAGCCACACCGTGTGCACCGTCGTGACGGCGGAATTCTTGGAGCATCAGGCCTCCATCGGCAACGATTTGAGCACGCCGCGCCCGGAGAACAACTTCCCCGGCCTGCAGCCGGGCGACCGTTGGTGCGTGGTAGCCGTGCGATGGCTGCACGCGCACGAGGACGGTGTCGCCGCACCCGTTGTGCTGGCCGCCACCCATGAGAACGCCCTGGAAGTGATCTCGATGGAAATCCTGCGCAAATACGCCGTCGACGTCCCCGACGACGTCAGCGACCTCTTGTAGCCGGGTGCGCGGCCTGCCCGGGGCTCGTCAGGGGGTGACGCTCGGGGTGTGGCGGCGACGGTGGGCTTTCTGGCGGCACGCCGGGGAGCAGTAGCGTGCGGGACGGCCGGTGCCGGAACGGGCGACGGGCGTTCCGCAGACCGGGCAGGGTGCCGGTGTTTCGTCACTTCGGACCGTTTCGTTACGGGCAGTTCGAGCGGGTTCCGTTACGGCCGATGGCGTGGCCCTGAGCGCCTCGATGATCAACGCGGCGGCCGGGGCGAGGGTGTCGCTGCCCGCTCGATGTCGTTGGATCGCAACACATCCGGTGAAGATGTCGAGGACGTCGGTCACGGTCACGTCGGCGCGGACCGCGCCCTGACGCTGGGCGGCGACCAGGAGCGCGCCCAGCGCCCGATGGAAGCGACCGCCCGCCTCGCGCAGCAGGGCACGCGGCCAGCCGTCATCGGATTGCACCAGGTCGCACAGGTCGCGGTTGGCCGGTGTCGACAGCACGACGTGGGTGCACACCGCGAAGAACGCGGCGCCGGGGTCGGGCGCGGCGAGCTGCTCGGTGGTCAGGACGGCCAGCCGGTCCACCCGCTGCTGCATCACCGCTTCCAGCAGATCGGTTTTCGTCGGAAAGTGCCGGTGGACGGTGCCCGCGCCGACCCCGGCCCGGCGGGCCACCTCCGCCAGCGAGACCGCCGCGCCCCGCTCCCCCAGCGCGCGCTGGGCGGCGGCGAGCACGAGGGCGCGATTGCGCCGGGCGTCCGCCCGGGTCGCCGGACCCGCCGTGTCCTCGACCGTCATTTCGTTACGCCTTCCGCCGTTCGACCTGGTCTACCGGGTCAGCCCGCCCGTACTGTCCGAAATACGGGTCGACCGACCCGATTGTAGGAACTTTCGACGACGAACGGAAACCCTCCGACATGAGCTCCGAACTCCCCGTCCTGGTCACCGGCGCGACCGGTCAGCAAGGTGGTGCGACGGTCCGCAGGCTGCTGGCCGACGGCGTCCCGGTCCGCGCGCTGGTTCGCGACCGCGACACCGCCGCCGCGCGCGCCCTGGCCGAGGCAGGCGCCGAGCTGGCACTCGGCTCCTTCGACGACGCCGATTCCCTGCGCGCGGCTGCCACCGGCACCAGGGCCGTATTCCTCGTTCCCGTAGCGGCTTACACCGCAGGCGGCTGGGACGTCTCCGACGAGGCGCGCCACGGCATCGCGGTGGTCGACGCGGCGGTGGCCGCCGGCGTCGAGCAGATCGTGTTCACCGGTGTCGCCTCGGCGGGCGATCCGGATTCCTGGGGCATGCAGGGCAAAGTGCGGATCGAACAGGCCGTCGCCGCCTCCGGCCTGCGCTACACGCTGTTGCGGCCGGTCCGCTTCATGGAGAACTACCTGCTGCAGGGCAGCCCGGTCGACGGTGTGCGACCGCCCGGCGTGCACTACCACCTGTTCCCCGCCGACCGGCCGCTGCAGATGATCGCCCTCGACGACATCGCCGCCTTCGCCGCCCTGGCCTTCGCCGACCCCGACGGCTGGCACGGTCGCGCGATCGAACTGGCGGGCGAGGCGATCACGCCGGTCGACGCCGCCGCGGTGATCAGCGAGGCCACCGGCCGAGCTGTCCACTACCGGGAGGCCACCGAAGCCGAGGCCGATGCGATCGGCCCGCAGCTCGGCTCTGTCTGGCGACTGGCCCGGCAGAGCGGCGGCGGCTGGCACGCCGATGTCGATGCCCTGCGCACGCTGTATCCGCCGCTGACCAGCCTGCGTGACTGGCTGGATCGCGGCGGTGCCGAGCGGATCGTCGAGCGCATCGACGCCTCGGTGCCCGCGCGCTGAGCCCGGCGATCAGGCGGGCGCGCCCACCGGGTCGGTGTCGGCGACCTCGGCCCGGTTCAGCCGCTGCGAGATCACCTGGGTGATGCCGTCGCCGCGCATGCTCACGCCGTAGAGGGCGTCGGCGATCTCCATGGTGGGCTTCTGGTGGGTGATCACGATCAGCTGGCTCTTCTCGCGCAGCTGCTCGAACAGGCCGATGAGGCGGCGCAGGTTGGTGTCGTCCAGGGCCGCTTCCACCTCGTCCATCACGTAGAACGGGGACGGCCGGGCCCGGAAGATGGCGACCAGCAGGGCGACGGCGGTGAGTGATTTCTCACCGCCGGACAGCAGCGACAGGCGCTTGACCTTCTTGCCCGGTGGGCGGGCCTCGACCTCGATGCCGGTGGTGAGCATGTCGGAGGGGTCGGTGAGCACCAGCCTGCCCTCGCCGCCGGGGAACAGTTTCGCGAAGACGCCGACGAATTCGCGTTCCACGTCGGCGTAGGCCTCGGTGAACACCTGCAGGATGCGGGCATCGACCTCGGCGACCACGTCCAGGAGGTCCTTGCGGGCGTTCTTGACGTCCTCGAGCTGGGTGGCCAGGAAGTTGTAGCGTTCCTCGAGCGCGGCGAACTCTTCCAGCGCAAGGGGATTCACCTTGCCGAGCGTGGTGAGGTCCTTCTCGGCGCGCTTGGCGCGGCGCTCCTGGGAGGCGCGGTCGTAGGGCATCGGCTGAGGTGCGCTGACCTGCTCACCGCGCTCCTTGGCGTCCTCGTATTCCTGCAGCTCCAGCGCCGAGGGCGGCAGCGGTACGTCGGGCCCGTACTCGGCGACGAGATCGGCCAGCGCGATGCCGAACTGTTCGGAGATGGTGGCCTCGAGCTGTTCGATGCGCAGTGCCGCTTGGGCTTTGGCGACCTCGTCGCGGTGCACGGCGTCGGTGAGCTGGGCGAGCTGGGTGTTCAGCGCTCGCGAGCGTTCCTTCACCTGCTCCAGGGACGCGGCGCATTCCCCACGGCGCCGGACCAATTCATCACGCCGCGCGGCGGCCGAGGCGACGACCTGTTCGAGTTCGTGCGCGATCTTCGCGCCCGATTCGGCGACCGCGGCGGCCACGGCGGCCGCCTGGCGACGCGCGGCCTGCGCCCGCTCGGCCCGTGCCCTGGCCTCGCGCTCGGCGCGGGCGGCCCGGCGCAGCGAATCCGCCTTGCCCCGTACCGATTCCGCGCGTTCCTCGGCGGTGCGCACGGCCAGGCGGGCCTCGACCTCCATGGTGCGGGCCTCGGCGAGCGCGGCGGCGGCTTCTTCGCGGGCACGGGCGGCGGTCTCGGTGCCCGCGGCGCTGTCGCTGTCGTCGCCGCCGTCGTGTTCGATCTCGGCGTGGCGCAGCCGGTCCTCGAGCTCGGCGAGCGAGGCGAGGGACTTCTCCCGCGCGGCTTCGGCGTCGGCGCGCTGGGTGGCGAGGCGCTCGCCCTCGGTCTGGGCGGAGCGGGCGCTCTGGCCGACGCGGGCGAGCCGGTCGTAGATGGCCAGCAGGGCTTGATCGGATTCGTGCAGGGCCAGCAGCGCGTGGTCGGCGGCGTCCTTGCGGTCGGTCTGCTCGGCCAGCGCACCGGCCAGCGCCGCTTCCAGCTCCTCGGCCCTGCGCTGCGCGGCCGCCAATTCGGCGGTGGCCGTGTCGATCTCGGCCTGTACCTCGAGCTGGCTCGGCATCCGCTCCGAGCCGCCGATCACCCAGCCCGAGCCCGCCAGGTCGCCGTCGCGGGTGACGACGCGCAGGTGCGGACGTGCCACGACGAGTTCGGTGGCGGTCGCCAGATCGTCGACGACGACCACGCCCGCGGTGAGCGCGGCCAGCGCCGGGCGCACCCGCTCGGCACCGTCGAGCACCTCGGCCAGCCAGCGCGCACCGGCGGGCAGTGCATCGCGCTCGGCGGTGACCACGCCATCGGTCGCGAAGACGAACGCCACCCGGCCACCGTCGCCGGAACGCAGTTCGCGCACGGCCGCGTCGGCGACGGTCGCGGTGTCGGCGGTGACGGCGTCGGCGAGCGGGCCGAGCAGCGCGGCGACGGCGGCTTCGAAACCGGCCTGCACCCGCAGCTCACCGGAGAGCCGTCCGCCCAGGCCGCTCACTCCGTGTTCGAGCAGCCAGGCCGCGCCGTCCTTGCGGGCCAGGTTCATCCCGAGCGCTTCGATCCGCGCGCCGAGCCGGGCGACCAGCTTGCTCGCCTCCCGGTCCTGCTCCCGCAGTTCGCGCACCCGCTCATCGGCCAGTTCCAGGGCGGCGACAGCGTGTTCGTGCTGGGCGTCGAGGCCCTTCTCCCCCGCGTCGAGGTCGCCGAGTTCGTCCTGGACGGCGTCGTATTCGACCTGCGCAGTCTCACCGCGATGGCGGGCGTCGGCGATGGCGACCGAGAGCCGGGCGATCTCGGCGTCCACCGACTGCGCTCGGGTGCGCAGGGTGTCGACCTGACCCGAGAGCCTGGCCAGGCCCTCGCGGCGGTCGGCGATGGCGCGGACGGCGGCCAGATGCGCCTGTTCGGCGGCCTTGGCGGCGTGCTCGCGGTCGGCGAGTGCCTCCCTGGCGGCGTCGAGGGTCTCCGCGGCCATCTCGACCGCGTAGCGCAGCTCGGCCTCCTCGGCCTCGATGCGGTCGGCCTCGGCCTCGAGCTGTTCGGGGTCGCGGCCGGTGCCGACGGGCGCCTCGGTGTGCAGGTGCCTGGCCCGGTCACCGGCGATGCGGATGGTGGCGTTGACCCGCTCGGCCAGCGCCGAGAGCTGGAACCAGGTCTGCGCGGCCGCCTCGGCACTCGGGCTCAGCCGGGAGAGCTGGAACTCCTGCTGGGCGAGCGCGGCATTGGCGGCATCGAGTTCGGACTGCACGGTGATCTGCTGCTCGCGGGCGTAGGCCTCCTTGCTGAGCTGGGATTCCAGCTCACCGCGGCGGGTGACCAGGTCGTCGGCGGCCAGCCGCAGTCGCGCGTCGCGCAGGTCGGCCTGCACGGTCTGCGCGCGCCGGGCCACCTCGGCCTGGCGGCCGAGCGGCTTGAGCTGGCGACGCAGTTCGGTGGTGAGGTCGGTGAGCCGGGCGAGGTTGGCCTGCATCGCGTCGAGCTTGCGGACGGCCTTCTCCTTGCGCCTGCGGTGCTTGAGCACACCCGCGGCCTCCTCGACGAACGCGCGCCGGTCCTCCGGGCGCGATTCCAGGATCGCCGAGAGCTGGCCCTGCCCCACGATGACGTGCATCTCGCGGCCGATACCGGAGTCCGAGAGCAGTTCCTGCACGTCCATCAGCCGGCAGCTGTTGCCGTTGATCTCGTACTCACCCGCGCCGTCACGGAACATTCGCCGGGTGATCGACACCTCGGCGTAGTCGATCGGCAGCGCGCCGTCGGAATTGTCGATGGTCAGCGTCACCTCGGCGCGCCCGAGCGGGGCCCGGCCGGTGGTCCCGGCGAAGATGACGTCCTGCATCTTGCCGCCCCGCAACGCCTTGGCACCCTGCTCGCCCATCACCCAGGTGAGCGCGTCGACGACATTGGATTTCCCCGACCCGTTCGGGCCGACGACGCAGGTGATACCCGGTTCGAAGCGCAGCGTCGTCGCGGACGCGAAGGACTTGAAACCCTTCAACGTCAAGCTCTTCAAATGCAAGAGGAGCGACCTTTCTGCGCGCGCGAGCAACCATGCTAACGCGGCGCACCGTCAGGTCGGCGGTCGACGCCCGGGGTCAGTGCGGGTTGGTGTGCTTGGAGATCTGCTTCAGGTGCGCGGAGGTCCCCGGCTGCGCCTCCCAGCCGGTGATCACCCGGAACAGCAGGACCGCACCCCACGGACCGATCACCCACATCGGCCAGAAGTAGGTGAGCTCGCCCGCGGTGAGCGAGACCAGACCCCAGATGACCAGCACGATCACGCTGACTCCGGCCCAGCTACCCGCCTCGATGCGCTGCCAGACCGGGATGCGCGGCGCGGCCTTGCGCTCCACCGCCGCCGCGGTCTGCTGCTTGCTCAGTTCGGGCAGATCGGACAGGACCACGTCGAGCTGGTCGCGCGTGGTGGTCGCGTAGACCTGGGCGACCCGCTGGTCGTACTCGGCCAGGTCGAGTCTGCCGTCGGCCAGGTGCGTGCCCAGCTGGGCGACGATCGCGTTGCGTTCGGCGTCGGACGCGCGCGTGCCGGGGGTGATGTCCATGCCGACGTCCTCTCGGTGACCGTCCACGGTGGAGGTGCTGGTTTCCAGCGTCCACCCTCCACTGTGCAATGTCAACCCTGGTGGACGGTCACAGAATGGCGAAGGCCACCACGAGACCGAGCGCGAAGTGCGCCGCCGCGACGACGAGCACCTCGGGGGTGTAGGTCTCAGCGTGCAGGGTGCGGCCGATATCGATGCCGGTGACCTTCTCGAGCACCCGCACCGAGACCACCTGCGCCACGATGCCGACCAGGCCGAAGATGACCGCGGCCAGCAGCCCCTCGATCAGCCGACCCGAGCCACCGGTGGCCAGCACCGCGAACACGACGATGAAGGCCATGCTGACCATGCCCGCCGCCGAGACGATCAGGGCGTTGGGCTTGCCGGAGACCACCAGGTCGCGCAGCTTGCCCGGCGTGGTCAGGTCGATGGCGAAGAAGCCGATCAGCATCAGGGCGAGGCCGATCAGGCAGTACAGGATGATGGCGCCGACGCCTTCACCGAGCGCACTCCAATAACCCGATTCCAGGGCGAGGGTCATCGTGGTCCTTTCGAACAAATGTGTGTGAGGTCAGGTCAGTCGAGGATGCGATGCGGCACGAACGCGGCGCCGTCATCGGTGATCAGGCCCGCGGTCTCCCGGATGCCCAGGCCCGCCGCGGTGTCGCCGACGACCCACGCGCCGAGCACCGGGCGCATGCCGTCGAATTCGGGGAGCGGGTCGAGCAATTGGTAGACGAAACCCTCGGCGCCGTACACGCCGCCGGTGGCGGTCTCCATGCCGGGACCGACGATGGTCATGTTGGCGCCTTCGCGGCCGAGCTTGGGTTTGCGGATGTACTCGGTGAGCTCGTGCGGGTCGTCGAGGTAGGCGGGCAGCAGGTTCGGATGGCCGGGATACATCTCCCACAGCACGGCCAGCAGCGCCTTGTTGCTCAGCAGCGTGGTCCACAGCGGTTCGACCCACGCGGTGGCGGGCAGGCTGGCCACGACGCGCTTGCCGAAATCGTCGTCGAGGATCCACTCCCACGGGTACAGCTTGAAGATCGCCTCGATCGGCGCCTCGGCCAGATCCACGAACCGGTCGAGCTCGATGTCGAAACCGACCTCCTCGATCGGCAGCGCGACGGTGTCGAAGCCCGCCTCGGCCGCGGTCTCCTGCATGTAGGCGGTGGTCACGTTGTCCTCGCCGGTGGCATCGGCACCCGACCAGGTGAAGTGCAGTTCGCTGCCCGGCAGCACGCCGTGCAGTTCGCCCCAGCGTTCCACCAGCTTCTCGTGCAGCGAATTCCATTGGTCGCCACCGGGATACACCTGCTGCAGCCAGTGCCACTGGATGATCCCGGCCTCGAGCAGCGAGGTGGGGGTGTCGGCGTTGTACTCGAGCAGCTTGGCCGGACGGCGCGCGTCGTAGCGCAGATCGAAGCGGCCGTACACGTAAGGGTCACTGCGCCGCCAGGATTCGGCGATCGGGCCCCAACTCCATTCCGGCAGACCGAAATCGGCGTAGCGCTCGGTGAGCACCACGTGTTCGGCCGCTTTCAGGCACATCGACTGCAGCAGTTCGACATCGGCTTCCAGCGCGAGGATCTCGTCCATCGAGAACTCGTAGTGCACCGATTCGTCCCAGTACGGCCGCGGCTGACCGCTGGCATCGCGACCGGGGATGCCGTAGACCAGCCCCTGACTCTCGATGATCTGCTGCCACCCCGGACGCGGGGTGCTCACCACCCGTCGCACTAGGACCCGCTCCCACCGGTCGACTTGCTGCCCAGCCCACCACGTTGCACGGTGGTGCCGCTCTTGGTCTTGATCTCGGCGTTGCGTGGCTTGACCGAGGTACCGCCCGAGGGCGGCTGTCCGATGGTGGAGTTGCCGCCGTAGTGGTACCGGTACTGCGGCCAGCCCAGGATCAGCAGACTGCCGACACCGCCACCACCGCCGTCGCTGCGGAAGTTGGACTTGCCCTCGCCGCAGTTCTCGTCCGGAACGACGACTTCCTGCCCGTTCTGGTCGATCTGCACGCAGGAGGCGGTGACCTGTTCGGGGGCCGCGACCGCCCGGTACGCCAGGTAACCGCCGCCGACCAGCGCGGCGACACCGACGATGGCGACACCGCCCATCATCACGCGTTTGCGGCTGCGCCGCTTGGCCTCCTCGGCCGCGAGCGCCGCGCGATGGGCCAGCTCGGCATCCCGGCGGGCCTTGTCCCTGGCGCGGGCCTCGGCGACGGTCGGCGGGCGCGGCTGGGTGACGCCGGGTTCCTGCCGGTCCATCCGGCCCTGGCGTTGTTGCTGCTCGCCGCCGGGAAACGGTGGCGGAGCCGGTGGTTGTTCGGGACGAGGCGGCCAGCCCGGACCGGGATCCGGCGCCTTCCACAGCGGCGATCCGTCGCCGCCGTTCGGGGGTGGCCCCTGCTCCGGCTGATCGGGCGGACCGGGGTTCTGTGTGTTCACCGCTGCCTGACCCCCGAAGTCACCACTACCGCTCCTCGAATCCCGTCATATCGCCCCGCGCCGACTCCCAGCTTTCCACAACAAGATCGACCCGGCCGGGAGCATCGCCCGACCGTAACAGTTCCAGCAGCTTCTCTTCCACCGTTCGCGGGCCTTCGGCGACCACGTGCACGCGCCCGTCGGCGTGGTTGCGGGCGAAGCCGACCAGGCCGAGTTCCAGTGCGCGCGAACGGGTCCACCAGCGAAAGCCGACGCCCTGCACATAACCGTGCACCCAGGCGCTGAGCCGAACCGGTTCGGTACTCATGCAGTGTCCAATCTGCATGAGCGGGGCCCTGCGTGGTTACGCTCCGCTGCCGCCTCCGGGCCTGCCCGCTCATGCGTCGATGTCGAAGCTCAACGTCACCTTGGTGCCCGCCTTCAACGTGCGGCCCACGGTGCACACCTTGTCGACGGCCCGTTCCACGGTGACCAGTAGTCGCTCGCGTGCGGCCTCGTCGAGTTCGGACAGATCCAGTTCGACGACCTCGTCGAGTTGGGGGTACACCTCGTTCTCGCGGTCGGCGTCGCCGGAGACCCGGATGGTGGCGTCGAAGTCGTCGCCGAGGCGGCGCGAGAGCGGCAGGTCCGAGCTGAGGCCGGTGCAGGCGGCCAGCGCGATCTTGAGCAGCTCACCGGGGGTGAACGCGCCCTCGACACCCTGCGAGGCGATCAGCACCTCGGCGCCGCGCGAACTGCGTCCGGTGTAGGCCCTGGTTCCGGTGCGCTCGACCCACAGTTCGGTCGGGGCGGTGGTCACGGGTGCACTCTGCTGCTCAGCCATGGGTCAGATCCTGCCATTCTCGTCGGAGACAACGCACGCCTGGCAACGTCGGCGCCGGTGACGGCATTCCGGCCGGGTGATCGGGCCCACCCGTGAACGGGGCCGGAGCACTGAGCTCCGGCCCCGTTCGCGGGCGTGTACTACTCGGCGCGTTCCTCGTCGGTGAGCAGTGCCCAGCCCTCGGGCAGGCCGGTCACGGTGACCGCCGACCCGCAGACCTCGATGTCGACCGTGGCCTCGCCCAGCCGGAACTCCGACATCCGCACGCAGCCCCACGCGGCGGGCACCTGGGGCCGCAGCGTCAGGGTCCGGTCGGGGACGTCGGGGTCGAGCCCGAGGAACGAGCGGACCAGCAGCAGCGGTGCGGCGCTCGCCCACGCCTGCGGTGAGCAGGAGGTGGGATAGGGCACCGGCGCGGCGAAGCGGGCACGCGGGAAGCCGCAGAACAGCTCGGGCAGCCGACCGTCGAACGCGGCCGCGGCGTCGAGCAGGCCGGCCGAGAGCTTGGTCGCCAGTTCGACCGCGCCCGGCACGTGCTGGTACCGCATCAGCCCGGCGACCGCGATCGCCGTGTCGTGCGGCCAGATCGACCCGCAGTGATAGCTCATCGGGTTGTAGGCGCCCATGTTCGAGGCCAGCGTGCGCAACCCGAAGCCGGAGTCCATCTCCGACTTCGCCAGATTCTGGATCAGGATCTCGGCGTGCTCGTCGGTGGCGATGCCCGACCACAGACAGTGCGCGGCATTGCTGGTGAGCGCGTCGATCTGGCGCTTGTTGCCGTCGAGGGCGACGGCGTACCAGCCGTAGTGCGGTAGCCAGAACTGCTCCGCGAACTTGGTACGCAATTCGGCAGCCCGCTCGCGCATGCGGGTGGCCAGCGCCGGGTCGTCGAACGCGTCGGCCAGTTCGGCGCGGGCGCGGTAGGCCGCGTACACGTACCCCTGCACCTCGCACAGCGCGACCGGCGCCTGCGCGATATGGCCCGCGGCGTCGTTGATCCCGTCGAAGCTGTCCTTCCAGCCCTGATTGATCAGGCCACGGTCGGTGGCGCGGACGTACTCGACGAAGCCGTCGTCGTCGCGGTCGCCGAAGTCGGTGATCCAGCCGATCGCGGCGTCGGCCGCGGGCAGCAGGGTGGCGATCGAGGCGGGTTCGGCGCCCCAGCGCAGACATTCGGCGAGCAGCATCACGAACAGCGGGGTCGCGTCGACGGTGCCGTAGTAGATCTGACCGCCGAGCACCTGCCCGACCGAGGGACCACGCCGCATCTCGTGCATGATCCGGCCCGGCTCCTCCTCCACCAGCGGATCGACCGTCTGGCCCTGCAATTCGGCGAGCTGTTGCAGCGTGCCGAGCGCCAGATCGGTTTCCAGCGGCAGCGACATCCATGCCGTCAGCAGGGAGTCGCGGCCGAACAGCGTCATGAACCAGGGGGCGCCCGCCGCGACGAAGGGCCTGCCGGTGCCCGAGTCGGTGTGGATCTGCAGGGCGCCAAGATCGCTTTCGCTGCGGCGCAGGATCCGGTTGAGCAGGCCGGAATCGGCGGTGATGTCGGTGGCGGTGGCCCGCCACGCCTGGATCTTGCGCACCGGCTCGCTGGCCCGGTACCGCTCACCGACGGTGCCCTGCACCTGGGGACGTTGTGCGGCGCCCGCCGGTTGCGCGCTGATCTCGGTCTGCCAGCGCCCGCCCGCGGGGACGACGACCCGCCAGATCATGGTGCCGGGCAGCACCATCGGCTCGACGGTCGAGGTGAGGGCGAGCCCGCGCGAGAGGTCGGCGCGGTCGTGCAGCAGCAGTTCGCCGTCGGCGGTCGTCATCTCCGCCCTGCGCCCGCCCATCCGGCCTTCCTTGACCGAGAACAGGTCGACGAAATCGGCGTCGACGTGCAGTTCGAGCACGACCGCCGTCGCCTCGCGGCTCATGTTCTCCAGGGTGATCACCTCGTGCATGCCCTCGGCGACGAGCCGATCACGCACGACGAGCAGGGTGCTGTCGGCCCGGCCCTGCTGCGGCGGCCTGCGCAGCACGAACCGCGCGGCGAAGGCCTCCGGGCTCAGCACCGACAAGCCTTCGGGCCGTTTGCCGTCGATCATCAGTTCCCAGCGCGAGATCACCCTGGCGTCGCGGAAGAACAGGCCCTGCGGCTTGCCCGGCTCGATGTCGCCGAGCCGGTCCGACAGGCAGAAGGTGCCGCCTTCGACGAGGGTGACGTTGCCCCCGTTGCCGCCGAGCCCCGCGGGTTCCCCCGCGTTGAGCGGGCTCGGCGACGACGTACTGTCCAGGCTCATGCGCGCCCGCTGATCGCCGCCCCGACCGGCATGGGCAGCCGGTAGGCGGTGTCGTAGCCGATCGTGGTGCGCGCCAGCAGTTGCCGGTACACCTGCTCGTAGCCGCGGCCGAGAACCTCGGCGCCGAAGTTCGCGGTGACGTGCGCCCGGCAGGCGGCCGGGTCGAACGTGGCGACTTCGGCGATGGCGGCGGGCAATTCGGCCGGGTCGTCACAGATCCGCCCGGTCACCCCGTCGACCAGTACCTCGCTCACCGCACCGCCGCGCAGGGCGACGACCGGCGTGCCACAGACCATCGCTTCGATCATGACCATGCCGAACGGCTCCTCCCAGCGAATGGGGAACAGCAGACACCGCGCTCCGGAGAGCAGTTTACGCTTGGCGGTCGCGTCGGCGAGGCCGAACACGTGATCATCGGGGGTCAGCCGCGGTCGCACGTGCTCCTCGAAATACGCCTTCTCCGGCGGCTCGCTGCACTTGCCCGCCAGGATCAGCGGGATGCCCGCCGCGTGCGCGGCGTCGAGGGCCAGATGCGGGCCCTTGTCCATGCTGAACCGGCCGAGGAACAGTGCGTAGTCCTGCTTCTCGGTCTCGAACGGCCACTGATCGGGCCGCAGGGCGTTGTGCACGCGACCGGCCCACGGCAGGTCGGGCGCGAGCGCGCGCTGCCGGTCACTGATCGCGACGAGCGAGCATTCCTCGCCCAGTTCCTTGTAGTAGCGGTAGCAGTCGTCCTGCACCGGCCCGTGCACCGTGACCACCGTCGGCAGCCCGAGATTGGCGTACGCGGGCGCGTTGAGCGGACCGGCGAAGGTGTGATCGTGGACCAGATCGATGCCTTCGGTGTCGGCCAGCCGCTCGATCGCGCGGCGCACCCGCAGCGCGTGCACGATCTCGGGGAACGGATCACCGAGCCGCTCGGGCTGGATCCGGTCCCACAGCGGGACGAAGTTCGCCTTGGTTCCCGGTTCGCCCGCACCGAACAGGGTGACGTGATGGCCGCGCTCACACAGTGAATCGACCAGATCGGCGACTACGGCCTCCACGCCGCCGTACGCCTTGGGGGGTACATCGAAATACGGTGGAACCACCATCGCGATCCGCAGTGGGCCACCGTTGTGCTCGATCGAATAGAGATCGGACGTCGAGAACCCGGTCGGCGACATTGCCGACATGTCTGCACTCATGACCTTCCTTCCAGGGACACAACCTCGCAACACTTGCGCGAACAAGAGATGGCCGCCTCGGCGGGGTGGAGACGAGAGCTTCACCGCCGTCCATGGGGCATGGTTGGCCTGGTCAAGCGGGAGCGCACCTGGCTGGGTGCCGCCTGAACAGAGGGGCCGTGATGGAACGTACCCCGCTACCGGAGAGTAAACCAGTGTGTTGCTGGGTTTTCCTTTTCGGCGATTCCGTGCCGGGACAGGAGATTCCGCCGTCAGAGCCGGTCTACGGCGTACAGAATGTCGGTTCGACCGGGTCGATACAGGGGATGTTGCCGAACTCGGCCATGGTGAGCCTGGCCTTACCCCGGGTCAGGTAGTCCAGGAACTGGGCGGCCAGCGAATCACCGGCGATCGAACCGTGGGTGTAGGCGTACTCGATGCCGATGAACGGGTAGGTGCCCGCCCGCAGGGTCTGCGGACTCGGTGCCACGCCGTCGATCGAGACGGCCGTGACGTCGGCCCCGATCGCCGAGGTCTCCAGATAGCCCACCGCCCCAGGAATTTTGGCAACGAAGGTAGCCACTTCCTCGGTCACGTCGACCTCGCACTGCGGACCACCGGCGGCCATCCCGACGCAGCTGGTGTAGCGGAACACCTTGCGGTTGTCCTCGAGCAGCCGGGCCTCGAGCGCGCGCCGGGTGCCCGAACCGGCGGTCCGATCGATCAGCACCACGGGCAGATCGGGGCCGCCGAGCTGACGCCAGTTCGTCACCGTGCCCCGGTACAGATCCCGGATCTGCTGGGTCGAGAGGTCTTTCAGGCCCACCGCGGGGTGCACGATCATCGAGAACGAGGCCAGCGCCAGCGGATGCTCGGTCAGCGCCGCGAAGGAATCGCCCTTGTCACCGTCGCCGATGGCGAGCATGTCCGGCGTCGGCCCGGCCAGGGTGATCGCGCGCAGCCCCGGTTCGGTCCCGGCGAAGTCGAACTGGAAGCGTGCCTCGGTGCAGGTCGCCGCGTAGTTCTCGGCGGCCGTACGGATCATCGGCGCCATGGCCGAGGACCCGACCAGCGTGAGTTCACCGGCGGCACAGTCGCGCGGGGGCGGATCGGCGCGCACCACGGCGAGGACGAGCTGCACGACAACGAGCGTGAGCAGGAACAGACTGAGTGCCACCAGGATCCAGGGCGGGCGCGAATTGCTGCGCGTGGTGACCACCCGGCCGCCCTTGATGCCGCCCGCGAGTTCGGGTTCCGGCGTCGGATCACCGTCGTTGGGCCGGTTGAGCACGGCCAGGATCTTGTAGTGGTCGCCGCGTTCGAGCGGCACCTTGGGCAGGTCGACGACCCCGACCAGATTCGAGGTGCCGCCCGGCTCGTGTGCCGGGCTCCCTTCGACGCGGCGGGCGATGCCGGAGCCGTCGCCGAGATTGTCGCGCGGCACCCCCTGGAGTTCGGTGACGGCCACGCCGATCACCTCGCGGCCCGGAAAGCTCAGGTGCAGACCGACGGTCGGCTGCCCGTCGCTGCGCATCGTGTAGTCGGCGGCGTCGATCCCGAGCGAGCCGCTGTTCTCGATCCGCACCAGCACCAGCGACAGCTTCTTGAGCTGCCAGTCCTGCCCGCCGGCCACCGTGGTGCGCAGATTGCGCAGTGCGCCGGTGACATCCGGGTCGGTGGGCGTGTTCGGCGCGGAGAACTCGATCTCACCGGTGACCGGCGTGTCCATCTGCACCCGGTAGCCGAGCCGTCGACGTCCGACGAGAACGAACTCGCGCAGGAACGCGGCCACGGCCACCACGATGCCGATGATCGACAACACGACCTCGAACGGAAACTCGCCCACCAGCTCCCCCGCTGTCACCCACACGCCTGTAATCGCATATGTACCAGGTGGATCCGGCCACGGCACCCGGTGCGGTCAGGTGTTGGGCAACTCTTCACCCACCGGATTCCCGGCACCAGGCCAGCAGCTGATCCAGCGGCCAGGTGTCGATCACCCGCTCGGCCGAAACACCGTGCGCCAGTGCCCGTTCGCAGCCGTAACCCTGCCAGTCCAGCTGGCCGGGCGCGTGCGCGTCGGTGTCGATGCTGAAGTGGCAGTCCAGCTCCACGGCCAGCTCGATCAGCCGGCCCGGCGGGTCACGGCGTTCGGGTCGGCTGTTGATCTCGACGGCGGTGCCGTAGCGGCGGCAGGCCTCGAAGACGAGTTCGGCATCGAAGCTGGATTCGGGTCTGGTGCCGCGACCGCCCTCGACGAGGCGGCCGGTGCAGTGGCCCAGGATGTCGACGTGCGGGTTGGCGACCGCGTAGACCATCCGCTTGGTCATCGTGTCGCTGTCGTCACGCAGACGCGAATGCACGCTGGCGACAACGACATCGAGGCGTTCGAGCAGGTCGGCGCGCTGATCGAGGGTGCCGTCGTCGAGGATGTCGACCTCGATGCCGGTGAGGATCCGGAACGGCGCCAGCTGCTCGTTGAGTTCGGCGATCACGTCGAGCTGGCGCAGCAGCCGCTCGGCGGACAGGCCGTTGGCGACCTTCAGGCGCGGGGAGTGATCGGTGAGCGCGCAGTATTCGTGGCCGAGCGCGGCGGCGACGCCCATCATCTCGGCGATCGGGCTGCCGCCATCGGACCAGTCCGAATGGGTGTGCAGATCGCCGCGCAGCGCGGCGCGCAATGCGTCACCGGCGGGCGCGATCGGTTCGGCCGCGGCACGCAGTTCCACCAGGTAGCCGGGAGTTTCACCGGCACTCGCCTGTTCGATCACCGCGGCGGTCTTGGGCCCGATCCCGGGCAGTTCACGCCAGCTGTGCGCGCGGGCGCGCTCGGCCCGTTCGGTCTCGCTCAGCCCGGCGACGACGTCGGCGGCGCGTCGGTACGCCTTGACCCGGTGGGTCTCGGCCCGCGAGCGCTCGAGCCAGAACCCGATCTCACGCAGGGCCGCCACCGGACCGGGACTCGCCGCCGTCGCCACGGGCGCTACCTGATCCGGCCGTACTTCACGAACGCCACCCCGTCGGTGTAGACCCGGCTGGTGATCACCCGGAACCGTTCCGGTGCGGGCAGTTTCACGCCGGGCCCGAACAGCGGGCGGCCGGTGCCGAGCAGCACCGGGTGCAGTTTGAGGAACACCTGGTCGATCTCGGGCAGCAGCGTCTGCGCCAGTTCGCCGCCGCCGCACAGCCAGATGCCCAGTCCCGGCTCGCGTTTGAGCGCGCGCACCGCCGTCACCGGGTCGGCGCTGATCAGCTCGACCCCCGGTGCGGGCGGTTCGGGCAGCGTCGTGGACACCACGAACTGGCGCAGATGCTCGTACGGGCTGGCGGTGCCGGTGCGCACCCCGAAGTCGTGGGTCTTGCGGCCCATGATCACGGTGTCGAAGTAGCTGTTGCCCGCCGCGATGCCGCGTGCCTCACGCACCTTGGTCGGCAGGGTTTCGGGATACTGCGAGATGATCGCGGGACCGTGATCGCCGCCGACCGGGAAGAAGTCCAGCGTCCCGTCCTCGGCGGCGATGAAGCCGTCGATCGTCGATGCCACGAAATAGGTCAGCTTGCGCATAAGAAACGGTAGCGCGCCCCGATCAGCGACGGCGAGGCTTCGGCTGACACTTCGGACAGGAAAACGACGACCGATTCATGAACTGTTCCCGGATCACCGGGGCACCGCAGCGCCCACACGGCTCGTCCTCGCGCCCGTACACGGCCAGTGACCGGGAGAAATAGCCCGATTCGCCGTTGACGTTCACATACAGCGCGTCGAAGGAGGTGCCGCCGACCGCCAGCGCGGCACTCATCACCGCGTGCACCTCGGCGAGCAGGGTCCGCAGCACCGGGCGGCTCAGGCCCGACGCGGTCCGGGCGCCGTGCAGACCGGCCCGCCACAGCGCCTCGTCGGCGTAGATGTTGCCGATGCCCGAGATCACCGTCTGATCGAGCAGTACTCGCTTGATCTCGGTGTTCTTGGCGCGGATCGCGGCGACGGTGGCTTCGGTGTCGAAGCGCGGATCCAGCGGATCGCGGGCGATGTGGGCGACCGAATCGGGGACGACGGTGCCGTCGACCTCGACGAGTCCGCCCAGCGCCCAGCCGCCGAAGGTGCGCTGATCGACGAAGCGCAGTTCGGTGCCGCCGTCGAGGGCGGCGCGGATGTGGGCGTGCTTCTCGACCGGGGCGTCGGCGGGCTGCACCAGCATCTGCCCGCTCATACCCAGGTGCACGACCAGGGCGGTGTCGGGCTCGTCGAAGGTGAGCCAGAGATATTTACCGCGGCGCTGTGCCGCGTCGATGCGCAATCCGGCGAGACGACCGGCCAGATCGGCACCACCCGCGACGTGTCTGCGCACGGCGCGGGGATGGGTGACGGTGACCGTCTCGATGGACCGGCCGACCGCGTGCTCGGCCAGACCGCGCCGGACCACCTCGACCTCGGGCAGTTCGGGCACGGTTCAGGCTTCGGGAGCGTCGGTGGGCTCGGCCGCGGATTCGGCGGTGAGGGCCTGGTAGGCCGTCCCGGCCGCCTTCTGCTCGGCTTCCTTCTTCGAGCGACCGACACCCGAACCGTAGGGCCGACCGGCGATCACCGTGGTGGCGGTGAACTCCTTGTTGTGGTCGGGACCGGTCGAGGTGATCTCGTAAGAGGGCACGCCGAGACCGCGTTCGGCGGTGAGCTCCTGCAGGCTGGTCTTCCAGTCGAGACCGGCGCCCATCCGGGGGCCGCGCTCGAGCAGATCGGCGAACAGGCGCAGGACCACGCCGCGCGCCACCTCGATGCCGTGCTCGAGGTGCACGGCGCCCAGCAGCGATTCCATGCCGTCGGCGAGGATGCTCGGCTTGTCCCGGCCACCGGTGAGCTCTTCGCCCTTGCCGAGCAGCAGGTACTGGCCGAGGCCGCCGTCGCCGAGACCACGTGCCACCTCGGCGAGCGCGTGCATGTTCACCACGCTGGCGCGCAGTTTGGCGAGCTCGCCCTCGGACTTCTCGGGGTGCTCGGTGTAGAGCCGTTCGGTGATGCTCAGGCCGAGTACCGAGTCGCCGAGGAACTCGAGGCGCTCGTTGGTCGGCAGGCCCCCGTTCTCGTACGCGTAGGACCGGTGCGTCAGCGCGAGGCGCAGAAGCTCCGGTCCTACGTCGACACCGAGGGCGGTGAGCAGGCTGGCGTGGTCGGCCGCGCCCGCACTGTCTTTGCTTGCTGTCACGTGGCTACTGATGATCGAGACGATCAGACGGCAGCGGTGACCTGGCGGCCCTTGTAGGTGCCGCAGGACGGGCACGCGATGTGCGGGAGGGTCTTCTCACCGCAGGCACGGTTCGGGCAGGTGACCAGGGTCGGCGCGACGGCCTTCCACTGGCTGCGCCGCGACCGGGTGTTGGAACGGGACATCCGGCGCTTGGGAACAGCCACGGCTACTTCTCCTCTTGGTTTTCGCTGACCACGGCAGCAGAATCTGCCGCGGATGCGGGTTGGTCTGGGTGGGTGGAACCCTCAGCGGGGTCGCCGGTACCGGGCGCGTCGACGGCGAAATTCGCCAACTTCGCCCAGCGAGGGTCCAGTATCTCATGCCCGTGATCGGGACCCGCAATCGCCATCCGCACACCGCACTCGGGGCACAGGCCCGCGCAGTCCGGTGCACAGAGCGGCTGCAGCGGAAGCTCCAGCCCGATGGCGTCGAGGATCACCGGCTCGAGATCGATGAGGTCGTCTTCCATGCGGTAGACCTCGCCGTCCTCGGTCGTCTGCTCGGTGGTGCTGTCCGGATACGCGAACAGCTCCGTCAGACGAATCCCCACCTGGTCGTCGAACGATTCGAGGCAGCGCGAGCACTCCCCGACCGTCGGCCCGGACACCGTGCCGGTGACCAGCACACCCTCCGAGACGGCCTGCAGCTGCAGGTCGAGTTCCACCGCGGCGTCGGCCGGGATGGCGATCAGGTCGAGACCCAGCCGCCCGTGGTCGGTGGCCGTGCGCCGCACATCCCGCATCGTGCCCGGCCGACGGCCGAGACTGCGGACATCCAGCACAAAACCCGCCTCCGACACAGGACCGTTGGTCTTGTGCGGACGCGCGGACGAACCGGAACGGGCGGACATCACTGACTCACTGACTTCTGGGGGGATCGTGGGCAACCACTCAACAGTACGGCAGGACCCCGCCGGAACTCAAAACGCGCCCTCGGCTCAGCGGCGGTGCTCGGCAGCGTATTCGGGGTACTCGGGCGAGGGCCCGCCGCGCATCTGCTGGCGGCCGCGGGTGATGGTGCGCCGGGTGGTGTTGAGCGTCTCCTCGAGCGCGGCGAGCTTGCCGCCGAAGTCGGCCATCCGCTCGTCGACGTAGTCGTCGCATTCGGCGCGCACCCGGTCGGATTCGGCCTGCGCCTCGTCGATCAGCCGGGCCGATTCGGCGTGCGCGGCCCGCACGACCTCGGTCTGGGCGACCAGGCGGGCCTGTTCGGCCTTGCCGTCGGCGACCGAGCGCTCGTAGGAGGCCTTGCCCGCCTCGATGGACCGGTCGGCGTCGATCTGGGCGCGACCGGTGAGCTCGTCGTATTCGGCGTTGCCGTCGGCGATCACCTGGTCGGCCTCGGCCTGGGCGGCGGTGACGAGGCGGTCGGCGTGCGCGGTGGCCTCGGCGACCATCCGGTCGGCGTGTGCCTTGGCGTCGGCCAGGATGCGGTCGGCCTCGGTGCGGGCGTTCTCGACGGTGCTGCGGGCCTGCTCGTTGGCCGTGGTGACCGTGGTCTCGGCGCCGGTGCGGGCGTCGCCGACGATCTTGTCCCGGTGGTCGAGCACGTCCTGGGCGTCGTCGAGTTCGCCGGGCAGGGCGTCGCGGACGTCGTCGAGGAGTTCGAGGACATCGCCGCGTGGCACGATGCAGCTGCGGGTCGGCGGGATGCCGCGCGCCTCTTCGACGATGGCGACCAGTTCGTCGAGTGCTTCGAATACGCGATACATGCTCACTACCCTCCTGCTCAATCCCGGCGAAACGACTACCGCCGACGCCCAGTGTGCCCGTCGACGGCGCGTGTGCCGAATGTCGGCGCGGTGTGTCGCGACAGTGTCCTAGATCGCATCGCAATCAAGTGGAGTGCGGCCCTCCACTTCCGCTACCATCGGTAGGCACGACAATGCCGTCCGCCGGGAAGCACCGCACGACTTTCGCTGTTGTTCTCCCCGAGACCTTTCATGGGAATCGGAGCCGACCATGACCGTTCTGGAAACACCGAGAACCTCGGTGTCGCATGTCGCGGGCATGCTCACTCCGTGGACGGGTCCGTACCCGGTGCCCGCGCCGCGCGTTGTCGTTCCCGCGGTGCGTCCCCGGCTCGACGGCTCCATGGCCTATCTGCGCGGCGACCGCGCGCTCCCCCAGCTCATCCGGTTCGCGCTGGTCGGCGGGTCCAGCAATGTCGCCTATGTGCTGCTGTTCTTCGCCATGTACGGCGTCGGCCCGCTGATCGCCAATGTCGTCGGCTCGATCGTGAGCACGATCATCGCCAACGAACTGCACCGTCAGCTCACCTTCCACGCGACCGACCGGGTCAGCTGGTTCACCGCGCAGTGGGAGGGCGGCGGGCTGGCCCTGCTCGGCCTCGGTGTCACCACGGCGGGCCTGGCCGCGCTCGATGTCTGGGCGCCGACCCTGGGCGGTACCGCCCAGGCGATCGCCGTGCTCGCCATCACCGCCGCCGTCGGCGGGATGCGCTTCCTGGCCCTGCGCGGCTGGGTGTTCTGAGAACGATCAGGCGCGGCGTTCGGCGATCCGCTCGAGCAGCCGCTTGTGCACGGCCTCGGGGAGCATGTCGCTGATGTCGCCGCCGTAGGTGGCCACTTCCTTGACCAGCGAGCTGGACAGGAAGCTCAGGCCGGGGTTGGTGGCGATGAAGAAGGTGTCGACGCCGGCGAGCTTGTGGTTCATCTGGGCCATCTGCAGCTCGTAGCCGAAGTCACCGGCGTCGCGCAGGCCCTTGACGATCGCGCTGACGCCCTCCTGCCTGGCGAAGTCGACCAGCAGTCCCTGCCAGGACGCGACGCGCACGTTCGGCAGGTGCGCGACCGATTCGCGCAGCAGTTCCATCCGTTCCTCGACGGAGAACGTGCCCTGTTTCTTGGGATTGACCATCACCGTGATGATCACCTCGTCGAACTGCGCGGCCGCGCGGGTGAAGACATCGACGTGACCGTTGGTGACCGGGTCGAAGGAGCCGGGACACAGTGCTGCAGCCATGGTTCAGACGCTAGCACCGAACTCGGCGAGCTCCACTCTGGTCTCCCCGTACTTGCGCGGCTTCAGCGGCGCATAGCCTGCGGGCCAGGTGATCTCGGGTGAGCGGCTGGATCGTTCCACCACCACGAGCGCATCGGGCGCCAGCCAGCCGTTGGCGGCCAGCGCGGTGAGGTCGGCGATCACGTCATCGGTGCTCACGTCGTAGGGCGGATCGGAGAACACCACGTCGTAGGCCGCGGACGCCGCGTGCGCGAGGACGGTGCCGACGCTGCCGACCCGCAGTTCGGCGCCGGGCAGACCGAGTTCGGCGATATTGGACCGCACCACGGCGGCGGCCTTGCGGTCGGATTCGATCAGCAGGGCGTGCGCGGCGCCGCGCGAGAGGGCTTCCAGGCCGAGGGCGCCCGAGCCCGCGTACAGGTCGAGGACCCGGGCGCCGTCGAGGTCGAGGCGGGCGTCGATGGCGCTGAAGAGCGCTTCGCGTACCCGGTCGGAGGTGGGTCGGGTGCCCGCGGGCGGCACCCTGAGGCGCCGCCCGCCGGCTGTTCCCGCGACGATGCGTGTCATTCCGACTCGCGCACAGCCAGTTCCACCAGCAGGTCGCCGCCTTCGACCTGGGCCACCTTGGCGGTGGCGATGCGGGCGACGATGCCGCTGCGCGGTGCGGTGATCGCGGCTTCCATCTTCATGGCCTCGATGGTGCCGACGGTGTCACCCGCGTGGATCTCCTCGCCTTCCGAGACGGCGACGGTGACGACGCCGGCGAAGGGTGCGGCGATATGACCCGGATTGTTCTTGTCGGCCTTCTCCGCGACCGGAACCTCCGAAGCGATCGACCGATCACGCACCGCGATCGGCCGCAACTGACCGTTCATGATGCACATGACCGTGCGCATACCCTTCTCATCCGGCTCGGAAATCGCTTCCAAACCGATGAGCAGGGTGACACCCTTCTCCAACTGAACGCGGTGTTCTTCACCACGACGCAGACCGTAGAAGAACTGATTCTCCGACAGACCGGTCGTGTCGCCGTACTTCTCCCGATGAGTACGGAACTCCGCGGTCGGGCCGGGGAACAGCAGACGATTCAACGTGTCGCGACGCTCTTCTGAGGATCCGTCCAGACCGGCCTGGTCCGCCGGGGACAGCGGTGTCTCGGGCTTGGGCTCGTTCCGCCCGGCCAGTGCCTTGCTACGGAACGGTTCCGGCCAACCACCGGCCGGAGTCCCGAGTTCGCCACGCAGGAAACCGATGACGGAATCGGGAATGTCGTAGCGGCCGGGGTCGGCGGCGAAGTCCTCGATGTCGACACCGGACCCGACCAGCGCGAGCGCGAGATCGCCGACGACCTTCGACGACGGCGTCACCTTGATCAGACGACCCAGAAGCCGATCAGCAGCAGCGTATTTCGCTTCGACTTCCTCGAACCGGTCACCGAGACCGAGCGCAATCGCCTGCTGCCGCAGGTTCGACAACTGGCCACCCGGAATCTCGTGGGTGTACACGCGACCGGTCGGCGCGGGCAGACCGGACTCGAAGGGGGCGTAGACCTTTCGCAGCGCCTCCCAGTAGGGCTCGAGGTCGCACACGTTCTGCAGGTTCAGCCCCGTGTCGTGCTCGGTGTGCGCGGCCGCGGCCACGATCGCCGACAGCGCGGGCTGGGAGGTGGTCCCCGCCATGGCCGCCGATGCGCCATCGACCGCGTCCGCACCGGCCTGCCACGCGGCCAGATACGTCGCCAGCTGTCCACCGGGAGTGTCATGGGTGTGCACGTGAACCGGCAGGTCGAAGTTACTCCGCAGCGCGGTAACCAGTTTCGCCGCGGCAGGGGCACGCAGCAGACCCGCCATGTCCTTGATCGCGAGCACATGCGCGCCCGCGTCGACGATCTGCTCGGCCAGCTTCAGGTAGTAGTCGAGGGTGTAGAGCGACTCGTCCGGGTTCAACAGGTCGCCGGTGTAGCTGAGCGCGACTTCCGCTACGGCGGTGCCGGTTTCCCGGACCGCTTCGATCGCGGGCCGCATCTGGTCGACATTGTTGAGCGCGTCGAAGATCCGGAAGATATCGATACCGGTCGCGGTGGCCTCGGAAACGAAAGCCCGCGTGACCTGTTCGGGGTACGGGGTGTAACCCACGGTGTTGCGTCCACGCAGCAGCATCTGCAAGCAGATGTTCGGCACGGCTTCACGCAGTGCGGCGAGCCGCTCCCACGGGTCCTCGTGCAGGAACCGCAGTGCCACATCGTAAGTCGCGCCACCCCATGCCTCGATCGAGAGCAGTTCGGGTGTCAGGCGGGCCACGTGTCCGGCCACGCCGAGCAGGCCGTTGGTCCGCACGCGGGTCGCCAGCAGCGACTGGTGCGCGTCACGGAAGGTGGTGTCGGTGACTCCGAGCGCCTTCTGCTCCCGCAGCGAGCGCGCGAAGCCCTCCGGCCCCAGCTCGAGCAGCCGCTGCCGCGACCCGGCGGGCGGCGGCACCGTCAGGTCGAGCGCGGGCAGCTTGTCGTAGGGGTACACCGTCGTCGGCCGGTCGCCATGCGGCTTGTTGACGGTGACATCGGCCAGGTAGCTCAGGATCTTGGTGCCGCGGTCGGCCGAGCCACGCGAGGTGAGCAGCTGCGGGCGCTCGTCGATGAACGACGTCGTCACCCGGCCCGCCTGGAAGTCGGGATCGTCGAGCACCGACAGCAGGAACGGGATGTTGGTCGTGACGCCACGGATCCGGAACTCCGCCAGCGCCCGGCGGGCACGGGCGGCGGCCGCGGGCAGGTCACGACCGCGGCAGGTGAGCTTCACCAGCATCGAGTCGAAGTAGGCGCCGATCTCCGCGCCCAGGTTCGCGCCACCGTCGAGGCGGATGCCCGCGCCACCGGGGGTGCGGTAGGCGGTGATGCGGCCGGTGTCGGGGCGGAAGCCGTTGGCGGGGTCCTCGGTGGTGATGCGGCACTGCAGCGCCGCGCCCCGGATGGCGACCGTGTCCTGGCTCAGGCCCAGGTCGGCCAGGGTCTCCCCGGCGGCGATGCGCAGCTGCGACTGCACCAGGTCGACGTCGGTGATCTCCTCGGTGACCGTGTGCTCGACCTGGATGCGCGGGTTCATCTCGATGAAGACGTGATTGCCGCGCTCGTCGAGCAGGAACTCCACCGTGCCCGCGTTGATGTAGCCGATCTGGCGGGCGAAGGCCACCGCATCGGCGCAGATCCGTTCCCGCAGTGCGGGATCCAGATTCGGCGCGGGCGCGAGCTCGATCACCTTCTGGTGGCGGCGCTGCAGCGAACAGTCCCGCTCGAACAGATGCATGACATTGCCGTGCTGATCGGCCAGGATCTGCACCTCGATGTGGCGCGGGTTCACCACGGCCTGCTCGAGGAAGACCGTGGGATCACCGAAGGCCGACTCGGCTTCGCGCGAGGCCGCCTCGATCGACTCCCGCAGCTGCTCGGGTGCGGCGACGCGGCGCATACCGCGCCCACCGCCACCGGCGACGGCCTTGACGAAGATCGGGTACTCGAGTTCGGCGGAGGCGGTGAGCAGTTCCTCGATGTCGGCCGAGGGTTCACTGGACTTCAACACCGGCAGCCCGGCAGCGCGCGCCGCCTCGATGGCCGTGGCCTTGTTGCCCGCCATCTCGAGCACCTCGGCGGTGGGCCCGATGAAGGTGATGCCCTCGCGCGCGCAGGCCGCGGCCAGGTCGGGGTTCTCGGAGAGGAAGCCGTAGCCGGGGTAGATCGCGTCGGCGCCCGCGCTCTTGGCCGCGTCGATGATCGCCTCGATCGAGAGATAGGCCCGGACCGGATGGCCCTGCTCCCCGATCTGATAGGACTCGGCCGCCTTCAGCCGATGCACCGAATTGCGGTCTTCGTACGGGAACACCGCGACGGTTCCGATGCCTAGTTCGTAGGCCGCTCGGAAGGCGCGGATGGCGATCTCGCCGCGATTGGCGACCAAGACTTTCGAGAACATTGGCCTACGGTACCCGGACCCGAACCACCGGTTCACCGGCAAGGTGGCTTCGTCGCATTCTTCACAGCGCACACCCGCCCACCTGCGAAGTTGCGTTCATCGGACCGTCACATCTCACCGTTTCGGACCGTCGCCGGTGCGGACTCGCGAGACCGGGTAATCCGCAGGTCACGGCACTGTTGGGGATGGTCCGGTCATCTCCGGCCCGGCGAGGCCCTATGCTGGTGGGTGCAGCTGGTTCGCCTGCGCGGTGGAAGAGTCGGAGCCCCGACCTCCCGCGCCGGTGTCGAAGCCCGCACCGGATCCTCCGGTGCCGGGTGAGAGGGAACCCGGTGAGAATCCGGGACTGTCCCGCAGCGGTATGCAGGAACGACCGCCGTCATCAAGCACTGAGCCCCGAGCTCGGGAAGCGACGGCCAGTAGGTCGGTCGATCACACGACCGGTGCCCGCGAGTCCGAAGACCTGCCGACTGTGCCGGATACGCCGTATCCGGCGGCCACCGCCTCGTGGATCGGGCGCGCGGACCACCAACAGACCTACCGCACGTGTGTCGTAGTGGACGGTCCGGCGGTTGGCGTCTGCCCGCATGGTGAGGGCCGTCCGTACCGCACTGGAGAAACTTCCGTGACTGTTTCGCACACTCCTTTCACCGCAACGGTTCTCGGTCTGCCCCGGGTGGGCCCGAACCGGGAGCTCAAGCGCGCCACCGAGGCCTACTGGGCCGGTCGCGCCGACGCCGGTCACCTGCACACCGTCGGCCGTGAACTGCGGCGCGCCCAGCTGCTCGAGCTGCAGGCCGCCGGCCTGGACTCGGTGCCGGTCGGCACCTTCTCCTACTACGACCAGGTGCTCGACACCGCCGTGCTGCTCGGCGCGCTGCCGCCGCGGGTCGCCGGGATCGCCGATCCGCTGGACCGCTACTTCGCGGCCGCGCGCGGCACCGACACCGTCGCCCCGCTCGAGATGACCAAGTGGTTCGACACCAACTACCACTACCTGGTGCCCGAGATCGGCGCCGAGACGGTCTTCTCGCTGAACCCCGAGAAGCTGCTGGCCGAACTGGCCGAGGCGATCGAACTCGGGGTCGCGGCCCGCCCGGTGGTGGTCGGCCCGATCACCTTCCTGAAGCTGGCCAAGGCCGCCGACGGCGCGGCACTGGACCGCCTGCCCGAGCTGGTCGCCCTCTACCGCGACCTGCTCACCCAGCTCGCCGACGCGGGCGCGCAGTGGGTCCAGATCGACGAGCCTGCGCTGGTCACCGACCTCACCGAGGCCGAGATCGCGCTGGTCCGCGAGACCTACACCGAGCTGTCGAGCGGCGAGCGGCGACCGGCGATCCTGGTCGCCACCTACTTCGGCCACCCCGACGGCGCACTGGCCGCCCTGGCCGACACCGCCATCGAGGGTGTCGCGGTCGACTTCACCGCGGGCACCCAGGTCGGTGACCTCGCGGTGCTGCCCGCGCTGGCGAACAAGCTGGTCGTGGCGGGCGTCGTCGACGGCCGCAACATCTGGCGCACCGATCTCGACGCCGCGCTGAGCACGCTGGGCACCCTGCTCGGCAGCGCCGGTTCGGTGGCCGTGTCCAGCTCGTCCTCGCTGCTGCACGTGCCGTACTCGCTGACCCCCGAGACCGGGCTCGACGAGCGGCTGCGCTCGTGGCTGGCCTTCGGCGCCGAGAAGGTCGCCGAGGTGCGCGTGCTCGCCACCGCCCTCACCACGGGCACCGATGCCGTCGCCGCCGAACTGGCCGCCGCGCGTGATGCCGCCGAATCGCGGCGCACCGATCCCCGCCTGCACGTCGAGCAGGTCCGTACCCGGCTGGCCGCCCTCGACGAGAGCGACCTGAACCGCCTGCCCGCCGACGAGCGGCGCGCCCTGCAGCGCGACCACCTCGACCTGCCGGTGCTCCCGACCACCACCATCGGCTCCTACCCGCAGACCTCGACCATCCGCCTGGCGCGCGCCGCCCTGCGCAAGGGCGAGATCGACCAGGCCGAGTACGTGCGCCGGATGCAGGCCGAGATCGCCGACGTGATCACCCTGCAGGAGAAGCTGGGCCTGGACGTGCTGGTGCACGGCGAGCCCGAGCGCAACGACATGGTGCAGTACTTCGCCGAGCTGCTCGACGGCTTCGCCGCCACCGACAACGGCTGGGTGCAGTCCTACGGCACCCGCTGCGTGCGCCCGCCGATCCTGTTCGGTGACGTCTCGCGGCCCGAGCCGATGACGCTGTCGTGGATCGGCTACGCCCAGTCGCTGACCACCAAGCCGGTCAAGGGCATGCTCACCGGCCCGGTGACCATCCTGGCCTGGTCGTTCGTGCGCGACGACCAGCCGCTGGGCGACTCGGCCCGCCAGGTGGCGCTGGCCATCCGCGACGAGACGGTGGACCTGGAAGCCCAGGGCACCAGGGTGATCCAGGTCGACGAGCCCGCCCTGCGCGAGCTGCTGCCGCTGCGCGCGGCCGACCAGCCCGCCTACCTGCAGTGGTCGGTGGACTCGTTCCGCCTGGCCACCGCCGGTGTCGCCGACACCACCCAGGTGCACACCCATCTGTGCTACTCGGAGTTCGGCGAGGTCATCTCGGCCATCGCGGGTCTGGACGCCGATGTCACCTCGATCGAGGCGGCGCGTTCGCACATGGAGGTCCTCGACGACCTGAACGCGGCGGGCTTCGCGCTCGGCGTCGGTCCGGGCGTCTACGACATCCACTCCCCGCGCGTGCCCTCGGTGGAGGAGATCACCACCTCGCTGTCGGCGGCGCTGAAAGCGGTTCCGGCCGAGCGTCTCTGGGTGAACCCGGACTGCGGTCTGAAGACCCGTGGCCCGGTCGAGGTCGAGGCCTCGCTGCGTAATCTGGTGACCGCCGCGACCGCGCTGCGCTGATCATCGCCGTGACTGCCCCGGACGGATTCGCTCCGTCCGGGGCAGTCGCGTTTCGGCACCCGGCTCTTCGCACGTTACGCACCAGTAGTTACAGATAGAATCCCTTGCAGGACTGGGGTTCTCCACAGACAATCGTGACTTTCAGCGAATATTGCGAACCAGCCGCGTTAGGATCTGCCACGTGCGAAAGATGTACGCGGGGGCCAGGCTGCGACGGCTGCGCGAAGAACGACGAATGACCCAAGCCGCGCTCGCCAAATCGCTGGATCTCTCGCCGAGCTATCTCAACCAGCTCGAGCGCGATCAGCGCCCGCTCACCATTCCCGTGCTGCTGAAACTCAATTCGACCTTCGACCTCGACGTCCAGTTCTTCGCCGCCGACTCCGACGCCCGCCTGGTCTCGGACCTGCACGAGGTGCTCGTGGAAGCCGCGGGCGGCGGTGACACCGCCCCGATCACCGAGGTCGAGGAGCTGGCGACCCGGCTGCCGGAGGTGGCGCGGATCGTGATCGCCATGCACCGGCGCCTGCGCGCGGCCACCGATCAGCTCGATCTGCTGTCCTCGCGGGTCGATACGCCCACGGGCGCACCGGGCACCCCCATGCCGTACGAGGACGTGCGCGACTTCTTCTACGACCACCGCAATCACATCGCCACCCTCGATCACGCCGCCGAGCAGCTGTTCGAGGAGTCCGGGCTCAGTATCGGTTCGCTGGATCGGCAACTCGCCCGGGTCGCCGAGGAACGCGCGGGCGTGACCGTGCTCGTGCGCGGCGACGGTGCCGACCCCACCATCCCGAAACGCCACTACGATCCCGACACCCGCACCCTGACGCTGGCCCGGCGGCTGCGTCCCGGCCAGCGCGCCTTCCAGATCGCCTCCACCCTCGGCCTGCTGCTCTACGGCCGCGAGATCGACAACGTGCTCGCCGAATCCCGCGCGCTCACCGGCGAATCCCGCACGCTGGCCCGGGTGGGACTGGCCAACTACTTCGCGGGCGCGCTGATCCTGCCCTACGGACGGTTCCTGCGATCGGCCGAGGAACTGCGCTACGACGTCGACCTGCTGGCCTTGCGGTTCGAGGTCGGTTTCGAGACGGTCTGCCATCGGCTCAGCACGCTGCAGCGCCAGGGCCAGCGCGGGGTGCCGTTCTTCCTCGTGCGCACCGATCGGGCGGGCAACATCTCGAAACGCCAGTCCGCCACCGCGTTCCACTTCTCCCGGGTCGGCGGCAGCTGCCCGCTGTGGGTCACCCACGAGGCCTTCGCCCATCCCGGCCGCATCCTCACCCAGATCTCGGAGATGCCCGACGGTCGCCGCTATCTGTGGATCGCGCGCACCACCCCGAACGGGCCGCAGGGCTACAGCGCCGCGTCGAAGAACTTCGTCATCGGGCTCGGCTGCGATATCGAGTACGCCGACCGGCTGGTGTACTCCCAGGGCATCCAGCTCGACGACCCACAGGTCGCGGTGCCGATCGGCGCGGGCTGCAAGGTCTGCGAGCGGGCGGCCTGCCCCCAGCGCGCCTTCCCCCAGATCGGCCGCCCCCTCGCCGTCGCCGAACACACCAGCACCGACCTCCCCTACCCGCGCCTGCCGCGCTAGAACCTGGACGGGTGGGGTCAGGACTTGGCGAGGTATTCGATGCGTTCGCCGTCGACGGCGGCGTGCATCATGCCTGCCAGGCCGGGATGTTTCACCAAGCCGGGGTCCTCGGCGACGACCTGTCTGGCCAGTTCCTGTGCCGCGGTGATCACTTCGAGGTCGTCGAGCAGTGAGAGCAGGCGCAGCGAGCGGGCCGTGCCGGACTGGGCGGAGCCGAGGACATCGCCCTCGCGGCGCTGACGCAGGTCGAGCACCGACAGTTCGAAGCCGTCGGTGGTCGCGGCCACCGCTTCCAGGCGGGCCATCGCGGTGCCGCCGGGCGCGGCGTCGGTGACCAGCAGGCACAGGCCGGGGTGCTTGCCGCGTCCGATGCGGCCGCGCAGCTGGTGCAGCTGGCTCACGCCGAACCGGTCGGCGTCCACGATCACCATCACCGTCGCGTTGGGCACGTCCACGCCGACCTCGACGACGGTGGTGCAGACCAGCACGTCGATGGCACCGTCGTTGAACTGGCGCATCACGTGGTCCTTCTCGTCGGCGGGCAACCGACCGTGCAGCAGACCCACCCGCACCCCGGCGAGCGGACCGGCGCCGAGCGTCTCGTACATGTCGACGGCCGCCTGCGTGGTCGGGCCCTCCTTCTCCTGTGCCGACTTCTTGCCCTTGGCCGGGGGCGCGTCGGGGTCCTCGCCGATGCGCGAGCACACCACATAGGCCTGTCGGCCCGCGCCGACCTCCTCGACGATGCGTTCCCAGGCGCGGTCCACCCAGCCCGGATGCAGTTTGCGTGGCACGACTTTCGACACGATCGGCGAGCGGCCCTTGGGCAGCTGGGTGAGCGTGGAGGTCTCCAGATCGCCGAGGGTGGTCATCGCGATGGTGCGCGGGATGGGGGTGGCGGTCATCACCAGCAGATGCGGGCTGATGCCGTCTTTCGCCTTGGCGCGCAAGGCATCTCGCTGTTCGACGCCGAAGCGGTGCTGTTCGTCGACGACGACGAGGCCGAGGTCGAAGAACTCCACCGCGTCCTGGATCAGGGCATGGGTACCGATGACGAGTCCGGCCTCGCCGGTCATCGCGTCCAGCAGCGCCGCCTTCTTCGCCGCCACCGACATCGAGCCGGTCAGCAGGACCACCTTCGTCGAGTGCTCCGCGGCGCCGAGTTCGCCCGCGGTACCCAGGTCGCCGAGCATCGCCCGCAGCGACCGATAGTGCTGGGCGGCAAGGACTTCGGTCGGCGCGAGCAGAGCACACTGACGGCCGGCGTCGACCGCCTGGAGCATCGCGTGCAGGGCGACGATCGTCTTGCCCGAACCCACCTCGCCCTGCAGCAGGCGATGCATCGGGCGGGTGCGTGACAGGTCGGCGGAGATCTCGTCGATCACCTGCCGCTGGCCCTCGGTGAGTTCGAACGGCAGCCGCTCGTCGAAGTCGGCGGCGATGCCGTCGGTGCGCGGCGGGCAGGCCGGGGCGGTGCGGCCCTCGACCTCGTGGCGGCGTTCGGCGAGTACTAGTTGCAGGGCCAGTGCCTCGTCGAAACGCAGCCGGTCCCTGGCCTTCTCGATGTCGAGTTTGTGTTCGGGCAGGTGGATCAGGCGCAGTGCCTCGGAGACGTCGAGCAGGTTGCGTTCGGTGCGCAGGTCGGCGGGCAGCGGGTCCTCGATCGGGTCGAGCTGGTCGAGCACCTGGCGGATGCAGGCCAGCAGGTCCCAGCTCTGCACCTTCGCCGTCGCCGGGTACACCGGGACGAACTCGCGTTCGAAGAACGAGGCGTCCACTCCCCCGGCGCCTTTCGCGCTCTGCGCCAGGCCGCGCAGCGCACCGCTGCCACGCACCGAGGTGAGGTCCTCGACACCGGCTTCCGCCTTGTCGGGCAGGATCAGGTAGTCCGGGTGCGAGAGGTTCCAGCGGTCGGGGCGCCACCAGTGCACGGTGCCCGACATCATCGCCCGCACACCCTCTTTCACCAGGTAGCGCACCTTGTCGCCGTTGAAGAAGGTGGCCTCGATCGGGCGCGCGGCGCCGGTGTCGAGCTGCACCTTCAGCAGTGAGCCGCGGCGGTTCTTCATCGGGCGCAGTTCGGTTTTGGTGATCCGGCCGATCACGGTGATGTGCGCGCTCTCCTCGGGCTCCTCCTCGGTGAGTGGCTGGCCCTGGGTGGCGTAGCGCACCGGGTAGTGGCGCAGCAGGTCCTCGACGGTGGTCATGTCGAAGGCCTCGGCCAGCCGGTCGGCCGCCTTCACGCCGAGCACGTGGTCGAGCCGGTCGCTCACTGTCGTCATCGTCTACTCGACCCCAATCTGCACCAGATCCGCTTGCTGCCCACCGGAATACACCACCACCTCGACACCGGGGAAACCGGCCGTCACGTGCTCGCCGAGCACCCGCGCCAGTTCCGGCCCCGCGTCCGCGCCCATCAGCAGCGTCACCAGTTCGCCGCCGAGCCCGAGCATCCGGTCGAGCAGGATGCGGCCCGCGCCGACCACGTCCGGGTCGATCACCACCACATCGTGCCCGACCAGTCCCAAACCGTCACCGGGCGAACAGGTTCCGACCATCGTCAGCGCGCGCACACTCGCCGCCCGCAACGCGCCCCACCGTGTGGTCGCGGCCGCCTCCGACATCGCGAACGCGTCGTCGACCGCGATCCGTCCCCGATCGTGCACCGCCAGCGCGGCCAGCCCCTGCACCACCGACGAACTCGGCAGCAACAGCACATCGCGCGACCCGTCACGCGCCGCGACACCGACCGCGACGAGTTCCTGCGCGGGCAGGGCGCCGTTGGGCAGCACCAGCACTTCCCGATGCGGCATGGCCCGAATCGCCGCGAGCAACGCACCGGTATCGAGTTGCCGATCACCGCGCAGCACCACCGCGCCCGCGTCCTCGAAAAGGCGCGCGGCATCGGCCCCCGCGACCACGGCGAGGATGCCGCGGTCGGCGGGTCCGTACCCGGGTGCCGGGTCATCGGCGGACACCGTGGCGGCGGGGTGTCCGGCCGGCGGGGCCGACTCGGCATGGTGCTCGTGGCTGCCGCCGTGCGGCGCGGTCACCGCGAAGCTCTCCACCCGGATCCGGGTCAGATGCCCGACCCCGATCCCCGCCTCGATCGCCGCCCCCGCGTCACGACAGTGCACATGCGCCGACCACGTACTGTCCCCGTCCCCCACCACGACCACCGAGTCGCCGAGCACCGCGAGCCGATCACGCAGCGCGTCCGCACCCTCCTCATCAGTGCCCGAAATCACATACATGACCTCGAAGTGTGGCTCGGACACCTGGTCCGCCGACTCGAACCAACCCTCGGCTCGATCCCCAAGATCTCGCTGCTTATCGTCGAGTGCGGATTCCGGACCGACCGGCTCGCTCGAACCACCAGCGTCCTCGCTGTCACCGGCGCGCCGGTCAACACCACCGCCGCTGCGCTCATCGCCAGAGCCGTCGGCGGGGTGTCCCGCACCGCGGATTCCGCCCCGGGCAGGGCCGGATCCGGCTTCGTCGTCACCAGATCGACTCAGCGCGGCTCGGGGTTCCTTGTCATCGGTCGCGCCGTCCGGGTCACCTGCTCCCCGGGTTCGGTCGCGCGCGGTGGTGCGCCCGCTCGACACCGGATCGTCCCGGTCCGCGCGGTCGCGGGCATACACACCGCGGTGCGGTGCCTCACCGCTGATCTGGCTGACGAGGCAGTCCAGCAGAACCAGCAGCCCGCGGGCACCGGCGTCGACCACGCCCGCCGCACGCAGGACACCCAGCTGGGCGGGGGTTTCGTTCAGGGCGCGGGCGGCGCCCTCGGCGGCGGCGCGCGCGACGGTGACCAGCACGGTGTCGGCGGACGCGGCGGCGGCCACCGCGGCGCGATCGAGCACGGTCAGGATCGTGCCCTCGACCGGTGCGCTGAGCCCGGTGCGCACCAGCACGGCGGCCCGTCGCAGTGCCACACGCAGGCGATCACCGGTCAGCGGGCCGCTCCGCACGGCCTCGGCGATCCCGCGCAGTACCTGCGACAGGATGATGCCCGAGTTCCCCCGCGCGCCGAGGGTGGCGCCCCGCGCCAGCGCCTGCGCCACGACGTGGGTGGCATTGGACGCGTCGGCCACGACGACGTCCTCGGCCGCGGCCACCGCCGCCCGCATGGTGGCGAGCAGATTCGTGCCGGTGTCGGCGTCGGCGATGGGGAACACATTGAGGGCGTCGATCTCGGCGCGGCGGCGGTCCAGGTCGGTGCGGCAATCGCGAGCCCAGGCCAGCAGCGCTGCCCCGTCGAGCGCCTCACGCACCTGCGACACCGTCACCTCGCTCCCCAGTCGTCGGCGCCCGCGCGCCGAGCATCGCACGCCAGGTTAGCGCCAGCGACCGACAGCGGTATGCTGACCTCGGACGGGCCCGGCATCCGGGCTGCACCCGGCGTGTCGACCGGGACACCCGGTTTGGAAGTTCACGGCCCGGCCAGCTACCCTTGCAGGGTTGCTTTGCGCGGCCCCACTGGGTCTGCGCTGGCCGACGCGAGTCGGCAAGGCATTTGACGACATCAGTTTCCGGTTCAGCGGGCATACGTGCGCCGCTGTCCGCTTATGACATGAAGGAGCTCGCGACATGGCTGCCGTTTGCGACGTCTGCGCCAAGGGCCCCGGTTTCGGGAAGTCGGTCTCGCACTCGCACCGGCGCACCAACCGTCGCTGGAACCCGAACATCCAGACCGTGCGTGCGCAGGTTGCCCCCGGCAACACTCGCCGGATGAACGTGTGCACCTCCTGCCTGAAGGCGGGCAAGGTCGTGCGCGGCTGATTCTCAGCCCGTACATTCTGCCGATCACGCCCCGGCACCCCTCGTGGGTGATCCGGGGCGTTGTCGTCGGTACGGTCCGGTGACGACCTGGCGGATCGTCCCGCTGACCGCCTGCCGGGTCGCCGAGCTGGCGGCCTGTCACATCGCGAGCTGGCGCGAGGCCTACGGCACGCTGGTTCCCGAGCACGTGCTCGCCGGTTTCGATCTCGATCGCTCCGCGATCACCTGGGAGCGCCGCCGCGTCGACGGCGAGCACCGGATATCCGTCGCCGTGGCCGAGGACCAGCTGATCGGTTTCGCCGCCGCCACCGACACCGAACTGGCGGCGCTCTACGTCCGCACCGCCTGGCACGGCACCGGTGTCGCCGACGCCCTGATCGCGGACGCGGCCCCCGGATCGCCGTGCACGCTGTGGGTCTTCGGCGACTATCCGCGCGCGCACGCCTTCTACCGCAGGCACGGCTTCGCCGATACCGGCGAGCGCAGGGTCGACCCGTTCACCGTCCTGCCCGAGCAATTCTGGCGGCGTGACCCTCGCTAGGGTGACGCCATGAGTACCACCGAACCGGTCGCCGCCGTCGAACTCCTCGACGGCGTGCTGCAGCTGACCATCGCCACCGCCGCCGCGGGCACCTCGATGGATTTCACCCTGATCAACGCGGGCACCGAGGCCCTGCGCTCGCTCGATACCGAGGTCGGCGCCATCCTGCTCGTCGGCGCTGGCGCCAACTTCTGCGCGGGCGGCAATGTCCGTGACTTCGCCAGTGCCGAAGACCGCGGCGCTCGTCTCCACGAGCTGGCTTCCCAGCTGCACGAATTCGTGCGCGCCCTGGCCGCCGCCCCGGTGCCCGTCGTCGCCGCGGTGCACGGCTGGGCGGCGGGTGCGGGCATGAGCCTGGTGTGCGCGGCCGACATCGCGATCGGCGGCCCGTCGACCAAGCTGCGCCCCGCCTACCCCGGCATCGGCCTGAGCCCCGACGGCGGCATGTCCTGGACGCTGCCGCGCATCGTCGGCGCGAGCCGCGCGGCCGAGATCCTGCTCACCGACGCCGTCCTCGACGCCGAGGAAGCCGTCCGCCTCGGCGTGCTCAGCCGCACCGTCGCCGACGAGGACGTCCGCGCCGAGGCCCTGCGCGTGGCCACCGGCTTCGTCACCGGCCCCCGCCCCACCTACGCGGCCATGAAAAAGCTGCTGGCCCAATCGCCCACGGCGACCCTGGACCAGCAGCTCGACGCCGAACGCGACAGCATCTCCGCCGCCGCGAGCAGCAACACCGGCCGCGAAGGAGTCGACGCCTTCGTGGCCAAGAGAAAGCCGGACTACCGCGGACTCAGCTGAGGCTGACCCCACCACCACGGTTTTCGGCCGCCTCGCACCCGAAGGGCGAGACGTAACGCCGCAGGCGAAGTATCGCCCTTCGGGTGTGAGGCCTCCAGGGCCGAAAACCCCGCGGCGCCAGCCGCCAATCAACTCAGCAGTTGGCGCCCAGAGCGCTGAAGGTGTTCTGCAGGATGCAGGTCACCTTCGCGTTCACGCCCGAGGAGATGGTGGAGGTGCCGGTGGAGGTCCATTCCTCACCGATCTGGCTGGTCTTCACCGGCGCGGCCTGCTCGTTGTAGGGCTCGAGCTGCAGGCCGGCCGCGGCGGCCGAGCCCGCGCCCGCGGTGAGGGCCGCGGCGACGGCGGCGGTCGCGAGGGCGGCGCGAACGGTCGTGGTGTGCATGAAATTGTGCTCCTTCATCATTTTCCTCTGGTGCGGACGGCGCCCCGGGTCAGGGCAGCCGCCAATCGACGGGCTCGGCACCGAGCTCGTCGAGCAGTTCGTTGACCCGGGAGAAGGGCCGCGAACCGAAGAAACCGCGCGAGGCGGACAGCGGGGAGGGATGCGCCGATTCGATGTAGGGCACCTCGGCGGCGGTCAGGGTGGGCTTGAGTGAACCGGCGTCGCGTCCCCACAGCACCGCGACCAACGGCTCGTCGCGCTCGACCAGTGCCGCGATGGCCTGTTCGGTCACCGCTTCCCAGCCCTTGCCACGATGCGAGGCCGGGGTTCCCGGGGTGACGGTGAGGACGCGGTTGAGCAGCAGCACACCCTGATCCGACCACGGGCTCAGGTCACCGCAGCCGGGCGTATCGAAGCCCAGGTCCTTGGTGTACTCGGCGAAGATATTGGACAGACTGCGCGGCACCGGCGAAACATCCGGCGCGACAGAGAAACTCAGGCCCATCGCGTGGCCAGGGGTCGGGTAGGGATCCTGGCCGACGATCAGCACCCGCACCGCGTCGAACGGACGGGTGAACGCGCGCAGCACGTTCTCCCCCGCGGGCAGATAGCCGCGGCCCGCCGCGTTCTCCGCGCGCAGGAATTCGCCCATTTCGCTGATGCGGTCGGTGACCGGCTCCAGTGCCCGGGCCCAGCCCGGATCGATGATCTCCGACAGTGGTTTGGCACCCATGACCGCACAACCTATCGTCTGTCGCCGGTGGATGTGGCGTCCGCCCCATGGAACGATTCCCAGCCGGTGCCACCGGTCGGCGCCGCGCCGTCGACGGTGACGCCGCTGCCTGCGCGGACGACCCCGATCGGCCGCCAGCCCGGCGGCAGGCCGGTGCCCGCGGGCCAGGTCCCGGCGAAGGCGTGATCCTCGCCCCCGGACAGAATCCATTGCCCCGCATCGGCATCGAGAATCCGCGCGAGCGCGGCCAGTTCCGGGTCGGCCAGTGCGGCGCTGTGCACGTCGATCGCGACGCCGGAAGCGGTGGCCAGGTGGCCGAGGTCGGCGAGCAGTCCGTCGGAGACATCGGTGAGTGCCGACGGCCCCTCGGCGCCGAACACATCGAGCACGGCCGAATAGGGCGGTTGCGGAACGCGGTGTGCCGCAAGGGCATGGGCGAAGGCCGGAGCGGAAGTATCGGCGCTGCCGGAGAATACGGCCAGCCCGGCGCCGGACCAGCCGAGTTCGCCTGCCACCGCGACGATGTCACCGACGGTGGCGCCCGAGCGGGTGATCGCCGCCTGGCCGCCGAGGTCGCCGAACGCGGTCACCGAGATCACCAGCTGTGCGCTGTGAACCAGGTCGCCGCCCGCGATGGAACCACCCGCGCGGCCCGCCTCGGCCCACATCCCGTCGGCGATGCCCTCGATCACCGACACCTCGGTCTCGCCCGGACAGCCCAGCGCCACGACGAAGGCGGTGGGCCGCGCGCCCATCGCCACGATGTCGGCGGCGTTCTGAGCGATCGCCTTGCGGCCGATGTCGACGGGCGATGACCAGTCGCGCCGGAAGTGCCTGCCCTCGACGAGCATGTCGGTGCTCACCACGAACCGGCCGTCGGGCGCGGCCACGAGCGCGGCGTCGTCGCCGGGGCCGAGCAGCACGTGGGCGGACTGCTCCCGGCCCGCGTTGATCCGATCGATCAAGGCGAACTCGCCCAGCTCACGCACCGTCAGCGGACGGCTGTCCTCGCTGATGACCGACCCCTTCCCGCTGTGCTGCCGACCGACGAAATCGCCCCGACGGTACCCTTTCGGAGGCGATCGGACACAACGGAAGGACCACACGGCTATGGCGGCGGATTCGTCGGACCCGACAGCGGACGACCGCGAGGAGCAGTCCCGGAGCGGGGACACCCCCGAACCCGGTCGCCCCCCGACCGACCAACCGAGTACCGACCAGCCGAGTCCCGACCAGCCGAGTACCGACACGGACGCCGACACCGATGCTGAGCCGGACACCGACGCGGAGCCGGACGCTTCGACGCCCTACTCCCCCGCACTCATCGCCACGGCGGTGGCGCTACCCGTCGTGCTCATCGTCGCCGTCCTGGTAGCCGCCTTCATCGCCCTGCGCGCCCCCGTCGAACGCGAACCCCTCGCCCTCGGCCCGGTCCCCGCACCGGCCGCCGACGGCCCCGCCTGCCAGGCCCTGCTGCCCGCCCTGCCCGCCGACCTCGGCGACTACACCAAGTCCACCCTCCACGAGCCCGCCCCACCGGCCACCCGCGCGTGGCAACTGCCCGACGGCGGCGACCCGATCGTGCTGCGCTGCGGCCTCGACCGCCCCCTCGAATTCAACCGCGCCTCCCCGCTGCAGGTGATCGACGACGTGCAGTGGTTCCAGGTCCGCGACGAGGTCGCCCAGACCGGCACCTGGTTCGCCGTCGACCGCGAGACCTACATCGCCCTGACCGTCCCGGACGGTTCCGGCACCGGCCCGGTCCAGATCGTCTCCGACACCATCAAGGAGACCCTGCCCTTCCAGGAACCCCAGCCTGGCGAGCTGTAATTTTGGCGGCTGGCGCCGCGGGGTTTTCGGCCCTGGAGGCCTCACACCCGAAGGGCGATACTCCGCCTGCGGCGTTACGTCTCGCCCTTCGGGTGCGAGGCGGCCGAAAACCCGTGGTGGTTGGGTTGGTGGGGTGGCGTTGGTTGCCTCGGGTGCGAAAGCTCAGTCGCTACGCGTGGTGCGTGTCGCGGCGGTCAGCGCAGGCCGGTGCCTCGGGCGACGGCCGTTTCGATCAGTGTGGAGACCAGCGTCGGGTAGTCGACGCCGGTTGCCTCCCACATTCGCGGGTACTGCGAGATGGGGGTGAAGCCGGGCATGGTGTTGATCTCGTTGATCACCGGGCCGTCGGCGGTGATGAAGAAGTCGACGCGGGCCAGGCCCTGGCAGTCGAGCGCGTGGAACGCGCGGACCGAGAGCTCGCGGATCTCGTCGGCGACGGCGTCGTCGAGCTTGGCGGGGACGTCGAATTCGCACACGTCGTCGAGGTATTTGGTGGCGAAGTCGTAGAACTCGGGGGCGGCCGCGTCGGCGTCGGGCATGCGGATCTCGGAGACCACGCTGCCGCGCACCTGACCGTCGGCGAATTCCAGGACGCCGCACTCGACTTCGCGGCCGACGATGCCGGCTTCGACGATCACCTTCGGGTCGTGCTCGCGGGCGGCGGCGATGGCGGCGGGCAGCGCGGCCCAGTCGGTGATCTTGGTGATGCCGATCGAGGAACCGCCCCGCGCGGGCTTCACGAACGCGGGCAACCCGATCCGCGCCCGGTCGGCCTCGGCCAGGGTGTCGGTGCCGGGCCGCAGGACCACCTGCAGACCCACCGGTAACCCTTCGGCCGCCAGCAACTTCTTGGTGAACTCCTTGTCCATCCCCGCGGCACTGGCCAGCACGCCCGCGCCGACGTAGGGCACACCGGCCAATTCGAGCATCCCCTGCAGCGTGCCGTCCTCACCGAAGGGACCGTGCAGGATCGGGAAGACCACGTCGACGCTGCCGAGCGCGGCGGTCGGATCGTCGAGCGCGACGAGCGCACCGGCCCGGCCCGGGTCCGCTGCCAGGGTCAACGCGGTACCCGACGCGTCGACGGCGGGCAGCGCGTCATGGCTCAGCGCGAGCTCGCCGATGCCATCGGCCAGCACCCAGCTGCCGGTGGTGGTGATGCCGATCGGCACCACCTCATAGCGTTCGGGATCGAGGTTGCGCAGCACGCTGCCGGCCGACACACACGACACGGCGTGCTCGCTACTGCGCCCGCCGAACACCACGGCAACCCTGATCCGGTTCGTCATGCACGCCAACCTAGTAGGTTCGCGGCCGTCCGGTGGTATCGGCCTTACTCGGGTTTGATCCGGCGGCCCAGCAGACTGCCGACCGCCTCGTTCACCGAAAGCCCCTCGTGACACACCCGGTGCACCGCGTCGGTGAGCGGCATCTCCACCTGATGTGCCGCCGCCAGCGCCCGTACCGATGTGCACGACTTCACACCCTCGGCCACCTGGCCATTGGTCGCCTCCTGCGCGACCTGCATCGACCCGCCCGCCCCGAGCACATGGCCGAAGGACCGATTGCGCGACAGCGGCGAGGTGCAGGTGGCCACCAGATCGCCGACCCCGGCCAGCCCGGCCAGCGTCACCGGCTGGGCACCGAGCGCGACACCGAGCCGCATGATCTCGGCGAGTCCGCGGGTGATCAGGCTGGCCACCGAGTTGTCGCCGAGGCCCATGCCCGAGGCGATCCCGCAGGCGATGGCGATGACGTTCTTGCACGCCCCGCCGATCTCGGCGCCGATCACATCGGAATTGGTGTAGGGCCGGAAGTATCCGGTGGCGATGGCCCGCTGCGCCGCGCCCGCGCGCTCGGCATCCGAGCAGGCGATCACCGTCGCCGCGGGCTGACGCTCGACGATCTCGTGCGCCAGATTCGGCCCCGACAGCACCGCGATGCGTCCCGGCTCGGCACCGGTGACCTCGGCGATCACCTGACTCATCCGCAGCAGCGTGCCGGTCTCGATGCCCTTGCAGAGACTGAGCAGCGTGGCGTCGGCGCCGATATCGCCTTTCCACTGATCCAGATTCGCGCGCAACGACTGCGACGGAACCGCCAGCACCACCAGGTCGGCACCGTCGAGCGCGGCCCGGTGATCGTGGGTCGCGCGCACCGGCGGCAGCTGCACGCCGGGTAGATAGAAGGGGTTCTGATGGTCGGTGTCGAGCGCCAGCGCGACGTCGGGCCGCCTGGCCCAGATGGTCGTCTCGGTCCCCGCTTCCGCCAACACCTTCGCGAACGCGGTGCCCCACGACCCCGCTCCCATTACCGCCGCCCTCGTCATCAGCCCAATATGCCATGCAAGGATTGACAGCATGCGTCCGCACACCGTGCACGCCGTGATGGCGGTCAAGCACATCGACCGGGCCAAGAGCAGGCTGGCCGAGATGCTCACGCCGCAGCAGCGCGGCCGGCTGGTGCTGGCCATGTTCGCCGATACGGTCGTGGCCGCGACCGCCGTGCCCGCGGTGCGGTCGCTGACGGTGGTCACCCCCGATCCGCTCGTCGCCGCGCGCGCCCGCGAGCTCGGCGCGCACGTGCTCGACGAACCGGCGACCGACCACGATCCGCTCAACACCGCGCTCGCCGCGGGCGCGGCCGACGTCCGCGACCGGCACGGGCCGGGTCATCTGCTCGCCCTGCAGGCCGACCTGCCCGCCCTGCGCACCGCGGAACTGAGCGATCTGCTCACCGTCGCCCCCGACGGCGCGCGCTCGGTGGTGATCGATCACACCGGCACCGGCACCGCGGCCCTGCTGGTCCGCGACAACACCGCCCCGCTGTCCCCGCGCTTCGGCACCGATTCCGCGCGGGCGCATCGCGACGGCGGCGCGCGGGCACTGGCCGGGCACTGGCCGGGGTTGCGCTGCGACGTCGACACCCCCGCCGATCTCGACACCGTGCGCGCGCTCGGCGTCGGCGCGTTCACCGCGCGGACCCTGCGCGCCTTCGGAATGTCACCGCACTGTGGGGATCCGGTTCACACCGTGTGCTAGCCGATCGCCGCGATGGTCACGGATCGGACGAACCGGTCGGTGTCATGCTGCGGGCACTCCCGTCCTCGAGGGATGATTGAACTCGTGAGCGATACGGAAACCATCAAGCAGCCCCCGATTTCCCCGCCACCTGCGGCCGCCACAGCCACGGGCGGTGACGCGACCACCCAACGGTTGCCCCGAGATCGCTACCTCAACCGCGAACTGAGCTGGCTCGACTTCAACGCCCGCGTCCTCGCCCTGGCCGAGGACGCGTCGCTGCCGTTGCTGGAACGGGCCAAGTTCCTGGCGATCTTCGCCTCGAATCTGGACGAGTTCTACATGGTCCGGGTCGCCGGGCTCAAGCGCCGCGCCGAGACCGGGCTCTCGGTGCGCTCGGCCGACGGCCGCTCCCCGTCCGAGCAGCTGGAGATGATCACCACCCGCGCCCAGGAACTCGCGGTGCGCCACGCCAACGTCTTCATCGACGCGGTGAACCCGGCGCTGGCCGGCGAGGGCATCGACATCATCGGCTGGGCCGACCTCGACGACGAGGAGCGCCAACGCCTTTCGGGCCACTTCACCGACCAGGTGTTCCCGGTGCTCACGCCACTGGCCGTCGACCCGGCGCACCCCTTCCCCTACATCTCCGGCCTGAGTCTCAACCTCGCCGTGACGGTGAAGGACGCGGGCACCGGCGGCGAGCACTTCGCCAGGGTCAAGGTGCCCGACAATGTCGACCGCTTCGTCCGCGTCCGGCGCACCGCGGCGCCCTCGGCGATCGCGGCGTTCCTGCCCATGGAAGACCTCATCGCCGCGCACCTGGATCTGCTGTTCCCGGGTCTGACCGTGGTGGAGACCCATTCGTTCCGGATCACCCGCAACGCCGACTTCGAGGTCGACGAGGACCGCGACGAAGACCTGCTGCAGGCGATGGAGCGCGAACTCGCCCGCCGCCGCTTCGGCAAGCCGGTGCGGCTCGAGGTCTCCGACGACATGACCGAACACATGCTGGAGTTGCTACTACGTGAGCTCGAGGTCGACCCGGCCGACGTGATCCAGGTGCCCGGGCTGCTCGACCTGTCCTGCCTGTGGCAGGTCTACGGCGTCGACCGGCCCGAACTCAAGGACGCGCCGTATGTTCCGGCCACCCCGGCGGCCTTCGGCGAGCGCGAGACCCCGCGCAATGTGTTCGCCGCGCTGCGCGAGGGCGACGTCCTGGTGCACCACCCCTACGACTCGTTCTCCACCAGCGTGCAGCGCTTCATCGAACAGGCCGCGGCCGACCCGCAGGTGCTGGCGATCAAGCAGACCCTGTATCGCACCTCCGGCGACTCCCCGATCATCAACGCGCTCATCGAGGCCGCCGAGGCGGGCAAGCAGGTCGTCGCGCTGGTCGAGATCAAGGCCCGCTTCGACGAGCAGGCCAACATCAAGTGGGCCCGCGCGCTGGAACAGGCGGGCGTGCACGTGGTCTACGGCCTGATCGGCCTGAAGACCCACTGCAAGACCTGCCTGGTGGTGCGCCGCGAGGGCTCGACGATCCGGCGCTACTGCCACATCGGCACCGGCAACTACAACCCCAAGACCGCGCGCCTGTACGAGGACGTCGGGTTGTTCACCGCGGCACCGGAGATCGGCGCCGATCTGACCGACCTGTTCAATTCGCTGACCGGTTACTCCCGCAAGGAGGACTACCGCAATCTGATGGTCGCCCCGCTCGGGGTACGGGCCGGGATCATCGAACGGATCGACCGGGAGATCGAACTGGCCCGCGCGGGCGAGGACGCACGGATCCGGCTCAAGGCCAACGCGATCGTCGACGAGCAGATCATCGACGCGCTCTACCGCGCCTCCCAGGCCGGAGTGCCCGTGCAGATCGTGGTGCGCGGCATCTGCGGTCTGCGCCCCGGCGTGCCGGGCCTGAGCGAGAACATCGAGGTGCGTTCGATCCTGGGCCGCTTCCTCGAACACTCGCGGGTGATCTCGTTCCGAGCCCAGGACCAGACCTGGATCGGCAGCGCCGACATGATGCACCGCAATCTGGACCGGCGCGTCGAGGTGATGGTGCAGGTCAAGGATCCCCGGCTCACCGAACAGCTCGCCACCGTGTTCGATTCCGCGCTCGACCCGATGACGCGCTGCTGGGTCCTGCTACCGGACGGCACCTGGCAGGCGAGTCCGACCGACGCCGATGCCAGCCAGGTGCGCGACCACCAGGCGTTCCTCATGCGGCTGCGTCGACCCGATCAGCCGTGAGCCCGCAGCAGGGCGGGTCGATCCGGGATCCGCGGGTGCGCCCGAACATCCATGCCGCCGGTGCGGTCCTGTGGCGCGAGAGCGCGGCGGGACCGGAGATCGCCGTCATCCACCGGCCGAAATACGGTGACTGGTCGCTGCCCAAGGGCAAACTCGACCCCGGCGAGACCCCGGTGGTGGCGGCGGTGCGCGAGGTGGCCGAGGAGACCGGCCTTCCGTGCACGCTGGGCCGCTATCTTGGCCACGTCACCTATCCGATCCCGGGGCACCGCCAGCTCAAGCGGGTCGACTACTGGGCCGCCCAGGCCGCGCCCGGTGAGTTCACCGTCAACGCCGAAGTCGACCAGCTGCGCTGGTTCCCGCTCGATCAGGTGATGGACCAGCTGTCGTATCCGATGGACCGCCAGGTCGTTCGGATGTTCGCCCGGCTGCCCGCCCAGACGAGCACGGTGCTGCTCGTGCGCCACGCCAAGGCGGGCAAGCGCGATCAGTTCGACGGCCCCGACCTCGCGCGCCCGCTCGAGGCCGCCGGTCAACAGCAGGCGAAGGCGCTGACGCCGAATCTGCTGGCGTTCGGCGCATCCGAGATCCATTCGGCCGATCCACTGCGCTGTATCCAAACCGTTACCCCGTTGGCGGAACAGCTCAACGTCGAAATCAATTGCGAGCCAATGTTTTCCGAGCAAGGTTACGATTCAGCGAAAGGCTCGGCGCGGCAACGATTTCTGTCGTTGGTAACGGATCGGGGTGTGCCGGTGGTGTGCAGTCAGGGCGGAGTGATTCCGGATCTGACGCAGTGGCTGGCCGAGCGCGGCGGGCTCACCCTGCCGCCGGCGCGCAATCGCAAGGGCAGCGTCTGGGCATTGTCGTTCACCGCAGACCGATTGGTCGCGGCGCACCATATGGATCGTTCGCTCTCGACGGGAATCGTCACCGCCTGAGTCGCGCGAACACCCCCGAAACAGCCGAAACGGCCCCGCTTTCGACGGGGCCGTTCTCGGTCCAGTGGTGGGTGATGCGGCTTACGTGCACATTCCCCGACCCGATCCCGCTGCGGCGGGATCAACGAGCACGACGGGCGGCTGTCTTCTTCGCTGCAGTCTTCTTTGCGGGAGCCTTCTTCGCTGTGGTCTTGGCGGCCGTGGTCTTCTTGGCCGCCGTCACCTTCTTCGCGGCGGTGACCTTCTTGGCCGGAGCCTTCTTCGCCGCGGTCACTTTCTTTGCCGCCGTGGTCTTCTTGGCGGCGGTCTTCTTGGCTGCCGTGGTCTTCTTGGCGGCGGGAGCCTTCGTCGCGGCCTTGCGCGCGGTGGTCTTGGCCGGACCCTTCGACGGCGTGGCCTTCTTGGCTGCCGTCTTCTTGGCCGCGGTCTTCTTGGCCGCCGCCTTCTTCGCCGCCACCGGCGCGTTCACGCCACGCTTGACGGCGGGGCCGGACGAGGCCAGCTTCTGCTTACCCGCGATGACCGCCTTGAACTGAGCGCCCGGCCGGAAGGCGGGCACCGAAGTCGCCTTCACCTTCACGGTTTCTCCGGTACGCGGGTTACGGGCAACCCTGGGGGCACGCTTGCGCTGTTCGAACACACCGAATCCGGTGATGGTGACGCTTTGACCTTTGTGCACGGCACGGACGATGGTGTCGACCACGTTCTCGACAGCCGCGGTAGCCGTACGCCTGTCCGTACCCAACTTTTCGGTCAGAACGTCGATCAGTTCCGCCTTGTTCATTGAATCCTCCGCAGACTAATGGCCCGTCGTCGGACCGACTAGGTACCACGGTAAACCCAGTTTGAGCAAGAGTCTATGTGCCACGCCAAAATTCATGTGGTTTAGCACACGTCCAGCTACCGCCCCCAGGGGATGCGCCGCCAATCGCCCCCGGTGATTACGCCTGCGAAATAGGCTCCGGCAGCGTCACGGGTTTCCATGACGGCCTTCCCTTTTCGAACTCGCCGATGACGTCGGCTTGCCGCAGGGTCAGCCCGATGTCGTCCAAACCCTCCAGCAGACGCCACCGCGTGTAGTCGTCAATATCGAACGGCAACACGACGGTTCCCGCTGTCACGGTGCGTGCGGTCAGGTCGACAACCAATTCGAGGCCGGGCTGTTCCTCGATGAGCTTCCACAGCATTTCGACATCGTTCTGTGACATCTGCGCGGCGACCACACCGCCCTTACCCGCATTCCCGCGGAAGATGTCGGCGAAACGCGACGAGATGACCACCCGAAAGCCGTAGTCCGACAGTGCCCACACGGCGTGCTCTCGCGAGGACCCGGTACCGAAATCCGGACCGGCCACCAGCACGCTGCCGTGCCGGTAGGGCTCGGTGTTCAGAATGAAGTCCGGGTCGGCGCGCCAGCCCGCGAACAGGCCGTCCTCGAAACCCGTGCGGGTCACGCGCTTCAGGTAAACGGCGGGGATGATCTGATCGGTGTCGACATTGGACCGGCGCAGCGGCACCCCGATGCCTTTGTGAACAGTGAAGGCTTCCATAACGATTCTCCTTCGATCGTGGCGATCTTCGGCGCTCAGGCCAGATCAGCGGGCGAGGACAGGGTGCCGCGCACCGCCGTGGCGGCGGCGACCAGCGGCGAGACCAGGTGGGTGCGACCGCCCTTGCCCTGCCTGCCTTCGAAATTGCGGTTGGAGGTGGAGGCGCAGCGCTGCCCCGGCTCGAGCTGGTCGGGATTCATGCCGAGGCACATCGAGCAGCCCGCCTGCCGCCATTCCGCGCCCGCCGCGGTGAAAATCTCACCGAGTCCTTCTTTTTCCGCCTGTGCGCGTACTCGCATAGAGCCAGGTACCACCAGCATTCGCACTCCGTCGGCGACGTGGCGTCCCTTCAAAACATCGGCGACCGCGCGCAAATCCTCGATACGGCCGTTGGTGCAGGAACCGACGAATACGGTGTCGACACTCACCTCGCGCAACGGCTGACCCGGGATCAGGTCCATGTACCGCAGGGCCTTCTCGGCGGATTCACGCTCGTTCTCGTCGGCGATCTGGGTGGGGTCGGGCACATTGGCGCCCAACGGCAGACCCTGGCCCGGGTTGGTGCCCCAGGTGACGAACGGGGTCAGCGCGCTCGCGTCGATGTGCACCTCGGCGTCGAATTCGGCGCCCTCGTCGGTCCGCAGCGCGTCCCAGGCGGCCACCGCGGCGTCCCAGTCGGCACCCTGCGGCGCGTGCGGGCGGCCCTTCAGGAATTCGTAGGTCACCTCGTCGGGGGCGATCATGCCCGCGCGGGCGCCCGCCTCGATGGACATGTTGCAGATCGTCATCCGCGCTTCCATCGACAGCGTGCGGATCGCCTCGCCGCGGTACTCCAGCACATAGCCCTGGCCGCCGCCGGTGCCGATCTCGGCGATCACGGCCAGGATCAGGTCCTTGCTCGTGACGCCGGGCGCCAATTCGCCGTCGACGGTGATGGCCATCGTCTTGAACGGGCGCAGCGACAGCGTCTGGGTGGCCAGCACGTGCTCGACCTCGCTGGTGCCGATGCCCATGGCCAGCGCGCCGAACGCGCCGTGGGTGGAGGTGTGGCTGTCGCCGCACACCACGGTCATGCCGGGCTGGGTCAGGCCCAGCTGCGGGCCGACGACGTGCACGATGCCCTGCTCGCGATCGCCCATCGGGTGCAGGCGCACGCCGAACTCGGCGCAGTTGCGCCGCAGCGTTTCCACCTGGGTGCGCGAGACCGGGTCCGCGATCGGCTTGTCGATGTCGGCGGTGGGGACGTTGTGGTCCTCGGTGGCGATGGTGAGATCGGGGCGGCGCACCGGCCTGCCCGCGGCCCGTAGCCCGTCGAAGGCCTGCGGGCTGGTCACCTCGTGGACGAGGTGCAGATCGATGTAGATCAGGTCGGGTTCGCGAGAGGAACCTTCGCCGTCACCGCGGGCGACGACGTGCTGTTCCCACACCTTCTCGGCCAGTGTGCGGGCGCGCTCGGCCATTGCTTGATCACCTTTCGACGGGCATGGTTGGAATCTCAAGATATGAGACGTTAGTATCGTTCTATGAGACAGCATAGCGGTATCGGTGTCCTCGACAAAGCCGTGGCGGTGCTCTACGCCGTCGCGGACGAGCCATGCGGTCTCAACGACCTGTGCACCCGCACCGGCCTGCCCCGCGCCACGGCGCATCGACTGGCGGTCGGGCTGGAGACGCATCGGCTGTTGGCTCGTGACGGCAACGGGCTGTGGCGTCCCGGCCCCGCGCTGACCGAACTGTCGGCGGGGGTCGCCGATCCTCTGGTGGAGGCGGCAGGGGCCATTCTGCCCCGTCTGCGGGAGATCACCGGCGAGAGTGTCCAGTTGTACTGCCGCGACGGCAACGCGCGGGTCTGTGTGGCCGCGCTGGAACCGCCGGTCGGCCTGCGCGACACGGTCCCGGTCGGCTCCCGCCTGCCGCTCACCGCGGGGTCGGCGGCCAAGGTGCTGCTGGCCTGGTCGGATCCGGAGCTGCAGCGCACCGTCCTGGCCGACGCTGTGTTCGGCGAACGGGCGCTGGCGGAGGTCCGCAAGCGGGGCTGGGCGCAGAGCGCCGCCGAGCGCGCCCAGGGCGTGGCGAGTGTGTCCGCGCCGGTGCGCGATGCCGGCGGCCTGCTGGTCGCCGCGGTGTCGGTCTCGGGCCCGATCGACCGGATGGGTCGCAGGCCCGGCGCGCGCTGGGCCGCCGATCTGGTCGCCGCGGCGGAGGCATTGCACAAGCGGTTGTGAACGAGAAAGACCCCCGGTTGTATTCGACCGGGGGTCTTTCTGTTGTAGCCCCGACGGGATTCGAACCCGCGCTACCGCCTTGAGAGGGCGGCGTCCTAGGCCGCTAGACGACGGGGCCAGGACTGATCTCACCGAGATGAAACCTTGCTGGGGTACCAGGACTCGAACCTAGAATGGCTGAACCAGAATCAGCTGTGTTGCCAATTACACCATACCCCAAGGATGGAAACGTCCGACCTTGCATTCCACCGGCTGGTTGTCGGTGTTGCGAGGCCGTGTTCCGCGGCGAGAAGAAGATTACCCCAACCCATGGGGTGAACTACAAATCGGCTGGTCAGAGGCTACTTTTTGGCCACTTTCGGCGCCTGGCGGGAGCGGGTGCGACCGGTGGCGCACCCGCTCCCGATGGCCTACTCCGCGGCCGGTGCCCACCCGCGGGCCGCGCGCAGCCGCTCGAGCGAGGCCGCACGGCCGAGCAGTTCCATCGACTCGTAGAGCGGCGGGCTGATGTGCGAGCCGGTGACCGCCACCCGCACCGGCGCGAACGCCTTGCGCGGCTTGAGCCCGAGATCGTCGATCAGCGCCGTCTTGAGCGCCTCTTCCAGCGCCGGGGTGGTCCATTCGGTCAGCGGCTCCACCGCGGCGATCGCGGCGTCGAGCACCTGGTCGGCCTCGGCGCCGAGATTCTTCGTCCCCGCCGCCGGATCGATCGCGAACTCCGCGGGCGCCACGAACAGGAACTTCAGCAGGCCCCACGCGTCACCGAGCACCACGATGCGGGTCTGCACCAGTTCGGCGGCGGCCAGGAAGGTCTTCTCGTCGACATCGGCGCCGATGTGCCCGTGCGCGGTGAGGTACTCGCGCAAACGGTGGCCGAAATCACCCGGCTCGAGCAAACGAATCTGCTCGGCATTGATGGCGTCGGCCTTCTTCTGATCGAATCGCGCCGGATTCGAATTCACCGTCGAAATATCGAATGCCGCCACCATCTCCGCCATGGAGAACACATCGCGATCCTCGGCGATACTCCAGCCGAGCAGGGCGAGGTAATTCAGCAAACCCTCGGGAACGAATCCGCGATCGCGATGCAGGAACAGATTGGATTCCGGATCGCGCTTGGACAGCTTCTTGTTGCCCTGGCCCATCACGAACGGCAGATGGCCGAACTCGGGCGTGAACTCGGCGACCCCGATACGCTGCAGCGCGGCGTACAACGCGAGCTGCCGGGGGGTCGAGGAGAGCAGGTCCTCGCCGCGCAACACATGGGTGATCCGCATCAACGCGTCGTCCACCGGATTCACCAGTGTGTAGAGCGGGTCGCCATTTCCGCGGGTGAGCGCGAAATCGGGGACGGTTCCCGCCTTGAAGGTGGTTTCCCCGCGGACGAGATCATTCCAGCTGAGATCTTCGGCGGGCATCCGCAGGCGCACCACCGCCGGGCGTCCCTCGGCTTTGTACGCCGCGATCTGCTCGGCACTCAGGTCACGATCGAAATTGTCGTAGCCGAGTTTCGGATCGCGCCCGGCGGCCTTGTGGCGAGCCTCGACTTCCTCCGGTGTGGAGAATGCCTCGTAGGCCTCACCGGCCGCGAGCAACTTCGCCACCACGTCGAGATGCTGGTCGCGGCGCAGCGACTGCCGGTAGGGCTCGTAGGGGCCGCCGACCTCGGGGCCCTCGTCCCAGGTGAGGCCGAGCCAGCGCAGCGCGTCCAGCAGCGCGCGGTAGGAATCCTCGGAATCGCGTGCGGCGTCGGTGTCCTCGATGCGGAACACGAAACTGCCGCCGTGGTGGCGCGCGTAGGCCCAGTTGAACAGCGCCGTGCGGATCAGGCCGACGTGCGGCGTGCCGGTCGGCGACGGGCAGAAACGGACCCGTACTTCAGTCATGACTCTCTTCTCCGCGGTATCAGCGCTTGGTGGCAACAGGATTGGTGAGGGTGCCGATGCCCTCGACGGTGACCGACACGTTCTGCCCGGCCGCCAGCGGACCGACGCCTTCCGGTGTGCCGGTGAGGATCACGTCACCGGGCAGCAGCGTCATCACCGCGCTGATCCACTCGATGATCTTCGGGATGTCGTGCAGGAACAGCGAGGTGCGGCTGCGCTGGCGGACCTCGCCGTCGACCTCGGTGACGATCGCCAGATCGGCTGGGTCGATGGCGGTTTCGATCCACGGACCGAGCGGGCAGAACGTGTCGTAGCCCTTGCCCCTGGTCCACTGCCCGTCGTGGCGCTGCTGGTCACGGGCGGTGACGTCGTTGGCGACGGTGTAGCCCAGGATCACCTCGGCGGCCTTGGCGGCGGGCACGTCCTTGCACGGACGGCCGATCACCACGGCCAGTTCGCCCTCGTAATCGACCTGAGAAGAGCTGGGCGGCAGGATGATCGGGGCGTTCGGGCCGACGATCGAGGTGTTGGGCTTGAGGAAGATCACCGGGTCGACCGGCGCCTCGCCACCCATCTCGGCCGCGTGGGCGGCGTAGTTCTTGCCGATGCAGATCACCTTGCTCGCCAGGATCGGCGCCAGCAGGCGGACATCGGCCAGCGGCCAGCTCCGTCCGGTGAACGTGGGCGAGCCGAACGGGTGTTCGGCGATCTCCTTGGCGGTGGCGTCGCCGCCGTCACCCTCGATGCTGACGAACGCGACTCCATCGGGACTGGCAACTCGACCTAAGCGCATTCCCGGAGTCTATCGAGGCGTTTCCACCTGCCCGAACGCACCCGGGACACGTCAGGGATCCGCCGCCGGGCCGGCCGGGGCGCCGTGGCCGAACTCACACCGATGTGATTCGAAGACGCTGCCCGCCTGCGGTATTCGCCGCTCCCACCGCCCACCCGGGATGTGACCTGTCAGACACCGATACCCGAGGGCACATTCGGCGGTCACGGGTGTAGCGTGATCTTCGATGTTCATCTGATGAGACCTCGATCTCAAATATTGAGATACGAGCGGGCAATCGACGGGGTGTGAATCATGACAGAGGTGCGGCCGACGGCCGAGGTGACCCGAATCGGTGACGGCAGACGCTGGCTGATGCTCGCCCTCGGCGTGTTCGCCCAGACCTCGAGCTCGATCTTCATCCACGGCACCCCGTTCCTGTTGCCCGCGCTCACCGCCCGCGGCGATTCGCTGGTCGCCGCGGGCGCGCTGGTCGCGCTGCCGACCATCGGCCTGGTGTGCACGCTGATCGCGTGGGGCTATGTCGTCGACCGGATCGGGGAACGGGTCGTGCTGGTCGCGGGCACGGCGCTGATGTTCGTGGCGGGGGTGGCCGCCGCGCTGGTCGACGATCCGATCGCCTTCGGTGTCCTGCTGTTCCTCGGTGGCGTCGGCGCGGCCAGCTCCAACGGAGCCAGCGGCCGGGTGATCGTCGGCTGGTTCCCGCCGGACCGGCGCGGCCTGGCCATGGGCATCCGCCAGACCGCGCAGCCCCTCGGCGTCGGCATCGGCGCGCTGACCATCCCCTGGGTGGCCGCGCACCACGGCATCGCCGCCGCGCTGCTGGTCCCCGCGCTGCTGGCCGGTGCCGCCGCGATCGGCTGCCTGGTCGGCATCGTCGACCCGCCGCGCCCGCCCACCAAGGCCGCCGATCGCGCCAATCCCTACCGCGGCGACTCCACCCTGTGGCGCATCCACGCCGTGTCGATCCTGCTGGTCTTCCCCCAGGCCACCCTGTGGACCTTCGCCCTGCTGTGGTTGCACGTCGACCTGGGCTGGTCGCTGGCCGCGGCCGGCCTGCTGATGACCGTCACCCAATTCCTCGGCGCCGCCGGGCGAATCGGCGCGGGCGCCTGGTCCGACCGGGTCGGCAGCCGCCTTGGTCCGCTGCGCCAGGTCGCCATCGCCGCCGTCGTCGCGATGGCCGCCCTGTCGATCACGGCGTGGACCGAATGGTGGTGGCTGGCAGTCCCGCTGATGATCGCGGCCTCGGTGATCTCGGTCTCCGACAACGGCCTCGCCTTCACCGCCGTCGCCGAGAAGGCCGGCCCCTTCTGGAGCGGCCGCGGCCTCGGCATCCAGAACACCGGCCAGAATCTCGCGATCGCCGCCGTCCCACCGGTTTTCGGCGCCGTCATCACCGTCACCGGCTTCCCGGTCGTCTACGCCATCGCCGCGGTCGCCGCGGCGGCCGCGATCCCCCTGGTCCCCCACGCCAAGGGAAAATAGCCGCCCCGCACAGGTTTTCGCCGCTCGAACGAAACCCGGTGCGGCACTACCGAACAGCAGAAGGCCCGCACCGCCGTGGACGGTGCGGGCCTTCTCGCGTGCGCTTGCTCAGACGATGGCGGCGATGCGGTCGCCGACCTCGACGGTGGAGGCGGTACCGGTGCGCGAGGCCAGGTCCTTGGCGACGGCGGACTCGATGCGGGCCGCGCCCTCGGTGTTGCCGAGGTGGGTGAGCAGCAGCGAGAGCGAGAGGATGGCGGCGGTGGGGTCGGCCTTGGACTGGCCCGCGATGTCGGGGGCGCTGCCGTGGACCGGCTCGAACATCGACGGGTTGGTGCCGGAGGCGTCGATGTTGCCGGAGGCGGCCAGGCCGATGCCACCGCTGACGGCGGCGGCCAGGTCGGTGATGATGTCGCCGAAGAGGTTGTCGGTGACGATCACGTCGAAGCGGCCCGGATCGTTGACCATGTGGATGGTGGCGGCGTCGATGTGCTGGTAGGCGGTCTGCACCTCGGGGAACTCGGTGGCGACCTCGTCGACGGTGCGCTGCCACAGCGACCCGGCGAAGGTGAGCACGTTGTTCTTGTGCACCAGGGTCAGGTGCTTGCGGCGGGCCTGCGCGGCGGCGAAGGCGTAGCGCACCACACGCTCGATGCCGAAGCGGGTGTTGTTGGAGACCTCGGTGGCCACCTCGTGCGGGGTCCCGACGCGGATCGCGCCGCCGGTGCCGGTGTAGGGCCCCTCGGTGCCCTCACGCACGACCACGAAGTCGATGTCCGGGTTGCCGCTGAGCGGGCTGGTGACGCCGGGGAACAGCTTCGACGGCCGCAGGTTCACGTGATGATCCAGCGCGAACCGGGTCTTCAGCAGCAGCCCGCGCTCGAGCACACCGCTGGGCACCGACGGATCGCCGATCGCGCCGAGCAGGATGGCGTCGTGCTGCTTGAGCTCGGGCAGCACCGACTCCGGCAGGATCTCCCCGGTCCGGTGGTAGCGCGCCGCACCCAGGTCGTACTCGGTCTTCTCGACACCGGGCGAGACCACGTCCAGCACCTTGAGCGCCTCGGCGATGACCTCGGGACCGATGCCGTCACCGGCGATAACTGCGAGTTTCATGAACTGCTCCGTTCGATGTGATGCGCTGCCCGGTCACGGCCCGCGCCGCCGGGGATACGGCTGCGCGCCGCCACCGTGGGGTGACGGCGCGCAGCTGCCGATGTCCCGGAGACCGGGACGATACAACTCAGGCCAGGTCGACCAGGACGACCTTCGACGCGCCGACGGCCTCGGCGATCGAGGCCTGCACCTCGGCCGGAACCTCGGCGTTGACGCGCAGCACCACGGTGGCGCCCTCGGCGTCGACGTCCTGGCTCAGCTGCGCGGCCAGGATGTCGATCTCGGCCTCGCCCAGCTTGGTGCCGATCTTGCCCAGCGCACCCGGCTTGTCGCTGTAGTTCAGCACGGCCAGGTTCAGGCCCTCGGCGCGCATGTCGTAGTTGCGGCCGTTGATGTTGACGATCTTCTCGACCTGCTGCGGCTCGGTCAGCGTGCCCGCCACGTTCAGGGTCGAACCGTCGCCGAACACGGCGCGCAGGTCGACGAGGCTGCGGTGGGTCGGGCTCTCGGTGGCGGTGGTGACCGAGGCGGTGATGCCACGCTCCTTGGCCAGCGAGGGCGCGTTGACGAAGGTGACCTGGTCCTCGACCAGCGCCGAGAACACCCCGCGCAGCGCGGACAGCTCCAGCACGGCCACGTCCTGGGCGGCCAGCTCGCCGCGCACCTGCACCTCGATGCTGACCGGCAGCTCGTTGGCGATGGCACCCAGCAGCGCGCCCTGCTTGCGCACGACGTCCAGCCACGGGGCGACCTCGTCGTTCACGGCACCACCGGTGACGTTCACGGCACCCGGCACGAACTCACCGGCCAGCGCCAGCAGCACCGACTTGGCGACATCGGTGCCCGCGCGGTCCTGCGCCTCCGAGGTGGAGGCACCCAGGTGCGGGGTCACGACGACCTGCGGCAGGTCGAACAGCGGCGAGTCGGTGCACGGCTCGGTCTCGAACACGTCGAGGCCCGCGGCCCGCACGTGGCCGGAGTTGATCGAGTCGGCCAGCGCCTGCTCGTCGATCAGGCCACCGCGCGCGGCGTTGACGATGACGACGCCCGGCTTGGTCAGCGCGAGACGCTCGGCGTTGAGCAGGCCCTTGGTCTCGGGGGTCTTGGGCAGGTGCACCGAGATGAAGTCGGCGCGCTGCAGCACCTCGTCCAGCGTCAGCAGCTCGATGCCGAGCTGGGCGGCCTTGGCCGGCGACACGTAGGGGTCGTAGGCGACGATCTTGGTCTCGAACGCGGCAAGGCGCGCGGCGAAGAGCTGGCCGATGCGGCCGAGGCCGATCACGCCGACGGTCTTGCCGAAGATCTCGACACCGTTGAACTTGCTGCGCTGCCAGGTCTTCTCGCGCAGCGTCGCGTCGGCGGCGGGGATCTGGCGGGCGGCCGAGAGCAACAGCGTGACGGCGTGCTCGGCGGCGGTGTGGATGTTGGAGGTCGGCGCGTTGACGACCATCACGCCACGCTCGGTGGCGGCGGGCACGTCGACATTGTCGAGGCCGACACCGGCACGGGCGACGATCTGCAGCTTCTTGCCCGCGTCGAGCACCTCGGCGTCGACGGTGGTGGCGGAACGCACGAGCAGCGCGTCGGCCTCGGGGACCGCGGCGAGCAGGGCCGGGCGGTCGGGGCCATCGACCCAGCGAACCTCGACACCGTCACCGAGCGCGTCGACGGTCGACTGGGCGAGCTTGTCGGCGATCAGAACAACAGGACGGCCTGCTTGGCTCACTGTGGGGTACTCCTGGGGAAGAAAGGGGGTCGGCAGTTACCGCCGACCAGAATAGTCGCCGGGGTTCGGGTGCCCTTACCCCCCTGCCGAAAACCGGGTGAACCCCGGGCACCGCGGCCTCTACCATCACGCCATGTCCTTGCGTACCGTCCCCGACTCGATGGATCCGGCCGTCGTGGCCGCCGTCGACGCCGAGCTCGACCGGGTGGCGGCCGAGCACGGCGTGACCATCCGCCTCGCCATCGAAAGTGGCAGCCGTGCTTGGGGTTTCCCCTCGCCGGACTCCGATTACGACTGCCGCTTCGTCTATGTGGCGGGGCTGCAGACCTACCTGTCACCGTGGCGTACCCGCGATGTGATCGAGACCCCACTGGTCGGCCTGCTCGATGTGAACGGGTGGGATCTGGCCAAGGCGCTGCGCCTGCTGGTGCAGGGCAACGCGGTGCTCATAGAGTGGCTGATGTCACCCATCGTCTATCGCGGCGACGAGGCCTTTCGCACCCGTTTGCGCGAGGTGGCGGCCGAGGTTGCCGATCGGGACCGGGTCGCCCGGCACTACCTGCACCTGGGCGCGCGCCAGTGGGCGCTGGCCGAACGCACCGGCGGCTTGAAGAAGGTGTTCTATTCGCTGCGCCCGGCGATGGCGCTGCGCTGGTTGCGGGAGCACCCGGGCGTTGCGGTGGCGCCGATGCACCTGCCCACCCTGCTGGCCGACTGCGAGCTGCCCGCCGATTTCGTCGCCGCGGTCACCGAGCTCACCGCGTTGAAGTCGCGGACACGGGAGATGGGCAACGGCGCGGCGCCGACGGCCATCGCCGACTTCATCACCGGCGAGTTCCGAACGGCGACAGAGACTTTCGCCGCGCGCGAGCCACGCGACCTGACGACGGCACGGGCGGTCACCGACGAGTTCTTCCGCACCGAGGCGCTGGCCGCGGGCTGAACGGTCCCCGGAAACGCAGAAACTCCGCACCGGTCCGGTGCGGAGCTTCAACTCATACGCTGGTCGACGCGGGAACTAGATGACGCGAACGTCCTGTGCCTGCGGGCCCTTCTGGCCCTGACCGATCTCGAACTCCACACGCTGTCCCTCGTCGAGGGAGCGGAAGCCCGAGCCGCTGACAGCCGAGTAGTGCACGAAGACGTCGGGTCCGCCGCCGTCCTGTGCGATGAAGCCGAAGCCCTTCTCGCTGTTGAACCACTTCACAATGCCCTGAGCCATTTCCAAAACCTTCTTGTAGACGAGCCAGGGTCCTAATAGTCCGGACCCGGTCTCGCATTCCACAATGCCATGATCCGACGAATTCCTCCACACTCGATGTCGTCGACTGTGAGGAACCCAACGTCCACCACTTCCCGGCTGGTGCAGTCACCCAGGCGGCACAGCTCGCGGCCGAACCGAGGCGGCCGACCAGGCACTTTTCGATAACTCTGGTGCGGCAAATTTCCTACCAGCCAATTCGCCGATGGAACCTGTTCTTGTCATACTTTCCGACCGGTACATTCACGGTCTGGGCCTTCTGATCACACGACCCGTACGTGTTGCGCTTCGGGACCACGCCGGGTCTCCCTGATACCGAATTCGACCCGCTGCCCGTCGTGCAGGGTGCGGAATCCCTCGCCCACGACTTCGGTGTACTCGACGAACACCTCGGGGCCGCCGGAGTCGGGGGTGATGAACCCGAATCCCTTGCCGCTGTCGAACCAGCTCACCACGCCGCCGGTCATCCACCGACCTTCCTGATCATCTGTCTGACATGCTGATTCGTCCATCGTCGCATGCCGATGGCCGCGACACGAAAGGCGCGCGTTCACGCCGTGCCGTTCGGCGGCTCACCCGCTGGCTACGCTGAGCCATGACCCGAGCGATGTCCGCGCGCCGCGCCGCCGAAGCACTCACGGTCCTCGTCGCGACCTCGGTCGCGGTACTCGCGGTCATGCTGCCGATCAGCTTCGCTTCGCTCACCGCCTCCGTGCATGTCGATCTGCTGGTGTTCAACATTCCGCGCGCGATGACGGGTGCGGCGTTCGTCGCGGTGATCACCGCCGCGGTCACCATGGCCGTGGGCAGTATCCGGACGGCCCGCTGGACCGCGCTGCTCGCCCTCGCCGGCATCCTGATCAACCATCTCGCCCTGATCCCCGACAGCAGCGACGGACAACTCGACAATCTCTCGCTGCCGACCCTGAATTTCATCGATGCCCTGCTCGCCGGCATCGCCTTCGGCGCCATCGCGGTCGCGGCCTGGAACGATCGCCTGCTGCGCACCGTCTATCTGTTCGCGGCGGTCGGCGCGACCATCATCGGCGATCTCACCCAGTCCCCCACCGATGCGCGCGCGGACGGTTTCGACCGGGTTCTCGGCGGCGCGCTGCCGCTGTGGTTCGTCGCGGCCAGCGTCCTCGCGCTCGGCTATCTCGCCGTCACCGACCCGCCGTCCCCGCGGGCGAGCATCGACACCGCGATCCCGCTCGCCCCCGTCTTCGCCGCCGTGGTCGCCTTCTCGGCCATCATCATCACCTCGCAGACGCTGGCGTCGCACAAGACCAGCACGCCGCATCTGATCATCGGCGCGATGGTGGTGGTCGCGGCCGCGACGGCGGCCGCGGCGATCCTGCCCGGCCGCGACGGGATCCTGGTGTTGTCGCTGACCGGGTTCGCCGTCGCGGGCAGTCTGGTCATCACGCTGCCGCGGCCGGGCTGGGTCGATCTCGTCACGCTCGCCGCCGTCGCGGTCGGTCTGCTGGCCGGGCTGCGCGCGCCGCGCCCGCTGCTCGCGGCGGCGAGCGTGGTCGTGCTGGCCGGGCTCACGCTCGCCGCCGATCTGTTCGATCCGCCGACGGCCGTGGCCGTCACCGTCGGCTGCCTCGCGCTGGGCCTGGTCAGTGGCTATTGCGTCGGCACGTCGGTCCCGGTGAGTCCCGCGTCGGCGACCGTCGGCCTGGCTGTTCTGTTCGTGCCGTCGATCGGTGTGGCGCTGAGCGACAGCGAGTTCGGCCACCTCGCCTATTCCTCGTCCTGGTATCGCACCGTCGACGTGGATCGCGGACCGGTCCCCGCGACGGTCGCCGTCGGCATGGCCCTCGGTTGCGCGATCGCGATCGCGGCCCTGCTGCGGTACCGTTCCGCTCCCGAGAACGCATCGGAGTAGCCGGATACCTCCTGCCGCAGCCGTTTTCGGGGTATACCGAGAGCATGAGTTTCCCGGTGACCTTCGGGCTCGCCCAAGTAGGCCTTCTCGCGCTGATCGCGCTGGCGCTCGCCCTGATCGGCTGGGCGGCGCTGGCGACCACCCGCCGTCGCGGCCCGAAAGCGGTACTGGGGCGCGGTGTTCCCGGCCTCGCCCTGCTGCTGGTCGCCGTCCTGCTGCTCTGGATCGCGACCCTGCTCCAGACCTATCTCGGCCTCACCGGCGAGATCAAAGCCGCGCACGTGATAGCGAAACCCGTTGCCGGACAGCAACATCAACTCGATCTCGAACTCACCCTCTACGACGAGGGCACCGAACACCGCTCCACCCATCGCGTCGAGGGTGACCTGTGGGCACTGCAGGCCAACATCGTCGAACTGCACCCCTGGGTCAACGCGCTGGGCTTCCACTCCGGCTACAAGATCACCCGCCTGTTCGGCCAGCGCATCGACGGCAAGGCCACCTCCCAGGACCACGTCATGCTCAACGGCGGCGACCGTGACTTCTTCGAGGACATGAACGACGGCGCCTGGTTCACCTCACCGTTCGTCAAGTCCGCCTACGGCAATGCCGTCATCGCCACCCCCGGTGAATACGACGTCTACATCTCCCACGACGCCATCAAGGTCAGGCAGACGGACTGACGCGCGCCCCTCAGGCCGGTCGCAGGATCCGCAGTGCGGCCCGCTCGATCCGATCCGCGATCTCGGAGTACGACTCGTAGCCCATGCCCGCCCGCACCAGCGCACCGGCGTAGATCATCTCGAGCCATTCGATGACCTCGGTATCGGCGTCCGGGCCCAGTGCCTTCGCGATCCGGCCGCGGATCTCCATCCCGATGCGGGTGCGCAGATGCTCGACATCGGGGTCAGGGCCGAGCAGCGCACCGGTGACCGCGCCGGACAGCGCCTGTTCGTCGGCCACCAGCAGCGCGATGTTGCGCAGCTCGGCCAGTACCCGCACGGTCGGGTCGGGATCCTCGCTGGCCGGCGAGGGCGAGGCCAGCAGGCGGCGCCAGAAGATCTCGGCGACGAGGTGTTCCTTGGAGGAGAAGTAGGTGTAGGCGGTCGCGGTGGCCACGCCCGCCTCCGCGGCGACCAGCCGGATCGTCATGCCGGAAAAGCCGTCTCGGGCCAGCACGAGCAGCGCGGCCCTGGTCAACCGGTCGACCGTGTCGGCCTGTTTGCCGGTCAATCGACGCCGGGTCGCTTCGAGACTGATGGACTCGCTTTCAGACATGCGTCCGAATGTTACTCGGCAGTCCCGCGCTGCCCGTCGTCCGCACGCCGCGCGGCTTTGCGCTCCTGCGCGATCACCTTGCCGACGGTGCCGTCGAGCTTGGTCCCCGCGGGCCAGCCGACGTAGTGGCACAGGAACAGCGCGATCTCGCGCAGCTGTTCCTCGGACAGCTCGCCGTTGCGCAACGCGGCGCCGACCTGGATCTCGGCGATGTCGAGATGGCCCTGCGCGGTGAGGGCGCCCAGCAGCAGCAACCGCCGTTCGCGCACGGTCAGCGCGGGCCGCGACCAGATGTCGGCGAACAGGTGGTCGGCGGTGACGGCGAAGTGCGCGCCGGGGCCGTCGGCGAAGTCCCAGCCGTAGACCTCGCCCATCTTGGCCAGGCCACGCAGGCGAGTATCGGACGGCGTGTCTCCGTTGGTGGTCATGATGTCTCCTTGTCGAGCGCGGGTTCGGCGACGCCGAGCCCGTCGGCCAGTCGGGCGAGGGCGAGCTGGGCCAGTGGCAGCTCGACCCCGAGCCGGTCACCGAGTTCGAGCGCGAGCGCGAGGTCCTTCTCGCCGAGATCGCGGACGTGACCGAGGATGGGGAACCAGAAATCGTCCGGGTCGATCGGCGCGGTGGTCTCGCGCAGCATGATCGCGCCCGGTCCGCCGGTCACCGCGTCGGAGTGCCGGACCACCTTGCCGAGGTCGGCGAGCCCGATCCCGGCGGCCTCGGCGAGGCGTTGCGCCTCGGCGGCCGCGGTGAAGGAGATGAAGTGGAGCAGGTTGCGCGCCAGCTTCATTCGCGTGCCCGCCCCGACCGGACCGGCGTGCACGATGAGATCGGCGAAGCAGCCGAAGGGGCCGCTGAGCTGATCGACCGCGGCGGCGCTCCCGCCGATCATCACGGCCAGGCTGCCGCGCATGGCGCCGGGCGCGCCGCCGCTGACGGGCGCGTCGACGAACTCGACCTCGTGCTCGGCGCACCGGGTCGCCAGCTCCCGTGCCGTCCGGTCGCTGATGGTGGAGTGCACGGCCACCACGGTGCCCGGCGCGGCGGTGCGCAGGATGCCGGCCGGGCCGGTGAGGACCTCGCGCACCTGCGCGTCGTCGACGACGGTCACGCAGATGATCCGCGCGTGGGTCGCGACCTGTGCCGGATCGAGGACCGAGCGCGCACCCGCCGCGACGAACGGTTCGGTGACCTCGGCCCTGACATCGCAGACCGTGAGCCCGCCCGGCCAGTCGAGCAGCCGGCGGGCGATCGGCTCGCCCATCTTGCCCAGGCCGATGAATCCGACCGGGGCGCTGGTGGATTCGGTCGTCATCGGATGATCTGCCCGCCGTCGACGTTGAGGATCTGGCCGGTGACCCAGCTCGCCTCGTCGGAGAGCAGGTACAGGCAGGCGCCGACCAGGTCCTGCGGGGTGCCCATCCGCTTGATCGGGATGCGGGACACCATGTCCTTCACCAGGTTTCCCGGTGTCACGGTCTGGGTGGCCTCGGTGTCGATCGGGCCGGGCGCGATGGCGTTCACCCTGATCCGGGAACCGCCCAGTTCGGTGGCGAGTTGCTGGGTGAGGCCGTTGATGCCGACCTTGGCCAGCCCGTAGAAGCCCGAATACAGCCAGGCGGCCGTCGAGGACTGGTTGACGATCGAGCCGCCGCCCGCCGCGATCATCGGTTTCCACACCGCGCGTGTCACATTGAGCGCGCCGTCGAAGTTCACGCCCATGAACTTCTTGTAGTAGTCCCACGGCACGGTGAGCAGCAGGTCGAGCTTCATCTCGCCGTAGATGGCCGCGTTGTTGACCAGGTGGTTGATGGCGCCGAACTCGGCGACGGTGAATTCCGCGAGTGCGGCGGCGGATTCGGGATCGGCGACATCGACGCGCCGGAAGGCCGCCACCCCGCCGTCGGCGACGATCTGCTTGGCCACCTCCTCGCCGCGCTCGACATTGAGGTCGGCGACAACGACTTTGGCGCCCTCGGCGGCCAGCGCAGCGGCATAGACCGCGCCGATGCCCTGTGCGGCGCCGGTGACGATCGCGGTGCGACCGGTGAAACGTGCCATGGTGTTCAGCTCCTGTGCGTGGGGTCGGTCAGGCGGGGGTGGCGATCAACTTGGTCTCGAGGTATTCCTCGAAACCGGCGATGCCCATCTCGCGTCCGATGCCGGACTGCTTGTAGCCGCCGAAGGGCGCGTCGGCGTGGTACCAGAGCCCGCCGTTGACGCTCAGCGTCCCGGTGCGCACGCCGGCGACCACCCGCTCGAGCCGGTCCGGATCGGTGCCCCAGACCGAGCCCGACAGGCCGTAGGGCGATTCGTTGGCCAGCCGGATCGCGTCGTCGTCGCCGTCGTGGGCGAGCACGACGAGCACCGGACCGAAGATCTCCTCCTGCGCGACGGTCGCGGTGTTGTCGAGTCCGCTGATGAGCGTCGGTTCGATGAAGTACCCGCGCTCCCGGCTCGCCGGCCTGCCACCGCCGACCTCGATCCGCCCGCCCTCGGCGCGCGCGATCTCGAGATAGCGCTCCACCCGCGCCCGCTGCCGCTCGGAGATCAGTGGGCCACAGACCGTTCCGGCATCGTCCGGGTCGCCAGGCGTGAGCCCGCGCAACGTACCGGCCGCCGCGGTGACCGCCGCATCGTAGGACGCGCGGGGAACCAGCAGCCGAGTGGTGAGCGCGCAGCCCTGCCCGGCGTGCACGGCGACGGTGAACGCGGTGTACGCGGCCGCCGCCGCGATATCGGCATCGTCGAGCACGATGGCGGCGGATTTGCCGCCCAGCTCGAGGAAGGTCCGCTTGAGGGTGGCCGACGCGCCGACCAGCACCGAGCGACCGGTCCGGGTCGAGCCGGTGAAGGTGATCATGTCGACCCGCGGGTCCTCGACCAGCTGGGCGCCGAGGCCGTGATCGGACGAGGTGACGATATTGATCACGCCCGCCGGGAAATGGGTGTGCTCGGCGATGAGCGGGCCGAGCACCGCCGCGCACCACGGGGTGTCGGGGGCGGGCTTGAGCACCACGGTGTTGCCCGCGGCCAGCGCGGGGCCGAGCTTGGCCAGGTTGATCTGGTGCGGGAAGTTCCACGGCGTGATGGCGCCGACGACCCCGACGGCTTCGCGGCGGATCACCCGGCGGCTGGCGATGCCCATCAGGTCCCTGGTGCCGAGATCGGTTTCCCAGGTGTAGTTCTCGGCCAGGTCGGCGGCGTAGGACAGATCGGCGATCGGCCCTTCCAGCTGCGGTCCGCTGGTCAGCATGCGCGGCGCGCCCGCCTCGGCGATGGTGATCGCGCGCAGTTCCTCGAGGTGTTCGCCCAGCACGTCACGCAGTTGGCGCAGGCAACGCGCACGCAGTGCCGGATCACGCGACCACGACGTCTCGTCGAACGCGGTGCGCGCCGCGGCGATGGCCGCGTCCATGTCGGCGGCCGAGGCGTCGGCGGCGTGCCCGAGCACCTCCTCGGTCGCGGGATCGATGGTCGCGAAGACACCGGAACCACCCGGAATCAGCTTGCCGCCGATCAACAGTGGCGTGCCTTCGGCGGGGACGAGGCCGTTCATAGCGCAGCTCCGATATGTGTCTGGACAGGTGTACGGAATATAGTTCGGTTCATAGACCAGACGCAAGGCCATGGCGAGTAGCATCCAGACACATGTCCGAACTCGCGCCCACCGGTATCGAAGCAACGCGACGACGCCTGACCGAGAAACAGGCCGACACCGTCGACCGCCTGACCGTCGCCGCCGTCGACGTGCTCGCGCGCGAGGGCTATTCGGGCACGACGATCCGGCTCGTCGCCGCCTCGGCCGGGGTCGGCACCGCCACCGCCTACACGTACTTCTCCTCCAAGGAGCACCTGATCTCCGAGGTGTTCTGGCGGCGGCTCGTCGCGCTGGCGCCCATGGAGCCGGGCGAGTCCGACGCGACCGTCCGCGTGATCGCCGTCCTCCGGCAGGTCTCGATGCTGGTCGCCGACGAACCCGCGCTGGCCGGGGCTGTCAGCAGCGCACTACTGGGTGACGATCCCGACGTGCGACACCTCCGGGTGCGCATCGGCAGGGAGATCCGCCGCCGGCTCGGCGAAGCGCTCGGCGCGAAGGATCCCGAACGCCTTGCCGCGCTGGAACTGCTGTACTCCGGCGCGCTCCTGCAGGGCGGCATGGGCCTGCTGTCCTACGCGCAGGTCGCCGACCTGCTGGAAATGTGCGCCCGCCGGTTGATGGCCGAGCCCGCAACCGACGGCTGACGCGCCCACCGCGCGGTGCCGAGCCTTGTCGCGCACGGTTACCCGTAGTACTGTCTAGACACCTGTCCACCAAGTGTCTGGACGGTATTCCGGGAAGGACTTCCAATGACGCTGGTCAAACCACGGCGCGTATCCGGAGGCGAAGGCGAACACGGGCACCTGACCGAGTTCCGCACCGACCCGATCGCGCTGATGCGGCGGGTCCGCGCCGAGTGCGGCGATGTCGGGGCCTTCGAACTCGCCGGACGTGATGTCGTCCTGCTCTCCGGTGCCGAGGCCAACGAATTCTTCTTCCGGGCCGGCGACGAGGATCTCGATCAGGGCGCCGCCTACCCGTTCATGAAGCCGATCTTCGGCGAGGGCGTGGTCTTCGACGCGCCGCCCGAGCGCCGCAAGGAGATGCTGCACAACCAGGCACTGCGCGCCGACCACATGCGCGGGCACGCGGGAACCATTGCCGCCGAGGTGGATCGGATGGTCGCGGGCTGGGACGACGCGGGCGAGATCGACCTGCTCGAGTTCTTCGCCGAGCTGACCATCTACACCTCCTCGTCCTGCTTGATCGGGGTGAAGTTCCGCAATCAGCTCGACGGGCGGTTCGCGCATCTCTACCACGAGCTCGAGCAGGGCACCGACGCCCTGGCCTACGTCGATCCGTACGCGCCGATCGAGAGTTTCACCCGGCGCGACGCGGCGCGGGTCGCCCTGGTCGAGCTGGTGCAGGCGATCATGGATCAGCGCCAGGCAAACCCGCCGAGCGGCAAGGACGATCGCGACATGCTCGATGTCCTGGTCTCGGTGAAGGACGAGAACGGGGCGCTGCGGTTCTCGGCGAGTGAGATCACCGGCATCTTCATCTCGATGATGTTCGCCGGCCACCACACCACCTCGGGAACGGCGGCCTGGACGATCATCGAACTGCTGCGCCACCCCGAGACACTGGCCGGGGTGGTCACCGAGCTCGACGAGCTCTACGCCGACGGCGCCGATGTCAGTCACCATGCGCTGCGCCAGATTCCGAACCTGGAGGCCGCGCTCAAGGAGACCCTGCGGCTGCATCCGCCACTGATCATCCTGATGCGCCTGGCCCGCGGGGAGTTCGAGGTGTGCGGGCACCGGATCGCGCCGGGCGACATGGTCGCCGCCACCCCCGCGGTCTCCAACCGGATTCCGGAGGACTTCCCCGCCCCCGACGCCTTCGATCCCGCGCGCTACCTCGACCCGCGCCAGGACGACATCCTCAACCGCTGGACCTGGATCCCCTTCGGCGCGGGCAGGCACCGCTGCGTCGGCGCGCCGTTCGCGCTCATGCAGCTCAAGGCGATCTTCTCGATTCTGCTGCGGGACTGGGAGTTCGAACTCGCCCAGCCCTCGGACACCTACCGCAACGACCATTCGAAGATGGTCGTGCAGCTCGAACAACCCTGTCGCGTGCGCTACCGCCGCAGGCAGCGGTAGGGGCACCGTGTCAGCGCCGTCGCTCCCCCACGGATTCGACTTCACCGATCCTGCCCTGTGGGAATCCCGCAACCCCGTCCAGGAATTCGCCGAGCTGCGCCGGACCGCCCCGGTGTGGTGGAACGCCCAGACCGACCCGCAGTCGGGCGGCTTCCGTGACGGCGGCTACTGGGTGGTCTCCAAACACGACGACATCAAAGCGGTTTCGCGCAATCCGGAGTTGTTCTCCTCCGCGCGCAAGGGTTCGGTCATCCGGCTGCCCGGTGAGGTGACGCCCGAGCAGATCGAACTCACCGGCGCCCTGCTGTTGAACATGGACCCGCCCAAGCACACCAAGATCCGCCGCATCATCGCCAAGGGGTTCACCCCGCGCGCGGTCGAGGGGTTGCGCGCGGCACTGGCCGAGCGGGCCGCGGCCATCGTGCGCGCGGCCCGCGCGACCGGCGGCGGCGACTTCGTCGAACAGGTGGCGTGCGAATTGCCCCTGCAGGCCATCGCCGAACTCATCGGGGTCCCGCAGCAGGACCGCCGCAAGCTGTTCGACTGGTCGAACCAGATACTCAACTACGACGATCCGGAGTACGGCGACGCGCGGACCACCGACGCCTCGTCCACCGCGGCGACGGACCTCCTCGGTTACGCCTGGAACATGGCCGAGCAGCGGCGCGTCGACCCAGCCGACGACATCGTCAGCAGGCTCGTGCACGCCGATCTCGACGGGGAGGCGCTCGGCTCCGACGAGTTCGGCTTCTTCGTGATCCTGCTGGCGGTGGCGGGCAACGAGACCACCCGCAATGCCATCACCCACGGGATGAAGGCCTTCGTCGACCACCCGGACCAGTGGGAGCTCTACAAACAGCGGCGACCGCGCACCGCACCGGACGAGATCGTGCGCTGGGCGACCCCGGTGACCGCGTTCCAGCGCACCGCCACCGCCGACACCGAGCTCGGCGGCCGGCGGATCCGCGCCGGTGATCGCATCGGATTGTTCTACAGCTCGGCCAATTTCGACGAAGACGCCTTCGACGACCCGTTCCGCTTCGACATCACCCGCGACCCGAATCCACACCTGGGCTTCGGCGGCACCGGCGCGCACTTCTGCGTGGGCGCGAACCTGGCCCGCCTCGAGATCGAGCTGATCTTCGACGCCATCGCCGACACGATGCCGGACCTGGCGCAGGTGTCGGAGCCACAGCGGCTGCGGTCGGGATGGATCAACGGCATCAAACACTGGCAGGTCAGGTTCGAGTCGGGGACGGTGTACTGATGCGGATCGCACTGTTGTCCTACCGGAGCAAGGCGCACTGTGGCGGGCAGGGTGTCTACGTCCGGTACCTGAGTCAAGGGCTCGTCGAGCTGGGCCACGAGGTCGAGGTGTTCTCCGGCCAGCCCTATCCCGAGGATCTCGATCCCCGGGTACGGCTCACCGAGGTGCCGAGTCTTGACCTCTACCGCGACGAAGACCCTTTCCGCACACCGCACCCGCGCGAGATCCGCGACCGCATCGATCTGCTCGAACTCGCCACCATGTGGACCGCCGGATTCCCCGAGCCCCGCACGTTCAGCCTGCGCGCTGCCGAGCTGCTGTCCACGCGCGCACGGGATTTCGACGTGGTGCACGACAACCAGTGCCTCGGCTACGGCCTGCTCGACATCGCCGAGCGGCTCCCGCTGGTGGCGACCGTCCACCATCCGATCACCCGCGACCGCGCGGTGGATCTGGCGGCGGCGCCGTGGCGGCGCAAGCTGTTCGTGCGACGCTGGTACGGATTCCTCGGCATGCAACAGCGGGTGGCACAGCGGATTCCGGACCTGATCACGGTCTCCGGGTCCTCGGCCGCCGATATCGCGGCGGACTTCGAGGTGGCACCGCACCAGTTGCACACCGTGCCGCTCGGCGTGGACACCGCGCTGTTCCGCCCGCGCGAGACGCCGCGGATCCGTGGCCGGATCGTCGCGGTCGCCAGCGCCGACAAGCCACTCAAGGGCATCGCGCATCTGCTGAAAGCCATTGCCCTGCTGCGCCACAACCACGAGGTCGAACTGCGATTGGTCGCGAAGCTGGAACCGAACGGCCCGACCGAGAAGCTGATCGCCGAACTCGGCATCGCCGATATCGTCACCCCGGTCAGCGGAGTGAGCGACGAGCAGCTGGCCGAACTGCTCGCCTCGGCCGAACTCGCCTGCATTCCCTCGATGTACGAAGGGTTCTCGCTGCCCGCCGTCGAGGCCATGGCGAGCGGCACGCCGCTGGTCGCCAGTCGGGCCGGTGCGCTGCCCGAGGTCGTCGGGGACTGCGCCGAGCTGGTCGAGCCGGGCGATGTGGACGCGCTCACCCGGGTACTCGGCGCGTTGCTCACCGACACCGATCGGCGCGACCGGATGGGCGCGGCCGGTCGCCGACGCGTCCTCGAGCTGTTCAGCTGGTCGGCGGTCGCCGCGCGGACCGTCGAGGTCTACGAACGGGCGATCGCCCGCCGCTCCCCCACGTCACCGGGCACCACCCGATGACGCCCTCGTCCCACCAGGAGGCACCGTGCTGACCGTCGACTTCGACCGCTTGGGCGTCGGCCCCGGGTCACGGGTGATCGACATCGGCTGCGGCGCGGGCAGGCACTCCTTCGAGGCCTACCGCCGGGGCGCCGACATCGTCGCCTTCGACCAGAACGCCGAGGACCTGTCGGGGGTGACCGCCATGTTCGAGGCCATGGCCGACGCGTGCGAGGCACCCGAGTACGCCAAGGCCGAGACCGTGCGCGGTGACGCCCTCGATCTGCCCTACGGTGACGGCGAATTCGACGTGGTCATCGCCTCGGAGATCCTCGAACACATCCCGCAGGACAACCGGGCCATCGCCGAACTGACCCGGGTGCTCAAACCCGGTGGCGCACTGGCGGTCACGGTGCCACGCTGGCTGCCCGAACGTCTGTGCTGGGCGCTCTCGGACGAGTACCACGCCAACGAGGGCGGCCACGTGCGCATCTACCGCGCCGACGAACTGCGCGACAAGATCACCGCGCGGGGCCTGCGCTACGACCATCAGGACTTCGCACACGCCCTGCACTCACCGTTCTGGTGGCTGAAATGCGCGGTGGGCGTGCGCGACGACAACCATCCGCTGGTGAGCGCCTATCACCGCCTGCTGGTGTGGGACATGATGTCCGCGCCCACACTCACCCGCACCGCCGAACGGCTGCTGAACCCCCTGGTCGGCAAGTCCGTCGCCCTCTACTTCACGAAACCGGTGGTGCGCGGTGCTGTCCGCTGACCTACCGGCCGTTCCCGGCATCCTGTCCGCCCGCGAGCTGCGCCGCACGGCCGAATCCATTGCCGCCGCACAGGAACCCGACGGCGCGATCCCCTGGTTCACCGGTGGCCACACCGACCCGTGGGACCACATCGAATCCGCGATGGCACTGACCGTCGCCGGCCTGTGGGACCAGGCCCGCGACGCCTACATCTGGTCGGCGAAATCCCAGCGCGACGACGGCTCGTGGCCGATGCAGCTGCGCGAGGGCGTGATCGAGAACCACGACGCCGACACCAATTTCTGCGCCTACCTCGCCACCGGCGTGCTGCACGCCCTCACGATCACCGGCGACACCGGGTTCGCCGCCGAACTCTGGCCGACGGTCCGCGCCGGAATCGATTTCGTCCTCGGCCTGCAATTGGGCAGCCACGGCGAGATCCACTGGTCCGCCAACGAATCCGGGTCCTCGGGCGAGGCCCTGCTGACCGGCTGCTCGAGCATCTTCCACAGCCTCGGCTGCGCGGTGACCCTCGCCGAGCGGGTGGGCGATCCGCGCCCGGACTGGGCGGCCGCCCGCGACCGGCTCGGCCACGCCCTGCGCCGGCACCCAGAAGCCTTCCTGGACAAGAGCCGCTACTCGATGGACTGGTACTACCCCGTCCTCGGCGGTGCCGTCCGTGGCGCGGCGGCACACGACCGGATCGCCCGGCACTGGGACGAATTCGTCGTCGCCGACCTCGGCATCCGCTGCGTGTCCGACGCACCGTGGGTCACCGGCGCGGAGACCTGTGAGCTCGTGCTCGCCCTGGACGCCATCGGCGACACCCGCGCCGCCACCGAGCTGTTCGGCGCCATGCAGCATCTGCGCGAGACCGACGGATCCTATTGGACCGGACTGGTTTTCACCGATGGCAAACGCTGGCCGGAGGAACGCACCACCTGGACCGCGGCGGCCGTCGTCCTCGCCGCCGACGCCCTGTCCCGCACCACCGCGGGCAACGGCATCTTCCGCGAGCTCCCCCGCTGACCGCTCACCCGCAGGCGGCGGTGCGCTGCAGGATGCGCAGCGAGCCGGTGACCGAGAGTTCGCGGAACTTTCCGCTGTCGAGCGCGCGGCGATAGATGTTGAACGGCGCGCGACCACCGTCGGCGGGATCGGGGAAGACATCGTGAATGGCCAGCAGTCCACCGCCCGCCACCCAGTGCACCCAGTTGTCGTAGTCGCGCTGGGCGGCCTCCTCGGTGTGCCCGCCGTCGACGAACAGCATGCGCAGCGGTGTCCGCCAGATGCGGGCCGCGGCGCTGGAGGAGCCGACGATCGCGGTCACCGTGTCGGTGAGGCCGGCACGAATCATGGTGCGCCGGAATGCGGTCAGGGTGTCGAAGACGCCGGTCACGGGGTCGATCAGGGTGGTGTCGTGGTACTCCCAGCCCGGCTGGTGCTCCTCCGAGCCGCGGTGGTGGTCCACGGTGACCACACCGGCGCCGGTTTCGCGGGCGGCGGCACCGAGATACACGGTCGACTTGCCGCAGTAGGTACCGATCTCCAGGATGGTCCCATCGCCCGCGTACTCGCGGGCGGCGGTGTAGAGCGCGTGTCCTTCTTCGGGCGGCATGAATCCGACCGTCTGTTCGGCCAGTGCGAACAGATCGTCAGCTCCCATGCGGGCCACGGTAACACACGAACTGGAATACAATCCGGACTACTGTCCAGACAAGGAGAAGACGATGAAGACTCGCCTCAACTGCCCGTGCGGCGTCACCATTCAGGCCACCAACGAGGACGATCTGGTCGAGCAGACCAAGGCGCACCTGGCCGAGAACCACCCCGGTCACGACTACACCCGCGACGAGATCCTCTTCATCGCCTACTGAAGGTGGCTACTTGGTCGGCAGCGCGTTCTGGATGCCACCCACCTCGGTGATCTGCCAGTCGGCGCCACGATCGACGGTGAGCGAATAGGTGACGGTCGACCGCGTTCCATCGGGCGTCTGCGCACTGGTGGAGACCACATCGAAGTACGCGTTGACCTTGTAGATGCCGCCGCTCTCCGACGTCACGGTCGCCGAGAGCGGCGTCGCGGTCGACGTCCACTGCAGGGGCAGCAGGATCTGCTCCAATTGCGGTGCGGTGGCATCGAATTTCGCGGCCAGCTGCGGCGTGGTGCCGGCCCGCAGCCGGGTGAACCACGCCTGCACATCGCGATAGTCGATGGTGGACGCGCCGACGCCGTAATCGGTGGCGATCTGCTCGACATGCCTGGCATCGGCCTCGCGCTCCTCGCGCTCGGCGAGCGTCGCGTTCACCGCGAAATACAGTGCGGCGAAAGTGATCACCGCGGCAACGAGGACGCCGATCGTGGCGGTGATCAGGACGGTCGAGAGTCGCACGGACACCGTGCGCGGCGACGGTTCGTCGGCGTCGGTCGTGGTGGCTGCTTCGGTGCTCATGGTCTGTCCTTCGTCCGGCTATTTGACGCCGATGCGGAAATGCACTGTGCCCTCGGCGTCCACGCTCTGCAGGGCTTGGTCGATCAGGGTGCTGATGTCGATGGCCGGACTACGCCGCACCGCGTCGGTGACCACCGGACCGAGGATCTGTCCCAGCGGGGCGATGCCCGGCCCGATCTCCTCGATCAGGGTGGTGAGCTCGGCGAGAAAGGGGACGAGGCCGTCGCCGGTGAAGTAGTCGGGCACCGGACGGCTCTCGACCAGCGCCGATCCCGATTCGACGATCGCGTTCAGCGTCACGCCGAACTCGCCGAACAGCGGGCCCGCCGTGCCGAGCGACGGGCCGAGCCAGGCCATGTCGCCGCCGAGGGCCTGCACGTCGGTGAAGAGTTGCCGGACGGCTTCGGTGCGGCTGAGCAGGGTGGCCGCGAGCAGCGTCGATGACCGCTGCAGGGTCTGCATCGCGGCGTCGGTTCCGGCGAGGGCGCGGTCGAAGGTGTCGACCAGGCGGGCGATCGCCTCTGGGTGGATCTGATCGAGCAGCTCCACCAGCCGGGCCGAGAGCGCCGTGACGGTCATCGGCAGGTGGACCCGGTTCGCGTCGACGACCTGGCCGTCGGCCAGATACGGGCCCGCGTCGCTGGTCGGCGCGAAGGCCACATAGGGCTCGCCGAGGGCCGAAAGCTGTTCGATCCGAACATCACTGGACACCGGGAGCTGGTAGCGGTCGTCGATCCGCAGCCGGACGAGCACACCGTCGGCTTGTTTGCGCACCGACTCGGTCCGGCCGACCCGCACACCGGCCAGCAGCACCGGCGAATTCGGACCGAGCCCACCCGAATTCGCCAGGCGCAGGTCGACGGTGATGTACCCGATCCGCGGATCCAGCCGCAGCACCCCGAGCGACATGTACGTGACGCCGAAGACCAGTACTGCCGCGATCGCCGAGAGCGATACCACCGCACGAAGATTCATCGCACCAGACCGATCATCCGCAGGGTGTCGACGATGCGCGCGGTGTGCTCGCCCGTGGTGATCGGTGCGAGCCCGACCTCGACCACGTCGATCTTCGGGCCGTGGGCGGCATAGGGAACGAGCTCGGTGTTGATCAGATCGACGAGTGCCTTCATGTTCGAGGGCGATTCGGTGTCGAGGGGGTTGGCACCCAGCAGCATGGGAACCAGGGCCCGTGTGGTGTCGTCCAAGGAGGACAGCAGCGGCCCGAGCCACTGCGCGCTGGGCGCGACCGGGCCGAGCGCGGTCAGCACGAAGATGACGCCGATCTGCGCGTTCACCGCCTCGGTGGTGTGTTCGACGCCGTAGGGGGTGAGCAGTTCGTCGAGGATCGGCAGGTTGCGCCGCAGTCCTTCCTCGACGGTCGCCTCCATGCCGTCGAGCAGGGCGTCGACCGAGTGCAGATGCGCGCCGAGGTCGGCGAGGTCGGCGCCGAGCACCTCGGCGAGGCGGGCGGTGTCGCGCGGATCGTCGGGGAACACCCCGTTCATGGTGGCGACGATGTGCTGGAAGTCGGCCACCGCGCCACTGCCGACGAAGGTGGACAGTCCGGCCAGGATGTCCTCGATCGGCGGCGACTGGGTGGTGTCCGCGAGCGGGATGGTCGCGCCCGGCATCAGCTCGCCGGCTGTCGCGTCCATGGGTTCGCTCAGCGCGATGTGGACGTCACCGAGCGGCGTCTCCTGGCGCAATTCGGCGGTGGTGCCCACCGCGAGCCGCACCGACTGCCGGATGTCGACCTCGGCCACGACGTAGCCCGGGGTGGTGGCGACGGGATCGACGAGGGTGACCCCGGTGAGCACGCCGACCCGGACGCCGGCCGCGATCACCTTGGCGCCCTGCGGGAGATTGAGCACATCGGCGAACTCGATCCGCAGCGGATACGTCGGCCCGCCGACACCGGCACCCGGCACCGGCAGGTCGGCGGGCTGGAAGCCACATCCGGTGACGGCGATCAGCGCCGCGAGGAGCAGGAGGGCGGCTCGTCTCATCGGGCGCTCACCGCCCCGAGCAGGACGGGCAGGGCCGGAATCGTCATCGCCCCGTTCTCCGCTGCCTGACACTGCTGCCCGGTCACGACCAGCACGGCGGCGCACACCTGGTCGGCGTCCTGCTGGGCGAGTGCGAGTTTCGGTGGGGCGTAACCGATGGTCAGCGCTCCGCTCGCCGGGTCGACGGCACCGGCGAAGCCACTCGCGACGGCCGGTGTCATGGCGATGATGTCGGCGAGCGAACCCACGCCCGCCGCGATCATCCGCGACAGATCCGGCACCGAGTCCAGCGCACGCAGTGCGGGCGAGCCGAACATCATGATCACATCGTTGAGCTGGGGCAGCAGGTCCGACAGGGTGGCGACGATCTGGATGATCGGCGGGAACGCGATGGTGACGATGTCGTCGAAGGTCTGCGGCAGCCCGGTCACCGTGGTCTCCACCTGTGACCAGCCGCCGCGGGCCCGATGGGCGAGGGCGGCGAGCGCGTCGAGCAGCTGCCCGATGTGGCCGATCGCCTCATCGGGTGCGGCCAGTGCCCGGCTCAGCGCGACAATGATGTCGTTGATCTCCTCGCCCGTCCCCGCCGTCGCGCGATCGAGCGCGTCGATCCCGGCGCCGATGGCATTGCGCTGCACGGGATCTCCCGCACCGTTGAGCTGATCGGCGAGCGCGGCAAGCGCGTCGAAGGTCTGCGACAGACTCTTGGGCGTCAGCGTTTTGGTGATGCACTCGCTCGAATCCCAGCCCGGCCCAGCAGGTTCGGCGCCGATCAGGGCCAGCCGCCGATCGGCGATCAGGGTGTCGCTGACGGTCACCGCCCCGACATCGAGCGGCAGCCTGCGATCCGCGCGGACCAGGAACTCGACGCGCGCCGATGCCCCCTCGATGCTGATCCCCGTGACGCGCCCGACCTGCACGCCCATGACGGTGACCGCGCTGCCTTCGTAGAGCCCGATGCTGTCGGGCATTTCGGCGCAGTACCCACGCATCGCCGGACTCGGCGTGCTCAATCGCAGGCCGACCGCACCGGCGAGCACGAGGGTCAGCACCACCGCGGCCGACATCAGCCCGCGCGATCCCAGGATCCGCCGCCACATCAACAACCACCTCCCGGCAGCGGCACGCACACCGCGGGAAGCGGGATCGTCACACCGGACTGGTCGACATGCACCCCGCCACCCTCGGGCAGGAGCGGAAGCAGCCTTTCCAGCAGCGCGCGAACGGAACCCGACAGGGTGGTGAGCCGACCGCCGAGCTCTTCGAGTGCCGGAATCGCCTCGGCGAGTGGCCTGGCACGCTCGGCGAGCGAGTCGTCCCACGCCCGTCCGAGCGGCGTGACACCCCGCAGGACGACCGCCAGGTCACGCAGCGATTCCGCGACCTGCACCTTGTTGGTCTGGATGATCTGTTCGAGCGTGCCGAGGGTGAGGATCAGATCCGCCAGCACCTCGGCGTTCGCGTCGAGCGCGGTCAGATACTCGTCGGCGATGGCCAGGGTGCGGGAGATGTCGGCGTTCTGCTCGTCCAGGATCGTGACCACGTCCCCGGCCGCGCGCACCGCCGACCGCACGGCATCCGGGCTGCTGTCGATCGCGGTGGACAGGGCGGTGAGGTCGCGCCGGAAGAGGGTGCCGTCGATCCGGCGCACCGGCTGCACCGCGTCCTGGAAGGCCTGGGTCAGGTTGTAGGGCACGATGACTCGCTCCACGGGGATCACCTGGTCACCGAGCGGTGTCGTCCCGGCGGGGAGGACTGCCACGTAGTAGCCGCCGACGAAGGTCAGCATCCGAATGTCGAGGGTGGTCTGATCGCCGAGGAACGCGTCGTCGGTGACGGTGAATTCCATCCTGACCCGATCCGGCAGCAGGGTCAGCGCGGTCACCTTTCCGACGGGGATCCCCGCGAGACGCACGTCGTCACCGACGCGGACCGAACCCGCCTGGCTCATCTCGGCGGAATACGTGCGCTGCGCGGTCGTTCCGGTGACGTACACCGCGCCGATCGCGATCAGCAGCAGCACGGCCGCGCACAATCCCGCTATCCCCCAGCGCAATTCGTCAGCGTGCGAGTCGGTGGCCCGTCGGCGCGTCATCGGTGGCACAGCACGATCCCCTGTCCGGCGATGAGCACCCGCAGTGGTTCCGGTGCCGTGGCATCCCCCTGCGCGCAGGTGAGGTCGGGCCCGGTGGGCGGAATCGCCTGTGTCATCGCCTGAATGAGGCCGGGCAGGCTCTCGAACGCCGCGACCGCGTCGTAGGGATCGGGAAACGCCCGGCGGAGCGCGGCGTCGAGGTCGCGGCCGGGTTCGCCGGTGACCCCGAAGACGGCGAGCATGCTCCGCAGTGGTTGCAGCACACCGGGAATCCCGTTCGCGAAGTCGACGAGGCCGGGCAGCTTCTCGGTGATGGTGATGAACAGGTTGGTCAGATTGGTCAGCAGTGTCATCGCATTGCCCGACTTCCCGCCGAGGTGCTCGGCGACATCGGCGAGGTTGCCCGCCAGGGTCGAGAGCACCGCCTGCCGATCGGAGGCATAGCGGCTGAGCCGGTCGATGGCGCCCAACGCCTGCCCCAATCCGGTCCCCTCACCCTGGATCACCGCGAGGATGCTGGTCGCGAACCGATTCAGATCATCGGGGGCGAGTTCGGCCAGCACCGGCTGCAAACCCTTGAACAACCGGGTGATGTCGAAGTCCGGCACGGTCTCGGCGGTGCCGAAGATGGCGTCCGGATCACGCGGTCCCGCAGGGTGATCCGGCTGTTCGACGGCGAGATACCGGAAGCCGGTGAGGTTCTGGTAGCGGATGGCGATCATGGTGTTGGTGAACAGCGCCCGATCCCTGGTGACGGTGAACCGCACCCGGGCGAGCGCGCCGTCGAGTTCGACCGCACGCACCTTGCCGACCTGCACGCCGTAGAGGCGCACATCGTCACCGCCCCGCAGGCCGTTCGCATCGGTGAACAGTGCTGTGTAGGTGTGGGTTTCACCGTCGACCGGGCGCTCGATCACCCGCAGGACACCGGCCAGCACCACACCCATCAGGAGCGTCGCCGTGGCCACGCGCAGCAGCAGGGCAGATGTCGTCATCAGCGGCCACCCCCGAGCATCGCGCCCAGCGGTCCCGCCAGACCCGGCACCACGTCCAGCTCGATCCGGGCGGTGAGCACCGGGCCGTCGGGTGTCTCGCGAAAGGCGATGTCGAGGCGCGTGAGGAGTTCACTCAGCTGCTGGGCCGAGCGTTCCGGGGTGCTGACCGAACCGGCCAGCCGGTCGAGAACGAGGCCGATCATGGGCAGGATCTCCCCGAAATATCGTTCGGACGTGGTGAGCAGCTCGGTGACGGTCGGCAGCAGCTCGTACTGGATGCCGACGAACATCTCGCTGAACCGCCGGAGTTGGTCGGGTACCGCGAGGTACTTGTTCGTGTACTCCGCGTACAGCAGCGTCAGCGCGCCGGTCAGCATCGGCGGCAGACCGGTCAGCGCCGAACCGAACTGTTCGAACAGCACAGACGGCGGAAGCTGCCTGGTCTCCGCGTAGGAGCGGGCGGTGGTGCCGATGGCCTCCAGCAACGGGGTGAAGGCGGTGAGCTCACGGGAGAGAGTGCCGAGCAGCTCGACGAGTTTCGGGGTCAGCACCTCGTCGGTGAGGTCCCCGGTCGATTTCAGCAGGGCGGCCAGCGTCGCGTCGTGCACTCGGTCGGCCGCGCGACCGGTCAGGTCGACCGTCGATCCGTCGGCCAGCACCGCACCGCCCGCCGCCGGGTGCAGTTCGATGGCGCTGATGCCGAAGAGATTGCCCGGCGCGTAGTCGATGCGCAGCGCGTTCGTCAGGCCGAACAGCTCGGACCCGCTCAGCGTCAGTTCGAGGCGCTGCCGGTTTCGCCCCGCGGCGTCGATCGCGCTGACCGAGCCGACGCGCACACCGTCGAGCCGAACATCGGTGCCCTCCCCCACCCCCGCGCCGACCTCGCCGACCAGCAGCGCGACCCGGATCTCGTCGGCGGGCGCACTGTCGGGCACGATCCGCCAGGCGAGCACGCCGACCAGCGCGAGCACGACGGCGAGCGTGCCGAGGACACGGGCACGCCCAGGTCCCACTTCGGTTCCCGGCAGAGCGTAGGCAGGCATGGCATCACCCGGTGAACGTGACGGGAGATTGGAACCCCCACAGCAGGATCGTGGCGATCATGTCCAGCGCGATGATCGCCACCAGACTCGCCCGGATGGCCCGCCCGGAACCGATCCCGACGCCCTCGGGGCCGCCGGTCGCGAAATAGCCCTGATAGCAATGGATCAGCACCACCGCGATGGCGAACACCATCACCTTGACGGTCGCGGCGAAGACGTCCCAGCCGACCACGAACTGGTCGAAGTAGTGGTTGTACGTGCCGATCGGCGTCCCGTGGATCGTCGTCACGATGAACGCGCAGGAGAAGTAGCTCAGGATGAGCGCGACCACGAATGCCGGTGCGACGGCGATGATCCCGGCGATGACCCGGGTCGTCACGACGAACGGCACCGAGCGGATGCCGAGCGATTCCAGGGCGTCGATCTCCTCGGAGATGCGCATGGAGCCGATCTCCGCGGTCATCCGGCAGCCCGCCTGCGCGGCGAAACCGATCCCGGCCGCGATCGGCGCCAGCTCACGGGTCACGCCGAAGGCCGAGATGAGACCGCTGAGCTGACCGAGGGACAGCAGGTTCAGCGCGCTGAACGCCTCGATGCCGATCGACGCGCCCATGGCCGCGCCGAGCAGCAGCATCAGCGGCACCACGCCGCCGCCGATGATCACCGAGCCACGGCCCCAGGTCATGTCGGTCACCATCGTGACCGTCTGGCGCCGGTAGTGCACGAGCGTGTAGGGCACCGACCGGAGCACCTGCCAGCCGAAACCGATCGCGAAGCCGATCGACTCGACCGGGCGAAGGCCGCGGCGCCGGAGCCTGCCCAGCCACCGCAGCCCGGCGGGGTAGTAGGGAGCGGCGCTCATCAGGCCATCCTCACCGGGAAGAACATCGTGACCACCTGGGTGATCACCGTGTTGAGGACGACGGCCGCGGCGATCGACATCACCACGGCCGCATTGACCCCGTCGGCGACCCCGCGCGGTCCGCCCTTGGCCTCCAACCCGCGCTGACAGGCGATGACGACGACCAGGAAGCCGAACAGCAGCGCCTTGACCAGCGAGACCCACACATCGATCGGTGTGGTGAACGCCCCGAAGGACTGCCAGTAGCTGCCCGGGGTGACATCCAGCGCCGACACCGCCACCACGAACCCGGAACCGATCCCGATGACGATGATCAAGATGTTGAGCAGCGGCGCGACCAGCATCATGGCCGCGATGCGCGGCACCACCAGGCGCTGCACCGGGTCGACGCCCATCACCCGCAGCGCGTCGACCTCTTCGCGGATGGTCCGCGCGCCCAGGTCGGCCGCGATGGCGGCGGCGCCCGCGCCACCGAGCAGCATCGCGGTCGCCATCGGCGCGCCCTGCTTGATGACGCCGAGACCACCCGCCGCGCCGATCATCGAATCCGCGCCGAGTTCGGACACGATATTGCCGACCTGAGCGGACACGATGACGCCGAACGGGATGGCCATCAGAATGCTCGGCACCGCGGTGACCCTGATCAGGAACCAGGCCTGCGCGAGGGTTTCGTGAACCTGGAATCGCCCGCGAAGGGCGTCGCCGGTACCGAGCGAGATCGCCGCGGCGCCCATGCGCAGAGCGCGGCCGAAGGTCGCCACGCCGGCCCCGACGGTCTCGGCGAAGTTCCGGCGAAGCACGTGCCCGGCACCCGGGTCACCGGTGCCCGCCGCGTCCCCGGAATCCGGTGCGACTTCGCCGTATACCCCCGTCATGGCGGAGACCGTACCATATGATCTAGACCACATTCCAGACACTGGTCCAGTTTTCTGAACAGGCCGGGATTCGACGACAACGGCCGGTAGAAGGCAGAAAGCGTTGTATTGAACTTATGTCGGTGGTACCGTCCAGACACATGTCCAGCTACGTGTCTCCCTCTGGGTTCTCGGCCCCCGCCGCCGGCGGAGACGACCTATCGAAACCGGGGTGCTCGCGATGACCGACACCACTGTGGAGCCCGTGCATTTCGACCCGTACGACTACGGATTCCACGACGATCCCTATCCCACGTACCACCGCCTGCGCACCGAGGCGCCGCTCTACCACAATCCGGACCTCGATTTCTGGGCGCTGTCGCGGCATGCCGATGTGATCGCGGCGTTCCGCGACAGCAACCGGCTCTCCAGTGCCAACGGCGTTTCGCTCGATCCGGCGGCCTGGGGTCCGCACGCGCACCGGGTGATGTCGTTCCTGGCGATGGACGATCCCCGGCACATGCGGATGCGCAGGCTCGTCTTCCGGGGATTCACGCCGAAACGGGTGGCCGAGATGGAGGTCCGCATCCGCGAGATCACCCTGGAACATCTCGAGCCCGCCCTCGCGCGCGGCAGCTTCGACTGGATCGACGAGGTCGCGGGCAAGCTCCCGATGGACGTCATCTCCGAACTCATGGGCGTGCCGGAGTCCGACCGGGCCGAGATCCGCCGGCTGGCGGATCTGGTGGTGCATCGCGAGGAGGGCGTGCTCGACGTGCCCGTCGACGCGATCGAGGCATCGATTCAGCTGTTCGGCTACTACACCGACATGGTCGCCCAGCGCCGCGCGCAGCCCACCGACGATCTCACCTCGGCGCTGCTGGACGCCGAGATCGACGACGACACCCTCACCGACCACGAGATCATCGGCTTCATGTTCCTGATGGTCGTCGCCGGAAACGAGACCACCACCAAGCTTTTGGGTAACGCGCTCTACTGGGCCGGCGCCGATCCCGCCGAGTACGCGAAGGTCGTCGCCGAACCGGAGCTGGTCAGCGACTGGGTGGAGGAGACGCTGCGCTACGACACCTCCAGCCAGATCGTGGCCCGCACCGCGGCGGTCGACCTCGACTATCACGGCGGCACCATCCCGGCCGGGGCGAAGGTGCTGCTGCTGATCGGCTCGGCCAACCGCGATCCAGCGGCCTTCGACGACGGCGACAGCTACGTCATCGACCGCACCGGCGGCGCGGCGCTCGCCAGTTTCGGTGCGGGCGTGCACTTCTGCCTCGGCGCGCACCTGGCCCGCCTGGAGGCCACCATCGTGCTCGGCGAATTCGCCGCGCGGGTCCGGTCTTTCGACGTCGCCGCCGAGGGCATCGTCCGGGTGCACTCCACCAATGTCCGCGGCTTCGCCAAACTCCCGATCACAGTGGAGGTCAGCTAGTGCCCCGATTCGAACCCAACCCCGATCGTAGGCCCGCGCTGGTGGCGGGCGCGTCCTCCGGCATCGGCGCCGCGACCGCGCTCGCCCTGGCCCAGCTCGGTCATCCGGTGACCCTCGGCGCGCGCCGGGTCGAGTTGTGTGAGGAGATCGCCGCCAAGATCCGCGCGGGTGGCGGGGAAGCGTATGCCCACCGTCTCGATGTCACCGATGGCGCCTCGGTCGACGAGTTCGTGACGGCCGCCGAACGCACGCTCGGCCCAACCGAGATCCTCGTCTCCGGTGCGGGCGACATCGAGTTCTCCCTCGTCGGCGAGATGGACCCGGAACGCTTCCTCCACCAGGTGCAGGTCCATCTCGTCGGCGCGCAGCGGCTGGTCCATCGGGTGCTGCCCGGGATGACGGCCCGGCGGCGCGGCGACCTCGTGGTGATCAGCTCCGACTGCGCCGACAATCCCCGACCACGCTCCGGTGCCTACAGCGCCGCAAAGAACGGTCTCGAAGCGATGGTCGGCCAGTTGCGAATGGAATTGGAGGGCAGCGGAATTCGGGCCTCCCTGGTGCGCCCCGGCCCGACGCTGACCGGTATGGGCATGGACTCGACGCCCGAGATCGTCGGGCCGGTGCTGCAGGATTGGAAGGACTGGGGCCTCGCACGCCACCCCTACATGCTGCGCCCGCAACACCTCGCCGACGCGGTCGCGACCGTCGTCTCGATGCCGCGCGGCGCGCACATGGTGCTCGTCGAGGTGCAGCCCGAGGCGCCGCTGCGGGACCTGGACGCGTCATGAGGATCGTCGTCGACCTCGATCTGTGCCAGGGCCACGGGGTCTGCCAGGACGAGGCGCCCGCGGTCTTCACCGTGCCCAAACACGGCACCGTCCAGATCGTCGACCCCACCCCGGCGGCCGCGGAACACGAGGCCGTGGAGACCGCGATCCGCTACTGCCCCACCCGGGCACTGTCGTTCGCCGACGGTGGCGAACCCGACTCCGCTGTGAAAGGCACTGACTGATGGCAAGTTTCGAACGGGCCGAACTCGACGAGATGGTGCGGCGCTGGGTCGCGGAGAACAAACGCTGCGAGGAGAAGGGCGACTGGAAGCCCCTTGCCGAGATGTATACCACCGACGCCACCTACGGCTGGAACTACGGTCCCAAGCAGGAATTCATGTCCGTTGGCCGCGACGAGATCCGCGACTACGCCCTCGGACAGGAGATGCTCGGCCTCGAGGGCTGGACCTACCCGTACCAGGAATTCGTCATCGACGAGCGCAGCGGCACCGTCATCGGCTTCTGGAAACAGGTCAACGAGGGCACCCGCGCCGACGGCCGCCACTACTCCCCCGAGGGGATCGGCGGCAGCTGGTTCCGCTACGGCGGCGACTTCCAATGGTCCTGGCAGCGCGACTTCTTCGACTTCGGCAATGTCTCGGCGATGTTCCTCGACATGATCACCGACAACGCCCTCTCGCCCGGCATGCACCAGCGCATCGAGCGCTCGGTCTCGCGTGATCCGCTGCCCGGCTGGTACCGCATCGGCGAATCACCCGTCTCCCTGTGGTGATCCGATGAGTACGTTCGCGTCGCTGTCCCGCGACCAGCTGGCCGCCCTGGTCCCCGAGTTGCTGCTGTGCGGGCACCTCATCGACCGGTCCGGGATGGCGCACACCATCGCGGCGTTCGGCCGGGAGGGCATGACCGCGGTGGCCATCGAGGAATGGCAGCTGGCCAGCCCGGTCTACACCCGCCGCATGCAGCGAGCCCTGCGCTTCACCGGGGACAGCGTCGAAACCATCTTCAAGGGGCTGCAACTCGACATCGGCGCGCCGCCCCAGTTCATGGACTTCCGGTTCCGGATCGACGACCACGATCACGGCGAGTTCTGGCTCGATCACTGCGGCGCGCTGGCCGATGTGGAGCCGATGGGCGAGGAGTTCGTGGTGGCGATGTGCCACGACATCGAGGACCCCACCTTCGACGCGACCGCACTGGCCACCAATCCGCACGCCCAGGTGCGGCCGGTGCACCGTCCGCCGCGTCGGCCGGCTGATCGGACTCCGGTGTGCGCGTGGACGGTGGTGATCGATCCCACGAACGTCCCGCCCGCCGTCCCGGTCCATGCCGCACGCGTCGCGAATTCCGCTGCCGCGGGCTGGGAGTTGGCCGCGATCGATCCGGGCGAGCTGGGGCGGGCCGACTACGGCGGCCCACTGTTGAGCGATCTGCGCTTCAGCGACTTCTCCCACTCGGCCCTGCGGCGAATCGCCGACGAGATCTGCCTGCAGCAGCATCTGCTGACGCTCGGCTTCATGATCGCCATCACCGACCGCTCCGACGCGGCGACGGCTCTCGGGATCGGGCGCAAGCAGTTCGCCGGGATCGCGGGCCTGACCTCGGAGCGCATCCGGCGCTGCCTCGGCCTCGGTGACGATCCGGGCGCCCTCGCCACGGTGCTGCGTCTGCATCCGGCGCTGAATCCGCTCGGCTACACGGGAATCGGCATCTCGGAGGTGTCCTCCGTTGTGCGCCTTCGATTTCCGAACACCAGCGGAGCGCTCACCGACGGCGCTTGGCCGTCGATGCTGACACCCGAGGACCTGCGTCCGCTCGACGCCCTTGTCCGCGGGGTCAACCCGCGCTTCGTCGCCCAGGTCACCGCGACGGATCAGCACGGCTGGACCGTCGACATCGACCTCGCCGACCACCCGTTCCGCGAAGCGTCCGAGGTCGCGGTGACCCGTTTCAGCACCGGTGCCGGCTTCGCCTTCACCGACCGGGGAAAGCCCCTGCCGCTCACCGTCGTGTGAGCGCGCGTCGAGAGATGGATTGACATGGCCAACAACTTCGCCGACCTGTTCGAACACGCCGTCGACGCGATGCCCGACCGGATCGCGCTCCTGCAGCGCGATCGTCGAATGACGTTCCGGGAACTGGACATTCGCGCCAACCGGCTCGCCGATGCGCTGGCCGGAGTCGGTGTCGGCCACGGTACGCACGTCGGCTTCCAGCTGCACAACAGCATCGAGACCATGGAGACGCTGATCGCCTGCTTCAAGCTGGCCGCGGTCCCGATCAACATCAACTACCGGTACGGCCCGACCGAGCTGGCCTACGTCTACGGCAACGCCGATCTCGAAGTGCTGCTGTACCACGCCTGTTACGAGGAGAACGTGCGCGCCGGCCTCGCGCTCGCACCCACCGTGCACCAATCGATCTGCGTCGACGACGACCGCTACCTCGGCGCCCCGGACACGGGCGCGCTGCGCTATGACCAGTTCGTCGCGGCGGGAAAGCCGTTCCGCCCCAAGGTCACCCGTACCGCCGACGACCTGTTCATGATGTACACCGGCGGCACCACCGGTATGCCCAAGGGCGTCATGTGGCGCCAGGAGGACATGTGGCGCGTCCTCGGCGGCGGCATCGACTTCTACAGCGGTGAACCGGTGCGCGACGAATACCAGCAGTCCGCGACCGGCGCGCAGGGCGTGCCCAGCATCTGGTTCGTCCTCCCCCCGCTGATCCACGCCGCCGCGATGATGCCCACCTTCAACGCCCTGTGGTCAGGCAACACCGTCCTGTTCGAACCACGCTTCGACCCAGCCGCGATATGGCAGGCCGTCGCCACCCACCATCCGCACATCATGGTCATCACCGGCGACGCCATGGCCCGCCCGCTCATGGACGCCTTCGACGCCGACCCCGTCGACGCCTCCTCCCTCCTCGTCATCGCCTCGGGAGCCGCCCTGCTGTCCCAACCGGTGAAGAACGCCCTGCTGGAGAAGTTCCCGACCTCGATGGTCTCGGACTCGATCGGCTCCTCCGAAACCGGTTTCGGCGGTATCGGTTTCGCCCAGAAGGACGACGACCCGGCCCGCGGACCACGAGTCCAAACCGGCCGCGGCGCGGTGGTCGTCGACGAGAACGGCCACCCCGTCGCCCCCGGCGAAGAGGGCTGGCTGGCCAAAACCGGCGCCGTCCCCCTCGGCTACTACAAGGACCCCGACCGCAGCGCCCGCCTGTTCAAATCCGTCGACGGCGCCCGCATCGTCGTCACCGACGACCGCGCCCGCGCCGAATCCGACGGCACCATCACCCTCATCGGCCGCGGCAACATGGTCATCAACACCGGCGGCGAAAAGGTCTTCCCCGAAGAGGTCGAAGCCGTCGTCAAATCCCACCCCGCGATCTACGACGCCGTCGTCATCGCCGTCCCCCACGACCGCTGGGGCCAACAGGTGGCCGCCATCATCTCCCTCACCCCCCACCACACCCTCGACCTCCCCACCCTCCACACCCACCTACGCCCCCACCTCGCCGGCTACAAAATCCCCAAACAAATCTGGATCGCCCCCACCATCTCCCGCTCCCCCAGCGGCAAACCCGACTACCGCTGGGCCAAGAACTACACCATCGACCACACCCCGACTGACCCATCTTCGCCAGCTATTCGTCGAGATTGAAGTACCCCGGTACACCGGATTCGGGTTCTCCTACCAACAGACCGCGATCCAAATAGCTGTTCATCGATTCACAGCTTGTCTCAGGCAACAGCACACACGCATGACATGCCGCCAAATTCAAGCTCTCAACGCCGCTAGCATCAGACTCCATGCACAAGGGGTCGTTCGAGCACCAGTGCGCCCTCGACAACGCTGATCGCACCGACAGTTCGAGCTTCTCGGGCTCACCCTGGGCGACCAATCCACCAAGACTGCCTGCGGAGTCGGTGGTGGCGGTGAAGATGAGAATGCCCGCCATGTCCCGATCGGTATAGATCCGTTCGCGCAGCGCTGATGCGGAGTACCCGCAGTCGAGACTCCATTCGATGATCAACGCGTGGGCAAGAGTATGGAGCAACAACTGTCGCGCGGTGACATGTGACTCTGGAACTGGCCCGGACCTGGACGACTTCCTCGCCCGTGCTTGCAGGACCGTTCGGTGATGCTTGCGGATCGACTCGGCCCGTGCGAGGACAGCCTGCTGGCTTTCCCACTCCTGCAGCCGCGATTCGGACAGCCGAACGAACACCCCTTCACCGGTGACTTCGATCGCGGGGAGCCACTCGGTGGACTGGTCCCGCAGATCACAGCGGCGGTTTTCCGCGTCGGCTTCGGAAGGCAGTTCACCACGAACGAACGCGGCCAGAGCACGCACTTCGCGAAGGCGTTTCACCAACATCGGCTGTTCGAGGTGCAGCGGGGCAAGTACGGACGAATCACCCCGCGGCTGCTCACACACGAACGGTTGCCAATCGGCTGAGTGCTTCTCGGGATTTCCCCGAATAAGCCGCTCGTACTCCTGTTTGCGCAGCGCGCTGGTGCGCTGGACAACCGGGAGGTCCTCGCTCACCGACGAATCGGCCTCGTCTGCAGCTGCGATCACCTCGAGAACGTCGTCGATGGTCGCGCCAACCTGGTCGAGGACACCAGAACGGTCGGCGAGATAGATACGAACGTACTCAGCTTCTTTTCCGAGTAGCCGATGCTTCTCCACAAGTGCATGGACGCCTTCGCCCCACGGCGGAATCGACAGGGCACTCTGCACTATCGGATGCCATACCGAAGATGAGCCGCGCTGCATTGTCTTCGGTTCTTCATCGCATCCTTCAGTGCTGCCGCCGCTGAGCCATGGGCGCGATCCGCTGCACTGGTACCCGATCTGCTGAAGTGCGCGCTTGCTGAACGCACCCTCCATCGACACCTCGGGCACACCACAGCTGCATCGAATGCGGATCGCGCGTAGCGAGGCACTCGCGCCGACCGTGCGCATGCTCAAGGCGCAGCTGCCAGCGCCTCGTTCACGGTCGGCTCCGCGATGTACCCATTCCCAGTACGGAAAGTCGTCGATGTGTCCGTTGTCGCAGACCACGACGAAACGAGACGGTACCAACTTCTCTTTGCCGCAATCGAGGCACACGGCTTCGTTGGGCGGGGAGTTGAACTTTCTGAATCGGAGGAGTTGCTCACACTTCGAACACGAATAGTATTCCGGGAAGCGATGCACACGAACCCCGTCGTGCGCTTCGTCCGGATCCTTCGCCGGTGGCAGCCGGAAGTGGTCTACGCCCAACAGCTGGGCGAGCCGGCGTTCGAAGATCTTCGGCGCGTCATGAGCACCCCACGAATCGTGGGCGGCGACAATGAACGACTCGTTCTCGACGGCGATCATCGCACCGACGCCGTATGTGGTCACCAGTTGGGAGCGCCTGGCCTGTCCCAGCTTTCGCAGGACGCCACCTGTGGTACCGCCGGTCCGTTTCCGTCGTGTCGGCGGCGTCATCGTCGACCACCGCCTGCCTTCAGGAACAGTGTGGCCTCGGCATCGACATCACGTAGGCTCCACGGCGTCGGCCAGCCGTCTTCCTCGTCGTATTCATCGCCTTCGGACTCGTCACCGATACTGACCAACAATGCGGGGCTGCCCTTCTTCGCTCTGTAGCGCAGATTCGGGAACATTTCGGCTTGATCGCACCACCAATCGAGGAATTCCGCACACGCGCGCTCGGTTGCCGCCTTCTCCTCGGGCGATACCACTTCCACCCGGTCGATGATTGCGGGGACGACGGTTTGCCTGATGTTGTCGACGAAATCGGCCACGTCGGCCGCCGAGGTGTCGTCCCGCGCACCGGGCACCATCAGCCTCGTCAACGCAACGATCACCGCATGCAGCGCACGGTCGCGGGAGCGAGCAGAGAACGGTGTGACACTGGTCGATTCGACTTCGCGGTACAGCGCGGAGTGGAAAGTCTGAAACGACTCGTAGTGCGACCTGTCCCGCGAACGGGCAGAGTTCAACATGATGGCGACCAATCCTGGATACCTGCGTCCGACCCGGCTGGTTGCCTGGATGTATTCAGCCGTTGTCTGTGGTTGCCCCATCACTGCCATGAGTCCGAGCCGGTCGATGTCGACGCCCACGGAGATCATGTTCGTGGCGAGCAATACGTCCACTACAGTGTCTTCCGGCAGGGCCCGCTCCAGGGCTTTGAGATACTCGCTGATCTTCGTGGCATCGGCCCGACTGCTCAGTTCGAGCACCTCGGTACCGACGGCCCGATCGTTCGATTCGCCTGCACCTTCGGCAAGGGCTTTGATCCGCTCGGCGACATCGCCGTACACCTGTAGCTCGGCCGCCGACAGCAGGCGAAGGCTGTTGAAGTAGCCGACCAGCGTCCAGTATGCGTCAAGTGTCTGGTCGTCTACGACTCCACGAGCCTGGAATGCGCGAAACAGTATTGCGGCATACGTCCGAACCAGCAGAGTTGCCTGACTTCCATGTGCCGAGAACAGACCGACATACCGACGGCTGGCTTTCACCTCGCGCGGAGACTCCACAGCGAACCACGAATCACGAGAATCCAGGCCGGCAGGCGGGAACTGCGCAACGTGTCGATCGAACAGGGCAGCGACCTGACCGGAGGCCCGACGGATCGTCGCCGTCGAGGCGATCACCTTCGGCTTGCTCGCCAGAATATCGATGGCAGTCTCGTAGAGCCCCGTGAGCGTCCCCAACGGCCCCGAGATGAGGTGCAGCTCGTCCTGGACGATGAGGTCCGGGGGCAAGGCCGACTGCCGATCCCGATTGAACAGATTGAGCGTGTCCGGGTTCCACGGTAAGGCTGCGAACTTGTCGACTGTCGAGATGATCAGCGTGGGGTGGGCGTCGTAGACCGCTTGATCGACGAGATGCACGGGCAGCCCGGTGTCCCCATGGAAATCACAGTGTGGGGACGGGCAGTGCACATACATTCGGCAGCCGTCTTCGTCGACCGTATAGTTCCGCGCATCCAGTGGTTCGCCACACCACGGGCACGAGCGCAATTGCACCGGGTTGTTCTTCCGCAAAGGGGTTCCCGGGCTGCTCCGCAATTCGTCCAGCTTCTGCGCGGCGACCTTCAGCAGATTTGGGGTGGCCGATTGTCCGACCCACATACCGATGGAGATCGGATCCCCGCCGAGTGCCGTGTTCTGCGCCCGAAGCAATTCCATCGCGCAGATGAGGGTTGTCGCACGTTCGAACTGCTGCAGCGTGAGCAACCGCAGCGTGTAGCGCATGATCACGGTGACGCCCGAGCCCGCGTCGCCGTGCCGCATTCGGCGAAGGAAGGTGCTGAATGCGATCAGCCCGAGGTAGGCCTCAGTTTTTCCACCGCCGGTCGGGAACCACAACAGATCCGCGATGTCCCGGTCCGGATGGCCCGGATCGACGATGCCGCGCAAGCTCAACAACATGAAGGTGATCTGGAACGGGCGCCATTTCCCGATAGCGAGATCGACCTCGCCGGTGCGCCCGTTCTTTACCCACACGGTCCGCGCACGCTGCATGGCCATCGCGCGGTTGGCGGCGCGGAACGCGTCGAAGATCTGATCATCGTCGGGGCGAGCCAGCACCGATACTCCGTCCCGCATGCGAGCCAACGCAGTCGTGCACAGTTCGAGCTGTTCGAAGCCTGCGGTGCGCATCTCGGGGTCGGCCACCGCGGCGAGCTCGCGGCGCCGATCGTCGATCCACTGTTCGTAGCCGTCGAGTAGAGCGTGCAGATCGGCAATGACCTGTACCCGCTCGCGGGTGGCCAATCCGAGCATACCGAGTGATCGGTCGTCGATCTCGGGATTCGAATCGGTAAGCAGGACGTCGTAACTCGGGATGAAGTCCGACCGTACTTCGGCCACGGCCGCCCGTTCTTGGCGGGCTTCGGCACGAATCGGCGGCGGAGTCCAGTCCCAGACGGCGGAACAACCGTGACCGACTGCGAAAGAGGGAGCGTGTCTGTGCAGAAGGCGGCTCAGCCGGAGTTCCTCATCGTGGAATTCGCGATGGGGAACCCGCTCCACGAACGGTCGGGTGCCTGTGGGCCCGTGCACAGTGATCATCGGCTGGAAAAAGCAGTACGCATCTTTGATGTCATGGTCGCCCACCCGGTGGGCGTTGACGAGGGTCGTCGTGACACTGACGGAACCATCGGCGCCTGGCTTGCGGACTCGAGTCCGCAGTTGTAGCCCGTCGGCGAGTTGGACCGTGACGATCGGGCCTGCGCGGCGGACGTCGATCGGCACATCAGCACAGCTGATCTGCTCACGGTGCCAACGCTCGTCCTGCTGCTCTACCGAACGTGCCTGTCCGCGTTTCGGATCGATGGCGTTGCCTGCGGAATCCTGTGGCAGATACCGCGCGATTTCGACTGATACGTACACGGTGGGCGCGACGACAGGGTCGACGGCGAATGTCAAGCCCATAGACGATGGCTGACGGGTGTTGGCCAGTGCCACCCCTGCCTCGGTGCCCTGTTCGATACTGTCACGTTTCACGATGTCGGGCTCCGGGACCACGACCTCGGCGCCTTCGGTGACGGTGATGCCGAGTGGAAAGAGCACGCCGGTCAGATAGGCGGTAACCGGTGCGTCTTCCTGCAAGGTCTCGGCCACGCCGCCTCGCGGCCCGAGCAGATCTCGGCGCAGCGCCTCCCGCAACTCGCCGCGAATTACATAGTGGTCGTCGAACATCGCTGTCTTCACTCCTTCCCCGGATCTCGCGATTCTTGGTCTGCCTTCGCCCACACGTATGTACCCAGCCCGCACAGGCGCGGCGCCAGCCAGACTCCGTACGATCCGAGGCCGGCACGGGCTGTTTCCGCGGTCGAGCCACCGACCGTTTCCACACAGTCGATATGCACCCATTCGATGGCATCAGGCCACCGACGTACCTGCTGTTTCGGATACTTCCGTCGCGACCGCGCCAGGTCTTCGAGGAATTGCTCGGAGGCCTCACCGATACGAATGCCACCGTGCCAGATGCCGTAGCTCGGCGGTACGTCGTCTTCCGGAAAGATTGGTGGCTCAGACACCAACCGGACCAGATCACCGGGTTGTACCGTCACTGCGAGGTATTCCTGGATACTGACGGCCGAAGTGTCGGACATCTGTGCCGGACGCTCACGAGCAACATCCACATCGCCGAATTCGAGCCCAGCCGACTTGTTGTACCTGTCGAACGTGTGCCAACGGTTGAAGCGTGGGTTACGTCGATTCCCAGAGAACACCCACGAGCGGAAAGGCTCCAACCGATAGTTGTCTTCACGCGCCCTGGTCAGCGCGACGTAGAGACGTCGGGCTTGTCCGGGAACATCCGCGTCGCGCCGGTCGTCCTCGTCCTCGTCGAGGACGAGAACACGATCGAACTCGAGGCCCTTGGCCCGGTGTACTGTCGAGAGCAACACCCCGCGCGCCTGGGAGTCCACGAGGTCATCGGGCACCCGCTGCTCGGCAATCACCCGATGCAGGCGTTCGAGGTCCACCACGCTTGGCGCCCGGCCACTCGCGACCATACGCAACGATCTCCATACTTTGCAGGGCTCGTCGACCAGACCTTCGACAGCACGGTGGAATCGATGCTCCGATATCGTCGGACCGCCATCGACCGCTTGGAACAGACGCACCATCCAGCTGGGAGCAGGCCGCGACTTCGGTGATCGCTGAATCGTGTGCGCGATGCCTTCTCGACAGAAGCTTGCCGACAGCTGGAGGACCTGGCCGTTCGTAGTACACAGGACGGCCGTCGACCCTTCGGCGTCTCGTAGCGACGCGAGAGCGAATTCGTCACGCCCCTTACCGACCAGGGCACCGAAGCTCGGCAGATTCGACAACGCCGCACACAGTTCTCGCTGGATCGCGCTCGCTGCCAGATCGGCCTCTGCGCGATCGGCCGGAATCGATTGCAGCCGCGGGCCGTACCCGAGCGCGATCTTCGCCTCGTCGGACCGGGCACGGAAGTTCTCGTCCAATCGCCGCTCGACGAGATCGTCCACAAACTCCGCGCGCAACCAACCGAAGAACCGATTCGCCTCAGCAGCTCTTTCGTCGAGATCCTCGATCTGAAAGCCGTAGATGGACTGGGCAGCATCACCGACCACGGTGAACCCGGCACAATCTCGCGTCGCCGCCAACAAGGCTTCGACCATCGATCTGCGCACACCGACGAGGTCCTGTACCTCGTCGATGACGAGGTGACTTGGCGGCTCGATCACCGGACCGTCCGGCCCGTCGTCGAAGATGCCCGCGCGGATCGATTCGGTCGCGGCCACGATGATGTCATCGAAGGACAAGCCGGTCAGATCCCGGTCAGGCTCGTACTCGTGGAGTACCGATCGGGCCCATCCGTCGAAGGTGTACGCCCGGACGCGGCGAGCAGATTCAGCGACCCGATCGATCCGATCGCGCAACGCGCGCACGGCCGCTCGGGAGAAACTCAGCGCCAGAATTTCGGCTGCCTCCAGCGGCTCATCTCCGTTGGCGCTCTTCGCACTGGTCAGGCGCTCCAGGCGGTAGGTCAGCATTGTTGTCTTACCTGCGCCTGCGCCCGCGGTCACCAGGGCCCGTGCACTCCAGTCGAGCTCGACGATCGCCTGTTGTGCGGCGGTGAGCTCGAAGGGAGGCCGAATCGAATCCGAGTTCACAGCGCCTACCTCCACAGGTATTCGAACTCGGTGAAGGCCAGCTTCGCATCGAAGTTCGAGATGTTGTCCCGGACATCGAGGATCAGGCACTCGGCCTCACCGCCGTTGGCGATACCGCGAAGGCCCCGGCCGATCATCTGCTGATACAGGTTCGCGCTGTAAACCGGCCGCGCGATCACCACCGCGCGAGTGGCGGGCGCGTCGAAGCCTTGAGAGAGCACACCGTAGTTGGTGATCACTCGAATACGCCCCGCCCGGAACTCCTCAACCCTTCGTCGGCGATCGGCAGGAGCGGTCATCGCATCGATCGCTACCGAGCGGATACCTCTGCCCTGCAGTCGTGCGGCCAGAATCTTCGCGTGATCGACGGAGGTCGCGAAGACGAGTATCGGCCAGTCAGCGGGGAGATCGGTGATCGCTCGAACCAACGCATCATTTCGGCCTTCGTGGTCGGCCAGTTTGCGCTCGGCGCTCTTGGGCAGCACGCCTGCTGCCGCGAAGTTACCGACCTGGTTCATCGCCTGGAGCTCGCCCGCGTCCAACTCGATGTCGGCCCCGACGAGTTCGCGATGTTCTACCTTGGCGAGAATGCGTAACTTCTGCAGTGCCTCGATCGGGTTGTGGTCTCCGAAGACCCCCCGATCGAGGCGGAAGTCACCGAACCGCTGGGCCAACAGCCTGGTTCGTTCCTCGTCGTTGCGGAAGGGCGTGGCCGACAGGCCGACCAGGTGTCGCGAGGTCATGGCATGGGTCAAGCCCATCCATCGGAGTATTTCGGTGTACCGGGGTGAGCCGGCACCGTGTGCTTCGTCGACGAGGACCAAGGCGGCATTGCGCAACCACGCGTAGTCGTCGTCGTCGGGCAGGTACTGAGCCAGTTTCGCATCGGTGGCAACAACGAGATGTGTTCGATCACGCACCGCGGTGGAGGAATTGGAGCTCCAGAATCTGTCGATGACGAGAGGGCGGTCGGGGCCGACCTTCTCCCAGACGAACCGCCACGACTGGACGGCTTGCTCACACAGCTCCTCCGTTTGGGCAATCCACAGGATCGGGCCCGTCGGCACTCCGGATTCCCGCACCCACCGAATCACTCCTTCCGCCGCCACACGAGTTTTACCCGCACCGGTCGGAAGGCTCAGCATGCCGCGACGAGGCGTTTCGGAACAGAGCATCTGGAGCAGTCGATCAGCGACGATCTCCTGGTAGGGGTGCAGTGCGGGGAAGTCCTTCGGCCCGTCGACCGCCTCTCGCGGATCGAGTCTCGGCTGCTGTGACCCCGCGAAATCGAGGGGAATCCCCAAGCCGTCGACGAACTGTCGCGCCCGTTCACCCCCATTGAACGACGCCGGGCAACCCGGCACCCACGCGATCTGTTTCGCATAAGTCTTCAGCACCAGATCATCGAACGTATACAACGCCAATTGGGCCAACCGATCCAGATCGTTCCGTTCGTCCGCGCCGACCAGGCCGGAGGGCAGGTTCGCGAGAAGTTGGTCGGTGGTGAGCATCAAGGCCAGTTTCGCGGCCATTGTCGGTGCCTTCTTGATTGCGTCGAGGCGTCGGACTGTCGCCTCGTCCGCTGCCCGTTTCTCCTGCTCTGCGATGACCTTTCGGCAACCGTCCGGCCCGAGCCCGAGGTCGAGTTCGGCATCGGCGAGGACGAGGACCTCCAGGCCGTCGATATCTGCAGGAACGAGCACTGTGGACTCTTCACGAGCCGACTGCAGAGGGACCGATCGAGCACCGTTCGGGGTCCGGGTGACCTGCTCGAGTTCCGCGCATCGCTGCAACTGGACACCTCGAACCCGTGCCCCGAATCGTTGTCTCAACAGCGGGTATTCATCGATGAGAGCAACGGCTGCGCCGGACGGTGCAAACCGTATCCGACGTTCGATCACATCGGAGACCCGTCGCATGCCCCACGATGCGATCATCGCTTCCGCCTGTTCGGCGTCTTCGTAGCGGTCGACCAGCAGGGCCGGATGACCTTCTTCCACCAGATCCCGATACTCGGCCCGCGTGGTCGCAACGGCGATATCGCCGTCCGGGAGGTTCGCCCACACGTCGCCGACCTGGCAACGTACGCCGGACTCCGCGGACACGAGGTCGTATGCCACGCGCATCAGCAGCGCGTAGTTGCGCCCGACGAAGGCCGCGTCCTCGCTCGTGCGCACGGCTTCGAGGAGACTCGTCCATAGCGCGGGCGGCACTTCCTCGACCGTATTCGGCATCCGCAGTTTCAGCGCTTTCGCCTCGCTGATCTCGGCGACAGGAAGTACCGCGGCGTAATCCCCCAGGCCCGGGCCCAGAGCTTTGCGTACTTCGACCAGTCCTTGCGAGGTTCGGACGAAACCCTCCTCGGTGAACAGCCACCGAACCGGCGAAATCACCTGGGCTCGGGAGTTGGTCTGCTTTCCGATCTGGCGCGTCCACGTCTCCACGATGTCGGACTCGGATACCCGTTCCAGGAACGCGGCTCGTCCCTCCTTCGACAGCCGCTTGAACAAGTGCAATGGACCGGCGCTCGGCCCACCGTGGAATTGCAGGGTTCGCGACTGCACCTTGGGAGCCGTCGGCGGCAGACTCGCACAGTACTGTTCGTACATCGCTTCCCGGTACCCCTCGAACCACCCGTCCGAGTCCGGATGATGTCCGGACTCGGGGCGATCGGGGACCCCGAACTCGCGCAGTATCGAGCGATCGTTGGCGTGGAAACTCATGTCCACTGTCAGCGCTGCATCGCGCGAACCGTCCGGTGGCACGATGATCCCTGGGAGGACGAGGCTCTTGATCGGGACGAATCGGCCCTCCATGTTTCGCGCGTGCAGGACGATTGACACATCATCGACTCGATTGCGGATCTCTTGGGCCTGCGCCGCGCCGCCACAGCTGTTGAGCAGTTCCCAGAACCGCATCCAATCGGCGTCTTCGTACCCGGCGAACCCCTGATCGAGGACACTGTGGAACCGCCCCTCGGTGTCGGCCTCCCGCACACCCAGTTCGTTCAAGAGGGATGCGATGGTCTGGTCGTTCGCCAGGTCCGAATGCACATAGACCATGTCGTCGCGTAGGCCGTCATCACTCGTGCGGCGAAACACTGTGCCCACGATGGGCGCAACGAATCTCCCGTCTTCGGCCAGCAGCACTCTCGATCGTCGGAGTTCTGCTGCCGCCTCAGCGTGCCTCGGTCCGGTGAACTCACTGCGTAGCAGATGCACAAGCAGCCGAATCGCCGCGGCAGACGCTTGAACGGTTCGGTCCTCGACCAATGCCTCGACCCATGCGCGCGGCGCAGCGGGACCGTCGTGATCAGACTCCTGAATGACGTGAGAGACCTTGCCCCGACGCGAGTTCGGTCCCTCGACGGAGTGGTGTACCCAGTTGCGCGGCCGCCCCGGATAGGACGCCCACATCTTCAGCGCCGTCACGGTCACCGGCGCCTCGGGATGGATCCGCAGCTCGGACGGCAACCGCAAGGTGCCGTCCTGATCCGGGAGGGATGGATTCGTCGCCATCAACCGCCAGACCTGCTCGGTCAGGTATCGGCAGGCCCAGTTCGGTGATTCCTTCGGCCGACCGGGAAGCAACGGGAGGAAGGCACCCGGGTCGTCCGCGGGCGACAGCTCTTCGAGCGAGCCTACGACGAGTCGGGCGGCGACACGCAGCAGCTCGGAGTTGAGCTCACTGCTGTCCAGCAAGTTCTGCCTGTCCTCGTTCGTTTTCCACGCCGAGTTCAGCGCGCCGCTCAGCGTGGTCGGATATTTGGTCGGGAAGAACGACCAGAAGACCCCGCGGTCGTTGGGGACCAGCAGAAACCCCGTCTCGGGCGACCGGGTGTACTCGGGAACCGCCCAGGACACATCGATCGTGACACGGTCGTGCAATTCGCCTGCCCGACCCCGAGATTCGTCGCTGACCTGGTGCGGAGTGGAGAAGACACGAAAGCTCTCCGAGGTCGAGTGGGCACCACTGCGCTGCTGGTGAATACTGCGCCTGCTGCCGCTGTGGTCGACGCTGAGATCTCGGCGGGTGATAGGCATGCTGGCACGGTCATCGAGCGACAGCTTTCCGACATGCGGCGAGAAGAGCTGGAACAGATGTGGAAACTCGCGGGGCGCACCGATTTCTCCGGTACGCCGAGTATGGATGTCATACGAGAGCTTCGCCGCAGCGCCGGGCTCGAGCGGCAGACGAACGACGGTCGTCGCCCAGGACAGCAGTTCATCGAGGACTCGGTCGTGCCGACGTTCCGCGGTCGAGTCCAGTCTGCGGGCAAGGCGCAGTACGGGAACCTCACCGACGTTGTCGACTGCAGCGAGTCCCTCTGCTCGGCGTGCATCGTTGACCGCACGGAGAATCTCCTGCGCGGCCCAGTCTGCGTCGAAACCGAACGATCCGGTTGTACTGAAGAACTGCGGCGTCCGCGTCACCGAGAGGACGGACTTGACGCCGACGCCGAACCGGCCGATCTGTCCTCCGCGCTTCTTCGACACTCCCATCCGCAGAATCGTGTCGACACCCGTCGTGGTGATCGGCGAGCCCTCGTTTGCGCAGTAGAGGTAGTCGGTGGTGAGCACAACATCGATTCGCCCACCGGCGAACTCCGGAGCCTGTAGCTCGTCCGCGGCGTTCTGAACGAGCTCGAAGATCTGTCGGTCGCCGTATCCACCCTGGTGAATGCGTCGCTCGCCGTTCGCATCCTCCTCGATCCGAGCCGGATTGACCTGATAGGTACGCAGCGCCAACTGGGTCAGCTCCTCGACCTTGGCAACAACGTCGAGTTCGGTCGATGTCATATTCACTCTTCGTTTCCGGTTGCCACGGGAACCACGGCCCGTCGTGAATGACCGACTCGATGAGCAGGCTGTATCAGCAGTCCGCAGGCCGCCCGGAGCGGCCCCGCGGAATATGCGATGCGCACCATGTCCCAGTCGTAATCGTTCACAGCTCTCCCACTATCACCACACCTGTTCGACGAAGGGAGGTTTGACGCCCCCTCGTTACGGGTAACGATAGGCGCTGCTGCCGACATGTCGCAGCTATCACTGAGCACAAATTGCATACATCATCGGTCGCGACGGTCCCACCAGCACAGACGCGGAGTTCAGGAGTAGGCCTTCGCCATCCCCGATGGCGCCACACGGACGCGTTCACGGATCTCGGTCAGAACTGCGGGCACATTGCCTGTCGCGGCGCCGCACACCTCATCCCAACGCAACTCGAACACCTTGTCCGCCTGCGCACGGGTGACCTGGCAGCCGAGCGCTGCCGACAGAATATGAAGTCCGAAGATCGGTGGGACGGCGTTGCCGATCTGCTGGGCCACCGCACCGCCTCGCCACGGAAAATCCACCGGAAAGCTCTGCAGGCGCCCGGCTTCCCACTCTTCGAAGCGATCGGTGTTCCCGTTGCTGACAACCTTGTTCCGAGAGATCTTGCCCGTGACGGTCGCCGACGGCTGGTCCGAGGATCGCACGCCCCGGATTCTCGGGTTGCCGCCGGTGCCGTAGTTCGAGATGACCTCGAAACGGTGTGGTCGCCCCGGCAGTGCCTGCCCCATGGTCTTCCAGTTCGGCAGATCCCTGTCGTCTTGCGGCCGCAAGCCGGACTTGCGATAGATGCGGTGCGTCGCGCCAGGCATGGTCCGCGGTCCGGTCCGGGAAGCGATGAGTACCGCCCGACGTCGAGTCTGCGGTACCCCGTACATCTCGGTGTGCAGCACCTCGGCCGCCACGTGGTAGTCGAGATCGTCGCGCAGAACTCGACCGATGGCCTTCCACACCGGTAGGACCGCAGGAACCTGCTCCAGCACGATCGTTTCGAACGGTCGGCCGAGCTCGTGCGCCCGCAGCGCCCAACGAAGGGGCTCCAGGACAAGGCCCGTCCGCTCGTCGTTCAGCGCTGCCAGTTCGTTCTGGACCGGCAGCCCGGCAGCCATGGCCTCGATGAACCCCAGGACCGTGTTCAATGCCCGACGGCCGGTACCGTTTCCTGCGACGGTGAAGGTTTGACACGGCGGACCACCGGTCAGTGTGGTCGCCGCCGGGAAATCCTCGGGGCCGAGGTCGCGCACATCGTGTCGCTCGGCATTGAATCCTGCCGCCGCGCGAGTACACAGTGCGTCGTCGTCCCATTCCAGGCCGTACGCGTCGAGTCCGAGCCATCGCGCCGCAACATCCAACCCGCCGGGACCAGCGAACAAGTCGATGGTATCGGCATGTTCTCTGGGGTTGGTACGGCAATCAGCTGGCATGACATCGAAGCCTATCGGGCACTCCCGATCTGCTCTATTCAGCAGGACAAAACAGTTCGAACAGCTGATCCGAGTATACGGGCGACCGGCGGAGGAGTCGCATTGCCGATCTGACGGTATCGCGCAGTCTTACGACCACAGATCCGCCAACTGCCGGGAAAGCCTTGGAGCTCGGCAACCTGGTCGACCGTGAGACGGACCCGGCGATCGTCCGACGCCGGATCCCAGTCGAAATCCAAGGCGGGTGGCCGATCGGCCAGCGACTTTCCCTCGACACCCAATCTCGCCCACGCCCGTTGCGATCCGGCGGGTCCCAGATCGGCACCGCCTCTGTCCCATGAGCCACCGACGATCGTCGGTGCGATCCGGTCCGCGTAGCAAGCCCATTCGCCTGCCTGTAGCCAACCCCGCGCGCCCATCGATGCCCGCAGGACGGAACCCACCGACAGGCTCGATGACGGCTCCACGGTGCCCAACGCGGCATCGAACTCGGCCAACCCGCCGTCACGGAATGCGACGAGGATCCCGAGTTCACGGTGCTGTGGCACCCCGAAATCGCAGGCATTCACCACGCGCCAACCGAATTCGTACCCGACATCCTCCAGGTACTTCTCCAGGTAGGACCGGCTCTCGGCATATTCGGACCGGGACACCAGAGCCGGAACGTTCTCCAGGATCACCGCGCGTGGTCGTAGCTGCCAGATCCAGTGGCCAGTGGTGTCGAGCAGCGCCAGTTCCCCGCCGTCACCTCGGGTGCGCGAGGCAGTTGCGGCCGACCGCACCCGCGGCAGTCCCGCCGAGAGCAGGTCGATCGAACCGTCGAGGAACAGGTCGACACTGGGATTCATCCGCAGGATGTCTCGGTGCACCACCGGCCACTGCGGGCGGTTCGTCCGAAGAGTCTCGCAGGCAACGTCCCGACTGTCGACGAGCGCTGCCGGATCGAAGCCTGCCTGCTCCAACCCCAACGCCATCCCGCCTGCGCCCGCGCAGAGTTCCACGGATGCCAGCCGCCGCCCCACGCCAGCCATCGATGTCCCTTTCACCCGCCCGACTCGGAGATCCAGGATAGCGCTGGGCGTGCGGGCCACCTGTGACAGCCGAATGCTCAGCTGTCCCTTTCCGCCTCGACGATGGCGTTCTCGGTGGACGAATCCGTGGTTTCGAAGCGGACGGCGCGGGAGTCTCGGCCGAGCGCGGTCGAGGGAGCGACGAAGCCGAAGGTGAGGACAAGTTTGCCCGGGTCGATGGCGCCGTCGGGAGCGAAGTCGGCCAGGTGGGTGGGTTCGACCACGGAGTGCAGGAGGAGGGCGCCGCGCCGTTCGGCACGGAAGGACTCGGTGAGCGGGTCACCGGAATCGGGGAGGGCGTCGGCGATGCGGCGGGCGATGGTGCGGTGCCAGTTGTAGCTGATGGCGCCGAACAGGGGGTCACGGCGGCGGCCGCGGTCCCAGCGCGGCAGGGTGTGGTGACCGAGCGGGAGCACGGCGGCACTGCGGTTGGGTTGTGGGCACAGGACGACCCAGTCGAGGACGTCGCCGTCCGCGGTAATCGAGCGCAGGTACTCCAGATCGGGCGCGAACTGGCGTTCCGCGCGCCAGCGCACCGTTTCCAGCACCTCGAGTAGCCGGTCGGCCGGGATGACGGCGTGGTGCGCGGTCATCGCATGACTGGCAGCACCGTCGGGAAAGTGGTACGCGAAATCGGCGGGCACAGTGGAGAGCTCGTCGATGATCGGCAGCCAGGCGCCCACATTGTGGCGCAGGTCGGCCGCGATCGTCGGGTAGGCGGTGGGCTCGCGCCACCGCCCGGGCGAACGTACCTCCACCAGGCGCGCGTTGTACATCTTGTTCTTGCTGGTCGGCGGCAACAAGGGCAGGTGCTGGGACACCAGGGGCGGGACCTGGGCGGGGGTCACCTGTGGTTCGCCGTCGACCATCGTGGCGTACTGCCGCAGTTCCTGGCGGAACGCGTCCTCGTCCTGGCAGATGGCCTCGAACATCTGGTAGAGGTCGAAGGTCTTGCGGCCCGGACCGGCTTCCTCGCGGCCGATGTAGAGACGCACCAGGTCGCGGTAGCCGCGGCGGAAACCGAACCAGCGACCCATCTGCATGAGCGCGGACATATTTCCGGCGCGACGCCGGAAATACGAGACGGTGAGGCCCTCGATGGTGAAGCCACGGGACAGCTTCTGACCGCCGATGAGGATCTTCCAGATCGGGCGCTTGTCGAAGTCGGCCTCGCCGGTCTCCAGCGCCTTGTCGCCGTTGACGACGATGATCGGGCGCTGGTCGCCGCCGATACGGATGACGGCTGGGCTGACGTATGGCCGGAGCGTCTCGAAATCCGGCGGGACGGCATGCCCGTCCGCGCGCGCTGCGCTGACCAGGGCCACGTCGGAGTCGAAAAGGTCGCGCAATCGCACGTGACCCGAGGCCCCGGAATAGTCGGCGTTCCACCAGACGTCGGTGACTCGTGCCAGCAGTTCCCGGTGGTCGGCCACGAAACTGGACTCGTGGATGAGCATCGTGTGATGGGTGAAATAGCCGTCGCCGAGGCCGCGCTCCTCACGGTAGACCTTCATCGCCGCGGCCAGGACGAACATGTCGACGGCCCGGACGAGGGCCTCGGTGTCGTCCTCGTCGGCCACGACCACGTCGCGGACGTGGGCCTTCTCGTTCGAATTCGCGTAGGTACGTTCGGATTCCGGGACAGCGGAATCGATGTCGTGGAAGTCCGTGGCGCCCATGTAGCCGGCCGGGCGTTCCAGCGAGAGCAGGAAATCCTTGGGGAAGATGTCAGTGGTGTCGGAGGGGTCGATGAAGACGTTGGCGTACGGGGTGGCGGTGTAGCCGAGGTACTGGGCGCGCGGGAGCATGGTCAGCAGGTCGGCGATCGACTGGTTGATCGCGGTGCGCTCGGTATCGGGTTTGGGGCGTGTGGTGTTGACCGAGGCCTCGTCGGACTCGTCGTCGATGATCAGGACGGGGATTTCCGACAGCGGCGTCTTGATCTTGCCGAGGTCTTTGACGAGCCTGGTCAGGACGGTCTTGTTCTTTTTGACGACCATGAGGCGGGCGGCGGCGCGGTGCAGATTGACCGGGTCGTAGAGCGGTAGGGCAGGTTCGCGTTTCTCGAATTCGAGCGCGTAGATCCCCTGCTGCAGGCTGCGGTAGTCGTTGTCGCGCGTCGTGAGGCGGTGGATGTCGAACCAGCCCTGCACAGAGGGAAGATCACCGAAGCCGAGGAAGTGGCCACCGATCCACGCTGGGTCGTCGTGGTAGTCGGATTCGTGTTCAGCGGCACCACGCACGATGTTCTCGCGGCCGACCAGTTCCATGTCGAGACGGCGCTGGGTCTGGGCGCGGAGCAGGTTCAGTGTGCCGGACAAGACGATGACAAGCCGGTATCCAGCATCGACTGCCTTGGCCACAACCCCGGTGAAGTTCGCGGTCTTGCCCGACTGGACGTAGCCGACAACCAGACCCTTGGACTGATAGGCGGTCCGAGCGGTCGGATCCGCGAGGCGTTCGACCACGGCGTCAGTAGCGGCATCGAGATCGGCGACCGCTTCTGGCGACCACTGCTTACGGGCGAGCAGCAAGCGGTAGTTGTTCCAGTAGCCTTCGCGTCCGTGTCGGGAGAATCTGATGGGCCGAGCGTGATACCAGGGCTCGAAACGGGTACCGATGACCACCGGTTTCGGCAAGGTGGGGATGGGTGCGTTGGCTTCGAGCAGCTTGGCGGTGGCCAGGTCCACACCCAGACGCAGGCAGATGTGTGCGCGCCGCTCGGGTGTCCGGGGCTCGGTGTCGGACCACGTCGGCGCCGCCTCGAAGTCCCACTGATAGAGCTGGGTCCGCCACGTCTCCACCAGGGCCAGGTTGTCGGACACGAACAGCAGTGCCTCGCGGAAGTCTTCCTCGGTGGCGAACGGCATCGCCTCGGTGAAGTCCTCGGCCTGATAGCGCATGGAAGACAGCAGGTTCCGTGGTCGGGTGCCCGCCATCTCACCGAGTACGTGCTGATGCAGACGCAGACGCAGATCCGCAGGCCCTGGATTCACGCGTCGGCCTGATCGAGCTCGGCGCGCGCCGCCGACAGCAGAACCGACTGCCACAGCTGCAGATTGTCCTTCGTCCGCGGTCCGTTGAACTCCTTGCCGAACACCTCGTGCAGCAGGAAATACATGAGCGCCTTCACCATCGGGGCATCGTCGACCGTGCCGCGATGACCGCCGTTGAGCGCCGTGCGATAACGCCGGTTCAAGCCGATGGTTCGGTTGTCGCGGTCGATGTCGAAGAACACGTCGTCGGCAAGTTTGCGCCACTCGATGGCGATCGGTTCCTCACCAGGAAAGACAGGCAACTCGTCATCGATGGTCTCCCGCAGGGCCTGCGCGAAACCACGGCCCGCGGGGATCACCGGCTTGCGAGTCGCGCCCGCGCGACGGCGGGCTTCACGATAGATCTGCTGCGCATCGGCAAGGAACTCGGCGAAGGTGTGTCCGTTGTCGTCAACCGCCTTCTCGACCGCCTCCGCGAACTCCGGAGAAACGTCGACACCCTCCTTCTTCACCGTGAGCCGGAAGATGTCGCTCACCTCGACAGGCAGATCGACCTCGACCCGGGCGAGCGCCAGGTGCTGCTCGGGCTGGCGGACGTTGTTCCAGCCGCCGGCCTGGACGACGCGGCCGTTGCGATAGAAGTAGAAGCCCTGGCGATCCAGGACACTGCCGAACGACTTGTATTCGCTCAACGAAGACTTGGCAGGCCAGACGTGGGCGGTCAGCTGAACCCGACCGAGGCCGGGCAGATCGACGCTGAAGGCGCGGGGATACTCGGGATGGCCCGCCACGGGGTAACCGAAAGGATTCAAGGCCACGACACCGAAGTTGGCGTAGATGTCTCCGGTGCGGATGTCCTCGACAGCGATGGTGATGTTGAAGTCATCACGGGTCAGGAACCGATGTAACTGCACACCGAGGTGCAGTCCGAGCCTGGCGATCGTGCGGTCCAGATAGCGCCCGGTCTGGGCGGCGCCGACATTTCGAGGGAAGTCCTTGACACCGTCCCAACGAATCACGGTGCCCTGCCAGGTGATCGGGCAGCCGTGGTAGCGATCGATCAGGGACTGGGCATAGCGGGGTTCGACGATGTCGCAACGGAAGTCCGCGCGAGCGCGCTCCATCGCCCAACGGCGGCCTGCGGGACGCGACTTGCGTGTGCGGCTGACCACCGTCAGGGCCGAAGCCTCACTCAACGAGGCGGATTTCAGGCCGGTTCCGAACATTCCGAGGGACTCGGGGGCGTAGTCACGACGGCCACCGACGGTCATCGCGACGTCGAGATCGTCCTCGGCCATGCCGCATCCATCGTCGATGATGAGCAGACTGAGCAGGTCGTCACCGTCGCGGAGGAAGTGGATGACGACGTCGTGCGCGCCCGCATCGATGGAGTTGTCCACCAGATCGGCGACCGCCGCCTCGAATCCGTATCCCTGGCTGGTCAGCGCCTCCATGTACCGGGCATCCGGCGGGAGGTATCTGTGCCCCGCCGTCGGCACTTCGAACTGCCAGTCAGCCGTCATCTCCAACCCCGAATCACCCTGCGCCGTCACCGAGAAGAATTCTCCTCCCGCGTTGATCGCGAAGCACACTCAGGTGTTACAGCGGGTCTAAGGCGTTGTGGCGAGCCTACTGATCAGTCGCGCTGGATACCTACTGGTCGCCATATCGGCGTGGGTTGACGTTGGTTCACATGTAATCTGGCCGTTATTTTCGTTGTTGCGTACAAGAATTCCGGGAAGTGGTGGTGGGTAGGGGGCTGGACAGGGCATTCTCGGCGGGAAGAACCGTTGTATCGAGGAGTTGTATGGCTGCCCGGAGTGAGCGTGACGGTGGCAGGCCGGGGGTGATGCCCGCGGTAGAGCGGTTGCCCGCGGAGCAGGCGCGGGATTTGTTCGAGTTGACCAGGGCCGCTTCGACGTTCGAGGCGGCGGCGTTGGACAAGTCGATCGATTCGATGATCGGGGCGTTGCCGCGGCCGTTGCGGGCGGTGACGAAGAAGATCATGTTCGGGGGGCGATGACCGATCTCACTACGCGGGCGCAGTTGATTCTGCTGGCTCGGACGCTGCATGTGCATCCGCAGCGATTGCATCATCTGCGGTATCTGGGTGCGGAGCGGTTGCATGAACTGCAGCAGCAGATTTCGGGGGTGTTGTTCGATCAGCACACGCCGGTGTTTCGGCGGATCAGCGCGTTGGTGCCGGTCATTCCGTTGTCGATCTCGATCCCGTTGGTGCAGCGGCTGGTTCCGCCGATGACGACGGGACGGGCGGCGGGGGCCGTCGGGCTGGAGCATCCGGGGAAGGCCGTCGAGACGCTGGCGTTGCTCGATCCGGGGTACGCGGCGGACTGCGCGCCGTATCTGGATCCTCGGGCCATCGCGCAATTGGCGGAGGTGGCGCCGACGGGGCCGGTGGTCGACATCGTCAACGAACTGCTGCGGCGGCGCGACTACGTGACGGCGGGGCCGTTTCTGTCCTGCGCCACACCGGAATTGATAGCGGCCGTGGAGGCGGGGGTCCACGATGACGCGGGGCTGATCCATTCGGCCTCCTACTCCTATGACGCCGAGATCCTCAGTGCCGTGGTGCGGCAGCTGCTCGACGGACCGCACCGGCGGATCCCACGGATGGCGCAGACGGTGTTGGCCGGGCCGCCCGCCCTGCAGCACGCCGCGCTCTCGGTGTTCTCGCGGTGCGCGCCCGAGGTGATCAGCCAGGTGGGCGACGTCCTCTTCGGCAACGCCCGGCCCGACGATGTCGCCACCCTGGTCGACAACGCCCTCCTCGTGGGCGCCGCTCCGGAATTCCTCACGCTGGCCGGACATCTCACTCCGCTGGGACTGTGGACACTGGTGAGCAATCCGGTATTCGAGCATCCGAATGTGGGGACCGGGCTGGTCACCGCACTGGACAACCGTGACGACGCGGGGAGCTGGCGTGGTCTGTTCACCCTGATGACGCGAATGGGCGATCAGGTCCGTGGCGAGGTCGGCTACGCCCTGGCCACGCTGTCGGACGCCGCGGTGGCCGCGCTGCCCGCCCGTGCCACCGAAACCGGCTGCTGGCCAGCACTTCTCGACTTGGTCGCGATGGCGGGGAGCGAGGCGCAGTCCAGGTTCGGCGCGGTCTGGTCGAGACTGGGGCCGGAGCGCCGAGCCCATCTGCACCGGTGCATCACCGAACACCGGTATGACGCACGGTTGGCCGAGATCACCGCACTGGTCGCGCCGGTCGCGGTCGACGAACTGTTCTTCCAGCGTCGGCGCAAGCAGCGGTATCGCAACGGCTGACACGGACAGCGGGACGGATCGGCGCCGGCCCGCCGCCGATCGTGGACAGGTTCACCGCGGCTCGACGCTCAATCCGCGATCACGGGCAGCTCGACCCAGCTGGGCGTCGCGGCACCGTGGTGGACGCGCTGGTGCGCGACAACCATGCCGTCGGCATTCTGATCACCGGTGTTGAGGTTGCGGTCCCATCGGGGAAAACAACTGCTGGTGACGTGCACGCGCAGCCGGTGGCCCGCGAGGAAGACATTGCTCGTCGACCACAGGTCGATCTCGACCAGCCGCACCTGATCGGCGCCGTCGAGGATCCGCGTGATCCCGTCGCAGATGACCCACGAACGCCCCTCGGGGTCGACGTCGCACAGCCGGACGACCCAGTCGGTCGCACCGGCGGAACTCTGCACGGTGATGGCGGCGCGCAGTCGGCCGGTGACCTCCAGATCGGCGGCCAGCGGCGCCGAGGTGTAGACGAGAACGTCGTCGCGGCCCTCGATGGGCGCCTGGTCCATGGGACCGCCGTGGAATCCGGGCATCAGCATGGCCGCACCACCCGTGGTGGGCACCGGGTCCGCTGGGTCGTAGTCGTATTCCCGGGTCTCGGTGTCCGGCGACGCCGACGCATCCGGGTCGAGGCCGCCGTCGGAGCGGAGGTGCCAGCGCTGGTCGACAGCGCGGGCCAACGGCCACTCCGGTTCGTCGCGCCATTCGTTGCGGCCCATGACGAAGATCCGAACGCGGTTGTCCGGCTGGTCGCCCGCCGCGGCACCGTCACCCAGGTACTCGGTCAGGAAGCCGAGGTGGCGGGCGAACCATGAGTCGGTGTAGTCCGCCATGAACGTGTCGCGCGCGCTGCGAATCCCGAAGCTCCGCTGCCCTATCCGATCGGCGAGGCTGGTGTGCGTCCACGGGCCCACCGTGAGCCGGGCGTCGAGGCCGCGCTCACGTGCGGCCATGTAGGTGTCGAGCGAGCCCTGAATGAACAGGTCGTACCAGCCGGCCGTCGCGGCGACACCGAGATCCGCGTCGAGGCCGTCGAAATCGGCGTCGGTGTAGCTCGTGGCGACGACGTTGTCCGGATGCATACTGGCGGTCGGCAGGCCGTTCAGCTTCGCATACGGCATCTCGATCGCGGGCAGTGTCCAGTACCCGTCCGTGGCGAGCGCGTCGTAGGTGTCCGCGAGCAGGTCGTAGCGCTCCTGATGGGTCTGCGGTGTGCTCGTCCGCGCGAGGTAGTCGAATCCCTGGAACAGGGTCCAGAAAGCAGGCAGGCCCAGATCGATGGCGCCGTCCCGCCGGATGACACCGTCCGCCATGTCACGCCAGGTCAGGGCAGGCATGATGGCCTTCAGCGAGGGCGGCCTCGTCACGGCGGCGGCCCACTGGGTGGTGCCGATGTAGCTGGCGCCGTACATGCCCACCCGCCCGTTCGATCCGGGCAGCCGCGCGGCCCATTCGACCGAGTCGTAGCCGTCCTCGCGTTCGTGCTCGAACGCCTCCCATTCGCCATCGGAGGCGTACCGCCCCCGCACGTCCTGCACCGCGACGATGAAACCCGACCGGGAGAGCAGGAGCGGATCGAAGCCGCCATCGGAGGGACTGATCTTGTTGTACGGCGTGCGGGAGAGGACCACCGGGAACGTGCCCGGCGCGTTCGGCCGGAATACGTTGGCGCGCAGGATGACTCCGTCGCGCATACGCGCTTCGACGTCGAATTCGATGGTGACCGGAAGTGTGGGGTTCATGCCGGGCGACGCTAGGCCCGCTCCGGGGAGCGGAACCGCGTCGCCGCGTGGATTGCAACGATTCGGGTGCATGAATTGCAGTCCGCGCGGTGTCACCCCTCGGGCGAGGAGGTGAGTCCTCGGGTGATGCGGGCAGCCACCGCCGTCGCCTCCGCGCGGAGGCGATCCGCGCGTGCCTCGATGTCCCTGGTCGGGCCGACGAGACACACAGCACCCGCCACCTCGCCCGCCAGGCCCCACACCGGCGCCGAGACGGAGGTGATTCCGTTCTCGCCGTGTTCCCGGACGACCACCGACCCCTCGGCGCGTAGCTCGTCGACGACCGCGAGGAAGCCCGCCACCGTGCGGGGCATTCCGCGCGCCTTCGACCGAGGTGTGTAGACGAAGACCTCTTCGACGATGTCGTCGGAGACGCCGCTGATCAGCGCGGGCGCTCCCGCCGAACCGGACAGAGGGAAGGGGCGCCCGAGCCACGAGGTGGTGGCCAGCTCGCCCCTGGACAACACCTCCGCCAGCGTCACACTCCGCGCTCCCACCAGCGCGGTGAGATACGCACTGATCGGTCCGAGTGCGGCGGGGACGCGCAGCTCCCGGTTCGCCACCGCGGTCAGGCGTGGACGAATTCGCACCGTGTACCAGCCACCGAGGCGCAACGTCGCTCGATACCCGGCGAGAGCGGGCGGCCCTTCGACGAGACCGACGGCTGTCGCCGACTCGAGGATTCGTCTCGCCCGCTCCACCCGGCAGCCGGTCCGCTCGGCCAGCACACGCACCGGCGAACGCGGGTCGCGTACCACCTCGTGCAGGAGCCGAACGCACAGTTCCAACGCCGTATCGCCCCGCGCCGACTCTTCGCCTCGACTGTTCGGGCGCGCCGGGTCACCGTCGAGAATCGCCTGCTCGAGGTAGGCACCCTGGATGCGCAGACCCGCATCGAGCATCGCGCCATCGTTGTCGCGGAACTCCGGAACGCGGATCATCATCCCCGCGAACGGCATCGGCCCATCGCCCCGGATGGGGACAAGACGATCCACCACCCCACCCGGCGTCCTCCCGCGGTACACGCGGCGCGTGCCGCCCAGGTCGACCGGCGTCCCGAGGCCTCGCGCGAGCGCGCCTGAGCTGTCCGCGAGCGTGAGACCGGGCTCGGCGGCCGCGGTCAGCGTCCACGCGCCCGGGGCGCTGAAGATCACCCGGAACCGCCCGCTCGCGGACCCGGGGGCGAGCGGCGCCACCACGCACGCCGTTTCGCCGAGCATGCTCAGCCGCCCGATCGAGACCTGCAACCCCGGGTAGTAGTGGCGTGCCGCCGCACCGGCGAGCGCGAACGCCCTGTCACCCAGGTCGTAGCCCGGCGACCGTCCGCAGCGCGTGAGCAGCCCGTGATCCGCGAGCTCCGCCGCGATCCGCGATGATGTCGACGTCGTGAGGCCCGTGCTCCGCGCGATGTCGGAAACCGAACGCGGCGAGTCCGACTCGGCGACGTAGGCGAGCACTGTCAGAACGCTGGTCAGACGGCGGTGCGCCGACATCGGATCCACCTTTCGTCAGCCGTTGTCGCGCGGGGCGAGTCGAACCGAGCACGCCGCACGTCGGTCCGCTGATCCGCATCCGCTCGACGTCGACCGCGGGCCCCATCAGAGCCGCCGACCAGCCATGGCCACAGTCTGCCATCTATGCTGGTCGAGGGGCTGCGGGTACTCAGGACCGTGTGCAGCGGGGACCCCATTCCGCCAGGCGGGCAATGCGTTCCGGTGGTTCGATGACCTGGAATTCGGCTTCGGCCTTGCCCAGGATCGGCCAGTCGAGGTCGTCGACCGACATGTGGACGCGGGCGCTCGCCAAACACCGGCATTTCCTGCGGGTCACCGTGCGCGACCTCACCGACGAACAGGCCGGGCTGCGCACCACCCTCAGCGAGCTGTGCCTGGGCGGGCTGATCAAACACGTCACGGCGGTGGAGCGGAACTGGGCCACCTTCATCGTCGAGGGCCCGAGCGCCTTCCCGGAATTCGAGTCGATGACCGAGGAGCGGATCACGGAGTGGGGCAACGAGTTCCAGATGCAGCCGGGTGACACTCTGGTCGACGTCCTTGCCGCCTACGAGGTGGTGGCCGCGAAGTCCGATCAGCTCGCGCGGGAACTGCCCGATCTGAATCTCTCGCACCCGCTGCCCGAGGCACCGTGGTTCGAGCCGGGCCTCCGCTGGACCGCGCGACGCACCCTCAGGCACATCATGACCGAGACCGCGCAGCACTCCGGCCACGCCGACATCATCCGGGAAGCTCTGGACGGGGCGAAGTCGATGGGCTGACCGCCCCGAGCAGGGTCGCCGCCGCGGCGCGATGTTCGGCGGCGGTGGCCGGGTCGGCGGACTCGAGCACGTCGGCGACGCCCTGATGGGCCGCGGCCTCTTCGAAGCGGTGGCCCAGTCGCGGTGCCAGGGCGAGGGTTTCGCGGTACAGGCGTAGTGCCTCGTCGGGGAGACCGGCGAGCAGGCAGGTTTCGGCGTATCCGTTGAGGAAGTGGATCTTCCAGTGCTCCTCGAACAGGGCGTCGAGCAAGTCGAAGGCGGCGCGGTGCGCGGCGATGGCCTCGGCGAAGCGGCCCATCCGGCGCAGTGCCACGCCCCGGCAGTTCAGGCACCAGGCCTCGTTGTGCTGGTGACCGTCGGCGCGCGCCGCGGCCAGCGCCTGGTCCAGGTGGGTGAGCGCGGCCTCGGGGTGCTCGGCGGCGATGGCGACACCGAGGGTGACCTGGGCTTGCAATGACGGTGTCGCGTCAGCGGCGAGGACCAGCGCCTCGCGGGCCAGGCGGGCGGCCGCGTCGGCATCGCCCAGCTGCAGCACGGCCCAGGCCTCCCCCGCGACGGCGTCGGCGGCGCTCACCGGGCAACCACTGGCGACGTACAGCTCGCGCGCCCGCCGGAACAGGGTGAGTGGTTCCGCGACATCGCCCTCGTCCCACCGCAATTGCGCGCGGCGCATGAGCAGTTCGGCGCACGGCAGGGGGTCGCCCGCGGCGGCGATCAGCGGGGCCGCGGTGGCGTAGGCGGTGGCGGCCTCGGTCATCCGGCCCGCGTTGTAGCGGGCGAAGCCGAGGTCGCTGTGCGCTTCGGCGAGCCGGCGCGGGTCGCCGAGATGCTGTGCGGCGGTGAGTGATCGCTCGAACAGGTCGTTGAGATGGGTGGTGCCGCAGCGGCGGGCGAAGAAGGTGCGCAGGAAGCGCGGTAGCTCGCAGACGTGCTCGTCGGCGCCCGCTGCGACGGCGGCGTAGAACACCGCCATCAGGTTGGTGTATTCGGTGACGTACCAGAAGAACGCGGTGTCGCGATCGGGGAACCGCGGCAGATCGGCGGGTGGTGTGCCCGCCGAGACCGGCCGGGTGGGGGTCGGGAAGGGCATGGCGGCGTCGGCCGCGGCGGCGGTGTGCACGTAGTAGTCGAGGACCCGGCCCAGCGCGCGCTCACGGTCGACGTCGGAATCGGTCTCGAGACTGGAGCCGCGGGCGTGCTGGCGGACCAGGTCGTGCAGGCGGTAGCGGCCGTCGGCGGGCTGCTGGACCAGGTGCGCGTCGAGCAGGTCCTCGAGCGTGGCGCGCGCGGTGCGCAGCGGGACATCGGCGACCGCCGCGGCGACGTAGTCGGTGAAGGTCGAGCCGGGAATCAGGCCGAGCAGCCGGAACAGGCGGCGCTGATCGCGACGCAGCTGACGCACCGACATGCCGAAGGCGGTGTCGAATTCGCTGGGCCCCTCGGCCATTCGCTCGACCAGGATGCCGACCGACCAGCCGGGCCGGTGCCGCAACCGGGCCGCGGCCAGGCGCAGGGCCAGCGGCAGGTTGCCGCACAGGCGCAGCACTTCCGCGGTCTGCTCGGGTTCCCTGGCCAGTCGGCCGTCGCGCGAATCGCCGCTGGCGCGGGCCAGCAGCTCGGCGCTCTCCTGTTCGGTGAGCACGTCGAGGCTCACCGGCGCCACCTCGTCGAGCTCGAGCAGCCGGTTGCGGCTGGTGACGATGGCCACCGACTCCCCCGCGCCGGGCAGCAACGGCGCGACCTGCGCGGCGTCGGCGGCGTTGTCGAGGACGATCACCGCGCGCAGCCGGGCCAGTTCCGCGCGCCAGCAGGCGGCCCGCACTTCGACGCCGCCGTCCTGGGGCACCTTCTCCGAGGGCACCTGCAGGGCGGCCAGCAGGGCGCGCAGGGCGGCGTCGGGATCGAGCGGCTCGCGGCCCGCGGTGAAGCCGTGCAGGTCGAGGTAGAGCTGGGCGTCGGGGTAGTCGGCGGTGAGCTGATGCGCGGCGTGCACGGCCAGGGAGGTCTTGCCGACACCGGCCATGCCGTCGATGGCGACCACCCGGTCGGCGCGCACGGCGGCGAGCACCTCGGTCAGCGCCTGCTCGCGGCCGGTGAAGTCGGGGAGGTCACGGGGCAGGTCGTTGCGCGGCGGGGGTGGCGCGTCGGCCGGTGGGCGGGGCGGGGCGACCTGTCGGCTGGTCTTGGGCGGGGCGGGCAGCGGGTTGGTGGCGCTGTCCCACAGCGGGCGCAGCGGGCGCGGATCGCGTTTGACCAGGCGGCACAGTGCCAGCACCGCGGGCCACGGCGGCACCGTCTGCCCGCTCAGATAGCGCGACAGCGACGACGAGCTCAGGCCGGTGTCGCGGGCCAGCGCGCGAACACCGCGGCCGGACAGTTCCTGGATCAGGCGCAGCCGGGCCGCCAGTTCGTCGCGCGGATGGGTCCGCGTCGTCGTCCGCTGCTGCACCGTCGTCCGCTCCGTCCCGGCCCGGGTCACCTTTTCTCCGACCACAGCGGGCGTGGTCAGGGCCGTTTTTCACTGTCCCACAGTGTCCCACGGACCTCGCTTCGCCAGGCCTCACGAGCTGTGATCAGTACACACCCGAAACAACGGGAACCACATCGAAACAAGGAGAACGACAATGCAGTCTCGGATGCAGAACCCGGCCATGGTCCTCACCGACGCGATGGGCCCGATCCAGGCGGTCCTGCAGGCGGTGCGCACCGGCGGCGTCGACGGCGAGATCCTCGAGCTGGTGCACCTGCGGGTCAGCCAGATCAACCAGTGCAGCGCCTGCGTCGACGGCGGCGCCAAGACCGCGCGCAAGGCGGGCGTGAACGACGAGCGCCTCGCCGCGGTCGCCGCCTGGCGGGAGGCGCCGTACTTCTCCGAGGAGGAACGCGCCGCGCTCGAACTGGCCGAGGCGGCGACCCGGATGGCCGACCGGCCGAACGCGGTGACCGACGAGACCTGGGACAGCGCCGCCGGCTTCTTCGACGAGAAGCAGCTCGCCGCGATCGTGCTGATGATCGGCGTCACCAACATGTTCAACCGTCTCAACGCCACCACCCGCCAGATCGCGGGCGCGTGGGGCTGAACCCCTCCAACAGCAGATCGACCGAAAGGAACCGTGGCGATGACCACCGACCGGAACAAGAGCTCGCACGGGGGATTCTCCCGATGGATGCAGCACACGATGAACGCCAGGATGAACCGCAAGATCCGCAAGGGCAACGGCACCTTCATGGGCATGGACGTGCTGATCCTGCACACGGTTGGGCGCCGCAGCGGTCAACCGCGCGACACCCCGATCAGCTGGTTCCCCGGCGCGGACGATTCCTGGCTCCTCGTCGCCTCCGGCGGCAAGGACGGGCACCCCGACTGGTTCCGCAATCTGATCAACCGGCCCGATCAGGCGAATATTCAGCTACCAGGCAGCGAGGCCATCGTCGTGACCCCACGGGTACTCGAAGGAGCGGAGCGGGCGGCGGCGTGGGACCGCATCGTCGCCGCGCAACCCCGCTACGGCAAGTACCAGACGAAGGCGGGCCGGGAGTTCGCGGTCGTGCGACTGGTCGCCGATGCGCGCATGTCGGTTGCGCAACGAAAGGACGAACGCCCAGGCGAGGAGATTTAGACTACTGGTCAGGCACGGGGGACCGAGCGCTCGACCAGGATCGTGGGCGCGCTGCGACAGCGGAGGTGACCGTGGGATATCCGGGTTATCCGGGCTATCCACCGAACGGGCCGTATGCGCCGCGACCGTCGCGGTGGCCGTGGGTGCTCGGCGTGCTGGTGGTGATCATCGCGGTGGGAGTCGGTGTCATCACCGCGGGAATCATCATCCTGCAACACGAGCGCAACTCCCGTTCGGCCGACCCGAACGCCGTGGGAACCGCGGTCGTCGACACCACGCTGTACGCGCCACCGGCACCCGCGTCACCGGCCCCGGCTCCGGTCGACCCGCAGGTCCAGGCGCTCGCGAGCCTGCGCGCGCAAGCCGCCGCCGACCGGCCGATCGTCAGCGCGACCCTGGCGCAACGGTGGGTGCCCCAGCTCTCGGCCAAACGACCCGGGCTGGTCGCCGCCGATGTCGACGGGCGCGTCGTGACCTGGACCAACAGCGAGATCCTCGCCCAGAATCAGCGCTTCCGCCAGCAGTATTCCGGTGCGCGCCTGGTCTGGAGCGACGACTGGAGCACCTTCGACCTGCAGGGCTGGTGGATCACCCTCGCCGATGCCGCGTTCGCCGATCCCGACTCGGCCAACGCCTGGTGCGATGCCCGCTCGATCCCCGCCGACGACTGTTTCGCCAAACTGGTCAGCGACTCCCGCGGCTCGGCGGGCACCACCAAGTACCGGAACTGACGCGGCTCAGGCGGGCAGGAGCCGGCCGATCACCTCGGCGAGCTGGCGCACGTTCCGGCACTCGTGCATGGTGACGATCTCGGTGTACACCTCGGCGGCCGAATCACCGGTCGACCAGGACCGCGCGGGCTCCGGATTCAGCCAGTAGACCGCTTTGGCCCGCTCGGTGATCAGCTGCAGCGCGGCGAGATTCGGGTCGGTGCGATTGGTGCGGGCGTCGCCGAGGATCAGCACGCAAGTGCGCGGGCCGAGTGCGTCGAGATACTGGTCGGCGAAGCCCTGGAGCGCCTCGCCGTAGTTGCTGGAGCCGAAGCGGACGACCCCGGCGTCGCGAACGATGTTCTGCGCGAAGCCCGGCGGTGGAGGTTCGCCGGGGGTGAAGTAGTGGGTGATCTCGGCGCAGACATCGACGAAACCGAAGCTGCGGACCCGGCTGAACTGATCCTGCAGCGCCTGCACGAGCTGCAAGGTGAACTCGGAGAAGCCGGTGACCGAGCCCGAGACATCGGCCAGCACAACCAGATCCGGTCGACCGTGTCGACGAGCCCGCAGGACGGGGTCGATCGGAACACCACCTGTGGCCATCGACCGGCGCAGAGTGCGACGCAGATCGATCTGCCCGCGCACCGCCTTCTTGCGGCGAACCGCCAGCCGGGAGGCCAGCTTGCGAGCCAGCGGATGCACGAGCCTGCGCATCTCGGCCAGATCCTGTTCGCGGGCACCGAGGAAATCGGTGCTGTCGCCACCGGGTTCGACACCGCGGCGGGCGATGTAGTCGGTGCCGCGCAAGTGCGCCGAGCGCAGGCGGGCCTCGGCCTGCACGGCCGAGCGGAACTGCTCGACGCGACGACGAGCCTCGATGGTGTGGACAGCGGCGTCGAATTGACCTGTCCCGCCGAGTGTTTGCGCGACCTGCTCGGAGATCTCGTCCGGGCGCAGCGATTTCATGGTCATGTACGACGACCAACCCGCACCCGAGGCGGTGGTGACCCGCCCCGCGGTCTCGCCGACCCCACCGTAGGCACCGAAGGTGTTGAGCGCCTCCCTGGCCAGCTGGGCGGTGTCGGTGCCCTGGATCAGGGTCGCGATGAGCCGCTCCCGCAGGGAGTCGGGGTCTTCGGCGGCATCGGCCGGGCGGGTGCCGTCGAGAAAGTACAGGTCGAAGAGCTGATCGAAGACCTTGCGCTGGCCGTTGCGGCGCAGCAGGCAGGCGGCCAGGCCCGAGCGCAGCACCCGATGATCGGCGGTGCCGAGGGCGACGATCGCGGCGGCCGCGTCGACGGTCTCGCTGGGTCCCGCGTGGATGCCGTGTTCGCGCAGGAGCCCGACGAAGCCGACCAATCGATCGGAGGTCGGCGCGAGGACGCCCTCGCTTGTGGCCGTGTCGCTCACCGCGCCGCTCCGGGTGCGCGCCGGACGGTTCGGTCCATCATCGGGGCACACCGTCGTCGGTCTGATCGTCCAGACCGAGGCGCTCGATCGCCACCCGATGATCGGACTGGTACTTCAACAGCACGCCCAGCGTCGAGCGCACCACTCCCCCGCTCAGGTTGCGGGTACCCAGCGCGACCAAAGTCTTGGCCCAGTCCACGGTTTCGGCGATCGAGGGCGCCTTGCGCAACGACAGCTGCCGCAGCGCGCTCACCGTCGTCACCACCGGTTCGGCCAGCGCGGCGTCGAGCTCCGGCACCTTCAGCCGGACGATCGCCTTCTCCAATTCCGCTGTCGGATAGTCGATGTGCAGATACAGGCAGCGGCGCTTGAGCGCCTCGGACAGGTCGCGGTGGGCATTGGAGGTGAGGATCACGAACGGCTTGCGCACCGCGGTGACGGTGCCGAGTTCGGGGATGCTCACCTGGAAATCGCCGAGTACCTCGAGCAGCAGGCCCTCGAGCTCCACGTCGGCCTTGTCCAGCTCGTCGATCAGCAGCACCGTGGGGTCCGGGTTGCGGATGGCCGCGAGCAGCGGGCGGGCGAGCAGGAACTCCTCGGTGAAGACGTGGTCGCGGGTGCTGTCCCAGCCCTCACCGGAGGTGGCGGTGATCCGCAGCAGCTGTTTGGCGTGGTTCCACTCGAACAGCGCGCGAGCCTCGTCGATGCCCTCGTAGCACTGCAGGCGGATGAGCTCGGCCGACACCGCGGCGGCCACCGCCTTGGCCAGTTCGGTCTTGCCGACCCCGGCGGGCCCCTCGATCAGCAGCGGCTTGCCGAGACGGTCGGCCAGGAAGACCGCGGTCGCGATGTCGAGGGACGGCAGATAACCGGCCGCTGCCAGCCGGTCGGTCACCTGGTCCACCGAGGAAAAGAACCTACTCATCGGTAACCAGTGTAGGACGACTCAGTACGCGTGCTTCGCGGCGGTCACCCGGCCGGAGTCGATGGCGGCCAGCAGCGACAGCCGATCGGTGACGGTCTGATCGCCGTAGGCGAGGCCGAACTCACTCATGGCACGGTCGAAGGAGTCGTTCTTGCCCAGGTAGGCGGCAATCGCGGCGCGGTCGCCCGAGCGCGCGTGGGCGCGGGCCAGCACCGCGCCGCACAACCGGGCGTACTGCGCGAGCGTGCCGTGGGACATCGTGGCGACATCGGCCGAGCCCTTCATGTCGCGCAGCTGACGCAGGTAGAAGAACCGGCCCTGCGGACCGGTCGCCCAGCCGAGGAAGATGTCACTGGACGACTGCATGAGGCGCTGACCGACCACCACCCGGTGACCCTGATGACGGTATTTGCTCGCCTTCAGGTGCGGGGCGAGCACCGAGGCCTCGGCCTCCTTCACCTGCAGGAACAGCGGACTGCCCGACTCCTTGTCCATGAGCAGGGCGATGAAACAGCGGGTGCCGACACTGCCGACACCGACGACCTTCAGCGCCTGGTCGACCAGCCGGTACCGGTCGAGCAGGACGCGGCGCTCGTCGGGCAGGCTGCGGCGGTAGTCGCCGAAGACATCGCGCAGCTCCTTCTCGTCGGCCAGCTCGATCGGCACCAGCAGCGGCGGCTGGTTGTTGATCCGCGGGATACCGTCGGCGTCGGGGGTGGTGAGTTTGGCCAGGGCCTGCAAGCTGTTGCGATTGCGCGCGCTGCTGACGGTCTTGTCGAACTTCTTGCGCACCTTGGGTTTCCGGATGAGCTCGGCGACCTGGTCGACGTCGACGGTCCGATACCAGACGGTCATGCTGTCGGAGTCGGCGAGCTGGTGCATGGTCTCGCGGTAGCCGCGCGCCGCATCCCCCGCCGCCGCGGCGGCGCGCTCGTCGTCGCAGCCGTTGTCGCGCGCGGCGACCGCGACGCTGGCGGCCAGGCGCTTGACGTCCCATTCGAACGGGCCGGGCAGGGTCTCGTCGAAATCGTTGACGTCGAAGACGAGATTGCGTTCCGGGGAGGCGTAGAGCCCGAAGTTCGACAGATGCGCGTCACCGCACAGCTGCACGGTCAGCCCGGTGTTCTCGCTCTGCGCCAGATCCGCGGCCATGATCGCGGGTGCGCCGCGCAGAAAAGTGAACGGCGACTGCCGCATTCGCGCGTACCGGATCGGCACGAGCTCGGCGACCCTGGTCTGCGCCTGCCGCTCGAGAATCGCCACCGGATCCTCTCTGCCGGGACCGGCGCCCCACTCACCGAGCTGGGATCGAGCGACGCGTTTACGCGCGGCCCGTCCCTGTTCGATCGCCTCGTCCCGGAAGTCCTCGACCGTCTCGTTCACCATCGAGCAAGTCTCGCGCTACCGGCGATCAACAGCAAGAACCCGCGCCGAACCGCTCCCCAGCTGTCACCGGGCAACACGAAATCGCCGGATCTCGGGGTAAACCCCCAGACCACCTGGGTGGCCTCACCCGAATCTCCCCTCGAGTCCCGCCCGACCTACTGACCTTTCGATTCCCTTGCGCCACAGTGGAGTTACGCGGTCGCCACCCCGAATCACCGGCACAGACGACCCACCCCGCGCAGCCCCGGCGGGCAATTCCCTCGAAAGGACTCACGATGTCGACGAAGACTCCGGCCCGACGCACCCTGGCCCGCATCGCCATGGCGGGCACCATCGCCGCGATCCCCCTCGCCCTCGCCGTCACGCCCGCCACGGCCCAACCGGCGCCCCCGTCGGCCACCGAGGTCCGCAACGACATGTGGGACCGCAGGGAATGCAGGCACTACCCCTGGAACCACCGGCACAAGTGGAACGACCGGTGTGATCGCTGGCGCGGCCACACCCCGTCGCACCCGTCGCCCTGGCGTCCGTCCCCCTCGGTCTCCTTCGGCAGCAGCTAGCCCCCTCCGCCCCTCTCCCACCGACGGCATTCCCGCTGATCGGGCGATGAACGCCGCCCTCGATCGGCACCGAGACCACGACAGGAACCTCCCATGACATCCCAGCGCCGCCTGCTCGCCCGCCTCACCGTGGCGACGGCACTCATCGCCGCACCCCTGACCGCCCTCGCCGTCCCCGCCACGGCGGCGGCCGACCCCTCCTGCGCGCAGCACAGCACCGCCGACGCGTGTGACAGCGGTATCGACTACGACCTGCCCAACATGGCCGATCCGAGCAATCCGATCAGCCCGATGAATCCGACCAACCCGGTCAACCCCGCGAATCCGCTCTACGCCGATCGCGCCTGACCGGACGCCGAAAACGGCCGCGGCCGGTCGGTTCTCCGCTTGCGCGAATTCGTATTTCATGGCTTTTTCCGAAGCCGGATAGCGTCGAATTCATGGAGTGGAATTACCGATCGGCCGAAGAACTCGCGACCGCATTGCGTGCCGGTGCGACGACCTCGGTGGAACTGACCGAGCAGGCGATCGCTCGGATCGAGCGCGAGGACGCGCTGATCAACGCGATCTGTGTGCCCGATTTCGACCGCGCGCGAGCCGCTGCACACCGGGCCGACCGGACACGCGACCGTGGCGAGGACCTGCCGCTGCTCGGTGTTCCGGTCACGGTCAAAGAGTCCTACGACATGGCCGGACTGCCGACGACCTGGGGTATGCCGCAGCACGCGAACCACGTGCCGGCCGAGGACGCGGTACAGGTGTCGCGGTTGACAGCGGCCGGTGCGGTGGTGCTCGGCAAGACCAATGTGCCGTTGATGCTGCGAGACATCCAGAGCTTCAACGAGATCTACGGCACCACCAACAATCCCTGGGATCACAGCCGCACGTCGGGTGGATCGTCCGGCGGTTCGGCGGCGGCCCTCGCGGCCGGATTCGGCGCGCTGTCCATCGGCTCCGATCTCGCCGGTTCACTGCGCACCCCCGCGCATTTCTGCGGCATCTACGCCCACAAGCCGTCACTCGGGCTGGCCCCGACCCGTGGCATGGTCGCGCCGCCCGCGCCCGCCTTGCCGCTCGACCTCGACCTCGCCGTCGTCGGCCCGATGGCGCGCACCGCCCGCGACCTCACGCTGCTGCTCGACGTCATGGCCGGACCGGATCCGCTGACCCACGGCCTCGCCTACGACCTCGCGCTTCCGCCTGCGCGCCACGAGCAGCCGGCCGACTTCCGGGTGCTGGTCGTCGAGGACCATCCGCTCATCCCGACCGGAGCGGCGGTGCGGGCGGGCGTGCACCGGGTCGCCGCGGCACTCGTCGAGGCGGGCGCCCGCGTCGAATGGCACAGCCCGCTGCTGCCCGACCTGACCGAAGCCGCGACGCTGTACCAGCTGTTGATGTTGTCGAACGCCGCCACGAGCCTGTCCGTCGACGTGTACGAACAGCTGCGGGCCCGCGCCGCCGCGCTGAGCACGGACGACCGGAGTCTCGACGCGGCGAGGCTGCGCGGCATGGTGCTCAGCCACCGTGACTGGGTCGAGGCGGACAATCGTCGCGAACTGCACCGCCAGAGCTGGCGGCGACTCTTCGCCGACTTCGATGTCGTGGTGTGCCCGGTCACGCCCACTCCCGCCTACCCACACGACCACCGCGGCGGCCTGGAGGACCGGCGCATCGACATCGACGGCGTCGAGCATCCGTACTTCGACCAGCTCGTCTGGGCCGGTGTGGCGACCATGCCCGGTCTGCCCGCCACCGCCATACCGGCGGGCCGGTCGCCCGAGGGTCTGCCGGTGGGGGTACAGCTCATCGGCCCGATGTTCGAGGACCGAACCCCGCTGCGGCTGGCCGAACTGCTGGAGCGGGTGATCGGCGGATTCCAGGCGCCGCCGTCCGCCGCGGGCGGTGCGTGAGGTCCCGCGACGACCGCGGAAACGCCGAAAGGGCCCATCCGATCCGAAGATGGATGGGCCCTTTCGAGCAGACGAGAACTTACGCGGTTTCGGTGATCGGGCGGTCGACCCAGCTCATCAGGCCGCGGAGCTTGGCGCCGGTGACCTCGATGGGGTGCTCGGCGTTCTCCTTGCGCAGACCCTCGAGCTCCTTGTTGCCGCCCTCGACGTTGGCGACGAGGCGCTTGACGAAGGTGCCGTCCTGGATGTCCTTGAGGATCGCCTTCATGCGCTCCTTGGTGTCGGCGTCGATGACGCGCGGACCGGACAGGTAGCCGCCGAACTCCGCGGTGTCCGACACCGAGTAGTTCATGCGCGCGATACCGCCCTCGTACATCAGGTCGACGATCAGCTTGAGCTCGTGCAGGACCTCGAAGTAGGCCATCTCGGGGGCGTAGCCCGCCTCGACCATGACCTCGAAACCGGTCTTGACCAGTTCCTCGGTGCCACCACAGAGGACGGCCTGCTCACCGAACAGGTCGGTCTCGGTCTCTTCCTTGAAGGTGGTCTTGATGACGCCGGCGCGCGCGCCGCCGATGCCCTTGGCGTAGGACAGCGCCAGCGCCTGGCCCTCGCCCTTCGGGTCCTGGTCGACCGCGATCAGGGCCGGAACGCCCTTGCCGTCGACGAACTGACGACGCACCAGGTGGCCGGGGCCCTTCGGGGCGACCATCGCGACGGTGACGTTGGCCGGAGCCTTGATCAGACCGAAGTGGATGTTGAGGCCGTGGCCGAAGAACAGCGCGTCGCCGTCCTTCAGGTTCGGCTCGATGTCGTTGGTGAAGATCGACGCCTGCGCGGTGTCGGGGGCCAGCACCATGATCACGTCGGCCCACTCGGAGACCTCGGCGGGGGTACCGACGGTCAGCCCGGCCTCTTCGGCCTTCGGGCGCGACTTCGAGCCCTCGGCGAGGCCGACGCGCACGTCGACACCGGAGTCGCGCAGGCTCAGCGAGTGCGCGTGGCCCTGGCTGCCGTAGCCGATCACGGCGACCTTGCGGCCCTGGATGATCGACAGGTCAGCGTCGTCGTCGTAGAACATCTCGACTGCCACAGTGGAGTCCCTTCTGGATTATTTCTGGTTGATGAAAAGTTAGCGGGTCGCCGTGATCGACTTCGGACCGCGTCCCACGGCCACGACACCGGACTGCACGATCTCGCGAATACCGTACGGCTCGACCATGCGCAGCAGGGCGTCCAGCTTCGAGCGGGTGCCGGTGGCCTCGATGGTCAGCGCGTCGGGCGAGACGTCGATCACCTTGGCGCGGAACAACTGCACGGCCTCGATCACCTGCGTGCGCACCGAGGCGTCGGCGCGCACCTTCACCAGGATCAGCTCGCGGGCCACCGAGGCGTCGGCGTCCTGCTCCACGATCTTGATGACGTTGATCAGTTTGTTGAGCTGCTTGGTGACCTGCTCGAGCGGCAGATCGTCGACGGTGACGACGATGGTCATCCGCGAGATCTCGGGGATCTCGGTGCCACCGACGGCCAGCGACTCGATGTTGAAGCCGCGGCGCGAGAACAGGCTCGCGACTCGCGCCAGCACGCCCGGCTTGTCCTCGACGAGAACGCTCAGGGTGTGGGTCGTGCTCATTCTTGGGAACCCTTCTCGAATGCCGCCTGCTCGCGCTCCATGGCCTCGTGGATGACGGCAGGCTCGGAGACCTGGTCGTCCTCGTCGAACAGCGGACGGATGCCGCGGGCGAACATGATCTCGTCGTTGCTGGTGCCCGCGGCGACCATCGGCCACACCTGGGCATCCTTGCCGACGATGAAGTCGATCACGACGGGTCGGTCGGTGATCTCCTGCGCCTGCCGGATCGCGGCCTCGACGTCTTCTTCCTTCTCCACCCGGATACCGACGCAGCCGAGCGCCTCGGCCAGCTTGACGAAGTCGGGGATGCGCAGGGTGTGCGTGCCCAGATCGGTGTTGGAGTAGCGCTGTTCGTAGAACAGGGTCTGCCACTGCCGGACCATGCCCAGGTTGCCGTTGTTGATCAGGGCGACCTTGATCGGCACACCCTCGATCGCGCAGGTGGCCAGTTCCTGGTTGGTCATCTGGAAGCAGCCGTCACCGTCGACCGCCCAGACCTCTTTCTCCGGGGCGCCCATCTTGGCACCCATGGCGGCCGGGACGGCGTAGCCCATGGTGCCGAGGCCACCGGAGTTCAGCCAGGTGCGCGGGTTCTCGTACTTGATGAACTGCGCGGCCCACATCTGATGCTGACCGACACCGGCGCAGTAGACGGCCTCGGGACCGGCCAGGCGGCCCAGCGCGTCGATGACGAACTCCGGCGACAGCGAACCGTCGCTGGGCTGACTCCAGCCCAGCGGGTAGTTGTCGCGGATCCCGCCCAGGTAGGCCCACCATTCGGTGAGCTTCAGCAGCGGGGCGTCGCCGGTCTGCGGGTCGGCCTTGAGGGTCTCGATCAGCTCGACGATCACCTCACGCGCGTCGCCGACGATCGGGACGTCGGCGTGGCGGTTCTTGCCGATCTCGGCCGGGTCGATGTCGGCGTGGATGACCTTGGCGTCGGGCGCGAAGGAGTCCAGCTGGCCGGTGACGCGGTCGTCGAAGCGGGCGCCGAGGGTGATCAGCAGGTCCGACTTCTGCAGCGCGGCCACGGCGCCGACGGTGCCGTGCATGCCGGGCATGCCCATGTTGAGGGTGTGGCTGTCGGGGAACGCGCCGCGCGCCATCAGGGTGGTGACCACCGGGATGCCGGTGAGCTCGGCCAGCTCGAGCAGCTCGGCCGAGGCGTCGGACTTGATCACGCCGCCGCCGACGTAGAGCACCGGCGCCTTGGACTCCAGGATCATCCTGGCGGCCTCGCGCACCTGCTTGCCGTGCGGCTTGGTGACCGGACGGTAGCCGGGCAGACGCATCTCAGGCGGCCAGGAGAAGGTGGTCTGGGCCTGCAGGGCGTCCTTGGTGATGTCGACCAGGACCGCGCCCGGGCGACCCGAGGCGGCGAGGTAGAACGCCTCGGCCAGGATCCGCGGGATGTCGATCGGGTCCTTGACCAGGAAGTTGTGCTTGGTGATCGGCATGGTGATGCCGGAGATGTCGGCTTCCTGGAAGGCGTCGGTGCCGACCAGGCTCGACGGCACCTGACCGGTGATCGCCACGATCGGGACCGAGTCCATCTGGGCATCGGCCAGCGGGGTCACCAGGTTGGTGGCGCCGGGGCCGGAGGTGGCCATACACACACCGACCTTGCCGGAGGCCTGCGCGTAGCCGGTCGCCGCGTGACCGGCGCCCTGCTCGTGGCGCACCAGCACGTGGCGGACCTTCTTCGAGTCGAACAGCGGGTCGTAGACAGGAAGGACCGCGCCGCCGGGAATGCCGAATACGGTGTCGACGTCGAGCTCTTCGAGCGACCGGACCACCGACTGCGCGCCGGTGACGCGCTCGGGCGCGACCTGGCGGCGGGTGGGGGTGGTCGCCGGGCTCGGCTGTCCCGTTGAAGGCGCTGACCTGCGGGCCGATGGCCCGGGTCGTGCGGTTGGTGCACTCACCGTCTTCGTTCCTAACTTTGTCGTTCCGACTCCGGACTGGCGCGGAATTCTCCCGAACACAAAAAAGCCCCCGATCAGCGCATGGCTGTTCGAGGGTGGCGCGTCGCAACGCGAGCTGACGTATTCGACTCAGGTAGTCAGGCTCAACGCTGGACGCGCCGGCCGATTACGAGCAACTCGTTTCGATTCACGCACACGACGTTATGCGCGCGGGAACCGATGAGTCAAACAGGCTACTCACTGCGTCCCATTATGTGGGACTCGAGCGGTTGCGTGGGTCCGTGTACCAAGATGCGAGGATAGGGGGGTGTCTTCACCGCATCAGTCCGTGCCACCGGCTAAATCGTCCCACACCACCGACGAGGGAACCGATACGGGTCGCCCGACGCGACCCGGCGGTCTGCGTGCGGCGAGTCAGGGCAGGCTCGCCGCGATCGCCGCGGTAGTGGTTGCCTACCTGGCCTTCGTCGTCGTCGGTACCGTGCAGGACTGGTCGCTGGTCCTGCGGATCGGGCTGATCGTGCCCACCGCGGTGATCGTCTGGCTACTGATCCCGCGCAAGGCCAACACCCCGGTTCCTGGCACGCACGTGATCGCCGTCCCGCGCCTGGCCTACATCGGCGTGCTGGTGCTGGCCTTCTGCGTGTTCTTCCCGTTCGTCGGGTGGCCCGTCGCGCTGTGGTGGCTGCTGCTGTTCCCGGTGATCGCGGTCTTCTGGCTCACCCGCACGCACACCACGATCTCGGCGGCCGGGCTGGATCTGAGCTCGATGTTCGGCAAGCGTCACCTCGACTGGTCCCAGGTCAAGGGCATCAGCATCCCCAAGCGCGGGTATGTGCGCGCCCGGCTCGACGACGACTCCGAGGTCAAACTGCCCTCGGTGAGTTACGACCGCCTGCGCGAGCTGATCGAGGCCTCCGGTGGGCGCCTGCCCGATGTGTTCGGTGCCGCCGAGGCCGCCGAGCGGGAGCGCCTCGCTCGTGAAGAGGCCGAGGCCGCCGAGCGGGACGAAGCAGCCGACACCGCGACCACCGACGCCGAGGTCAGCGACGCGAAGGCCACCGACGCGAAGGGCACCAGCGCGAAGGCCACCGAGACCACGGCGACCGACGACACCGACGGCTCGGCGAAGTCGAACTGACGGCGATCTCGGCCACATCGGGAATCCACGCGCTCACGACACCGTTGTGCCGGTAAGCTGACGCCGACCGGGCACCCCCGCGCCGACGGCACGACCGCGGCGACACCCGCCGGAGCGATACTCCCGCCCCGGCCCGGTCCCCTCCCTTCTGCACGCCACCGGCGCGACGCGACCACCGCCCGTCCGAGTAACGTGCAGGATTGCCGAACGCACCGCGGACTCGCACCGCGCCCCGCAGGTCAGCCCCCTGCGCGCAGGCGAGGACGCACCAAGCGACACGACCAAGGACTCCGCTGATGCCACCGCTTCGCTCACGCACCACCACCATCGGCCGCAATGCTGCGGGCGCGCGCTCGCTGTGGCGCGCGACCGGCATGACCGACTCCGATTTCGGCAAGCCGATCATCGCGATCGCCAACTCCTACACCCAGTTCGTGCCGGGCCACGTGCACCTCAAGAACATGGGCGACATCGTCGCCGAGGCGGTGCGCGCGGCCGGTGGCGTGCCGCGCGAGTTCCACACCATCGCCGTCGACGACGGCATCGCGATGGGCCACGGCGGCATGCTCTACTCGCTGCCCTCGCGCGAGATCATCGCCGACTCGGTGGAGTACATGGCCAACGCGCACACCGCCGACGCGCTGGTGTGTATCTCCAACTGCGACAAGATCACTCCCGGCATGCTCAACGCCGCCATGCGGCTCAACATCCCGGCGGTGTTCGTCTCCGGCGGTCCGATGGAGGCCGGTAAGGCCGTGATCGCCGACGGTGTCGCGCACGCGCCGCTCGACCTGGTCAGCGCGATCTCCGCGAGCGCGAGCCAGGCCGTGTCCGACGAGGGTCTCGACGAGGTCGAGCGCTCCGCCTGCCCGACCTGCGGTTCGTGCTCGGGCATGTTCACCGCCAACTCGATGAACTGCCTGACCGAGGCGCTCGGACTCGCGCTGCCCGGCAACGGTTCCACCCTCGCCACGCACTCCGCGCGCCGCGCGCTCTTCGAGCGGGCGGGCACGGTCATCGTCGACATCGCCAAGCGCTGGTACCAGGACGACGACGCGTCGGTCCTGCCGCGAAACGTCGCCAACGCCAAGGCCTTCCGCAACGCGATGGCCCTCGATGTGGCCATGGGCGGGTCGACCAACACGGTGCTGCACACCCTCGCCGCCGCGCAGGAGGGTGAGATCGACTTCGATCTGCAGACCATCGACGAGATCAGCCGCCGGGTGCCGTGCCTGTCGAAGGTCTCCCCCAACTCCGATTACCACATGGAAGACGTGCACCGCGCCGGTGGCATCCCCGCCATCCTCGGCGAGCTGCGCCGCGGCGGCCTGCTCGAGACCGACGTGACCACCGTGCACACCGCCGACTACACCGAGTTCCTCGACACCTGGGACATCCGCTCCGGCAAGGCTTCCGACGAGGCGATCGAGCTGTTCCACGCCGCACCCGGCGGCGTGCGCACCGTGGAGCCGTTCTCCACCTCCAACCGCTGGTCCTCGCTCGACACCGATGCCGCAGGCGGCTGCATCCGCGACATCGAGCACGCCTACACCGTCGAGGGTGGACTGTGCGTGCTGCGCGGCAACATCGCCCCCGACGGCGCGATCCTCAAGACCGCCGGCATCGACGAGGAACTGTTCACCTTCGAGGGCCCGGCCGTGGTGGTCGAGTCCCAGGAGGAGGCGGTCTCGATGATCCTGGGCAAGAAGATCCAGCCCGGTGACGTGGTGGTCGTGCGCTACGAGGGCCCCGCGGGCGGTCCCGGCATGCAGGAGATGCTGCACCCCACCTCGTTCCTCAAGGGCCTCGGCCTCGGCAAGGTGTGCGCGCTGATCACCGACGGCCGCTTCTCCGGCGGCACCTCGGGCCTGTCGATCGGCCACGTCTCCCCCGAAGCCGCCTCGGGCGGTGTCATCGGCCTGATCGAGAACGGCGACCGCATCCGCATCGACGTGCACACCCGCGCCCTGGAAGTCCTTGTGCCCGACGAGGTCCTGGCCGAGCGCCACGCGAAGATGGAAGCCTCCGAGCGCCCGTGGCAGCCGGTCAACCGCGACCGCACGGTCACCACCGCCCTGCGCGCGTACGCGGCCCTGGCCACCTCGGCAGACAAGGGCGCAGTCCGCAAGGTGCCCTGACCGCCTCTCCGGGAATTTTGGCCAGACATAGGTGCGCCGCCGGTCGTCGATGCGACCGGCGGCGCCGTCGTTGGTGGGCTCAGCCCGTACCCGGTGAGTTACCGATGTTCTTGCGAGATCAGGTGTTGCTGTCGCTCACACGAGGGCGGGTTGAGTTGTGGACGTGGGTGATTCGGCCGTTCGGGAGGGGATGAAGGCGGTGGCTATCAGGCCGAGGAGGACGAAGGCCGCGGCGAGGTAGCCGCCGAAGGTGATGCCGGTGGTCATGGCGGTGCGGCCCGCTTCGGCGATCTCGCGGGTTTCCGGTTGTGCGGCAAAGCCTTCGATGGCTGCGCCCGCGCTGCTGGTGATGGCGTGCGAGAACTGTTGCGCCTGGGCAGGTGGCGTGCCCGCCGCGGTGAGGTCACTGTCCACCTGGGAGCTCAGTGTGGTGAAGAAGACCGTGGTGAGCAGGGCGATGCCGAGGGCGGAACCGAGCTGGCGGAAGGCGCGCTGGATGCCGGAGGCCTGGCCGTTGTCGTGCTCGGGGATGTCGGCGAGCACGACATTGGTGACCTGGGCGGTCGCGAAGCCGACGCCGACGCCGTATACGCACAGGATCAGCGAGATCGTCCACCAGGGGCTGTCGGTGGCGGCGAAGAACGCGAGCGCCGCCAGGCCGACGACCTCGAGTGCGAGGCCGAGCCGGACCATGTTCAGCGGTGAGGCCTTCCCCGCCAGCCCGAAGCTGGCACCGCTGGCGATGAAGCTGCCGATGGCGATCGGCACCAGCGCCAGCCCGGATTGCACGGCGCTGTAGCCGAGGGTGAACTGCAGCCACAGCGGCATGACCGCGACGATGCCGAACTCGCCGAGCCCGATGATCAGCGTGGCGACGTTGCCGTTGCGGAACGAGGCCCGCCGGAACAGGCTCAGATCCATCAACGCCTTGTCGGCGTCGGGACCGCGGCGCAGCAGCACCTGCCGCCCGAGGAAACCGCCGAGCGCGAGCACGCTCAGCACCAGCGCGACCAGAACCGGCGAAGGCCCACTGTCCCAGCGGAAACCACCGATGGTCATCGGATGGGTCGTGGTGATCCAGCCGTAGGTGCGGCCTTCGACCAGCCCGAAGGCGAGCAGCCCGAGACCCAGCACCGACAGCACCGAACCGGCGACATCGAGGCGGCCCGGCACCCGGGGCGAGCGATCGATGCACAGCAGCACCCGACCACGATCAGCACCGCCAACGGCACATTGATCCCGAAGGCCCAGCGCCACGAGACGTGCTCGGCCAGCCAACCGCCGAGCAGCGGGCCCAGCGCGGCCGCCGCACCGATCGTCGAACCCCACACCGCGAACGCCTGACCACGCGCTTTGCCGGTGAAGGTGGCATTGAGCAGGGTCAACAAGGTCGGCCGACAAGTTCGACGGCCGCAAGGGGCCGTAAGCGCACCAAGCCCTGGTCGAATTCGGGTGGGCCGCCGGTCGTCGATGCGTCGGGCGGCTCAACCCGGCTCAGGCTGCGGTGATGAACGATACGTCGACTGTCGCGCCGAGTGCGGCCGCCAGTCGATCCAGCAGCGTCAGTGTCGGCACGTGTTCGCCGGCCTCGAGCCGGGAGATCGCGGCTTGGCTGGTGCCCGCCCGACGCGCGAGTTCGGTCTGCGAGATACCGAGGTCGACTCGCCGTTCACGAACGGCTCTGCCGAGCTCGACTGCCCGCTTCTCGGCCTCGTAGCCGGACTGGACGATCGAGCCATCCCGCCGCGCCACCTGTTCGGTATCCCACCTGACATGCGGACTTTCGCTCATGTCAGACCTCTCTCTCGAAAACATCCAGTGCGTGGCCGTGATTGGCCTCGCACTCCTTCTGCGCCAACAGAGCTCGGGCAACCTCACCGGATTCTCGCTGCCGAGTCTTGTAGAAGACTGTCAGGAGCACAACGCGTCGTTGTGGAGCCAGCCAGTACGTCACCCGGACGGCTCGGCCGTCAAGGCTGAATCGAAGCTCGCGCACCTTGCCACCGAGATGCCTCGAGTACGGCTCCCCTAGCGTGTTCGCCTGCTCCACCAGCATCTCTGCTCGGTACAACGCCCGACCGTAGTGATCATCACTCAGCGACTCCAACCATTCCCGGACCTCGGGTTCGACTTCCAAGCCGAACAGTGCCATGCGTCCAGGCTATATGCCAATGATGGCATATGCCAGCCACGGCATGGATTTGCAAGTCCGCCCATGGTTTCGTCGGATCAGAACGGGCCGATGCCCGTCAGCGGGTTGCCGCCGTGGAGGAACCAGTAGGTGGCGATGGCCGCGGCGAGGGCCAGCAGGACCACGACGGCGGAGCCGTAGGCGGGGCGGGTGGCCCAGCCGCGGGTGCGGTCGAGGGACCAGCGGCCGGGGCCGGTGAGGATGATGGCGAGGGCCGAGCCGGCCAGGATCGAATCGAGTTCGACGCCGCTGGGGGTGCCCGCGTTGTATTGGAAGCCGGGGTACATGCCCTGCTTCCACATCCACGCGGTGGCGATGGTGGCCAGCACGGCACCCGCGGCGAGCGGGGTGGCCAGGCCGATCACCAGCAGGATGCCGCCGCCCAGTTCGCCTGCGATCACCAGGGCGGTGGCCAGCGACGGGTAGTCCCAGCCGCCGCCTTCCATCATCGACTTGGTGCCGTCGAGACCGGGGCCGTGGAACCAGCCGGTCAGCTTCTGCAAGCCGTGGTAGATGAAGGTGTAGCCGACCACCAGGCGCAGCACGAACAGGCCCAGATCGAGGGTGCCGCGACGCGGTTCGCGGGCGCGGCGCTGCAGCCGGACCGCGCCCGCCGAGGTGGCGGCCGCGGGCGGGATGGTGGCGTAGCCGTAGCTGTCGTCGCCACCGCCGCCGAGCTCCGCGCCCGCGGTGGGCACCTCGTCACCGGGGTCGAGGCCGAGGTCCTCGTCGGTGTGGGCGATGGGCTTGCGCAGATCCGCCGTCGGCATCTGCGTGGTCGGCGAATCATACGGGCTGGTCACCGGGCGGCCAGCCGACGACGCAGCCGGTCCGGCCTGCGCTGATCCGTCCGCCGTCGGTGTGTCGTCGTTCGACTTGTCGGTCACCGACCCACCTTATGACGTGCGATCGCGGTGCGCCGCTCTTCCTGGCATCAGGCGTGTCAGCCCCGCTCGACTGCCGGTAACGTCTGTGGCATGAGTTCGGGAATCGCGGTTCGCGTGGCAGTCGGGGTGGCGGTGGGGGCCGTACTGGTCGCCGGGTGCGCCCGTTTCGACGAGTCGGCGTCGAGTCCGTTCACCACCGAACCGTCACTGGGTGGCTCCAATGTCGAGCCCAAACGCCCGCAGGATTCGCCGTCGCAGGCGCCGCGGCCGACCGGGCCGTGCATCGATCCCGATCCGAACGTCATCGCCACCTGCCTGGACTCGGCGTCCGGGCTGATCGCGGTCGGCGAGAGCGCACTGGTGGCCGAGCGGCGTACCGGACGCATCCTGCGGGTGGTCCCGGTCGACGCGAGCACGCCGCAGGAGCCGCCGGTGGAGATCGCCGCGCTCACCGTCGACGGCTCCGGCGACGGCGGCATCTCCGACATCGTGCTCTCGCCCACCTTCGGCGAGGACGGGCTGATGTACGCCTACATCACCACCGGCAGCGACAACCGCGTGGTGCGCCTGTCCCAGGACGGCGCGCCCAAGGAGATCCTGACCGGAATACCCAAGGGCGCCACCGGAAATCGCGGTGCGCTGGAATGGGCGACGCCGACCCAGCTGATGGTGCTCACCGGCGATGCCGGAAACCCCGGCGCCGCAGCCGATCCCGGCTCGCTCGGCGGCAAGGTCCTGCGGCTGGAATCGCCGTCCTCGGGCAGCAACAGCCCGCAGGTCGTCGCCTCCGGGATCGGGACCGCGGGCGACATCTGCCGCGACGGCAAGGACGGCATGTGGGTCACCGACCGCACCGCCGCCGAGGACCGGCTCCAGCACCTCGGCGCCGACGGCGCCATGAGCGTCGCCTGGACCTGGCCCGACCGCCCCGGCGTCGGCGGCTGCACCGCCACCGGTGACGGCGTGGCCGTCGCCCTCGCCGACGGCAAGGCCCTGGCCGCGGTCGGCGCCGACCCCACCACCTTCGCCGTCACCACCGCCCCGACCATGATCGGCCAGGACAAATACGGCAAGCTCCTCGGCGCCACCGCCAGCGCCGACGGCAGCGTCTGGGTGACCACCATCAACAAAACCGACGGCGAGCCAGGCGAATTCGACGACCGCGTCGTCCGCATCCCACCACCCTCGGGTGGCGCGGGCGGGCCTGACTAGGCCGACTTCAACGCTTCGGCGCCCACCTCCGAACGAGGATGGGCGACGATGTCGTCCACCGAGTTCAGTTCTTGGCGAAGCTGATCTTCTTGGGCAGCAGCATCGGAAGGTCCTTCTTGATCTCGATCTTCCGACGCTTCGCACGCACCACGCGAGTTCCTGCGGCGTAGTCGTGGAGGGCGCGGCGGTTGGCCAGCGGAAGCGCCGTGAGCAGAAGATTGAAGGCAATGCTCGCCATGCCGATCAGGGACAAGACCTCGAGAACAACAACATCAGGGTGATTGCCGGACAATGACATCAGCACGAACGGCATGAAGATCATCGACATCCGAGTGAGAGCAGGGCGGAGTTCAAGCCTCGGCCGGGACCAGGGGGCCGAAGGCACGACGCGCAGTCCCATGAGCCCCTTGCCGAGCGTTTGCCCCTCTCGACGAGTGAGGAGGAAGACCTCCAACCCCACGTAGGCGATGAAATAGCAAGCCGCCGCGTAGATTCCGGCGGACCAATCCCGCATCCATCCCGCACTGACCAGGACGTGCGAGAACGCGTACACGATGCCGACCGGTATCGCGACGACAAAGGTCAGGCCCAGACAAAATGTCAGGTCGAGGACCCGCGCGACGAGCCTGCGAAAGAACGGCGCTGGAGTGAGCGTCACGCGGTCTCCTGGATGGGTTCGCTGTAGTTGGATTCGTCGAGCTCGAAGCAGACGTACGAATCGAAACATCGCGACACAGTGAGATGCGTTACACCGCAAACCCTCTGGCGCTACGAGCCCGGTGCCGCCGCTCCAGGGGCGGCGGCACCGGGTGGACCTCAGTTCGCGGAGACGCTGGCGATGACCAGTTCGCGGACCTTGGCGGCGTCGGCCTGGCCGCGGGTGGCCTTCATGACGTCGCCCACGATCTTGCCCGCGGCCTGCACCTTGCCGGAGCGGATCTTGTCGGCGATGTCGGGGTTGGCGGCGAGGGCCTTGTCGACCTCGGTCTGCAGGGCCGAGTCGTCGCTGACCATGCCGAGGCCCTTGGCCTCGACGATGGCGGCAGGCTCGCCCTCGCCCGCGAGGACGAAGTCGACGACCTGCTTGGCGACCTTGTTGTTGACGGTCTTGGCCTCGACCAGGGCGATCACCGCGGCCACCTGGGCGGGGGTGATCGGCAGGTCGGCCAGGGCGACCTCGCGTTCCTTGGCCTTCTCGGTGAGGTAGGCGACCCACCAGGAGCGGGCCTCGTTGGCGGGGGCGCCGGACTCGACGGTGGCGATGATCAGGTCGAGGGCGCCCGCGTTGACCAGGTCGCGCATGACCTCGTCGGACAGGCCCCAGTCGGCCTGGATGCGGGCGCGCACCAGCCACGGGTATTCGGGGATGGTGGTGCGCAGTTCCTCGACCCACTCGGCCGCCGGGGCGACGGGCTCGAGGTCGGGCTCGGGGAAGTAGCGGTAGTCCTCGGCGGTCTCCTTGCGGCGACCCGCGGAGGTGGACCCGTCGGCCTCGTTGAAGTGGCGGGTCTCCTGCACGATCTCACCGCCGTCGGTGAGCACGGCGGCCTGGCGGCGCATCTCGTAGCGCACGGCGACCTCGACGCTCTTGAGCGAGTTCACGTTCTTGGTCTCGGTGCGGGTGCCGAACACCGTGGCGCCCACCGGCATCAGCGAGACGTTGGCATCGCAGCGCAGCGAGCCCTGCTCCATCTTCACGTCGGAGACGTTGAGCGAGCGCAGCACCTCGCGCAGCGCGGTGACGTAGGCGCGCGCCACCTCCGGCGCGCGCTCCCCCGCACCGGTGATCGGCTTGGTGACGATCTCGATCAGCGGTACACCGGCGCGGTTGAAGTCGAGCAGCGAGTGGCTGGCGCCGTGGATGCGTCCGGTCGCGCCGCCCACGTGCAGCGACTTGCCGGTGTCCTCCTCCATGTGCGCGCGCTCGATCTCCACCCGGAAGGTGGAGCCGTCGTCGAGGACGACGTCGAGGAAGCCCTCGGTGGCGATCGGCTCGTCGTACTGGCTGATCTGGTAGTTCTTCGGCTGATCCGGGTAGAAGTAGTTCTTGCGCGCGAACCGGCCCCACGGGGTGATCGAACAGTTCAGCGCCAGGCCGATCCGGATGGCCGATTCCACGGCCTTCTCGTTCACCACCGGCAACGAGCCGGGCAGGCCGAGGCAGACCGGGCACACCTGGGTATTGGGTTCGGCGCCGAACTCGGTGGGGCAACCGCAGAACATCTTGGTCGCCGTGGACAACTCGACGTGGACCTCCATGCCGAGTACGGGCTCGTACCGGGAGAGGACATCGGCGTAATCCATCAACTCGACCGTGGGTGCGCTCATAGCTTCCTATCTTAGGAAGCGCTAGCTGGGCGGGACGCGCTGGGTGAGCCAGTCGGTGACATAGGTGAGCACCGACGGGTCGATGGTGGTCTCGATGGTGACGTACTCACTGGGCTTGCCGCTCTCCGAGGGCTGCATCATGTGGTTGAGCCCGGGGAAGGTGTGCACCGTGGCATCGGGCGCACCGGCCAGGTTCTCGCGCATCGGTCCCTCGTTCTGGGTGGCGATCACCTGCTGGTCGGTGCCGCCGAAGAAGGCCAGGACCGGAATCCGCATCGCCTCGAGCGCGGGCTTTGGGTCGTAGGTGACGAACGAGGTCATGTACGGGGTGCTGAAGGAGTCGACCGCCGACTGCGGGGTGCGCTCGGCCTCGGGCAGCGAATCGTTGTGCTGCTGGGCGTAGGCCTTGGCGCCTTCGGTGTCGCCCGCGCGCAGCAGCGCGGTCCACTCGGTGACGAAGCGGACCTGGGCGTCGATCTGCTCCTGCGGGGCACCGGAGGAGGCCATGATCACCTCGTTCTGCTCGATCAGCACATCGGCGCCGGGCACCGAGGGACCGGCCATCAGGATCGCGAAGGCGATATTGCTGTCGGGCCGGGCGGCGATCAGCGGCGCCAGGTAGCCGCCCTCGCTGTGGCCGAACAGGCCGACGCGGGCCGGGTCGATCTCGGGACGCTCACGCAGGAACGCGACACCGGCGGCAGCGTCGTCGGCCAGATCGGGGTAGGTGGCCTGGTCGAGGGTGCCGCTGGTACCGCCGACACCGCGGTCGTCGGTGCGCAGCACGGCGTAGCCGGCGCGGGTGAAGGTGTCGGCCAGCAGCTGGAAGGGCTTGTGGCCCATGATCTCTTCGTTGCGGTCCTGCGGGCCGCTGCCGGTGATCAGCAGCATCGCCGGGAACGGGCCGTCGCCCTCGGGTGTGGTGAGCGTGCCCGCGATGGTGATGTCGCCGTTGCGGTAGGTGACGTCCTCGCTGGAGTACGGGAACGGCGGGGTCGGGTCCTGCGGGCGTTCCATGCCCTCGATCGGGCCGCGCGACAGGGTGACCGGCAGCTTCTCCCCGAACTGCACCCAGTCACCGGCGATCTGCTCGCCCTCGAGGCGACCGCGGAAACCCGGTTCGCCCGGCGCGTCGGGAACGTTGAACTCGACCCGATCCGGTTCGGTGAGCACATCTTTCAGCGGTGCCTCGGTCACGCCCTGGACCGGGATGTCGATCGTGGCCGAGCCGTCCTCGGCGAAGTTCACCCCGATCCCGATGACCTGGCCGGGAACCTCGATGTCACCGTGCCACTGGCCCAGTACCGGCGAGGCCGCCGCGTCCTCGGACGAATCCGAGCAGCCGGTGGCCAACGCGGCGACAGCGAACAGTACCGAAACGATCACTCGACCAGTGCGCATACGGCCACCGTACCGAACCCCTGTGACAGCTCAGCCGAAGAACGCCTGTGCCTCGCTGAGCCGTTCGACCGGAACGCGCTTGAGCTGCTTGGTCGCCTCCGACAGCGGGACCAGGCTGATGGTGGTGCCGTGCAGCGCGACCATCTGGCCGAAGTGGCCCGCGTGTACGGCCTCGGCGGCGTGCACGCCGAACCTGGTCGCCAGGATGCGGTCGTAGGGGGTGGGGCTGCCGCCGCGCTGGACGTGCCCGAGCACGGTGGTGCGCACTTCCTTGCCGATCCGGCGTTCGATCTCCGAGCCCAGCTGCTGGGCGACGCCGGTGAAGCGCTCGTGCCCGAACTCGTCGATCCCGCCCTCGCGCAGGGCGAATCCGGAATCGGGCGCCGGATGCGCGCCCTCGGCGACCACGCAGATGAAGTGCTTGTCGCCGCGCTGGAAACGCTTCTTGATCATGGCGCACACCTCGGCCACATCGAAGGGTTCCTCGGGGACCAGGGTCAGGTGCGCGCCCGCGGCGATGCCGGAGTTGAGCGCGATCCAGCCCGCGTGGCGGCCCATCACCTCGACCAGCATGACGCGCTGGTGGGATTCGGCGGTGGTGTGCAGGCGGTCGATGGCCTCGGTGGCGATGGACAGGGCGGTGTCGTGGCCGAAGGTGACGTCGGTGCAGTCGATGTCGTTGTCGATGGTCTTGGGCACGCCGACCACCGGCACGCCCTCGTCGGAGAGCCAGCTCGCCGCGGTCAGGGTGCCCTCGCCGCCGATCGGGATCAGCGCCTCGATGCCGTTGTCGTCGAGGGTCTGCTTGATCCGGCCGAGTCCGGCGCGCAGCACGTCGGGATTGGTGCGCGCGGTGCCGAGCATGGTGCCGCCCTTGGTGAGCAGCCGGTCGGTGCGGTCGTCGTTGTGGATCCGGATCTTGCGATCCTCGAGTAGCCCGCGCCAGCCGTCCTGGAAGCCGACGATCGCATCGCCGTAACGGCCGTTCGCGGTGCGGACAACAGCCCGGATCACCGCGTTCAGCCCTGGACAGTCGCCGCCGCCGGTCAAGACTCCGATGCGCATGGCGACCATCTTGCCGCACCGGCGCCGATCAGGCGCAGCGACCTCCGGCCAGCTCGCTCAGATGCCCGGACAGCAGCGTCGTCATCTTGTCCAGCATGGTCATTCCGTCGCCGAACGCACCCGAATCCGGCTGCGCGGCGAAGGCGATGGCGATCCGGCCGGTGGGCGAATCGATCAGGCCGAACTGGCGGACCAGGTACTTGCCCGCGGGATCGGGCCCCCATCCGCCCTTGAACTCCGAGCTGCCGAACGCGCCGAGGCCCCAGCGATGGCTCGGCACGATCTGGCCCATCAGGTCGAGCACGCGCTGACTCTGCGGCACGCAGGGCAGTTGCGCGGCGAAGCGCACCTGATCGGCCAGCGTCCATTCGGCCTGTCCGTAGACCGAGGCGTCCGAGCGGGTGCGCGTGGTGGGCACCGTGGTGGCGTTGTCACCGCCCTCGCGCAGCACGCCCTGCACGGCCGCCGAGGCGTCGACGCCCGAGCCGAGCGAGGCCCACAGCGTGTCGGCGGCGCCGTTGTCGGAGGCGGTGATGGCGGACGAGGCCGAGGCGGCGTAACCGCTGTTGGCGCGGAGTGCGGCGATGGCCAGCGGGACCTTGATCGTCGACCAGGCCGGACCGGAGGTCCAGTTCCCGAAGGTGACCATCTTCGTGCCGCCGACCGGCATGATCGCCAGCCCGGCGCGGCCACGGAAACCCTGCTGGAGTTCGGCGAAGTCGGCGGCGAGGGAACCCGGTAGCGCGACGGAGAACTCGCCGCCGCCCGCACCGGGATCGATGACCGGCGCCGTTCTGGTCACCTGGGGTGGTTCGGCTTCGGGTTCGGTACCGCAGGCTGCGGTGAGTACCACGACCGCGCCCAGCAGCGCGGTGAGCACCGTCCGAACACGACGGCGTCGATCAATCGTCATAATGTGAAGCATCTTCGTTTGTGAACTCCCCCGGGCTTTCGGTGCTGGGTAGCCGTCCCGACACCGTACTGGGCAGTATGGCCGATCGCCCACCGGGTCCGGGAAACACTCAGCTCAGACGGTGTTCACCGGTGTAGATGTTCATCGTCTCGCCGCGCAGGAAGCCGACCAGCGTCAGATCCGACTCGGCCGCCAGGTCGACGGCGAGCGAGCTGGGCGCCGAGACCGCGGCGAGCACGGGGATGCCGGCCATCACCGCCTTCTGCGCGAGTTCGAAGGACGCGCGGCTGCTCACCACGAGCACCAGATCGTGGGCGGGGACGCGGTTCTCGCGGATCGCCCAGCCGATCACCTTGTCCACCGCGTTGTGTCTGCCGATGTCCTCGCGCAGCGCCAGCAGCGTGCCGTCGGCGGTGAACAGGCCCGCCGCGTGCAGGCCGCCGGTGGCGTCGAACAGTTTCTGTCCGGTGCGCAGCTGGGCGGGCAGCCCGGCGAGTACGTCGGTGGACAGCGTGAGGCCGTCGTGCGGGATCGGGTAGCGGGTGTGCGTGCGCACCTCGTCGAGCGCGGTCTTGCCGCACAGGCCGCAGGAGCCGGTGGTCAGGAAGTTGCGGGTGTGCAGCGGGACCGGCGCGCGCAGGCGCAGATCGAGCACGTTGTAGGTGTTGCGGCCCTCGCTGTCGGTGCCCGCGCAGTAGCGGGCGGTGACGATGTCGTCGACCGCGCCGATGATGTCCTCGCCGAACAGGAAGCCGTGCACCAGGTCGATGTCGTTGCCGGGGGTGCGCATGGTGACGGTGAGCGATTGGCCGTCGACCCGGATCTCGAGCGGTTCCTCCACCGCGAGGGTGTCGGGCCGCTGGATGCGCCCGGCCGGGGACAGCCGGGTGGTCTTGCGCCGTGCGGTGACTCTGCTCATCAGTCGTGCCGATCGCTCGTTGGCTTGCGGGCGGTTCACTCAGCCGGTGACGACACCGGCGACCAGGTTGATCGTCGTCGCCAGAATGACCGTACCGAAAGCGTAGGACAGCAGGCAGTGGCGCAGCACGATCGCGCGCACCCGCCGGTCGGAGACGTCGGTGTCGGAGACCTGATACGTCATCCCGAGGTTGTAGCTGAAATAGAAGAAATCGCGGTAGGCGGGTGGGTCCTCGGAGTTGAAATCGATCCCGCCCCTTGGGGTCTCGTAGTAGAGATAGGCATAGCGCGCGGCATACATCAGGTGCACGGCCGCCCACGCCGCGAAGACACCGCCCAGCGCGGTCGCCGCCGCGACCTGCCCCTCCCCGGACCGGCCGACGACCAGGATCACCACGATGCCGACCAGCCCACTCAGGGTCGCGGCAACGACCGAGAGTTCCTCGATGAACGGCTGGAAGTCCTCGCGCCGGGCATTGCGCCGGGTCCGCTCGGCGTCCATCGGCCACAGCACCAGCCAGCCGATCACGACGAAAACGACGGCGGCCGTGGCGATTCCGGCCAGCGAGCCCATGGCCGGATCACTGCGCAGGCCGACGAGTACCCCCGCCAGCACACCGAGGGCGATCGAACCGACCAGGCGGATGACCGCCGACAGCAGCAATCGGGTGCCCATGGGGTGGAGCGTACCGGCCGGTTGCCGGGGTGTAGCTGATTTCGGGCTCAGGCCGATCCGCGGGTGAGGGTGTCGTCGATGCCCGCGGTGCGGGCGGTGGCGGTGAGGGCTCTGGCGAGGACCGAGCCGGGGTCGGCGTCCTGGGTGACCAGCACGATCCGCGCGGTGACGGCGGGGTCGTCGAGGGCGAGCACCCGCACCCCGGCGGGCGCGGGCACGGTGTGCAGCCAGGGCTGCGGCACGACGCAGGCCCAGCGGCCGGTGCGCACGTGCGCGAGCAGCGCCAGCACCGAATCGGTCTCCAGCTGCGGGGTGGCGACGAGGCCGCGGGTGGCCAGCGCGTCGTCGATGATCTGCCTGCCACGCATTCCCTTGTGCAGCAGGCACATCGGCATCTCCAGCGCCTCGGTCCAGGTGATCGACTCGGCGCGGCCCGCCAGCAGGTCGGTGCCCGCGAGCAGGACGTGGCGCTCCTCGTAGAGCGGGGTGCGTGCCAGCCCGTCGAACTCGACGCCGTGGCCGTAGACGATCCCGGCGTCGAGTTCGAACCGGCGGATCCGTTCGACGATGTCGCGCGAGCGCAGGCTGGTCTCGATCCGCACCCGCACCAGCGGGTGCGCGGCGCAGAAGGGGTCGGTGAGCAGGGCGACGGTCCCCGACGCCGCGGGGATCACGCCGATCCGCAGCGCGCCGGTGAGACCCGTCTGCAGCGCGAGGACTTCCTGTTCGAGCGCGTCCCGGTCGGCCAGGATGCGCCGCGCCCACAGCACCAGCCGCTCCCCCTCCGGGGTGAGCCCTTCGAAGGCGTGGCCGCGGCGGACCAGCGGCACGCCCAGCTCACGTTCGAGCTTGCGGATCGCCTCCGACAGCGCGGGCTGGGAGACGTAACAGGCGGCGGCCGCGCGGGCGAAATGGCGTTCGCGGGCGAGGGCGACGAAGTACTCGAGCTGCCGGAACAGCATGTGCCGAGGTGGTCAGTCGTCCTCGTCGTCGGCGGCTTTGTTGCGCGCCCTGGCGATCTCGAGCGCCTGCTCGGCGGTGGCCTTGTCCGGGTACGGGCCCATCCGGTCGCCGTACCAGCAGGTCTTGCCCTGTTCGGCCGTGTGATGCTTCAGGCAGTAGTACCACTGTGCGTTGTCATCAGCCATGTCGCCAGTATGCATGGCCGTGCATGCCTGCGTCTCGCACGTGGATGAAGCGTCGGCAACCGGTTCGCGAATCAGCAGGGCGACAGCGATTCCCACCGCGACACCGAGCACCGTGTCGATCCCGCGGTCGGTGAGCATGGTGAGCGGATCGGTCGGTTCGGCCAGCTCGGTCATGGCCATGATCAGCGGGGTGAAGAAGCCGAGTGCCACGGCATAGTGCCTGGCCATGAACAGTTCGGTCGGGTACAGCAGCGCGATGATCACCAGTGCGAGCACCGCCGGACCCGGTCCGGGGAGCAGCAGCGGCGCGGTCACCGCGAGGCCGAGGAAGGTGCCGAGCACGCGGTGCACACCGCGGGTGATCCGGCCGCGGGAATCAGCGGCGGCCAGTGGCACCGCCGCACCCGCCATCGCCCAGTTCGCGTGGCCGACGCCGAGCAGCAGTCCGATCCCACCGGCGATCGAGATCGCCAGCGCGTAGCGGCCCGCCTGCACGAGCGAGACCCGGCCGGTCCGGTGCGGTGGGGCGGGCATCGCGAGCACATCGACGCGACGCGCGCGGCGGGCGGAGTCGAGGTAGCCGACCAGCACGCACAGCGCCGCGGTGGCCGCGCAGATCGCCAGCGCGAGCACCGGGTCGGGCTGGGCGCCCGCCACCATGGCGATCGCGCCGAACGCGAAGATCCCGAAGAACGGGCCTTCCGGCCGCAGCCCCAGCCGATCGGTGAGCGGCGAGGCGAGCGCGGCGAACACCGCGACGGCCGAGACCAGCACGGCGGGCGAGGCGTGCAGGCGCGCCAGCAGGATGCCCGCGCCGACGGACCCGACCAGCAGCACGGCGGCTTCGCACTGGTGGATCAGTCGTTGCCGCGGTGCCTCGGCGAAGCCGTACATGCCGGTGAACGAGCCGAACACGGCGTAGATGAGCAGGTCGGTGCGGCCGGCCGCGATCAGGATCAGGCCGGGGATCGCCAGGCCGACGAAGACTCGGGCGGCGGGCAGGTGATCGATCTCGGTGGTGAACCGGCGAATGATCGGGCGCTCCAGCGTCGGCATGGTGCGCAAGATTTCCTCCGGAGATCGGTCGCTCGAGGCGGCCCGGCGGGGCCGAGGAATCAGGGTGCCCGACCCGCGCGCACGCCGTCAACCTGCGGCGATGGACTCCGCGAGGCGGTTTCGGGGGCGGATCGGCGGTGATAACCGCGGCCTATCGACCGGTCGGAATTCGGTCTTGGCACCCCGGCCCGCCTACGCCGTACCGTGACCTGCGCGGAGGAGGATTCCCCCAGGAGTGAGTGACAAGGACCGACTTCGAACATCTCGTCGAAGGGAATGTGTCATGGTAGCCAGCCCGCCCAGACGGTTCGACCCCGACGACGGCCCGAGCGGTGACGCCGACCGGGCCGCCACGCCGAAATTCAAGCCCTATCACCACCCGGCGGCAGGCTGGGGCGCGGCGAAGGCGGTCAGCGAGTTCATGATCGTCAAGGAGCGCGAACCGCTCCTCGGCACCCACGCGATCCTGAAGATGAACCACGAGAACGGCGGTTTCGACTGTCCGGGGTGCGCGTGGCCCGATTCGATCAAGGGCATCCATCTCGACATCTGCGAGAACGGGATCAAGCACGTCACCTGGGAGATGACGCACAAGCGGGTCGGGCGTGAGTTCTTCGCGACGCATTCGGTGGGCGAGCTGTCGACCTGGAGCGACCACGATCTCGAGGACCAGGGCAGGCTCACCGAGCCGATGGTCTACGACCCCGACACCGATCACTACGTCCCGATCAGCTGGGCCGAGGCGTTCGACCTGGCTGGCACGGCCCTGCGTGAGCTCGACGACCCGAACCAGGCGGCGTTCTACACCTCCGGTCGGCTCGGCAACGAGGCCACCTTCCTCTATCAGCTGATGGCGCGCGAGCTGGGCACCAACAACCTGCCCGACTGCTCGAACATGTGCCACGAGGCCAGCGGGCGCGCGCTGCAGGCCGCGCTCGGCACCGGCAAGGGCACCTGCGATCTGGAGGACTGGGAGACCACCGACGCGCTGTTCGTGATGGGCGTCAACGCCGCCTCCAACGCGCCGCGCATGCTGACCGCACTGGCCGAGGCGGATCGGCGTGGCGCCCAGATCGTGCACATCAACCCGCTGGTCGAGGCCGGTGCGACGCGCACGATCATCCCGCACGAGATCATGCAGATGGCCACCTTCCACTCCACCAAGACCTCCACGCTGAACCTGCAACCGCGCATCGGTGGCGATTTCGCGCTGATCCGCGGCATGGCCAAGGCCGTGTTCGAGGAATCCGAGACCGAGCCCAAGGCGCTGGATCGCCAGTTCATCGAGCGCCACACCGTCGGCTTCGACGACTATCGCGCCAGGGTCGAGGCGACGCCGTGGTCGCTGATCGAGCAGCAGTCCCTGTTGAGCGAGGCCGAGATCCGCAAGGCGGCACGGATCTACTGCGACGCCGACCGCAGCATCATCAGCTGGTGCCTCGGGGTGACCCAGCACGAGCACGGCGTCGACACCATTCGCGAGATCGTGAATCTGCTGTTGCTGCGCGGCAATCTGGGGCGCGAGGGCGCGGGTCCGTCGCCGGTGCGCGGGCACAGCAACGTGCAGGGCAACCGGACCTGCGGCATCGACAACAAGCCACCCGCCAAGTTCCTCGACCGGCTCGACGAGGTGTGCGGCATCCTGTCCCCGCGCGCCGACGGCTACGACGTGGTCGCCACCATCGAGGCGATGCAGGCGGGCAAGCTGAAGGTGTTCATGGCGATGGGTGGCAACTTCGCGCTCGCCGCGCCCGACACCGCCTACACCTACGAGGCACTGCGCAAGTGCGCCTTGACGATCCAGGTCTCCACCAAGCTCAACCGCAGCCATCTCGTGCACGGTGCCCGCGCGCTGATCCTGCCGTGCCTGGGCCGCACCGAGCGCGACGAGCAGCGCGGCGGGTTGCAGCGGACCTCGGTGGAGGACTCGATGGCGATGGTGCACCTGTCGAAGGGGATGAAGAAGCCCGCCTCGGCGCACCTGCGCTCCGAACCCGCCATCGTCGCGGGGATCGCGCGTATCGCGTTGCCCGACAGCCGGACTCCGTGGGAGTCCTATGTCGAGGACTACGACCGGATCCGCGACACCATGTCGAAGGTGCTCGACGGGTTCGAGGACTTCAACCGGCGCGTGCGGCTGCCGCTGGGCTTCCGGATCAAGCAGCCGGCCAGGGAGCTGATCTTCCTCACCCCCTCGGGCAAGGCCGAGTTCTCGGCGGCGGAACTGCCCGATCTGACCATGGCGCCGGGCATGCTGACGCTGGCCACCATGCGCTCGCACGACCAGTGGAACACCACCATCTACTCCGACAACGACCGGTACCGGGGCATCAAGAACCTGCGGACCCTGGTGTTCATGAACCGCGAGGACATGCGCGAACGCGGTCTGCGGGAGTTCGACGAGGTCGACATCACCAGCATCGCGCGCGACGGCAGCAAGCGTTCGGTGCAGCGCTACAAGGTGATTCCGTACGACATTCCGGTCGGTTGCGCGGCGGGGTACATGCCCGAACTCAATGTGCTGTGCGCGATCGGCGACTACAGCACGCAGAGCGACCAGCCGATCATGAAGAACCTCAAGGTCACCATCGACCGTTCCGTGTAGATCGTCTTCTCAGGAGAAGCCCTATGAATTCGCATACGCGCAAGACACTGGACGCGATCACCGGCCATCCGGCGCCGCGCGATCTGGAATGGACCAAGTTCGTCACCCTGTGGGAGGACCTCGCCGACGAGGTCGAGCAGGAGTCCGGCGATCGCCTCGCGGTGAAGATGAACGGGCACCGCGAGGTGTTCCACCGTCCGCACGATGGTCGGGTGTCGATCGGCGACATCGAGCACGCGCGTCAATTGCTGCGTGACACACCGGAACTCAAAGGGTCGGGCAGTCTGTTCGCCGTCGCGATGGATGCGGAGAAGGCTCGCATCCTGCACTTCGATCTGGGGACCACCGGGGTCAGCGACACCGAACACGATGTGCGCAACCATGATTCGGCCGCGCGTCATCTGCGCACGGTCGAGCGGCACACCGGCCACGACGACCATCAGGTGTACCTGCGCTACTTCGACGATCTCGCCGTGGCGCTGCTCGAGGAGATCGGCACGGAGAGCTTCGTCGTGCTCGGGCACGGCACCGGAACCTCCGATGTGGCCGAGGATTTCGTGCTGCGGTTGCGCGAGACCGATCACGCGCTCGCCGATCGCGTCGCGGGTGTCGGCGTGGTCGATTTGAGTGCAGCCAACGACGCGGCGCTCGAGGCCGCGGCGCAGAAGATTCTCGCCGGGGCGAAGTAGGAGTCGCGATGTCGTATCTGCTCGCCCTGGTGGCCGACACCGACGCGGACTCCGACGCGCAGAAGCTGGCGGGCGAGGCGCAGCGGGTCGGGATCCGCAACAGTGTCGATGTGGTGACGCTGGCCGAACTCGACACCCTGCCCGCGTACCGCCCCGAGCTCGACACCGAGGACGGTCGGCCGCTGATCGCCAATCAGTTGCGACGTTCGACGCTCGAGGCCGCCGGGGTGCTGCTGTTCGCGGCCGAGGGCGGTGTGGTGGCGCCGCTGGCCGACAGTGTGCTGACCTGGCTGGCCCACTCCGGCTCCGGGCCTGCGCCGGTGATCGCGGGGAAACCGGTCGCGGTGATCACGGCGGGGCCGGGTGAGGTGATCAATCAGGACATCGCCGATCGGCTGCGGGCGGCGGGTGCCGACGTCGTGGCCGACGGGGTGTCGATCGCCACGGCGTGGAGTGATCCGAACACGATCGAGCGGCTCGGCGATGTGGTGGTCGCCGTGGCGTCGTCGGCGAACTGACCTGTCCGGCCGCGGCTTTCGGGCCGCGGCCGGTGCCGGTCAGTAGACGTAGACCACGGCGTTGTCACCGCCGGTGCAGGTGACGAGTTTGCCGTCCGGGGTGCAGGTCATCGTGTAGGCGCGGCCGGTCACCGGGCTCGTCGCGACGACCGACTGGGGGCCGGTGCGGCCGCTGGTGCCACCGGCCACGTACGCCTCCCTGACCGCTTCGGCGAAACCACAGCTGGTGACCGTGGTGCCGACGGCCGCGCTGCCGTATGCGCCCCCGGCGGCGCCGGATTCACAGGGCTGCGCGCCGGCGGGCAGGGTCACCGGGCCCGCCGTGGTGGTCGGCGCGGTGGTGGTGGCGCGCGGTGCGGTGGTCGCGGTGGGTCCACCCGCCCCGGCCGGCGACTCGGCGGTCGTCGCGGCGGCGGTGGTGTCGGTGGTATCGGCGGACGACATCAAGCGCCAGCCGATCGCCCCGCCGATGACCACGACGACGAGACCGACCACGCCGAGCAACACCGGCAGCAGCCACGCGCGGTTGCGCCGGGGCTCGTGCTGCCGGCCCGGGTCGTAGGCGGGTTCGGGACCGTACGCCGGATCGGGGCCATGGGCCGGATCGCGGTAGGCGTGGTCGCCGTAGGCGTTAGCGTCGTCGTACTGGGAGTAGGCGGGCTCACCGGAACCGGTGTACTGCCTGGTCGCGGCCGCGGGATCGTCGTGGTCGCCCGGCGCCGCCTGATGCGCGGCGAACGGCGCAGCCCCGCCGCGGTACTGGTGGGTCGCCTGCGCACGCTGCGGATCCGCGTCGTACTGCTCGGTCGGCGCACCGCCGTAATGCTGCGTCGGCGCCGCCCGCTGCGCATCGAACCCCGCCGGATCGAACTGCTCGGTCGGCGGCCCGAACTGCCCCGCCGCACCGTAATGCTGTGTAGCGGCGAACCTTTGCGGATCCCCCTGCGGAGCACGGCCGGGGTACTGCTCGGTGGGCGCACCGAACCCGACGTCACGATCGTCGTACTCGTCGTCGTCGAATCCGGGCCGAGGGCCGAACCCCGCGTCCGGATCATCGCTGTAGCGCTGAGTCGGGGCCACGGGACGTGTCGAACCTCGGTCCGCGCCGAAAGGTGCAGCGGGGGAGCCAAAATGGGTGTCCGGCCCATCGCCTTGGGTGGCGAACGCAGCCGCGTCAGAACCGAACTCCGCATCGGAGTTGTCGCCATAGCGCTGAGTCGGGGCGCTCGGGCGCGGGGCGCGGTCGTCACCGAATTGCGCTGCCGAGCCGCCGAATCGCGCGTCGCGGTCGTCATCGAACGGGGCACCGGTGGGGCCGAAGCGATCGGCCGATCCGGAGCCGAAACCGGCATCGTCGTCGTAGCGCTCGGTCGGAGCGCCGGGACGCGGACCGTGTCCGTCACCGAATTGCGCTGCCGAGGCGCCGAATCGGGCATCGGGTGCGTTGCGGTCGTCATCGAACGGGGCGCCAGTGGGGCCGAAACGGTCCTCGGCATGCGCCTTGGCGCCGAATGGCGTCTCGGCTGGACCGAAGCCGTCGTCCGATCCGTGCTCCTTGTTGTCGAACCCTGCTGTGCCGGAGCCGAAGCCGACATCGGGATCGTCGCCATAGCGCTGGGTTGGTGCGCTGGGACGAGGGCCGGGTTCGTCGCCGAATTGTGCTGCCGGGGAACCGAATCGGGTGTCCGGGGTGTTCCGCTCGTCGTCGGGTGACGCACCGGCGGGGCCGAAGCGGGCGTCAGGGTCGCCTGCGAAGTGCTGGGTGGGGGCCGAGCGGGGGTTCGGCGGTGGGCGGTATTGCTCCGTCGGGGGCGTGAATGGTGCTGCGGGAACAGGGTGTTCGCCGGAGTAGCGCTGAGTCGGGTTCGCTCGCTGGGAGTCGGGGCCTGGCGGCTGGGCCGCGGCGTGTGGGGGTTGGGCGAGGCGGTGGGGGCCGGTGGGGGCCGGGTAGGGCGGGGTGGGCTGGGCGATCGGGCCCGAGGTTTCGCCGGGGTGGTCGCCGCCGTAGAGGTGGGCGTCGGGGAACGGGCGCATGCGGGGCAGGCCCTGGTCGGGGGTGTAGGCCGGTGGGGGCTCGGGAGCCTCGACCGGGCCGTCGGCGGGAGGTAGGGGGGTGAAATGGGTGTCGGCCACGCGGATTTCGGCGGGGCCGGTCGGCTGGATCACCGCCGGGATGGACACCTCGCCCGAGCCCTCCACCGGGACGCGGCGGAAGCCGGTGGTGTCCGAGGAGCCGGGACGTGGCTCGGGGGGACGGATGATCAGGGTCGGCTGGGCGCCGGTGGCCGAGGTCTGGCTGCGCGAGGTCTCGATGCCGCCGGTCGCGGTCACCGCCCCGACGACACGGAACTCCCCGGTGGGCGTCGGCTGCGGCTGATCGTCCTCGTCGTCCTCCGCACCGGACGCAACGCGCCCGGCACCGGTCACCGACCCGGCATTCTTCGCGGTCCTGGTGGAGCCGGCCGGCACGGGACCCGTCCCGGAACCTGGCACGCCACGCGACCCGCCCGCCGGTCCGGGAGCATCCCGACCCGCCACCGGATGACCACCGGTGCCCGAACCCGAGGAGCCACCACGCGCCCCACCGGCCGGTCCTGGATTGTCACGGCCGGCCAGCGGGACAGCACCGGACGTAGAGCCCGCGGGCACACCACGCGGCCCCCCGGATCCGGGCCCACCAGGCACATCTCGACCCACCAAGGGCACAGAACCGGTGGCACCACGCGGCGCACCAGGCGAATCCCGGCCCGGCAACGGTGAAGCACCGGTCCCGGAGCCCGGCACACCACGCGGCCCGCCGACTCCGGGGCCGGGAGCGTCCCGACCCACCAACGGCACGGAACCGCTGGCGCCACGCTGCGCACCAGCGGGCACATCTCGACCTGCCAACGGGGTAGCACCGGTCCCGGAACCAGGCACACCACGCGGCCCACCGGATCCGGGCCCGGGAGCGTCCCGGCCCACCAGTGGCACAGATCCGGTCGCACCACGCTGCACGCCAGCGGGGCCATCTCGGCCCGCCAACGGCATGGCGCCGGTGGAGCCACGCGAACCACCGGGTCCGGCCAACGGCGCAGCGCCGGTTCCGGAACCGCCGGGCACTCCGCGCATCACGGCAGCGGCCGAACCGGCGGGCACATCACGGCCGACCACCGGGGTCGGGTGGGATCCGGTCGAGCGGCCGGGGGCGTTCGGCGCGGTCCCGGGGTAGGCGCCGGGCTGTCCGTAGGCAGGGTAGGCCGGTGGACGCGGCGCACCACCGTGGAAGGCCGAGGCCAGCGCGTCCCTGGCCGCGATGGCCAGGTCGCCCGCGGTGGCGTACCGGTCGGCGGGGTCCTTGGCCATGCCGCGCGCGATGACGTCGTCGAGGGCGGCGGGCAGGCCGGGCAGCAAGGTGCTGGGGCGCGGCGGCGCTTCGGAGAGGTGGGCGCGGACGAGCACGCTCATGCTGGCCGCGGGGAACGGGGAGGCGCCGGTGAGGCATTCGTGCAGGACGCAGGCCAGCGAGTAGACATCGGCACGGTGCGAGACCGGGCCGACGTCGAAGCGCTCCGGCGCCATGTAGATGTAGGAGCCCATCGCCATCCCGACCTGGGTCACCGCGCTGTCGCCCTCGGTGTGCGCGATGCCGAAGTCGGCGAGATAGGCGAAATCGGCGGGGGTGACCAGGATGTTGGCCGGTTTCACATCGCGGTGCACCAGTCCGCCCGCGTGCGCGGCATCGAGGGCGGCGGCGATCTGCTCGACGACGGCGACCGCGCGCTCCGGACTCAGCGGCCCGCCCGTGTGCAACACGCTCCGCAGATCGGTGCCGGGGACCAGGCGCATGTCGATGAACAGCACCCCGTCGATCACGCCCCAGTCGTGAATCGGGATGACGTGCGGCTCGGCCAGTTTCGCCGCGGCCTGGGATTCCCGGCGGAACCGGACCTGATAGGCCGGGTCCTGCGCGAGCTCCTCGGCCAGCAACTTCAGGGCGACCACCCGGTCCTTGCCGGTGTCGTAGGCCTCGTAGACCTCACCCATCCCGCCTTTGCCCAGCATCGACCGCAACTCGTACGGGCCGAACCTGCTCCCCGTCCGTGACCCAGGTGCTTGCACCGGCGTCCGCCTCCCACTCCATGCGGGCCCTGCGGAGCCCGCGTGTCAGAAGGTGGATTCTCCCGGTGACACCACGCCGTGGTCAAACGCGAACACGATCGCGGCGGCGCGATCACGCAGGTCGAGCTTGCCGAATATGTGTCCGACGTGGCTTTTCACGGTGACTTCGGAGATACCGAGCTCCGCGGCGATCTCACTGTTGACCCGGCCGCGCCCGATCAGTTCGAGCACCTCGTATTCGCGGGCGGTCAGCTCACCGAGCCGCCGATCGGCGCGCGTACCGGTCGGTTTGACCGTCCGATAGGCGGTGAGCACCCGCCCGGTTACCGAGGGATCCAGCCACGCCCCACCGGCGGCGACCGTGCGCACCGCGCGGATGAGGTCCTCGGCGGGGGAATCCTTGAGCAGGAATCCGGCCGCCCCCGCGCGCAGCGCACCGGAGAGCAGCTGGTCGTCGTCGAAGGTGGTGAGCACGAGCACCGGCGGCGCGTCGGGACGCGCGCGCAGCAGCCGGGTCGCGTCGATCCCGCCGACCCGCTTCATCCGCAGGTCCATGAGCACCACATCGGGGCGATCGGCGGCGACGGCGGCCGCGACCTCGTCCCCGTCGGCGCACTCGCTGACGGTGAAGCCGTCGCGACGGCGCAGGATGCGGCGCAATCCCCCGCGCACGAGTTCCTGATCGTCGACGACGAGCACCGTCACCGGGTTCTCGATGGGCGCGGCGGCCGTCACATGTCCTCCTGGGGTTTGGGTCGGAGCAGGCCCGACACGATCGGGCACGGCGCGGTTTTCAGCGGAAAACCCGCCCGGACGATCCAGCTGTCCTCGGCGCTGCCCGCGATGATGGATCCACCGAGCAGTTCGGTGCGTTTGCGCATCCCGCGCACGCCCATCCCGCCGTCGCGGCGGGCGAGCGGGCCCGGCGGCAGCGCGTTGCGCACCACCAGGGTCGCGGCTTCGGCGCTGATGTCCAGGCGCACCGTCGCCGCCGTGCCGGGGGCGTGTTTGGCGACATTGGACAGCGATTCCTGCCCGATCCGGTACAGCGCGTGGCCGACGGCACCGGCGACCGCGGTCAGATCTCCGGTGCGGGTGTAGTCGACGGTGAGTCCGGCGCGGCGGAAGTCGCCGACGAGCTCGGCGAGGTCGGCGGCGCCCGGTTCGGGAGTGATCTGTCCCTTGCCCTGATCGAGCATGCCGACGGTGCGGCGGATGTCGGCCATCGCCTGGCGGCCGAGCCGTTCGGCGTCGACGAGCGCGTCCACGGCCTCGGTGACGTCGTCGTCGGTCTGCAGGGCGCGCCGGGCCGCGGTCAGGTGCAGCAGGGTGATCGACAGCGAATGCGCGATCACATCGTGCACCTCGCGCGCGATCCGCCGCCGCTCCTCGTCGGCGGCCTGACCGGCGCGGATGGCCTGATTCTCGCGTTCCTGATAGAGGAATCTGCGCTGGTACTGCAGCATCACCCCGACGAACATGCCGAGCAGGATGCCCAGGGCGTACATCGGCAGGCCGTCGAGCCGCTGGCCGTCGGCGCCCCACAGTATGTTCCCGGCGAGGTCGAAGGCGACCAGTTGCGCGATGGCGACCACGGTGAAGCCGATGGTGATGCCGCGCGGGGCGATCGCGGCCACCTCCCCGGCCACGATGACCAGCACGAACGGTGCGAAATCGGCGGGCACGGGTTGCAGCAGGAACAGCGCGCAGGACAGCAGTCCACAGGCCTTGAGCAGGACCGGGTGCGGTTTCACCCCGAAGATCACGAACAGCGGGATCGGGAGGAACGCGGTGAGCATCGCCAGCAGCGGCAGCAGCGACGGGAAATAGGAGTGCCGCTGCACGACCGCGGCGACGGTGATCGCGAGCAAAGCCAGGTCGGCGGCGAGGATCACCGCGGGCGGATAGTCGAACGGCAGCGACTCCATGCGGGCCCGTCCCGCCTCGACCAGCCGCCGCGCCATCGCCCACGGCCGGGCCACGAACCGTGTCCGGCTCGGCTCGGCGCCGGGGATGGCGTGGACCACATCCATGTAGCCAGGCTAGCGGGCGCACCCACCGCGAGCATCGTCCCGGGAACGGTCCCGGCGTCCTACCGGGGTAGGAGAAGAAGTCGGGTCCCGGGCACGACGAATCGCCCGGTCGACGGCCGTAGCGTCATCGGTACCGATCACGGAAGGTGAAGCCCATGACCTGGACCGATCAGCACCAACGCACCGAGATCGTGCACACCGTGCTGGCCAGGGCGGCGATCGACCCCGCCGACCCCGGCCTGTTCGCCGGTCTGCCCGAGCTGGACCGACTCTTCGGCGGAATCGACGGGCTGCTGCGGGCCCTGGACTACCGCTGGAACAACCACCTCCACGCCAAACTCGAGCAGGCCGAGTTCGAGGGCAACACGGCGGTGGAGGCCTATCTGGAACTGGCCGCCGAACAACCCGCACTGCGCGCGATTCTCGACACCCACCGGCCCGTCGGCCGTACCATCCGCTCGCACGTGCTCGCACGCTGACAATCCACAATCGAACATGCTTGGGGGACAACACATGCTGGAGACCGACACACCACAGCCGCCGATGCTGGAACTGACGCGGGTGATCAAGCAGTACCGGATCGGGGACGAGACGGTGCGCGCGCTCGACGGGGTGAGCATGCGGATCGAGGCGGGGCAGTTCACCTCGATCATCGGACCGTCCGGCTCCGGCAAGAGCACCCTGCTGCACCTGCTCGGCGCCCTGGATCGCCCCGACGAGGGCTCGATTCGCTTCCGCGGCACCGAGATCGGCGATCTCGACGAGGATCGGCAGGCCGCGTTCCGGCTCGAGCAGGTGGGGTTCGTCTTCCAGTTCTTCAATCTGCTGCCGACCCTCTCGGCCTGGGAGAACGTCGCGGTGCCGAAACTGTTGGACGGCACCGGATTACGCAAGGCCAAGCCGCGTGCGCTGGAACTGCTCGACCTCGTCGGCCTCGGCGATCGCGCCCAGCACCGGCCCGCGGAACTGTCCGGCGGACAGATGCAGCGGGTCGCGGTGGCGCGGGCCCTGATCATGGACCCGCCGCTGATCCTGGCCGACGAACCGACCGGCAATCTGGACTCCAAGACCGGCGCGGCCATCCTCGCCCTACTCGGTGAGATCACCGAACAGGGCAATTCCGTGGTGATGGTGACCCACGACATGGGCGCGGTCGCCTACTGCGATCGGGTGATCACCCTGCACGACGGCCGGATCGGCGCCGACGACGTGGTCCCGGCCCAGGTGCGGGCATGATCGCCGCACTGTGGGATCGGTTGCGGCTGTTCAACATCGGCGAACTGGTGCGTCATCCCGGCCGCACCGTCATGTCGACGGCGGTGATGGCGGTGTCGGCGGCGCTGCTGGTGGCGGTGCTGAGCATCTCCGGGTCGGTCACGGGGTCGGTCGACCGGCTCACCAAGGGACTGGCGGGCACGGCGGCTCTGGAGGTCACCGGGATCACCGACGCCGGTTTCGAGCAGGCACTGTTGCCGGCGATCGCCGCGACACCCGGCGTGTCGGCGGCGGTGCCGATGCTGCGCAGCGCGCTGGGCACCGGGCCCGATCGGGCGCTGCTGATCGGGGCGGACACGAGCATCACCGCCCTCGGCAGCGATCTGGCCGGACCGATGTCGGGCTTCACCAACAAGTTGATCAACACCCCCAACGGGGTCCTGGTCGGCGCCGCGATGGGCTACCGGGAGGGCGACACGCTGCCCATCGGCACGGGCACCGCGACGGTGGCCGGTGTGCTCGACGCCGAGACCACCGACCGGCTCAACGGCGGGCACGTGGTCGCCGCGCCGCTCGGCTTGGCGCAGCGGCTCACCGACCGCGTCGGCAAGCTCGACTCGGTGCAGATCATCGCCGCCCCCGAGACCGACATCGGTGAGCTGCGGGCCGCGCTCACCACCGCCGTCGACGGGCGGGCGGTGGTCGCCGAACCCAGTCTGCGGACCGCGCAGGCGGGCGGGGCGATCCAGATCATGCGCTATTCCACGCTGATGTCCTCGGCGGCGGCGCTGATCGTCTCGGCGTTCCTGATCTACAACGCGATGAGCATGGCGGTGGCCCAGCGCAGGCCGACGCTGTCGCTGCTGCGCGCGATCGGTGGTCAGCGCGGGCCGATGGTGCGCGATCTGCTGGTCGAGGCGTCGCTCCTCGGCCTGATCGGCGGTGTGATCGGCGCGGGCATCGGGGTGCTGATGGGCCGGTTCGCGATCGGGCGGTTGCCCGCGGCGATCGTGCAGTCGGTGGAGGCGCGTACCGAGTTCCTCGTGCCGAATTACGCGGTGCCCGTGGCGATTCTGGCCTGCGTCCTGGCGACGGTACTGGCCGCGGGGATCGCGGCCAGACAGGTGTACAAGGTGGCACCGGTGGAAGCGCTCGCACCGGTGGAGGCCAGTGATGCCGCGGCGACGGGCGTGGTGCTGCGCTGGGCCGCACTGGTCGTCGGGCTCGCGCTGGCCGCGTCGGCGGTGACCCTGGCATTCCTCGACCTCGGGCGGCTCTCCCTCGCCGCGATCTCGACCTCGTTCACCGCCGCGGTGCTGCTGTGCTTCGCCGCGACCGGGCCGATCGTGCGCGCGGCGGCGGTGATCGCGCGCTGGTTCGGCGCGCCGGGTGCGCTGGGCGCCACCACCCTCGAACGCGCCCCGCGCCGGGTCTGGGCCACCGCGATGACGGTGATGATCGGCGTAGCGGCGGTCGTCGCCCTCGGTGGTGCCTCGGCCAACATGGTCGACTCGGCGACCGAGTCGTTCGAGAGCCTCGCCGACGCCGACCTCTATGTGAGCCCGAGCCCGGCCGAACAGTTCCCGACCGGGCCGATGCTGCCCGCCGAACTCGCCGACCGCGTCGCGGCCGTGCCGGGGGTCGCGCAGGTCCAACCGGCGCAGATGGCGTTCGCGACGGTCGGCGGCGGGCGGGTGATGCTGCAGGGGTATCCGGCCGAGGGCGACAACGCCCGCCTCGGCGCCGTCGACCCGGCGGTGATCGAGCAGATGGGCAGACAGGAGGGCGTCGTCGTGACCCGCGACGTTGCCCGCTCGCTCGATCTCGACGTCGGTGACACCATCACCATGCCGACGCCCACCGGCGAGCGCACCACACCGGTGCTGCAGGTGATTCCGTACTTCACCGCCGTGTCCGGGGTGGTGATGATGGACATCGACCAGATGCGGGAGTGGTATCAGCGCCCCGGCGAGACGATCCTGGCCGTGCTGTTCGAGCCCGACGCGGATCCGGTCGCGGTCCAGGCGGCGGTGCGGACGGTGGTGCCCGCAGCGATCCACGTCGACACCGGGGCCGAACAGCTCGCGGCCATCTCCAGCAGCGTGGAGCAGGGTGCGGCGATGAGCGGCATGATCCTGTGGATCGTCGTGCTGGTGGCGACCGTGGCCCTGCTCAACACGCTGATGCTGTCGGTCCTGGAACGGCGCAGGGAACTGGGCGTGCTGCGCGCCATGGGCACCAACCGCAAGTTCCTGCTGCGGTCGGTGCTGGCCGAGGCCGCCGGGATCGGGATCGTCGGGGCGGCCATCGGGCTGGTGATCGGGGCGGCGGTGCAATACCTGGCCACCGTGGCGATCGGGCACGCGATGACGATCGACATCGTCTACCAGGCGAGCCCGATCCTGGTGCTCTACGGCGCGGTCGCCCTCGGGCTGGCGCTGCTGGGTTCCATCCCACCCGCCTTGCGAGCAGCCCGGATGCCGATCGTGGCGGCGCTCGCGGTGGACTGAGCACTCACAGCGGCACCTCCTCCCACCAGGCGATCACCTCGTCCAGTGCGGAGGGGCGCGGGGCACCGTCGACCCCGCTGCTGCCCCAGCGGCTCACCGCGACCACATAGTTGGCGCGGGACGGGTCGCCGGGGAAGCTCACCACCTGGTGGGCGGTCGCCACCCGGCTGTTCGCCGGATCCTCGACCACCCAGCGGCGCATCGAGAACGAGATGTCGTCCTTGTCACCGGAGAAGCGGATCGGCGCGGGCAGCGCCTCGACGACCGAACGCGCCTGCGCGGCAGTGGGATACTCGAGCACCAGATAGCCCACCGCCGCCGCACCGGTGCCGGTGCGCTCGCACTGCCAGCCTGCGGTGATCGGATTCCACTGCAGGGCAGGTTCTTTCCACTCGAGATCACTGACACTGCGCACCGCGACACAGTGCGCACCGCGATACCCCGGCCCCTCGGTCATCCCACCCTGCGGCACCAGCGTGGAGAAGATCCGCCTGCTGGCCTGGAACGAATCCCCCACCGCCGTAATAGAACTCGACGGCGCCTTCGTCGCCGCGTCGGCCGCGGCATCCTCGTCACCATCGGGCAACGCCACAACCACCAATGCCCCGACAAGGACCAGTAGCGCAGCAAGGAGCGCCGCGAACACCAGCCACCCGAGCCGATGCAATCGCGAGATCCCCCGCCGCACCGGCCGCCTCCTCGGCGGTCGCGGACCCGGCCAGGGCGCCTGCTGCGCCATCCCCGGCGCCATCCGCGGAATCTGCTGGGCCCCTTGCCCATTCCCTGGCACCGGCGGACCCGATTGCGGGCTCGCATGCACCTGTGCGGACGCCACAGCGGGATCACCCTCCGGCCCGTGCCGCACCGATCCACCATCAGGAGCACCAGCCTGCGCACCCACCGGCTGTCCGCCCGGCGCGCTCACCTGCGCCGGTGTGGAGACCACGGCGGATTCGCCCTCTGGCCCACGCGGTACCAGTCCGCCGTCGTGAGCACCCGCCTGCGCGACCGGCGGCTGCGCGCGCTCGACACCCTGTAGATCTGCGCGCCCGGCGGTTCCGGAAGCATGACCGCCCAGCGGGTTCGCTCGTGCTCCCTGATCCTCCTGTGCCGCGATCTCGCCAACCGCCACATCGGAACCGGGACCGCCGGATGCGGGGTCGGCCGCCGAACCGAACCCCGGCGATCCCATCACCTCGCCGGAGGGATCGTGCTTGTCGAGCGAGATCACCGGTGCGGCTTCGGAATCCGCATCGACCGAACCGGGCTCGGCCACACCACCCGAACTCGGCTGGACTGCACCACTCGAACCCGGGAGGGCTACACCACCCGAACCGGGCTGGACCGCATCACCCGAACTCGGCAGAGCTTCGCCACCCGAACGGGGCTGGACCGCACCACCTGAACCCGGCAGGGCTGCACCACCCGAATCCGGCTGAGCCGCATCACTCGAGCCAGGTGCAGGTGGAGGTCGATGCCGACTGAGATCGGCGGTGGCAGCGGACCCCGGGGGCTCCGCGAGCGCCGTCACGTCCGTCTGTGCCGCCGCGTTCTCCGCGTCCAGCACCCCGGCGTTCGGCATGGCCACCACATCGGTCGCCGCCGAGCCGGATACGTCGGTCGTGCTTTCGAGGCCGATACCGCTCCCCGGCAGAGCCGTGCCGCTGGATGCATTCGTCTCGGCAGCAATCTCCCGATCCGATCCCGAAACACCCTTCTCCGCAAGGGAAGACGCGGCTTCGGCAACGGGTTGCGGAGGCGCTTTCCCGCCACCGGGTGCCGCAACAGGCGCCGGGTTCAGGGGCTGTGAATCGGGCGGCGACTGCGTCGCTTGTTGCGGTTGCGGAGGCTGCGGTGGCACCTGCTGCGGCTGGGCTGGGGGCACCTGTGGCTGCGACGGCGACGGCTGTTGCAGCGACGGCGACGGCACCTGTGGTGGCTGCTGCTGCGACGGCGGCTGGGGCTGGGGCTGCTGAGCCGGCGGCACCTGTGACTGCTGATTCGGCAGCGGCTGGGCTGGCGACACCTGCTGCGGCGACGGTGACGGCACTTGCTGCGGCTGCGGCTGCGGCTGGGGCTGCTGGGCCGGCGGCACCTGTTGTGGCGACGGCGACGGCACCTGTGGTGGCTGTTGCTGCGACGGCGGCTGGGGCTGGGGCTGCTGAGCTGGCGGCACCTGTGACTGCTGATTCGGTGGCGGCTGTTGCGGCGCATGCTGCGGCGGCTGTTGCTGGGGCGTGCCGTAGGGATGCGCGGGCGCTTGCGCTGCGGGTGGGCGGTGCGGGGGCGGGCTGGACGGCACTGCCGGCGGGCGAGGAGCTTGGGGCTGCCAATTACCTTGGGGTGCAGGTGGTATGGGAGGAGCTGGGTAGGCGGGGGCTGGGTGGCCCTGGGGTGGGAAGGGTCCGGCCGGGGCGGGTTGCTGTGGTGGGTAGGGCGGCGCGGGGTTGGGGACCGGGCGCGGGAGGACGGGTGGGGTGGTCGATGTCAAGGCTTGGCGGGCGGCCTTGGCGAAGGCGGTGCACGAATCGAAGCGGGCCGCGGGGTGTTTCGCCATGGCGGCCGCGAGGACCGCGTCCATGACAGGGGGCAGGCCGGGGCGGCGCAGGGCCAAAGGCGGTGGACCGAGGTAGAGGGTGCCGCGGATGATCTCGTTCGGGTCGGGTGAGTCGAAGGGTGCCACGCCGGTGAACAGCCAGTACAGGGCGCAGGCCAGGGAGTACTGGTCGGAGCGATGGTCGAGTTCGGCGCCGGTCATCTGCTCGGGCGAGGCGTAGGCCAGGGTCGCGGTGAACATGCCCTGCTGGGTGAGGTGGGTGGAATCGGCGCGCAGGCGGGCGATCCCGAAGTCGGTCAGGAAGACCCGCTCCCCCTGACCACCGCTGGATCTGGCGAGCAGGATGTTGGCCGGTTTCACGTCCCGGTGCAGCACGCCCCGCTCGTGCGCGAAATCCAGTGCGTCGGCGACCCCTTCGATGATCTGCACGGCCCGCTCGGGCGGCAGCGTCATCGGATCGACGGTCGCGCCGTCCACCCCGTCGACGTACTGCATGCTGATCCACAGCTGCTCGCCCTCGGTGCCACGGTCGTAGACGGTGACGATGCCGGGATGGTCGAGCCCCGCCGCCAGATCGGCCTCCCGCTCGAACCGGGCGCGAATCCGTTCGTCGGCGAACAGATCCCGGTTGAGCAGCTTGAGCGCGGTCAACCGGTCCAGGCGCGGATGCCTGGCCAGGTACACCGTGCCCATCCCGCCCTGGCCGAGCAACCGCTCGATGGTGAACCCGGCGAACACTTCACCGCTCTCGAGCACCGCGACCCCCTTCCCACGCCTGTGGCGGATCAGCATCGTAGCCGCTCGGCCGCCTGACCACGCTCATTCGAATTCTGGCCGCCGATCGGTGAGACTTGTCGGTAGGCGTCCGGTACTGTCCGGGCGCGCTCGACGAGTAGTTTGCACCGCCGAAGCAGGGCGCCGACGCGCAGTGGGTGGTGGGGAGGATTCGGTAGTGTTCTCGACCGGCAAGGCGGCTGCCTGCCGCAGGTTGCTGCAGTGTGTGGTGGTGTTCTCGGCAGCGGCGGTGTCCACCTCGTGTGTCATCAGCGGCACCGCGACCCCGGTCGCACCGACGGTCACCGTGAACAGCGACGACCCCTGGCATCCCGGCCTTTCCATCGTGCTGCCCGATTCGCTGGCCGCGGATTTCACCCAGTTGCAGTCCGCGCTGCCCGGTCAGGTCGGCATGGCGCTGATGCCGGTGGGCGGCAGCCGGATGACGATCTACGGCGACTGGACCTCCGGCATCGCCTGGTCGACCATCAAGGTGCCGCTGGCGGTCGCGGCGCTGCGCCACGAGCAGAACCAGTCGATCTTCGAGATGGTGCGCGCCGCGATCACGGTGTCGGACAACGACGCCGCCTATGGACTGTGGGAATCCCTCGGCGACGGACCGGAAGCGGCCGAGGCCGTGCAGCAGATCCTCGACGAGGCGGGTGACTCGATCACCGGCGAGGCGGGCAAGCGCACCGAGATGGAGTACACCTCCTTCGGCAGCACCGAGTGGTCGCTGGCCAACCAGGTGCGCTTCGCCTCGCGGCTGCCCTGCCTGCCCTACACCGAGGCGGTCACCGCGCTGATGGGCGAGATCACCCCGGAGCAGGGCTGGGGCCTGGGCCTGCTCGACGGCAGCGAGTTCAAGGGTGGCTGGGGCCCCGACGACGACACCGGCGTGTACACGGTGCGCCAGTTCGGGCTGGTCCCGATCGGCAGTGGTCAGCTCGCGGTCGCCTTTGCCGCACAGGCGGATTCGGGCACCTTCGAGGACACCACCGCGCTGCTGGACCGGATGGCGCTGCTGCTGGACCGGCATCTGACGGAACTGCGCGGGGGCGTCTGCCCGGGCTGAGCGCCGCGGCTCAGCCGGGGACGACCAGGCCGGATTCATACGCCAGCACCACCGCTTGCGCCCGATCGCGCAACCCGAGCTTCGAGAACACCTTGGAGACATGGGTTTTCACCGTCTGTTCGGCCACGTAGAGCGAGGCCGCGATCTCGGTGTTCGACAGCCCCTTGGCGACCAGTTCGAGCACCTCGCGCTCGCGCGGCGTCAGCGAGGACAGCGCGGGCGCGGCCGGGGTGCGCACGGTGTTGCGCCTGCGCGTGACATCGGCGATCAGCCTGCGCGTGATGGTCGGCGCGAGCAGCGCCTCCCCGTCGGCGACCACCCGCACCGCCCGCACGAGTTCCTCGGCCGGGGCGTCCTTGAGCAGGAACCCGCTCGCGCCCAGGCTCAGCGCCTCGTAGACGTAGTCGTCGATGTCGAAGGTGGTGAGCATGAGCACCCGCACCGGCGGTTCGAAACCGGCGGCCAGGATCGCGCGGGCGGCGTCGAGTCCGTTCATCTCCGGCATCCGCACGTCCATCAGCACCACATCGGGACGCAACCGCTTGGCCTCGGCCACCGCGACCTTGCCGTCGGGCGCGTCCCCGACGACGCTGATGTCGGGCTGCGCGGCGAGCAACGCGCCGAAACCCTGCCGCACCATCGCCTGGTCGTCGGCGATCAAAACGGTAATAGCCACCCAACCACCCTAGTGGGTGGGCAGTTTCGCCGAGACCTCGAATCCGCCGGTCGTCGTCGGTCCCGCGTGGAGTTCGCCGCCGACCGCGGCGACCCGGGTGCGCATGCCGTCGATCCCGTGGCCGCCGCCGACCGCCGGGCGCGGCACACTCGTCGCCGGTGCGTTGCGCACGGTCACCGTGACCAGGCCCGGATCGACCGCGACGGTGACGTGCACCGGCGCGCCCGGCGCGTGCCGCGCGGAGTTGGCCATCGATTCCTGCACCACCCGGTAGACGACCAGCCCGGTCGTGTCCGGCACCAGCGTGAGGTCCCCGACCACGGTGCATTCGACCGGCATCCCGGCCCGCAGCGCCGAGGCGCACAGCGCGGGCACTTCGGCCGCGGTGGGCTGCGGTGCGTGCTCGGGCAGCTGGCCGTCGCTGCGCAGCACCCCGAGCATCCCGCGGATCTCGTTGAGCGCGGTGCGGGCGGTGGCGCCGATGGACTCGAACTCGGTGCGCGCGGCCGGGTCCATGTCGACGATCCGGTAGGGCGCGGTCTGGGCCTGCACGACGACCATGGACATGTGGTGGGCGACCACATCGTGCAGGTCACGGGCGATGCGCGCCTTCTCCTCGAGGATGGCCCTGCGCGCGCGTTCGAGCTCGGTCACCTCTTCCTGCTGCTCGAGCCGCCGCCGCGAGACCACCAGGATCCGCAGCAGGTATCCGAACAGGGCGAGCGCGCCGAAGCCGATCGGCCAGCCCCACAGCGGCCCCGATTCCGAGCCGGGCATGGTGGTCGCGAACAGCATCGAAGTGGCCGCCCACGCGACCACCACGATCGGCACCGAGGCCCGCAGCGCGACCGCGAACAGCAGCACGAACAGCACGATCACGTGCACGACCTGGAACGGCAGGTCGTTGCCCTCGGTCGGGTTCAGCGCCAGCGACAGCAGCAGCGCCGACCCGGCCGAGATGGCCCAGCCGAGCGACGGGTTCACCCGCACGAGCAGGATCGGCAACGCCGCCAGCGCCGACAGCAGGGGCGCGATGGCCGCGGGCACCTCGTGGGTGACGAACAGCGTCGGCCACGCGATGCTGTACAAGATCAGCGCGACCGCCACCGTGGCCAGGTCGAACCAGGTTCGCGCGGTGATGGGTCGCGCGGCGGAGCGCAGATGTCCGGTCATGACTGCGAGCCTACGAACCGCCCGGTCACCGGGCCTCATACCCACGAGCGAATTCGGACCCCCTACCCTGGGGTGACCCCGGCGCCGGGTCACCCACCCGTGCGCCCTACAGAACCGGTCCGCAGCGGGATGCCCGTCGCACGACCCGCTCCTTACCGTCGGAGGCCATGAACACCCCGCTTCGCCCGGTACCCGCCGCCGGCCGTACCGCAGTCTCCGCCGCCTCCGCGTCCGCCCAGGGCCAGCACCGCCGCCGCAGTGGTGTCGCGCTGTGCACCGCGGGGCTGGCCATGGCCGCCGCCGTCATCATGTCCTCGCCCGGCGCGCTGGGCACCACCCCGCACGCGGCCGAGAACGTCGCGGCGGCCACCGTGGTGCGCGCGCTCACCGACGACGACCCCGACGCGCCCGCGCTGATCCCGCGCGACTTCGGCTACAAGTTCGGCTACGACCCGGCCGTGGAGAACGGTCTGCTGGTGAACCCGGGCGGCGACTGCTCTTCCCCCGTGACGCTGCCCGCGGAGTTCCAGCCGGCCTGCAAGGCCCACGACCTGGGCTACGACATGCTGCGCTACGCCGAGCGCTTCGACGAGCCGCTGGGCGCGTGGGCGCGGCGCTCGGTGGACGCGGCGCTGAACCGGCGCATCCACGCGGCCTGCGAGCAGCGCGCCGACGACTTCTCCCGCGCCCGCTGCTCGGTGATGGCCGATATCGCCTTCACCGCGGTCGATGTGAATTCGCGCAGGCAGGAGTACGGCGCACCGGTGGTCGAGAACGTCTTCGCCACCAGCACCGACCCGGCCGACCAGCCCACCCTGTGGCCGCTGGCGCGCACCGCGCTCGGGTTGTTCGCGGTGACGGCGGCCTCGGCGGTGATCATCGACGCGCTGCGCAAGCGCCGCCGTCGCCTGGTCTGACCGGCCCGGTTGCCGAAAACTAGAACATGTCCTAACTTGCACGCATGGCTCTAGTCATCGACGAGACGATCGAGATCGACGCCCCTGCCGAGAAGGTCTGGGAGGTGCTCACCGATTTCGGGCACTACGGCGAATGGAACACCTTCTGCGTCGAGGCGGCCAGCACGCTGGTTCCCGGCGACCCCATCGACATGCAGGTGCGCCTCGGCCCCAACACCCGCGCCCAGCGGGAGTGGATCCGCACCCACACCCCCGGCTCGGAGTTCAGCTACGCCATGAAGCCGGTGCCCCTCGGCGCGCTGCACAGCCTGCGCTCGCACACCGTGGTGTCGCTGGGTCCGAATCGCAGCCGCTACGAGTCCCGGTTCACCCTGGCCGGGTGGCTCAGCCCGGTGGTGGTGCTCGCGCTCGGCAAGCATCTGCGCGCGGGCTTCGGCGCGATGACCGCCGCCGTCGGCACCCGCGCCGCGGCCTCCGTCAACTGAGAAACGGGGTGCGCCAAGCCGATTCGGCTGGCGCACCCCGTTCCGAACTCAGACTCCGGCGGGAGCAGGCAGCGCGCCACGCGCCGCCTCGTAGGCCGCGCCCACCCGGTACAGGCGGTCGTCGGCCAGTGCGGGCGCCATGATCTGCAGGCCCACCGGCAGGTTGTCGTCGGCAGACAGACCCGAGGGCACCGACATGCCGGGGTGGCCCGCCAGGTTGGTCGGCAGCGTGCACAGGTCCGACAGGTACATGGCCAGCGGGTCGTTCACCTTCTCGCCCAGCTTCCACGGGGTGAACGGGCTGGTCGGCGAGACCAGCACGTCGACCTGCTCGTAGGCGGCGTCGAAATCGCGCGCGATCATGGTGCGGACCTTGAGCGCCTGGCCGTAGTAGGCGTCGTAGTACCCGGCCGAGAGGGCGTAGGTGCCGATGATGATGCGACGCTTCACCTCGGGACCGAAACCGGCCTCGCGGGTCAGCGACATCACCTGGTCGGCGCTGTGGCTGCCGTCGTCACCGGCGCGCAGGCCGTAGCGCATGGCGTCGAAGCGCGCCAGGTTCGACGACACCTCCGAGGGCATCACCAGGTAGTACGAGGACAGCGCGTACTCGAAGCTCGGACACGACACCTCGACCACCTCGGCGCCGAGTTCCTTCAGCACCGCGACCGCGGCGTCGAAGGAACCGAGCACGCCGGGCTGGTAACTGTCGGAATGCAATTCGCGCACCACACCGACGCGCACGCCCTTCAGGTCACCGTTGGCGCCCTGCTTGGCCGCCTCCACGACCGGGGCGACGGGCACATTGCGGGAGGTGGAGTCACGCGGGTCGTACCCGGCGATCACCTCGTGCAGCAGCGCGGTGTCGAGCACGGTGCGACCACACGGGCCGCCCTGGTCCAGCGAGGACGCGCACGCGACCAGGCCGTACCGGGAGACGGTGCCGTAGGTGGGCTTCACGCCGACCGTCGCGGTGACCGCGGCGGGCTGGCGGATCGAGCCGCCGGTGTCGGTGCCGATGGCGAGGGGGGCCTGGAACGAGGCCAGCGCCGCGGCCGAACCGCCGCCGGAACCGCCGGGGATGCGGGTGGTGTCCCAGGGGTTGCGGGTGGGGCCGTAGGCGGAGTTCTCGGTGGAGGAGCCCATCGCGAACTCGTCCATGTTGGTCTTGCCGAGGATCGGGATGCCCGCGGCGCGCAGCCGGGAGGTGACCGTCGCGTCATACGGCGAGCGCCAGCCCTCGAGGATCTTCGACGCGCAGGTGGTCGGCATGTCGGTGGTGGTGAAAACGTCCTTGAGCGCCAACGGAACTCCCGCCAGCGCCGAGACCGGGGTCTCGCCCGCGGCGAGTGCGGCGTCGACCACGGCGGCCGCGGCCAGGGCCTCGTCACCCGCGACGTGGAGGAAGGCGTTGAGCTCACCGTCGACCTTGCCGATGCGATCCAGGTGCGCCTGGGTGACCTCGGTGGAGGACACCTCGCCCCCGTGGATCTTGGCCGCCAGCTCGGAAGCCGACAGCTGGGTCAACTCGCTCATTCGCCCTCTCCCAGGATCTGCGGGACCAGGAAGCGCTGTTCCTCCACCGCGGGCGCCTGGTCCAGCGCCTGCTCGGGGGTGAGTCCCGGAACGACCACATCGGGCCTGGTCACATTGGTCGTCGGGTTCGGCGACGCGGTGGCGGGGACGTCGGCGGCGACCTCGGAGATGGTCCGCACGTGGCTGAGGATCGAATCCAGCTGACCGGCGAACTGGTCGAGTTCGGCGTCGGTCAACGCCAGGCGGGACAGCCGGGCGAGGTGAGCGACCTCGTCACGGGAGATTGCGGGCACCGCGGGACCCCTTTCGGCTTCGGTGGGCAGTAGTCGGGTACAGCCTAGTTGGCAGCGCCGTGCCCCGATCCCGCGCCCTGCGTGGCCGCGGACGGCCTCGCCGAGGGGCCGGACCCGCTCGCCGTGCGCGAAAGTTCGCGCATGTCGGGCGGTTGGGGTCATACTTCGAGTCGATAACCCGCGTACCGGGGTGTAAGTATTGGCTGACCGGGTATTCGTTCCGAACAACCCCGGCCGCGCCCTAGGAAAGGAACGCACGTGTCATTCTTGCTCCGCGTGCAACTTCCGGATCGACCGGGAAGCCTCGGCTCCCTGGCACTCGCCCTCGGCGGGGTCGGCGCGGACATCCTCTCGCTCGATGTCGTCGAACGCGGCGCCGGGTTCGCGGTGGACGACCTCGTCGTCGAAGTCCCGACCGGTGCCCTGCCCGACACCCTCATCACCGCGGCGGAGTCCGTGCACGATGTCACCGTCGACTCGATCCGGCCCTATTCCGGGGTCCTGGACACCCATCGTGAGCTCGAGCTGATCGACCAGGTCGCCAACGCCCGCGACGATCGGCTCCAGGTGCTCGTCGACGGGGTGCCGCGCGTGCTGCGCGTGGGCTGGTCGACGATCATCGGCCTCGGCCCGTCCGGTGCCTACCGGGTCGTCGGCAGCCCGAGTGCCCCTGAGACACAGGCGGGTTCGGCGCCGTGGATGCCGATCGAGAAGCCCTCGCTGCTCGACGGCGACGCCGACTGGGTGCCGCAGATCTGGCGCGACATGGACACCAAGCTGGCCGCCGCCCCGCTGGGCGACACCGGCAAGGCCCTGCTGCTCGGCCGACCGGGCGGACCGGAATTCCGGCCCTCGGAGGTGGCGCGTCTGGGCTACCTGGCCGGCATCGTGGCCACGGTGCTCAACTGACCAGTGGCAGGCGCATGACGAACAGCCGCAGGCCGTCGTGGGTCATCCAGTTCCGTTCCGGCACAGCGACGAAACCGAGCCGCTCGTAGATGCTGTGCGCGTCGAACATGGTGGCCATCGTGGTCAGTGCCACCGCCTCGTAGCCGCCCGCCCGCGCCTCCTCGATCACGGCACGCACCAGCGCGGTGCCGACACCGTGTCCGCGGGCCTGCTTCGCCACCGCGAGCATGCGGAACTCGAGCTCACCGGGTCGGGCGATCTCGGCGTAGGTGGTGCCCGGCTCCGCGACGGTGAGGGAACCGGCGATCCGGCCGTCGTGGACGGCGACGAGTACCTGCGCCGCGGTCGCGCGGTGGGCGACGTCGGCGAGTTCGGCGGCGTAGTCGTCGTCCTCTGGGACGTAGCCGTCACCCACGTACACCTGCACCGTCAACTCGGCGACGGCGTCGTATTCGTCGGGCCGCGCCGGGCGAATCAGTACACCGGTCTCGGGGGTCGGATCGTGGTCAGCGCGCATCTGGGCATGATCGCACCCGCGCGGCTGTGAACTCGCTCGCACCCTGTCATCGACCGGCCGCTGACGCTCAGGGCGGGCGCACACGCCTCGCTCAGCGCAGGCCGGGATGCTGGGCGAACCACTTGTCCGGGTTGTTCGGCGGGTAGGCGACGACGAGCTGGTCCCCGATCGCGGGCCACTGCGCGGCGTCCCACACGAAACGGCGGTACACCACCTTCCCGGTGACCGAGGGCCCGGTGAGCGTGCCGGTGATGGTGACGAAGTGCTCGCCGGTCATCTCGGGCAGCGGGCTCACCCCGGTGACATACAGCGACCCCTGTTCCAGGTTCGCTCCCCCGCCGCCCGCGCCCCGCCGCCGGGCGAGGATGGCACCGATCATCACGACCAGCATCGTCACCAGCGCCAGCGCCATCACCACTTCGAGCATGCCGCCCATGCTAGGCGCTGGACGCGGAGGCGGTTCCGGGCGCCTTTACAGCGGGGTGAGCTCGCTGACGCCCTGCTCGCGACGCAGCTGCCAGACCGCGCAGCGCCGACGCTGGGAGCGGCCGTTGCCGCGGTCGATCAGCGCCCGGTTGCCGGTGGTGTAGATCAATTGCGCGCCACGGGCATTGGTCTCCGGGTTCTGGAACAGCTGCACGAGACGATCGGTCTCCTCCACCGGCAGACCCGCGCCGAGGTCGTCGACGGCGAGCACCTGGCCGGTGTCGAGCGCCTCGAGCATGGCGGGCAGCACCCGCAGCAGCGAGCGGGTGGCGGTGGACTCGTCGGCCAGTTCGAACGGCACGTCGATGCCCTCGTGCACCAGGCCCAGGCCGACCCCGCGCCGATCGACCATCCGGCGATACAGCGCGTCGCGGGCGGCGCGCACGGTGCTCAGTTCGCGCTCGAGCAGGATCGGCTCGGCGCCGCCGTGGTCGAGTCTGGTTGCCAGCGCGGCGATCTCGGTGTCCAGATCGCGCAGGTAGTCGGCGTACATCGGATCGGGTTCGGCCACCAGCAGGTCCTCGATGCCGAGGTCGGCGGTGCGCAGCAGCATCAGCAGGCGGGCGGCGTTGTCGGATGAGCGGGAGATGTGGCTGCCCAGGTCGAGGGCGAGCTCGGCGGTATCGACCGCACCCTGCTGGACCTGCAGATTCGCCGCGAACCAGCGATAGGCGGGCACCAGCGCCTCGGCGTAGAGCTGCCCGGCCAGGCTCAACAGCAGCGCGTTCGGCCGCACCAGCGGCACCAGGGCCGCCACCCCGTAGCGGGCGGCCTCGAACATCGGGCCGATCTTGATCTGGTCACCGGTGCGCTCGAACACGATCCGCTTGCGCGAGCGCGGATGGGTGTAGAGCCATTCGGCGATCACATCGGCGTTGTCGAGCCGGAAACCGTAGGTGTACGGCACACCCTCGGCGACGAAGCCCGCCACGAATTCCGAAGGGCGGTCGGCGAATCCGAGATGCGGTCGACGCACCGGACCCGCGTACGGATCCCAGCCACTCACCGAATGCAACACGGCGTCACGCATCTGGGCGAGCGCGTCGATCAGGCTGGTCTTCCCGGCGGCGGCCACGCCGTGCACGGCGGTCACGGGCACCGAAACGGGATTACCCGCCCCACGACTCAACCGCAATTGCTGCGCCTGGGCCAACGACCCATGATTCGACACCTGAAAACTACGCAGCACAGTTCCGCCTCTCCGAGATTCTTGGCCAGACTAAGGGACCGGGCGAGTTGGGGACGCGACCGGCGGTGGTGTGGGGGTGTGGGTTCGCCCGTGCCCGGCGAGTTACCCATGTGCTCACCTGCTGCTGCGCGTCTCTATTTGCCGGATGTGAGTGCTTGCGCCGGGCCGCCGGTTGGTCGGTGGGCGGGTTCTGGGCGTTCCCGGTGAGTTGCCCGTGTTCTTGCGTTGGTTTGTTGTTCCTGGACTTTCGGTGGGCGGGTTGTGGGGGTGAGGAACTAGCATGCTGGGCAATGCGGCCGGGAGGTCGCCGATTGTGTCGACGACGAGGATGGGTGCGCGTGATGGCGGTTCGGATGATGGTTCGTGGGGTTGTCGTCGCGGCGGTGAGCGCCGGTGCGGCGGTGCCGATGGTGTTGCTCGGGGCGCCGAACGCGGCGGCCGATCCGTGCCCGAACGGGACGGCGCGGGTGTTCCTGGCGAACTCGACCAACTCGTGTCAGGGGGCGGGAACGGTCCGCTACACCGACGCGCCGGTGTCGAAGGTGTGCTCGATGGCCGGCACCGATGTCACCATCGTGATCGAGACCAACATCAAGAAGCAGCCTCGCCGCGAGGTGCAGGTCCACAACGGCCGCTGCGCCGCGTTCGACTTCCGCACCCAGATCGGCAACTCCGTCACCGTCACCCCGCGCTGATTCCCCCATCCGCATCGCCACCACCGGTGCTGGACGGTTGATCACCAGGCTCTCAGGTAATCATCGGCCGAGTGGTCGACACCACCGGAGCCTGGTGATCAGTTGTCCAGGTCGGGATCCGAGGACTCAGGCGGCGCCGCGTCCTCGACGGGCTCCGGGGTGACGGCGGCCGGGCCCTCTGCCAGGAGCAGGCGGAAGCCGTCTTCGTCCAGGATGGGGACGCCCAGTTCCTCGGCCTTGGCGGCCTTCGAGCCGGGGGCTTCGCCGATCACCACGAAGGCGGTCTTCTTCGACACCGAGCCCGCGGCCTTGCCGCCGCGGACCAGGATCGCCTCTTTCGCGCCGTCACGGGTGAAGGTCTGCAGGGAACCGGTGACCACGATCGACAGGCCCTCGAGATTGCGGTCGATGGACTGGTCGCGTTCGTCTTCCATGCGCACGCCCGCCGCGCGCCACTTGTCGACGATCGCACGATGCCAGTCGGCGGTGAACCACTCCGCCACCGCCGCGGCGATGGTCGGACCCACGCCGTCGGTGGCCGAGAGTTCCTCCACCGACGCGGCCTCGATGCGCTCGAGACTGGCGAACTCCGCGGCCAGCGCCCGCGCGGCGGTCGGGCCGACGTGGCGGATCGACAGCGCGACGAGCACCCGCCACAGCGGACGGTCCTTCACCGTCTGCAAGTTCTCCAGCAGGCGCAGACCGTTCTGGGTGATCTGGCCCTTCTGATTGGTGAACAGCGGGACCGTGAGCAGCTTGGTCTCGTCGAGGTCGAACAGGTCGCCCTCGTCGAGGATCGCCCCGGAGCGCAGCAGGGTGTCGGCGGCCTTGTCGCCGAGTGCCTCGATGTCGAACGCGCCGCGACCGGCGAGGTGGAACACGCGCTCACGCAGCTGCGCCGGACAGTGCCGCTGGTTGGGGCAGCGGATGTCGGCGTCGCCCTCTTTCTCCGGCGCCAGTTCGGTGCCGCAGTTCGGGCAGTGCGTCGGCATCACGAACTCGCGTTCGGCGCCGGTGCGCGCGTCGACCACCGGGCCGAGCACCTCGGGGATCACATCACCGGCCTTGCGGATGGTGACCGTGTCACCGATCAGCACACCCTTGCGTTTGACCTCGGAGGCGTTGTGCAGGGTGGCCATGGCGACCGTCGAGCCCGCGATGCTCACCGGTGACATCACCGCGAACGGGGTGACCCGGCCGGTGCGGCCCACATTGACCTCGATGTCGAGCAGCGTGGTCGTTGCCTCCTCGGGCGGGTACTTGTAGGCGATCGCCCAGCGCGGCGCGCGCGACGTGGAACCGAGCCGACGTTGCAGGGCGGTCTGATCGATCTTGATCACCTGACCGTCGATCTCGTGCTCGATGTCGTGGCGGTGCTCGCCCCAATAGGCGACCCGCTCGATCACCGCGTCGATGCCCTGGACGAGGCGGGTGTGCTCGGAGACCGGCAGGCCCCAGGCGGCCAGGGCCAGGTAGGCCGCGTGCAGGGAGTCCGGGCGAAAACCCTCGATGCGGCCGAAGCCGTGGCAGATCATCCGCAGCCTGCGCCGCGCGGTGACCGCCGGGTCCTTCTGGCGCAGCGAGCCCGCGGCGGTGTTGCGCGGATTCGCGTACGGCGGTTTGCCCTCGGCCACGATCGCGGCATTGAGCGTCGCGAAGTCCTCGAGCCGGAAGTACACCTCGCCGCGCACCTCGAGCAGGTCCGGGATCGGGAACTCCGCGCTCGGGGTGAGTTCGGCGGGGATGTCGGCGATGGTGCGCGCGTTGAGGGTGACGTCCTCCCCCGTGCGCCCGTCGCCGCGGGTGGCCCCGCGCACGAGTCGGCCGTTCTCGTAGACCAGATTCAGCGCGACCCCATCGATCTTGACCTCGCACAGATACTGCAGGTTCGCCCCCGCCTCGGCCTCCACCCGGCTCGCCCAGGTGCGCAGTTCGTCGTAGTCGAACACATTGTCCAGCGAGAGCATCCGCTCGAGATGGTCGACCGCGGTGAACTCGGTGGCGAACCCACCCCCGACCAGCTGCGTCGGCGAATCCGGCGTCCGCAGATCCGGATGCGCCTCCTCCATGGCCTGCAGCTCACGCAGCAACGTGTCGAACTCGCCGTCACTGATGATCGGCGCGTCCCGCACGTAATAACGGAACTGATGCTCACGCACCTCATCCGCCAGCTCCTGCCACCGCACCCGCTGTTCGGGGCTCGCCTCCACCGACTCGACACCCACCGAAACCACGCCGTCGCTGTCACTCACACACCGCACAGTAGTCGAGCCCACCGACACTTCAGCCCACCGTTACCGCACGTCGCGGGGCCTATTCGGGCGAAAACTCCGCACCGTTCCCAACGAGGTCAGTCGAAGGTGATGGACTCCGGTTCGTCGGCGAAGGCCCGGGCTGCCTCGGTGGTGAGGGCGAGGGCTTGGCGGGACCAGGGCAGGGGTGCGCCTGCGAGGCCGCAGGCGGGGGTGACCAGGATCTGGGTGGCCAGGGTGGTGCGGGGCAGGGCGAGGCGGTCGATGAGGCGGACGGCGGGTTCGGCGATGTCGCGCCAGGTCGGCGGTTTCGCGGGGGGTTCGGTGGGGGTCAGGCCGAGGGCGATCCTCTTGCCGGAGTCGAGGATCTCGCCGAGGGCGTCGAGGTCGGCGGTGGTGATCGTCGAGGCGTCGATGGAGATCGCGGTCGCGGCGGTGCGGCCGAGGGTGGTGAGGGCGGGGCGGGAGGCGCAGGTGTGCAGCAGGACCGGGGCGGACTGGGCGTTGACGACGGTGTCGATGATGTGCAGGGCGTCCGGCTCGGGGAGGGCGCGGATGGTGTTCAGGATGCTCGGGCCCCGCAGTGATCCGTTCAGGACGGTGGTGAGCTGGGGTTCGTCCAGTTGCAGGACGACCTCGGCACCCAACCGCCTGCGGATCTCGGCGACGTGCCGGACCAGGCCCTCGGCCAGGGATTCCGAAAGATCGCGCACCGCACCGGAATCGGTGAGGATGCGGTGCCCGCCGGGCAGTTCGACCTCCGCGGCCAGAGTCAGCGGACCCGCCGACTGGAGTTTCACCACGCGCCCGGTGCCCGCGAGACCCAGTGTCTCCCAGGCTTCTTCGATGGCGTCGAGGTCGGCGTGCAGCAGATCCCTGGCCCGGCGCGACACCGCACCCGGTCGCGCGGCCAGTCGGTAACCCCTGGTCGTCGAATCGAAGCGCAGATCGACCAGCAGGGCCGAGACCCGCCCGATCATGTCCGCGCCGATCCCGCGATCGGGCAGCTCGACCAGATGCGGGAGGTCGGGCAGCTCACCGATGATCGTCGCGGCCGCCTCGCGGGGATCGGTGCCCGGCCAGGAGCCGATGGCCGTGGCGATCCCGCCCACCAGGGGGTCGACGGGCTCCGAGGTGGCCTCGGAGGTCTCGCTACGCCGGACTGTCACGCGCTCAGCACCTTTCGTGTCGTCGAACGCGGTCGCCACCGACCGGTGCCGACATCACGCCTTGGGAGCCCGCCCCTACTATGCCGTGGCGTCAGCCGAATCCAGCGGGACACCCGCGCGGTCGGTGCCGTTGATCGTGCCGCTGCCAAGCACGGTGTCCCCACCGTCGGCATCGGGCAGGTACAGCACGATGGCCTGCCCCTTCGCGACACCGCTGAGGGGCTCACGCAGGCGCGCGACCAGGCCGTCACCATCTGGCTCGACAATGGCGGGCGCGGTGCCACCGTGCGCGCGCACCTGCACGACGCACTCGATCGGCCCGCTCGGGCGCTCACCGGAGGTCCAGATGGCACGCTCGGCGGTGATGGTGTCGACCAGCAGGTCTTCGACCGAACCGACCTTGACCGTGCCCGAGTCGGGATCGATCTCGGTGACGTAGCGCGGCTTGCCATCGGCAGCCGTATGGCTCAGGCCGAGCCCCTTGCGCTGGCCCACGGTGAACCCGTGCACACCCTCGTGCTTGCCGAGCACCGTGCCGTCGGAGTCGACCAGCGCGCCGGGGCGGATGCCGATCTTGGCGCCGAGGAACGCGCGGGTGTCACCGGAGGGGATGAAGCAGATGTCGTGACTGTCGGGCTTGTTCGCCACGGCCAGCCCGCGCTCGGCGGCTTCCTCACGGATGCGCGGCTTCGGGGTGTCACCGACCGGGAACATCGCGCGCGAGAGCTGGGCGGCGGTCAGCACCGCGAGTACATAGGACTGGTCCTTGTCCGCGTCGACCGCGCGACGCAACACGCCCTCGTCCAGACGGGCGTAGTGACCGGTGACCACGGCGTCGAAGCCCAGCGCCTGCGCACGATCGGCGAGGGCGGAGAACTTGATCTTCTCGTTGCAGCGCAGGCACGGGTTCGGGGTCTCCCCCGCGGCGTAGGCGGCGACGAAATCGTCGATCACGTCTTCCTTGAACCGGTCGGCGAAGTCCCAGACGTAGAACGGGATGCCGAGCACGTCGGCGGCGCGGCGCGCGTCACCGGCGTCCTCCTTCGAGCAGCATCCGCGCGACCCGGTCCGCAGCGTGCCCGGTGACGCCGACAGCGCCAGATGCACCCCGACCACCTCGTGGCCGGCGTCCACGGCCCGCGCCGCGGCCACCGCCGAATCGACACCACCACTCATCGCGGCGAGAACTCGCATCAGGCACCTCCTCTAGCGCCGGCCAGGCCCGCGGCCCTGGCCCGATCGATGACCTGCGGCAGCACGGTCAACAGGGTTTCGACATCGGCTCCGGTCGAGGTGTGACCCAGCGAGAACCGCAGCGAGCTGCGCGCCTGCCACGGCTCGACGCCCATCGCGATGAGCACATGACTCGGCGAGGCCACGCCCGCATTGCAGGCCGACCCGGTGGAGCATTCGACACCGGCGGCGTCGAGCAGCATCAACAGCGAATCGCCCTCACAACCGGGAAAGGTGAAGTGGGCATTGCCGGCCAGCCTGCGTTCGTCGGCCGGGCCGTTGAGCACCGCGTCGGGCGCCAGCGCGCGCACACCCGCGATCAACCGATCGCGCAGCGCGCGCAGCTCAGCGGCCCGCGCGGGCAGATCGATGGCGGTATCGCGCAGCGCCGCGGCCAGGCCGACCGCCGCCGCCACATCCGAGGTCCCCGAACGCAGATCGCGTTCGTGGCCACCACCGTGCACCAGCGGCACACACGGCACCTGCCTGCCCAGCAGCAGCACACCGATACCGTGCGGACCGCCCACCTTGTGTCCGGCCACGCTCAGCGCGGCCAGCCCGCTCGCGCCGAAATCGACGGGCAGCTGGCTCACGGCCTGGATGGCGTCGCTGTGCATCGGGATGTCGAATTCCGCGGCGACCGAAGCCAATTCGGTGATCGGCTGCACGGTGCCGACCTCGTTGTTGGCCCACATCACACTGACCAGCGCCACCTCGTCGGCGTGCGCGGCGAGCACCTCGCGCAACGCCTGCGGCGAGACGGTGCCCTCGGCATCGACCGGCAACCAGCTGACCTGCGCGCCCTCGTGCTTCTCCAGCCACTCCACCGCGTCGAGCACCGCGTGATGCTCGACCGAACTGGTGACGATCCTGACGCGCCGCGGATCAGCCGCCCTGCGCCCCCAGAAGATGCCCTTGATCGCCAGATTGTCGCTCTCGGTCCCGCCGGAAGTGAAGATCACCTCCGAGGGCCGCGCCCCCAGATCAGCGGCGATCGACTCCCGCGCCTCCTCCAGCGCCCGCCGCGCCGCGCGCCCCGACCCGTGCAGCGACGACGCGTTCCCGACCGTGCTCAACGCAGCCGTCATCGCCTCGACGGCGGCGGGCAGCATCGGAGTTGTCGCCGCATGGTCGAGGTAGACCGTCTCGAGCGCACCGTTGACCGGACCCGTATAAGCCGACTTCATGACCGACAAAGCCTATACCACCCTTGACCTGGGCATCTTCGGGGCCCACCCCTGCTTTCTCCGATGTTTCCACGATTTCGCTACTCGTCTCAACGCCTGTGTCAGCTGTGGGCATTCCCGAGTCGACGGTCGAAGCGCCTGACCTGGTGGGCATCTCCCACTGCTCCACCTATCGTCACCGCGACATTTCGCAGGTGGCGGAATAGGATTGGAGGTACCCGAGTATCGATCCTGTGGGTGAGCTCGATGGCAGACCCGACCCGTGTGAGTCCACTTTCCCGCCCCGTCATCTGGTGTGCGTTGGTCGCGGTGGTCACCCTTCTCGTGTGCTTGGCGATTCGCAGTGTGGGTGGAGCGGCGGAGGCGGAGGATGTCGCCCGTGATCCACCACAGGACAGGTCCTCGGTCGTGGCGTCGGCGATGGCCGCGGCGCACGATGTTCTCGCCGCGGCAGTCGACATCGACGTGGGGATAGCGATCCTCGATCGCGAAGGGGGTGATCGTGCCGTCAACGGGGGCGCGTCGGTGTCGGTGCCGTCCGCGTCACTGGCCAAGATCATCCTCGCGACGGACATCATCGACCGCAGCCGGGCGGCGTCGACCCCGATCGGTCCGCGCGATCTCGACCTCATCCGGCGCGCACTGGGGCCGAGTGACGATGCCGCGATGAACGAGCTGTGGACCCGTTTCGACGGTCCCGACGCGATCGAGCGGATCAGCAGCAGACTGGGTCTGTCCGGCACAAATCCACCGGAATACCCGGCATCCTGGGGAGAGACGACGACCACCGCGGTCGACATCGTGGCGGTGTTCGATCACATCGCGGACATGCCCGCGCCCGACCGGGACCTCCTCACGAGCGCACTCGCCGCCGCTCCCCCGGTCGCCGCGGACGGGTTCCCCCAAGCCTTCGGCCTCCTGTCCCCGGACAACGACATGACTGTGGTGGTCAAGCAGGGCTGGATGTATCTCGGCGACCTGTTCTACCTCCACACCGCCGGTCTCGTCGGCGATTCGGCCCGCTATGTCGCGGCACTCCTGACGGTGCACGGCACGCAGCTCGGGCCCGCGCTTCTCCGCCAGAGCATCGACGACGCCGCACGATCGATCACCCACACACTGCGCGATGGTGATCAGCAGGCACTGTGAACGCGCGGGGCATAGCTGAACACGGAGACCAAATACCGGGACCGGTGATCGGCGCGGCGTAATCTGACGCGCGAAATATCAGACAGTCACCTGATCTCTGGACGTGGTATCGGCACCGACGAAAAGGAAACTGCCATGTCGCGACGATTCCGGCAATCTCCGGGATGCAATTGTGGGTTGTCGGCAGGATTGACTCGACGGCACTTTCTGGCCGCCATGGGTGTGGCATCGCTCGGGGGCGCATTGCTGACGAGTTCGTGCTCGTCGGATGATCCCGCGCCGGCGGAAACGACCGCGGCGCCCACCCCACCGCCCATGGCCGACAGCCTGTTCCACAATGTGCGGGTGCTCGACGTCCGGCAGGGACGGTTGACCGAGCCGACCGATGTCCTGGTGCGCGGCAACACCATCTCGGTGATCGGCGCGGGGCAGACCGCCACCGACGACGTCGAGGTCATCGAGGGACGCGGGCGCACGCTGATGCCCGGGCTCATCGACAACCACGTGCACCTGGTGTTCGGCAGCGCGTCGATGGCCGACCTCAACGATCCCGACAAGGACCCTGAGTTCTACGCGCGCGCCGCGCTGTCGTCGGCCGGTGAGATGTTGATGCGCGGATTCACCTCCGTGCGGGACATGGGCGGTCCGATCTTCCCGCTCAAGGCGGCGATCGACGCGGGGCAGGCCACGGGACCGCGAGTGTGGCCGTCGGGCGCGATGATTTCCCAGACCTCGGGCCACGGTGATTTCCGCTCACCCGAGGAGAAGTCACGCCGATTCACCGGAAAGCAGTCGCGCGCCGAGGAAATCGGCGCGACCTTCATCGTCGACGGGCGCGACGAAGTGCTCACGGCGGCGCGGGAGAACCTGCGGATGGGCGCGAGCCAGCTGAAGCTGACCGCGGGCGGTGGCACCTCCTCGGCGTACGACCCGGTCGACGTCACGCAGTTCACGCTCGACGAGTTGCGCGCCGCCGTCGACGCGGCCGGTGATTGGAACACCTATGTGGCGGTGCACGCGTACACGCCGAAGGCGGTGCAGCGCTCGGTCGAGGCCGGTGTCCTCTGTATCGAACACGGACAATTGCTCGACGAGCCGACGGTGGATCTGCTCGCCGAACGCGGCGTCTGGCTCAGCGGCCAGTATCTGCGGCCCAACACCGAGAGCATGTCGGCGGAGCGCCGCGCGAAACGCCAGGCGGTGCTGGAGGGGAATTCGGTCGTCTGGCCGATGGCCAAGGCGGCAGGGGTCAAAATGGCGTGGGGAACCGATTTCCTGTTCGAGCCGGAGTTGAATGCCGAGCAGAACAATTTCCTGCTCCCGCTGACCGAATGGTTCAGTTCAGCGGAACTGCTGCGCCTGGCCACCCTCGACAATGCCGGACTCCTGGCGCTGAGCGGTTTGCGCAGTCCCTACCAGGGCACGCTCGGCGTGGTCGAGCCCGACGCCTTGGCCGACCTGATCCTCGTCAACGGTGACCCGCTCGCCGACATCGATCTCATCGGCGACCCCACGACGAATTTCGACGTGATCATGAAGGACGGCGTGATCTACAAGAACGTCTAGGCGACCGAGCAGCCCGGTCACCGCCGAAGCGTCACCGGTCGCGTGGACCGGTGCGCGCCGCACCGGCCACCGGTGCGCGTCGGCTACTCGGGGCGGTTGTCGAGTTCGCGCTGAAGCTCGGTGTTGATGCGCTGCGCCTCGGCGAGCTGATCCTCGAGGATCACGATCCGGCACGACGCCTCGAGCGCGTTTCCGGCATCGACGAGTTCACGCACGCGGGCGGCGATACGCAGCTGGTAGCGGGAGTAGCGGCGGTGCCCGCCCGCGGAGCGCTGCGGGGTCAGCAGCCGGGCGGCGTCGAGGCCGCGCAGGAACGCCTGGGTGACGCCGAGGATCTCCGCGGCGCGGCCCATGCTGTAGGCGGGGTAGGTGTCGTCGTCGAGCTTGTCCGCGGCGCTGGGGCCGTCGGCGGGGTCGATGTTCGGGTGCTGCACGAGGCCTCTCGGGTTCAACGCCGGAAGGCCCCGGCGCGCTGGGCGCCGGGGCCTGGATTTACGGACTGAGGGATTGATTTCACTTGCGTTCACCGGCCGCGAGGGCCGGTCCGATACAGCGCATCCGACGATTTCCGGGATGCGGGACTGGTAAATGACTGCTCAGTGGCCACCACCTCCAAAAGTCGTCGGCTATACCTGCGGTACTGCGCTTACCTGGCTTCTTCGCCCCCTCCGGCGGTCCGGCCGACTGCACCGGATTCTCTTCTCCGCCAGAGGAGACGGTCGATCTCGTTACTCCGGGCAGTTCACCTGCCCGGCCATCTGATCTCTCAATCGGAACAACAGCGACTGTATACCCCCACACCGAGAATGTCTACACCCGACACAACAGATTTACTCCACCGGCGGGCAGTCGTTGCCGAAGGCTTGGCCTTCTCCGCCACCGGAATCGACAGGCGCAGGACCCATCGCGGTAGTCGGCGCGGATCCTCTGCGAATGTCAGTCGTGGGAGCTCATCACGTGCTTGATCCGGGTGTATTCCTCGACGCCGTAGGCGGAGAGGTCCTTGCCGTATCCGGAGTATTTGAACCCCCCGTGCGGCATTTCGGCGAACAGCGGGATGTGGCAGTTCACCCATACCGCACCGAAGTCCAGTGCCCGGGTGAGCCGTTCGACGGTGCCGTGGTCGCGGGTCCACACGCTCGACGCCAGGCCGTAGTGCACGTCGTTGGCGTAGTGGATGGCCTGAGACTCCCCGGTGAACGCCTGCACGGTCAGCACCGGCCCGAAGGTCTCCTGCTGCACGATCTCGTCGTGCTGGCCCACGCCGGTGACGATGGTGGGCTCGAGGAAGTAGCCCAGGTCGCCCACCCGTTTGCCGCCGGTGACGATGCGGGCGTGTGACGGCAGCGCGTCGAGTTTGTCGGTCACCGCGGTGAAGTGGTCGATGTTGTTCAACGGGCCGTAGAAGGCGCGCGGGTCACGCGGCGGGCCCGGCACGAGGGTCTCGGCCTTCTTCACCAGCGCCTCGACCAGCTGATCGTGGACGGAGTGGTGGACCAGCACCCGGGCCGCGGCGGTGCAGTCCTGTCCGGCGTTGAAGAAGGCCGCCTCGGCGATACCACCTGCCGCCCTGTCGATGTCGGCGTCGGCGAACACCAGCGCCGGTGCATTGCCTCCGAGTTCGAGGTGTACGCGTTTGACCTGCTCGGCCGCCGCGGCCGCGACGGCGATTCCGGCCCGCACCGATCCGGTGATCGAGACGGCAAGGGCGGGTCCGATCTTCCAGATCGCCATCATGAACGGGTAGTTCCACGGCGTCACCTGCCCGACGACCTCGATCGGTTCCCGCCGCACACAGGAGGTGAATCCCTCCATGTATTCCCCGGCAGCCTTGCCCTCGAGCAGTCTGGCCGCTCCGGCGAAGAAGCGCAGCTGGTCGACGGCCATCGCCACCTCCTCGGTGGCGACGACCGCCCGCGGCTGACCGGTGTTGCGGCACTGCGCTTCGACGATGCCGTCGCTGTGCGCCTCGATCGCGTCGGCCAGTTTCAGCAGCACCGACTGACGGAAGGCCGGGGTGGTCTTGCCCCAGGTGAGAAACGCGCGTGACGCGGCGGCGACCGCCGCCGCGACATCCTCCCTGGTCGAGATCGGTGCCCGACCCACCACGCGCTCGTCGACCGGATCGATCAGGTCCGAGGCCTCGGTGGACATCGAGGCCACGAACCGGCCATCGACATAGTTGCGCAGCAGCGCGACCGACATGATTTCCCTCTCAGCGTTGTGCGTTGGCGGTCGATGTCATCGGGTTGTGCGCCAGTGCCCGGCCGACATCTTCGGCTGCTCGCCGGCCAGCGCTCACCGCGCCGTCGATGTAGCCCTGGTTGACGGTGGCGGTCTCGGTGCCTGCCCAGTGCAGGCGTCCGACCGTTCGGCGGTCGGCGTCGGTGTACTGGGTGAGCACGCCGGGCGGACGGGAGCTCACGCACCCGCTGATCCACGGTTCGTGCGTCCAGTCCTTCTCCAGATAGGCCCGCGGGTGGGCGGCCTCGGGCCCGAACAGGGTGACCAGGTCGTCCAGGAACATCGCGCGGCGCACCTCGGGATCGTCGAGGACCTCATCGCTCCAGTGCAGGCCGAAGCCGGCGCCGGCGGTACCGAGGAAGGTGAGCAGAATCCCGATGCTGCCATCGGGCGGGGAGTTGTCGACGACGTAGTTGGCGACCCGCAGATCGGTGATGGCCTGACCGTTGAATCCCTTGTCGCGCCAGAACGGCCGGTCATAGATCGCGAACAGCTTGCTCTCGGTGCCGTTACACCAGCGGCGCTGCAGCATGGCCCGGCGGGTGGGCAGGTCCGGCGCGAACCGGATGCGGTTGGCGTCCGAGGGCGCCATCGCGACGATGACCTGATCGGCACGAACATCGGCACGCGCGGAGGACACCAGCACCCCGGTGCTGTCCTGGGTGATCTGCGCGACCGGTGATTCGAGAACGACCTTCCCGGGAAGAGCTTCGGCCATGCGCAGCGAGATCAGCTGAGTGCCGCCGACCACCCGGGATTCCTGCGCACCGCCGGTGATGTTGACCAGGTGGTCGATCCCGCCGCAGCCGGCGATGCGGGCCAGCTGCACCAGCAGCGAGGTGCTGTGCAGGTCCTCGCCGTCGGTGACGGTGAAGGCCAGTTTGAACAGCAGCCGGACCTCCTTGGTGACGGCGTTGCTGTCGATCCACTGGCCGAAGGTGATGCTGTCCCAGTGGCGGGCCTCGGGGGCATTCCATGGCGCGTCGAGCGGGACCGTTTTCGCCATCCGCTCCAGTCGCAGCTGCGTCTGGGCGTAGTCGGCCAGGACCACCGGGTTCAACGGCGGGACCGTGCCCCTGTACAGCTTCTTCTTTCCCTTGCGCAGATAGATCGACTTGCCGTCGACGTAGGTCTTGAACGTGTCGAGACCGAGTTCGTCCAGCAGCGCCAGCACGTGATCCTGGCCGGGCCCGACCCACTGGCCGCCGCCCTCGGTGATCACGCCGGGGGCGACATCGAGGTTGACGGTACGTCCGCCGACCCGGTCGCTCGCCTCCAGCACGACGACGGAATGTCCGGCTCGATCGAGTCGGCGGGCGGCGGTGAGGCCCGACACTCCGGCACCGACGACAACGACGTCGGCTGTCAGTAGCTCGCTCATGGGGTGAGTCCTCCTGTGCTCTCGGTGAGTGGGATGTGGGCGCAGATGCGTTCGACGATCAGGTCGGCCAGTGAGTCCGGGAGGTGATGGCCCATTCCGGCGATGACGAGGTGGCGGGAGTGGGGGATGGCCGCCGCGGTGGCCTCTCCCCCTGAGGGGTCGACGAGGGGATCGCGGTCGCCGTTGATGACGAGCGTGGGCACGCTGATCGTGCGCAGGGCCGCGGTGCGGTCACCGGAGGCCTGGATGGCCTGCAGCTGGCGTTGCATCCCGGCGGGGCCGTCGCCGGCTGTTCTGTCCCATTGGGTTGCCGCGTGCTCGGCCTCGGCGAGCTCGTCGATGGGATGGCCCGCGCCCGCCAGCGCGGCCGTCAACCGCAGATGCGCTGTGACCGCCTGAGGCTTCGTCCGCGGTGACTGGGTGGCCAGGATGAAGGATGTCTTCAGCGACGCGCGGCCGACCGCGGGGTTGCCGGTCGTCGAGTAGATCGAGGTCAGTGATGCGGTGTGCGTGGGGAATTCGGCGGCGACGGTCTGCGCGATCATGCCGCCCATCGATCGCCCGACGAGATGAGCGGGACCGACGCCGAGGTGCTCGAGCAGATACGCGCAGTCGGTGGCGCAGTCGGTGAGCGTGTAGGCATCCGAGCGAGGACGCGCCGATGCCAAGCGCACGAGCCCCGGTGCGGGGGCGGAAACGAAACTGGACCGCCCGCTGTCGCGGTTGTCCATCCGGACGACGAGAAAACCGCGCGACACGAGCGCGGTCACGAAGTGCTGTGACCACTGGGTGAGGTCTTCGCCGAGGCCACCGATCAGCAGGACCGCGGGCTGACCGGGCCGGCCGTCGACGCGGTAGCAGACGCGGACGCCGCTGGGCAGGCGGGTGAACTGATCATGGCTTCGCGCGGACAACTCAGACACCGCCGGATTCCTGTGCCGCCGCGGTCAGTTCGCCGACCGTGGAGGTGTCACCGCCGAAGGGCCGGTCGGTGCTGGCGCTGAGGCGCAGGCTCTCGTCGAACAGCGCGCCCCGGAGCAGTTTGGCGTCTTCGGGGTAGGAAAGCCCCATGCGCCATGGCAGTTCGGTTCCTTGCCGGGGCACGGTGTGCTGGGAACGCAACACGTACCCGGCGCTGATGTCGAGCACCGGCTTGGTCCGCATGCCGGGTGCGGCCACCGCGACCGCGGTGTCGTAGCCGTAGCCGTCCATGTGCGCGAGCAGGCTACAGAAGTAGCGACACATCAGGCTGATCTTCAGCGTCCACGACGAGGTCGTGTATCCGACCGCGATCGCCCAGTTGGGAACACCGGAGAGCAGCATGCCGCGGTAGGCGACCGATTCGGCGAGGTCGACCGGGCTGCCGTCGACTCGCAGGTCCATGCCGCCGAGCAGCTGCAGGTTCAGGCCGGTGGCGGTGACGATGACATCGGCGGCCAGCTCGCGGCCGGATTCGAGCAGGATGCCGGTCCGGGTGAACCGCACGATCCTGTCGGTGACCACCGAGGCGTCACCATTGCGGATCGCCGCGAAGAAGTCTCCGTCCGGTGCCAGGCACAGCCGCTGGTCCCACGGGTCGTAGGGCGGGTTGAAGTGGGTGTCGACGTCGTAGCCCGGCGGCAGCAGGCCCTTGTTGACGTGGCGGATCAGCGCGCGTCCGGCCCGCGGGAACATGCGTAGGCCCTTCACGACCGCGCGATCGAGCCAGATGTTCTTGAACCGGGTCAACGAGTAGCCACGCTGCTCGCCGAAGAGCTTGGTCAGCGCGAGTGCGAGCGAGTCCACCCGCGGCAGCGACATCACATAGGTCGGGGTGCGCTGCAGCATGGTGACGTGTTCGGCGGCGCCCGGGCCCGCGGCCATCGACGGAACCAGTGTGATCGCGGTGGCGCCGCTGCCGATCACCACCACTTTCTTGCCCGCGTACTCGTAGCCCTCCGGCCAGTGCTGGGGATGGATGATGTCGCCGGCGAAGTCGTCGCGTCCCTCGAAGTGTGGGGTGAAGCCTTCGTCGTAGCGGTAATAGCCGGTGGCCGCGAAAACCCAGTTCGCCTTGATCCGCTGGTGGGTGACCGACTCGTCGGCGTTGTCGATCCGTACCTGCAAGGTCCAGGCCGCGTCGGCGCTCGACCAGTCGGCCGAGGTCACCCGGTGCCGCAATCGGATCAGCTGCTCGAGGTCGTTCTCCTGCACGGTTTCGCGCAGATAGTCACGGATGAGTGGGGCGTCGGCGATCGCGGCCCTGTCCTTCCACGGCTTGAACTCGTAGCCGAAGGTGTGCAGGTCCGAATCCGATCGAATACCGGGGTAGCGGAACAGATCCCACGTGCCACCGATGTTTTCGCGGCTCTCGAGCACCACGACACGTTTGGCCGGGAACGCTTCGGTGACATAGCGCGCGGCGCCGATGCCCGAGATCCCCGCACCGATGATCACGATGTCGAACTCCTCGTTGACGATCGTCGACGTGTTCATCACATTCACCCCTTCTCCGGTTGGTTAGGCGATGGCTTCACACTCCTCTCGGGGATGCCTCGCCGACCACCGCGCGGTGCCCCCACCTACGGCCGCGCCCGGTGCACAGTGCACCCCGGGCCGCGGTGGTGCACGGTGTCGCATCGGTGCTGGATGACGGTGCACGGCGGCGTGGCCGCCGGCACAGCCGACGCGCCAGGCTGGCGCCATGTCAGAATTTCACGAGTTCAGCGCATCACGGCTGATGCCGGTGCCGGTGGGGGCGGTGTGGGAGTTCACCGAGGATCCGCGGCACAACGCCCACTGGTGCAACAACGTTCGCGAGGTGACCCGGGTCGACAGCCCGTTCGGGGTCGGTCGCAGTTTCGAGGAGATCAGTGTCGTGGCGGGCCCGTTGACATCGGTCACGACCTGGACGCTGCGCACCGTTGTGCCGCAACGCGAACGGACCTTCTCCGGGCAGGGTTTTCCCGGTGTCGGCGAAATCCGGCCGTTCGTGCGGATGGAGCCGGTGCGCGACGCCCCGGGCGCGAACCTCACCTACGTCACCTACGGGTCGTCGATCGAACTGTCCTACGGCCGGTTCACCCCGATCGTGGCACGGCTGCTGCGGCGAATGCTCGCCACCGAGTTCACGACCTCACTGACCAACCTCGAACGGCTCGCCGGCCGCTACGCGGCTCGTTTCTGACTCCCGCAGCCGGTCAACGGTCGTCGCGCAGCTGCAGATACATCAGCGCGGCGACCACACTGGTCGCGTTGTCGACCAGCGGCCGCGGCAACAGCCGGTCCACACGAGCCAGTCGGCGCTCGATGGTGTTGCGGTGGGTGAACAAGCGCTCGGCGGTGCTGGTGGCGTTGAAACGCTCCAGCGCATAGGTCAGCGCTGTCTCGCGCAGCACGGTGTCGGCGGTCGCGAATTCGCCGAGGGTGTCGGTGACGAACTGTTCGGCCTGGGCCATGTCGGCGGACAGGGCCGCGACGAGCTGGATGTCCTCGTAGCGCACGATCTGCCGGGCCGAGCCGAGCCGGGCCAGGACCCGCTGCGCCGTGGCCGCGTCCAGGTGGGTGCGGCGGAAGCCCTCGATGTCGCGTCCGGGCCTGCCCAGTGCCACCCGCACCCCGGACAACTCCGCCGACTCCGGCTGTAGCGCCGATATCGGCGGGACCTGGTCGGTGGGTATCCACAACCAGAGCGCATTGGTGCTGGCCACCAGCGTCAGACGTCGACCGGCGCCGCAGGCTCGCATCACCAGCTCGGCTGCCGTCTCGAGTGCCTCGGAGCGTTCGGTGGAGTCCACCCAGACGATGGCCGCCACATGATCACCGGTGAGGGCGTAGCCGAGGCGGGCCTCGGCGCGCGCACGGCTGATCGGTGCGCCTTCGAGCAGCAGCTGAGCTGTGGCGTGCCGTTCGGCGTGGGCGCTGCGGGCGAGGTCGGTGCGTTCGGCTTCGACATGGTCGGCCAGGGCGACCATCGAATCGTCGACGAAGGTGAAGATCGAATACCCGGACACCTGCAAGGTTTCACGCAGCAGTTCGTGATCGCTGGTGACGGCGAAACACTCGTCGGTCCACCGTCGCCACGAGACCCGCTGGCCCGCACGCCAGGAGTCCAGGTCACTCGTGTCGAGACCGCGCCGCACGAGGTCGCGGGCGAATCTCAGGGTTTCGGGATCCGCACATGGTGGCACCCGCCGGCCGGGATGGTGGATGGTCGCGGTGAGCCAGTGGATGAGGTAGGCCCTGTGCATGCGCCGGTCGCCGGCGGCGAGGACCGGATCCTCGACGACGAACCGGTACCGGGTGCTGAGCTGGGAGGCCGAAAAGACTTCGTCGACGAGTTCGTCGACAGTGGGCAGAATCCGTTCGGCAACGTCGCGCATCACCGCGCACACCTGCTCGCTCGGCACCGGCCACAGTTCCTCCATGGGTGCACTGTTCACCATCGCCGGCTCGATTGCACTCGACTCTCCGAGAATCGCCACGACCCCCTCGAACCGGGCTCACGCACCGCGCGGATCAGCCCTCGACACCGTCGCGGCCGGGCAGCAACAGTTGGCGCAGCGCCTGACCGGCGGCCAGGTCCGCGAGAGCGTCGGCCGCTTCCGACAGCGGCCGACGGGCCGAGATCATCGATGCCAGATCCAGGCGCCCTGCCATGACTTCGTCCACCAGCTCCGGGATGTCGCGGTGCGGGATGGAGGAGCCGTAATTGCAGCCGAGGATGCGCTGGTCGGCTTCGGCGAGTGCGAGCGGATCGAAGGTCGCGTGCTCACCCTGGGCGGGCAGGCCGACGATCACCGCGGCCCCGCCGAGCCCGAGTCCCGCGATGGCCTGCTCGGTCGTGCGGATTTTGCCGATGGCGTCGAAGATGTAGTCGTAGCCGTCGGGTTCGACCGAGCGAAGCGCGGCAACAACATCGGGCACCGCGGTGGCGTCGACGGTGTCGGTCGCCCCGAGCGTGATCGCGAGCTCGAGTTTGTCGGCCACGACATCGACCGCCACGATCCGGGCGGCACCGGCCAGTCGCGCGCCCTGGATGCACGCCAATCCGACGCCACCACAGCCGATCACCGCGACAGTGGACTCCGGCCGGACCGCGGCGGTGTTGCGGACCGCGCCGACACCGGTAGCGATGGCGCAGCCGATGATCGCCATGTCTTCGAGGGGTGCGTCGTGGCGCACCTTGATCGCGCCGGACACCGGGACCACCACTTCCTCGGCGAACGACGACACCCCGAGATAGTGGTGAATGTGACCCTGCGCGTTCGACAGGCGGGTCGTGCCGTCGTAGAGCACCCCGCCGGGCGCCACGGTGGATGCCACCAGGGAGCACTGCGCGGGCCGGCCGGCGCGACAGGTGCGGCAGTGCCCGCAACCGGGCACCCAGGACAGCACGACGTGATCGCCGATCTCGAGCTCGTCGACGCCTTCTCCGATCGCGGTCACGATCCCCGATCCCTCGTGTCCGAGGACGAGCGGCCGTGGCACCTGCCAGGCGCCGGTGGTGACGTGCAGGTCGGAGTGACAGACGCCGGCGGCGACGATCCGTACCTGCACTTCGCCGGATCCCGGGGGCGCGAGGTCGACGGACTCGAGCGCGATCTTGCCGTCCTCGTCGAGGACGACGGCGCGGATCGGAGTGGGCCGTGAGTTAGCGGTGTCGTGAGTAGGCATGGCAATTCCTGATTCGTGTGACCGAAGAGCGTTGTGCGGCGCCGGCGCGTGGTGCACCGGCGCCGCGGTGAACTCGAATGGGCTGCGTCAGAGACCCAGCTGATCGGCGATCTCCTTGGCATCGGCCGTCCACAGGCCGGGTGATCCCACGGGGTACTGCGAGCGGAACCCGAGTAGTTTCTGCACTCGCGCGGGGAGTCCGCGGATCGTGTCGCGGTCGATCAGCAGCGCGTGTGCTTCCTCCGGAGTCAGGAACGATGCCTGGATGGCGATGCTCACTGCCCGCCGGCACTGGTCGTGGGTCTGATTCGCGCCACCGCCGTGCAGGACCTTGCCGGAGAAGTACAACGCGTCACCGGCGTTCATCTCGGCGGCGACGGTTTCCCCGGGAGCTCCGCGCACGCCGAAGTCGTCGGCCAGATGCGTACCCGGCAACACTCGGGTCGCGCCGTTGGCTTCGGTGAAATCGGTCAGCGCGACAAGGAGATTGGCGCACACCTCGGGTGCGGACTTGCCCATGGCCGCGAAGGCGGGATAGTTCTCGTTGTCGCGATGCAGGAACTGGGGCCGGTTACCGGGGCCGATCTGAATGACCTGCCCGGTCGAGAGCCACCAATCCCCCAGCCGATCACGGAACGTTCCCTCACCCAAAGCGTGCAGGAGATCGTCATCGAGAACCTCGCCGCCGAACGTCGGGCTCTGGGCCACCAGGCCGGTCATGCGTTTGGTGTTGGCGCCGTGGAACTCCTGCATGATCGGGTTCCAATGCTGCGACCCCGCCGAAACACCCGTCAGCGCGGGGTCGAGCTCGGTGTTGAACCGCCGGACCTGATCGGCGGACAAGAACCCGCCGATGATCACCGCCCCGTCCTCGGCCACGATCTGCAGGATCTCCCCCACCTCCGTCGACCGCGCTACCTTCCGCAAAGGCCGTGACCGGCCGGCTGCCGTCGATGTCATGGTTTTCACCTTTCATCTTGCCTGGATGGGCTACCGCTGGAGTGATGTCACTCTGCCCGCGGCGGCGCCCGTCCACTACGCCGTAGTGCCCCCGGGTGCACCTGATGCCGGTGCACACTGCACACCTCAGTCGTCGACTGCCCGACCGAGGGTGTCCGTTGCCATCGGTTGGCAGCCGGTGGTGACCGGCTCGGACCGCCGGATCACACGCGGTCCGGACCGCTGTTCTTCGCTTCGGCGATCACCCAGGTGCTCACCCGCGACGGCTTCGACATCACCGGGCATCCGATCAACCGGCTCGCCACCGGAGACCTGGCTGGATCCAGATCGCGGCCGGAGTCTTCACCATGGACCGGAGAACGGTTTTCCGGTCGGCACCACTCATCCCGACCCCGCCTGTTCAACTCGCGCGCCGTCGCGGTCGCCCGCGCCTACGCGCCGGAGCCGAGCATTCGGATGCCCACATTCGCCTTTCAGGACGTGAACGTCACATCCCCACCATTTACATTCACGCTTCCATTACTTCGATTTCTGCGGCACGCCCGGTTGGCTCCACAAGTATGCTTTCCTCCCCCACGGAGCCGTCCGGGTCGTCAGTCCAGTACATCGACGAGGCGAGAACGTATCCGACCTGCTTCGCACCCCGAAGGGTATATAGCGTCCTCCGCCCCAATTCACCACCTTGAAATCGCAAGAAATCTTCGATCTCAGCACTACTGGCATATGCCACTTCGAGCGGATAGAAGTTCTCCCATATCGCGATGGCACCGACATTTTTGAAGAGAACATCGAATACCGATTCATGTTCCGGAAAGTGACCGTCGTGATAGTAGCTCCGACCACTTCGAAGAAGAATCTGAGCGTGCGTTCCGACAAACGCGGCCAGATGAAACTTTCGATCCACCCGAAGGGGCAGAACTCCCGGAACGATATTCATGTCCAAATACTATGTGCCGACGCTACATTCGCTGCCGGCGGAGGGCGATCACGGCGGCGGGGACGATGATCAGGTCGAGGAAGACGTGCCAGACGCTGAAGGGGTTGGGGTGGGTGACGAAGCGGATCGTTCCGAGGATGCCGCCGATCGTCGGGAGGATCACCGCGAGCGGAAGCGACCACTTCCAGGACCAGAGGACCGCGATGCCGAGGACGAAATAGATCACGCCGTAGCCGACGGCTCCGAGGACATGGCCTGCCGTGCCGTAGACGGCGAGCTGGACCACGTGGGTGACACCGGTGAGGACCAGCAGGGAGCCCGCGAGGCGTTGCGGCACTCGGCTCGAGCGCGGGGTGCTGGGTGGTGAGGTCACCGAAGGCTGATTCATGCGATTTCCATCCGATAGTGGGCGCCACCCGACAAATTAGTACGGTGGCCTGACCATTTCGGAAGGTACGGTAGCCTTACTACTGTGTCAAGGACCACACCCGCCTCGGACCCCGCACATCTCGCCGACACCCACCTCGGCCCGCATTCCCGGATCGGTGCCCTCGCCCGCCGCCTCGCCCTCGTCGTGACCGACCAGGTCCAGGACGCCCTGCGCGCCGAAGGCCTGACCGAGCTACGACCCGTCCACCTCCGGGTCTTCGCCGCACTCGGTCCGGATGCCCGCCGGGTCACCCAGATCGCGGACCGCCTGAGCACGACCAAGCAAACCGTCGGCCCGATCGTCGACGAACTGGTCACCCTCGGCTACCTACAGCGCCGGGTGGATTCGAACGACGCCCGCGCGAAGCTCGTCGAACTCACCCCCGCGGGCCGCACCGCCGCCGAAGCCGCCTTGCGGGCCGCCGAGGCGATCGACCGGCGCCTGGCCGAGCGCGTCGGCGAGGCACGATTGGCCGAATGTCGCACGACGCTATGGGAACTCGTCGAGTCCGAGTCGACCGGGAACTCCTAGAGCTGGTCGAGGTATGCCTCGATCGCATCACCGACCGCACCGGCCACGGTGGCCAGGGCGGCCGGTGAGGTGGTGCGGTCGGCGACGTCGGCCGGGGTGTGGAACGCGGGGTGATTCCGACGAACGACAGCAGCGCGGAATCACTCGCGCCGGCCCAGAGTTCGCCTTCGCCGAACCATCGGGTGGGATTGAGCATCGGGACCAATGCGGCTCGCTCCAGCGCCTTCTCGACCGGCGCGTAGCGGTCGGCGTCCATCCGGATGAAGAGGCCGCGTCCCTCGGTGGGCAGATGTCGCGGGTCGGTCAAGGACGGCGCGAGTTCGATCGTTCCGTCGCCGGCACGTTGCCCCAGTGCGACATTCGCTCCCAGATGCACGGTGAGCGCGGGATCGGCGTCGAAGGTGCGCAGGTAGTGCTGCAGGCCGATGTGGTGCAGGATCTCGTGACCCGGCGAGCCGACCACAGTGATCGGGACCCGCCCGCGAAACCGTTGTGCCAACGCGAACGCCACCGCGATGCCGGTGGCCCGCTCGGCCGCACAGCCGAACCACCCGGACAGCGGAGTCGCGAGCACCAGCGGTTCGGCGGCGGGGTCGGACGTCGTGCCGAAGGTCGCGATCACCGCCGCCGCGGCACCGGCCCGCTGCCCGGCGGCGATGGCGTCGTCCAGCTCCGCGGAGGTGCGATCACCCTGCGTGACGTACACCGCGGCGGTGTAGGGAGCATCGGTGTCGACGGTCCCCACCGCTTGGTAGTAGAGGGGATCGGAGCAGACTTCGGCGCCGTCGATCGTGACCCGCGTTCGCGCCTGATACCGATCGAAGGTGAAGGGCTGGCGCCGAACTCGCCCGCCCAGCGCGGTCAGCGTGTCGGCGAAGAGGTCGTTGGTGGCGCGGTCGACGTCTGTCCCGACGCGGTGATCGCCCATCCCGGCATACTTTTCGACGAAGGCGTACAGAGTCCGACCGTCTGCCCATGTGGGTGAGTTCGAATTCACCAGTCGACTCCCGCGGTAGTTTCGGAGGAGAAAGGGGGTCATCCATGGCCATCATCGCGGAGTCCGACGACAGGACCGGCATTGGCGCGCCATGATCCTGTCCGCGAGGCCGCGGCCCCGTACACACCAGCGTTTCTGACCGTCTATGACGCCTGGGTGATCCGGCTGAGCAACCGGTTCGCCTGGCAGTGCGACGCGACGGTCATGCTCGATCTCTACAACCGGCATCTCGGCCACCGGCACCTCGAGGTCGGCCCCGGAAGTGGCTGGTATCTCGCCAACTCGGCGGCGGGCGAGACGGCACAGATCACGTTGATGGATCTGAATCCGACTCCCCTGTCGTTCACCGCGCGCCGGCTGCGCAAGTCCGTGCACGATGTCGCGGCGGTCTGCGCGAGTGTCCTCGAACCGGTGCCTGCCGAAGCCGGGACCGGGTACGACTCGGTCGGGATCAACTTTGTCTTGCACTGTGTCCCTGGCGATTTCACCGACAAGGGGATCGCGTTTCGGCATCTCGCGGACGTGCTGTCCGACGACGGCGTGCTGTTCGGATCCACGATCCTCGGACGGGGGCGAGAGCCACGGACCCTTTTCGGTCGCGCACTCACGACCGTCTACCGCAGGGTGGGCGCGTTCAACAATCGCGACGACGATCGTGGGGAACTCGAGGACGCGCTGGGGGCGGCGTTCGCGGAACACACTGTCATCGAGGTCGGGGCCGTCACGCTGTTCACCGCGCGACGGCCCCGCCGCTGACCAACCGGGCTCAGTCGAGTACCGGGTCGGTCGGCCTCACCCTGGGCCGTGGGGATGGGCGAGGTCGTAGGCGCGGGAGAGTTTTTGGGGGACGACCATGCGCCAGGCGTCGACTACCAGTTCGCGTGCTTCGGGCGGGTCCAGGGTCGACAGGTCGGCTTTGACCCAGTTGAAGCGCATTTCCGAGGTTGATGGCAGGTGGAATTTGTGTGGTTCGCTCGCGACGAGTGCTGCCCGTTCTTCCTTGGGGAATGCGAAGCCCATGATGGTTTCGTCGAGGGAGAAGTCCACGTAGACGATCTGCCCGACGCGGAACCTCAGCGCGCCGCGCACATATACCGGGTAGGAGCGCTCCAATTCGGTGCCGAGCGCCCGAACGTCCTCGATCACCGCCATGGCTCGGTCCCTTCCTTTCCATCGAGTATCCCAGTCGACGGAGTTGTCAACCGAACCGTCTCGTCTCGATTGGCTGATAGGCTCCCGGTATGTCGAATGCCCAGAATCCGGCGGCCTCCCGGCGCAGCGAGCGGTCCCGGCAGGCCATCCTCGCCGCTACTCGTGAGCTGGTGTCCGAGGTCGGGTACGGGAAGGTGTCGATCGAGGCGATTGCGGCTCGGGCCGGGGTCGGTAAGCAGACGATCTATCGGTGGTGGCCGTCCAAAGGGGCGGTGATCTTCGATTCGTTCCTGGCGCTCAGTGAGGCCGCCGACGGGCAGGAGGTGGCGCTGCCCGACACCGGGGATCTCGAGGCGGATCTGAAGCTGGTCCTGCGGGCGACCGCGGCCGAGTTCGCCGATCCGGATTTCGAGCGTCCGATTCGCGCGCTCAACACCGAGATCATCACTGACACCGAGCTCGCCGCCCAATATCGGGAGAAGCTGGCGGCGCCGATGGACGAGATCAAGAAGGTCCGCCTGCGCTCCGGACAACAGGCGGGCCAGCTCGACCCGGATGCCGATCTCGACCTGGTCCTCGAATTCCTCTACGCACCCCTGTTCCAGCGCTGGCTCCTGCGGTCGGGACCGCTCACCGCCGACTACGCCGACACCCTTGTCGAGACCACCTTGCGGGCCTTCCGCCCCTGACCGGGCACGGTGGGCCCCCATGCCACAATGCGGCATGACCATCAAGTTCGACGCGCTGGACTCCGCGTTGCTGGCCGAGCTGGCCGACGACCCGCGCGTGCCGATCCTCGAGCTGGCCCAGCGCCTCGGCATCGCCCGCAACACGGTGCAGGCGCGGATGAAACGGCTCGAGTCCTCGGGAGCGGTGCGCGGCTATCCGCCCGATGTGGACCTGCAGGCGATCGGCTTCGCGGTGCACGCGTTCCTCGGCGTCGAGCTCGACCAGAACCGGATCGACCCGATCATCGAGACGCTGCGCGGGTTCCCGCACGTGCTCGAGGTGCACGCCACCACCGGCCGCGCCGACCTGCTGGTCCGCATCGCCGCGCGCTCGCAGCAGGATCTGCTCGAGATCATCCAGCGGGTGCACGCCATCGACGGCGTGAACCACACCGAGACGATGCTCGCCCTGGCCACCCCGATCGGCTACCGGAGCCTGCCGCTGGTCGATCACCTCACGAACCGATCGACCGATGTGTGACCCAGGTCTCTCACCTCGAGCAGACTGACACCTCCACGCCAGTGTCGTAGATCACTTTTGAGCAGACTGATCAACTTTTCGACCGACTGTTGACACAGATCACCCCGCCACGGCAGATTTCGCTGCACCGATAGCAAGTTCCTTCGTTGCGCAGCTCGTGATCCGGGTTGTGGGAAGTGTGGTGAGGCGTCCATGACCACCATCGTCTGTCCGTCCGCAGGACCGGAGGCCGAGGCGGCCGCACCCTACGATCTCGCCGATCGCTATCGCTCCGGCGCCGGACCGGTGCTGCTCACCGGCGTCCAGGCCATCGCCCGGCTGCTCGTGGAACAGCAGGTGCGCGATCTGCGCGGCGGACGCCGGGTGGCGACGTTCGTCTCCGGTTACCAGGGCAGTCCGCTCGGCGGGGTGGACAAGATGCTGCTCGGCATGCCGGAGGTCCGCGCCGAACACGACATCACCTTCGTCCCCGGGTTCAACGAGGAACTCGCCGCCACCGCGGTCTGGGGCAGCCAGGCCGACCTGCCCGCCGGAACGCCGACCCACGACGGCGTGGTCGGCATCTGGTACGGCAAGGGCCCCGGCGTGGACCGGGCGACCGACGCGATCCGGCACGCGAACATGTACGGGGTGAACCCGCGCGGCGGCGTGCTGCTGCTGGTGGGCGACGATCCGGCGTCGAAGTCGTCGACCGTGCCAGCGGTGAGCGAGCGCTCACTGGCCGCGATGGGTGTGCCGGTGCTGTTCCCGCGCAATGCCGAGGAGATCATCACCCTCGGGATGCAGGGCATCGCGTTGTCGCGGGCGTCGGGGTGCGTGGTGGCGCTGAAGATCGTCGCCGATGTCGCCGACGGGGCGTGGACGGTCGATGCCGATGTGGCGGACCTCGGGATCACGGTGCCCGAGATCCACTGGGAGGGAAGGCCGTTCGTCTACCGGCAGCGGCCGATGGCGGCGCCCTCGGACAGCGTGATCGCCGAGGCCGATCTGTACGGCCCCCGCTGGGAGATGGTGCACGCCTACTCGGCGGCCAACGCCCTGGATGTGATCGAGGTGGACCCGCCGACGGCGAAGCTCGGGATCGCTGCCACCGGAACCACTTTCGACGCCCTCCGCCAGGGTCTGCTGGATCTCGGCGTCGACGAGGCGGCCATGCACCGGGCCGGGATCCGGCTGCTGCGCATCGGCATGCCCTATCCCGTCGGCACGACCGCGATCACCGAATTCGCCCGTGGCCTCGACGATCTCGTCGTGGTCGAGGACAAGACCGCGTTCATCGAGACCCAGATCCGCGAGATCCTCTACGGCACCCCTGACGCCCCGCGCGTCCTCGGCAAACGCGACGAGCGTGGTGCCCGGCTGATGCCGGTCGACGGCGAACTCACCCCCGGTCGACTGCTGGCGCCACTGCGCCGCGTGCTGCGCGGCCGGGTGGAGCTGAAAAGGGCTGCGCCGCCCGCTCTTCCGCTGGAGGTCCTGTCCGCCAAACGGACCCCGTACTTCTGCAGCGGTTGCCCGCACAACCGCTCGACCGCGCTGCCCGAGGGCTCGATCGGCGGCGGCGGAATCGGCTGCCACACCCTGGTGACCCTGTCGGGACGCGCCGACAGCGCCGTCACCGGACTCACCCAGATGGGCGGTGAGGGCAGCCAGTGGATCGGGCAGGCGCCGTTCACCGACGTCCCGCATCTGTTCCAGAACATCGGCGACGGCACCTTCTTCCACTCCGGGCAGCTGGCGGTGCAGGCGTGTGTCGCGGCGGGGGTGAACATCACCTACAAGCTGCTCTACAACGAGGTCGTCGCGATGACCGGCGCCCAGGACGTGGAGGGCGTGCTCACCGTCGCCCAGCTGACCCACAAGCTCAGCACCGAGGGCGTCCGGCGGATCATCATCTGCGCCGACGAACCGCAGCGGCATCGCAAGCGCTCGCTGGCCAAGGGCACGCTGCTGTGGCACCGCGATCGGCTCGACGAGGCACAGCGGCTGCTGCGCGAGACCGAGGGCGTCACCGTGCTGATCTACGACCAGCACTGCGCCGCCGACGCGCGCAGGCAGCGCAAGCGCGGCACCCTGCCGGTCCGCAACACGCGGGTGGTGATCAACGAGGCGGTCTGCGAGGGCTGTGGCGACTGCGGCACCAAGTCGAACTGCCTGTCCGTGCAGCCGGTCGAGACGGAGTTCGGGCGCAAGACCCGCATCGATCAGACCTCCTGCAACACCGACTACAGCTGCCTCGACGGCGACTGCCCGTCGTTCGTCACGGTGGAGGTACCGGAACGAAAGACCGAGCGCCGCAAGGCCGCCGAACCACCCACGGTGGCCGATCCGGGGCTCGGCGCACCGCAGCGCACCCAGAACGTGCTGATCGCGGGCATCGGCGGCACCGGCATCGTGACGGTGAACCAGGTGCTGGCCACCGCCGCCCTGCGCGCCGGGTACGCGGTGGAGAGCCTGGACCAGATCGGCATGAGCCAGAAGGCCGGCCCGGTGGTCTCGCACCTGCGGTTCGCCACCACCGAACTGGAGCCGTCCAACCGGCTGACGCCGGGCAGCGCGGACTGCCTGCTCGCCGTCGACCTGCTCACCGCCACCGAATCCCGCTACCTCCAGTACGGCGATGCCGACCGGACCATCGCGGTGGCCTCGACGAGCCAGACCCCGACCGGCGACATGGTCTACGACAAGTCGGTCGACTATCCCGCCACCGAGGTCCTGCTGGATCGTCTTGCGGCGGTGTCGCATTCGGTCAACCACTTCGACGCACTCGCCGCGGCGCAGACCCTGTTCGGCAACACCGCCTCGGCCAACTTCCTGATCGTCGGCGCGGCCGTGCAGTCCGGTGGGCTGCGGCTGCCCGCCTCGGCGGTCGAGGAGGCGATCGAGATCAACGGTGTCGCGGTGGCCGCGACCATCGCGGCGTTCCGGTGGGGACGCGTCGCCGTCGCCGATCCGGGCACGTTCGCGGCGGCGGTCGACCAGGGGCAGCCGCAGCGGGCCACGCGAACGGTGCCCGCGGAGCTGCTGGCGCACACCGGTTTCGAGGGTGAGGTGCGGCGGGTGGTGGAACTGCGGGCCGCGAATCTGATCGACTATCAGAACCTCACGGTGGCGCGGCGTTACGTCGAGACCGTCGAGCGCGTCTGGTCGGCGGAGCGGAGCGTCACCGAGCGCACCGAGTTCAGCGAGGCGGTGGCGCGCGGGCTGTACAAGTTCACCGCCTACAAGGACGAGTACGAGGTGGCCCGCCTGCTGGTCGATCCCGCGTTCCTCGACGAGGTGGCGGCCCAGGTACCCGGCGGCGAGAAACTCACCTACAAGCTGCACCCGCCCGCGCTGCGCGCCATGGGCCGCCGCAAGAAGATCGGCCTCACTCCGAAATCCCATGTCGCGCTGAAGGTTCTCGCCAAGGGCAAGTTCCTGCGCGGCACCCGCCTGGACCCCTTCGGCTACGCGCACGTGCGCAAGGTCGAGCGGGAACTGCTGGCCGAGTACACCGCGATGGTGCGACGACTGGCGAGCGATCTGCACGTCGAGAACTACGACACCGCCACCGCGGCAGCGGCGCTGCCCGATGTGGTGCGCGGCTACGAGGACGTCAAGCTCGGCAATGTCGAGGTCTACCGGGCCGGACTCCGCGAGCTCGGCATCGAGAGCTGACCGCGCATCGGCGGCGGGATCACGCCGCCGATGCGCCACAGCACCACGACCTCGTGGTGCGCCGACAACGCCGCGAACCCGCGGCACCACAACACTGTCGCACCCACGGCACGACCGGGTGTGCGGCAATCGGAAAGGAATGGACAGTGACCGTTGTGCACACCGAGGCGGGAGTCTTCGGCCGATCGCACGAACTCAGCGCCCGCGCCCACGAGCAAGTGGTGTTCTGCGAGGACGACCGGTCCGGGCTGAAAGCGATCATCGCGATCCACTCGACCGCGCTCGGCCCAGCCCTCGGCGGGACCCGCTTCTACCCGTACGCCGACGAATCCGCGGCGCTACAGGATGTGCTGCGGCTGTCGTGGGGCATGACGTACAAGGCCGCGGCGGCAGGCGTCGATCTCGGTGGCGGCAAGGCCGTGATCATCGGTGATCCGGCCACCCAGAAGAGCGAGGACCTGCTCGCCGCCTACGCGCGCTTCGTGGAGACCCTCGGCGGGCGCTACATCACCGCCGGTGACGTGGGCACCGACACCGACGATCTGGATGTGATCGGCAGGCACACCCGCCATGTCACCGGCCGCAGTGTCGCCGCCGGTGGCAGTGGTGACAGCGCCCGTTTGACCGCGCTGGGCGTGTTCCACGCCATGCGCGCCGGAGCCGAATCCGTCTGGGGCGCACCGACACTGGCCGGTCGCACGGTCGGCGTCGAGGGTGTGGGCAAGGTCGGCCGGGAACTCACCGCGCTGCTGCTGGCCGACGGCGCCGAGGTCTGCGTCACCGACGTGAACGAGGCCGCCCTGCGCCGCATCGCCGACGAACAGCCCGCCGTGCGGCTGCTGTCCACGGTGTCCACCGCACCGGTCGACGTGTACGCACCGTGCGCGATGGGCGCCACGCTCACCGCGTCGAGCGTGGCCACCATCGAGGCCAAGCTGGTCTGCGGCGCGGCCAACAACCAGCTCGCCACCCCCGACGTGGAGCGGCAGCTCACCGAGCGGGGCATCACCTGGGTGCCCGATTTCGTCGCCAACGGCGGCGGGCTCATCCAGGTGGCGGGCGAACTGCGCGCCGCCGCCCCGGCCGAGATCGACGCCGAGGTGGCCGAGATCTACCCGCGCTGCCGCGAGATCATCGCCGCCGCCATCGCCGAGGGCATCGGCACCGGCGCCGCCGCCAACCGGTTCGCCGAACGCCGCCTCGACGCCATCCCCCGGGCGCACCGATGACGAGCACGAGCGGCTTGTTCCGCACGAAGTCCGTCGAGCAGTCGATCCGCGACACCGACGAACCGGGTTCCAAGCTCCGCAAGGATCTGACGGCCAAGGACCTGACCATCTTCGGCGTCGCGGTGGTGATCGGCGCGGGCATCTTCACCCTCACCGCGCGCACCGCGGGCTCGGTGGCCGGGCCCGCGGTCTCGCTCGCCTTCGTCTTCGCCGCGATCGCGTGCGGGCTGACGGCCCTGTGCTACGCGGAGTTCGCCTCGACCGTTCCGGTGGCGGGCAGCGCCTACACCTTCGCCTATGCCACCTTCGGTGAGTTCATCGCCTGGATCATCGGCTGGGACCTGATCCTGGAGTTCGCGCTCGCGGTCTCGGTGGTCGCCAAGGGCTGGTCGCAATATCTCGGCGACGTCCTCGGGTCGACGCCGGTCATGCATCTCGGCTCGGTGCGCTTCGACTGGGGCGCGGTGGTGATCATCGCGGTGGTCGGCGTGCTGCTGGCCACCGGGACCAAGCTGTCCTCGCGGGTGTCGGCCATCGCCGTGGCGATCAAGCTCGGCGTGATCGCGCTGGTGCTGGTGGTCGGCGCGACCTACTTCAAGCCCTCGAACCTGACGCCCTACATCCCGCCGTCGCAGCCGGCCGAGGACGGCGCCAGCGGCCTGCACCAGTCGCTGTTCTCCTTCCTGACCGGCGCGGGCAACACCAGCTTCGGCTGGTACGGCCTGCTCGCCGCGGCCAGCCTGGTGTTCTTCGCCTTCATCGGCTTCGACGTGGTCGCCACCACCGCCGAGGAGACGCGCAATCCGCAGCGCGACATCCCGCGCGGCATCCTGGGCTCGCTGGCCATCGTGACGGTGCTCTACATCGCGGTCTCGCTGATCCTCACCGGCATGGTGTCCTACACCGAGCTCGCCGACGGCAACGCCACCCTCGCGACAGCCTTCGCGATCCACGGCGACACCTGGGTGAAGAACATCATCGCGATCGGGGCGCTGGCCGGACTGTCGACGGTGGTGATGGTGATGTACCTGGGTCAGACCCGGGTGCTGTTCGCCATGGCCCGCGACGGTCTGCTGCCCCGGAGCCTGGCCAAGACCAGCAGCAAGGGCACGCCGGTCCGGTTGACGGTGTTCGTCGGCGTGGTCTGCGCGCTGCTGGCCGGGTTCGTCGACTTCGGCACGCTGGAGGAAATGGTCAACATCGGCACCCTGGTCGCGTTCGTCATGGTGGCGATCGGCGTGCTGGTGCTGCGCCGCACCCGGCCCGATCTGCCGCGCGGGTTCCGGGTTCCGTTCGTCCCGGTGGTCCCGATCCTCGGCGCGGCGGCCTGCCTGTGGCTGATGCTGAATCTGTCGATCGAGACCTGGTTGCGCTTCGTGATCTGGATGGCCCTCGGTGTCATCGTGTATTTCGCCTACGGGCGCGGGCACTCGGTCCTCGGGCGGGAGAAACCGCCCGCAGCCGAATCCGAGCTCACCCCGGCCCGATAGCCGAAACCGCTGGGCCGCCCCGCTTGTCGACCAGGACAGGGGCGGCCCGGTCGGTGCCGTCGAGTCCGCCGGAGAGCACTTCTCACAGCCTGTGGCACTGAGTGCCAGCCAGGGTGAAATAATCCCCTGGACAAGCAGGGCGATGCGATGGGAAGTGACTGCAGTGGAGTTGATCGGAGTGATCGGTGGCGGCACCATGGGTGCCGGTATCGCCGAGGTGTGTGCCAAGGCCGGCAGCTCGGTGCTGGTGCTCGAGACCAAGCCGGAGTTCGCCGAGGCCGCCCAGCAGCGGATCGCCGGGTCGATCGGCAAGGGCGTGGCCCGGGGCAAGATCAGCCAGGAGGAGGCCGACGCGGCCATCGCCCGCGTGCGGGTCACCCTCGACATCGACGAGTTCGCCGACCGTGACCTGGTGATCGAGGCCGCGCCGGAGATCGAGGCGATCAAGTACGAGATCTTCGGCAAGCTGGACAAGATCGTCAAGCCCGAAGGCATCCTCGCCACCAACACCTCCTCGATCCCGGTGATCAAGGTGGCCGGTGCCACCGAGCGGCCCGAGCGGGTCGTCGGCGTGCACTTCTTCAACCCGGTGCCGGTGATGCCGCTGGTCGAGATCATCTCGACCCTGGTGACCGCGCCGGAGGCGGCCGCGGCCGTCACCGACTACGCCAAGAACACCCTGGGCAAGCTGACCGTGCAGGCCGGTGACCGCTCCGGCTTCATCGTCAACGCCCTGCTCATCCCCTACCTGTGCTCGGCGATCCGGATGCTCGAGTCCGGCTACGCCACCGCCGAGGACATCGACGCGGCCATGAAGGGCGGCTGCGGCTACCCGATGGGCCCGCTCACCCTGCTCGACACCGTCGGCCTCGACATCGCCCTGGCGGCCTCGGAATCGCTGTACGCGGAATTCGCCGAGCCCCACCTCGCCCCGCCCGCGCTGCTGCGCCGGATGGTCGAGGCGGGCCGCCTGGGCCGCAAGTCCGGCCGCGGGTTCTACGACTACGCGAAGTGAGCACCACCCCGCGGGAGCCCGGCTCCCGCGGGGTACCTAGGTGACCGGCTGGGCCCGGCCGCAATTCGCGCAGAAGGCCATGCCCGCCTGGGATTCGTGGCCGCATTCGCAGCGCACGCGCAGGTCGAGGGCGGTGCCGCAGGTGGCGCAGAAGCGGCCGCCGGAGGTCGGTGCGGCGCAGGTCGGGCAGGTGACCCGGGCGGGGCTGCTCAGGTCGTGCTGGGCGGCGTAGTCCTGGCGCTGGGCGGCCTGCTGGATCTGCGAGCCCCTGGCGTCGGCCTGGGCGCGGGCGATCTGGTGGGCGACCTCCGGTGAGCAGCGGGTGCACTGGCCGACGTGGTCGTTCCAGCAGATCCGCGCGCACACCCACGAGCCGCAGCCCGCGCAGAGCCGGAAGTCCCCGCGCACCTGCTCGACGGCCGTCGCGAACGCCTTGTCCTTGGTGGCCGAGGCCGATCCGCCCCAGTTGTTGGAGTAGCTCTCCGCGGCGTTGGACGCCTTGTGCAGGCCGGGAACCCGATCGCCGAACAGGTTGCTCAGTACGCGCAGGGCACCGCGGCCCCTGGACAGGTAGTTCTGCTGGAACGCGGAGGTGTGGGCGGTGCTGCAGCGCTCGCAGCGGAAGGTCCACTGGAATCCGCTGTCGTTGGAGACGTCGGAGAAGGAACTGGTGAAGACGACCGGTGCGGCCATGGCGCGAACGAGTCCTTTACATCAGAGAACAACGGACGGCCGGCGAGCCCGAACCATCCTGTGCGAGTTCATATCGCACCGGCGGACCGCCGCGCAACGCGAAGCGCGCGCCACACCGTTGACACGTCACAGGCGCACCTGTCGCGCCGTGCCGGTGAGCAGCTCGACGAGCTCGGGATCGTCGACCATCAGGCGCCCGGTCCGCCCGATCGCGGCGAGCGCGCCCACCACGGCGCCGCCGGGCGCGCGGACCGCCACCGCCACCGCGCTGCGGCCGAGCCTGCACTCGTTCACCTCGGTCGCGACTGCGGCCCGGCCGACCCGGCGCAGCTCCGCGGCGAGTTCGTTCGGCGCGGTGATGGTGTAGGAGGTGACCCGGCGCAGTGGCGGGGTGAGTAGTTCCGGATGCCCCGCCACCAGCAGTTTGCCGATCGCGGAGGCGTGCGGGTGGCTGATCAGGGTCTGCTCGCCGCCGAGTTCGTGATCGGGGTCCTTGTCGACGATCCGGATGCGGTCCCCCGCGAAGGAGGCGAGGTGGATGCCGAACCGCAGCCGCTCGCGCAAGTCGCTCAGCGCTCGCCGGTGGTCGGGCTCGGATTCGGGTGCGGCGGCGGCGAGTTCGCGGGTGCGGCGGCCCAGCGCGAAACCCGAGAGGTCCTCGATCCGCACCAGATAGCCGTCGGCCACCAGCAGATTCAGCAGCCGGTAGGCGGTCGCGGGCGGGATGCCGGTCTGCGCGGCGATGCCCTTGGCGGTGGCGCCGGGACCGAGCCGCGCGACCGCCTCGAGCAGGGCCAGCGCCTTCTGCACCGCCCTCGGCTCGTGCCCGGTGGGCCCGTCGCGGCGGGTCGAGATGCTCACGACTCGCCGCGGCCGGTCCGATTCGCCCCGACCAGGGCGATCGCGCCGCGGGCGTTGACGGCGAACACCCCGGCGCCCGGCAGCACGTCGGCCGATTCCGGACTGTCGAAAACCCCGATGGCGGTGAGGCTTCGGGGCCTGGTACACCACAGGTAGCGGTACCAGACCGCACCCGTGACCAGCACGGCCAGCACGGTCGCCGGGGCGACCAGCACGCCGTGGCGCGCGTCGGACACGGTCAGGTAGCCGAGGACGGCTACGAGCGCGGCGGCACCGAGCAGACCCGCCGCGCGGTCGAGGTGGTTCAGCTCGTCGATCCGGGCGAGGAACAGCACCGCGGCGATCGCGACGAGCACGTAGGCCAGCGCGAGCGCGGTCCGGACGGCGGTCTTCACCGGGCCGGGCACACCGTCGAGCGCGACGAAGGTCAGCCCGGCGGCCGAGACGATCCCGATGATCGCCGTCAACGCCACGTGCGGGGTGCGCAGTCGCGGTCCGACGCGGGTGAACACCCGGGGCAGCACGCCTTCCACGCTCATCGAATAGACCAGCCGGGACGCGGCATTGGCCGAGGCCATCGACGAGCCGAGCCACGAACACGTCAGGCCCGCGTCGAGCAGGAGCACCACCACCAGGCTCGCGCCGCCCGCCGTCCCGTACAGGTAGGCGTTGACGACCGCGCCCGCGTGCCCGGACCAGGCGGCCCAGGACGCGAAGATGAACAGCGCCCCGCACAGCACCGGGGTGAGCAGCACGGTGCGGGTCACCGTCACCAGCGGACGGCGGGTCTCGGGCGCGAAGAAGGTGGCGCTCTCGAATCCGGCGAGCGCGAACAGCGCCAGCATCGCGACCGCCAGCACCGCGGGCACATTCGGCGCGACAGGGGTGACCGGCGCCGCCGGACCCGAGACCAGCATCAACCCCACGATGAACGCCAGCGAACACGCCTCGACGGCCAGAATCGCGATGGCCGCGAACCGCACCCCGCGTACCAGCACCGCGCCGATCAGCACGGCGATGCTCACATACACCGCCGCGATTCCCCAGCCGCGCACGGTGATTCCGAGCTGCGCGGCCAGCGCCAGCACCGTCTGGGCGCCGTGATACATGGTCAGTGAGGCGCTGCCGAGGTACTTCACCAGCATCCCGACACCGCAGGTGAGCGCCGCGCGTGGCCCGGCACCGTGGCTGACGAAGGTGTAGAGCCCGCCCGCCGCCGAGAGCCGCCGGGTGAACTGCGCGACGCAGTGCGCGATCAGGGTGACGACCAGGGTCGCCACGACGATCGTGATCACCCCGGGCAGCAGGGTCTCGTGGGTGAGCATGGTGACCGGCAGCAGCACCATCGAGGCCGCGGGCGCGGTGGTCGCCACCGACTGGCCGAGCACCGCCGTGCCGGAGAGCTGTTTGCGTCCCAGCGCACGCAACGGTGACACCGCGGGGCGCTCGGGTTCACCCGCTGCGAACGAGCGCGCGAGCGCGTCGGCCAGAGCAGTCACCACTCACCTCCGCCGAACCGTGCCCACTGTGCGGGCGACCCTATCCAGATCGGGTTTCGGCGATATTGCGGTCAGGAGTCCGTCGGCGCACGCCGAGCGAGAAAGCGCCGCGGCCGCTCTCACTCGTCGACCGGTGAACGTTTTCGCCGGTGTAGTCGAACCGACCCGCGCGCTGCGGAGACTTTCGCAGCAGCACATCGCGGATCGGACAGCGGACGGAGTCACCCCATGGCAGTCACCAGAAGATCGTTCATGCAGAGCCTCGGGGTCACCGGCGGCGCCGGACTCGCCTACGGCGCGCTGTCGACGCTCGGCCTGGCCCCGGCGAGCGCGCAGGTCTCCTACCGCTCCCCCGCCATGGGCGATCTCATCGGCAAGGCCGGGTCGGGTGCCTCGGTGGCGATCCTCGGCGGCGGTCCGGCCGGGCTGTGCGCGGCCTACGAACTGGGCAAGGCGGGCTACGACGTCACGGTGCTCGAGGCGCGGAGCCGACCGGGCGGGCGGGTGTGGTCGGTGCGCAACGGCACCACCGAGACCGACCTGAACGGCGAGACCCAGACCTGCACCTTCGCCGAGGGCCACTACTTCAATCTGGGTGCGACGCGCATCCCGCAGAGCCACATCACCCTCGACTACTGTCTCGAGCTCGGCGTGGAGATCCAGCCGTTCGGCAATCAGAACGCCAACGCGCTGGTGAACTACCAGAGTTCGACGCCGATCTCCGGCCAGTCGGTGCAGTACCGGACGGCGAAAGCCGATGTGTACGGGTACATGTCGGAGCTGTTGCAGAAGGCGGCCTCGCGCGGCGCGCTCGACGACGTGCTCTCGGTCGACGACAAGGAAGCGCTCTCGTCGTTCCTGAGCGATTTCGGCGACCTCTCCAGCGACGGCCGCTACCTCGGCTCCACGCGGCGCGGCTACGACTCCGAACCCGGGGGCGGGCTGAACTTCGGTGACCAGCGCGAACCCTTCGGCATGTCCGAGACCATCCGCAGCGGGCTCGGCCGCAACTTCAGCTTCGACTTCGGCTACGACCAGGCCATGATGATGATGACCCCGGTCGGCGGCATGGACCGGATCTACACCGCGTTCCAGCGCGCGATCGGCAGCGAGCGGATCCGGTTCGGCGCCGAGGTCGCGGCGATGCGCAACACCCCGGAGGGCGTGCGGGTCGACTACATCCAGGACGGTGCGCGCAAGTCGCTCGACGCCGACTACTGCATCTGCACCCTGCCGCCCAATCTCGTCGGCCGCCTGGCCAACAACCTGCCCGCCGACGTGCTGACGGCGTTGAAGGCGGCGATCCCGATCTCCTCGGGCAAGCTCGGCATCGAGTACACCCGCCGGTGGTGGGAGCTCGACGACCGCATCTACGGCGGCGCGAGCAACACCGACAAAGACATCGCCCAGATCATGTTCCCCTACGACCACTACAACGGCGAGCGTGGCGTGGTGGTCGGCTACTACAACACCGGCAAACGTCATCAGGCGTTCGAATCCCTCACGCACCGGCAACGATTGGCGAAGGCGATCGACGAGGGCGCGGCGCTGCACGGCGAGAACTACCGGCGCGACATCGCCTCGGCGTTCTCCGGCAGCTGGCGGCGCACCAAGTACTCCGAGGGCGCGTGGGTCGGCTGGTCCGGCAGCGATTCCCACGGCGGGGAGGCCACCGCCGAGTACACGAAGCTGCTCGAGCCGGTCGAACGGATCTATTTCGCCGGTGACCACCTGTCCAACGCGATCGCCTGGCAGCACGGCGCCTTCACCTCGGCCCGCGATGTGGTGACCGCCCTGCACTCGCGCGTCGCCGCGAGCTGAAACACCAACCCCGACAAGGAGTACCGATCATGAAGCGAACGATCAGTCTGGCCGCGGCGGCCCTCGCAGCCCTGGCGCTGACCGCCTGCACCTCCGACACCGAGGCCGCCGCGCCCGATGCCGCCCCCAGCACCTCGATTCTCGAAGCGGGACAGGCCAATCCGATGATCGCCCAGGGCGTGGTGATCGCCACCGGCGTCGCGATCTACAAGTCCAGCGGTCTCGGCCCCGCCGCGGCGAACAAGGCCGCACCCGCGGGCAGCCCCGAATCCTTCATCGACACCACCCAGTTCCCCGACGCGAAGCTGAGCCCGGGCGTCACGATCACCGAGGCACAGGGCATGGCGGCCCTGGCCGCGATCAAGGAGAACCTGGAAGCCCAGGGCCTGACCCTCGACGACGTGATCACCATGCGCGTCTTCCTCGACAACGCCCCCGGTACCGACCGCGCCGACTACGCGGGCTGGAACCGTGCCTACCGCCAGTACTTCGCCAACACCAACCTCGACACCGGCGACACCGAACTGGTCCCCCTCGGCACCGCCGCCCCCGCCGCTCCCCTCGTCCGCAATCCGGCCCGCCCGAGCCGCTTCGCCCTCGAGGTCGCCAGCCTCCCGGTCCCGGGCTGGCTGGTCGAAATCGAGGTCGACGCGGTCTATCCGGCGGGCGAGTGATCCCGGCTCACGCCGAGGCGAACTGGTCGGGGGCGGGGAAGAAGCCGACCTCGATGTAGTGGTCGAAGTAGCGGCTGATCGCGGCGGCGTCGACGGCGGGGAAATCGATGGGCAGGCCGCGGAACACCTCGACCGGAGCGCCCTCCACCGAGCTCAGGACGGTGGCCGGATTCGCCTTGGCGATGGCGGCGGCGTAGTTGCCGCTCAGGGCGGCGGCCCTGGCCAGGATCGGATCGGCGTCGGGACGTTCGGCCGCGGCGTTCAGCGTCCGGCCGAACTCCACCGGGTCGATGAACTCGAATCGGTAACCGCGGCGCAAGATTTCCTCGTACACGACCTGCAGTGCCACATGGGAACCCGAGGCGCGGTAGATGGCGCCGAGCGAGGCCGGGTCGCGGGACTGGCGCACGATGCCGGCGGCGACATGGTCGACCGGCGCCATCTCGATGCCGATCGCGCGCACGTCGACCGCGACGCCGAGCACGAGCATGGCGCGCAGCATCGTCCACCAGGCGTCCTCGGCGGGCGCGGTGCCGGTGCGCGAGTCGCCGGTGATCAGGCCGGGACGGTAGACGGCGATGGGGATGCCCCGGTCGATCGCGGTGTGCACCAGCTGTTCGGCGACCCACTTGGTCATCGCGTAGCCGGGCAGCCCGCCGGGGACACCGTTGTCCTGCGGGACACCGGCGAGCACCGACAGCGTGGAGACGTAGTGGATCGGCTTGATCCGCGTGGTGGTGGCCAGCCGCAGCACCTCGACGGTGCCCTCCACATTAGCCGCGCGCATCCGCGCGTACGGCTCGAGATGGTTGACCAGCGCGCCGTTGTGGTAGATCGCGTCGATGCCCGCGGCCAGTTCGGCCAGGCGCGACGGGTCGATGCCGAGGCCGGGCTGGGCGAGATCGCCTGGCACACCGACGATTCGGTCGAGGTGCGGGGTCACATCGATGCCGAGTTTCGCGGCGGTGGCGACGACGCGGTCCACCGCGGCCCGGTCGTCGGTGGCGCGGACCAGGCAGTGGATGGTGGCCTCGGTCTGGTCGAGCAGTTCGCGCAGCAGGAAGCTGCCGAGGAAGCCGGTGGCGCCGGTGAGCAGGATCGTCGCCGGTGCGCCGGTGCGCCGCGGCGCGCACCCGGCCGGGTCGATCGCGGGGTCGAGCACCGTGTCGGCGGCGGGATCGGGGCCGGTGGCCGAGGCCGAGGACTCGTCACGCACCGCCAGTGCCAGATCGCTGACCAGTGGATAGCTGAACAGCATGCGCAACGGCACCTCCACGCCCAGCCCTTCCGACAGCCCGGCGCGAACCCGGATCGCCGAGAGCGAGGTGCCGCCGAGAACGAAGAAATCGTCGTCGCGGCCGACCCGATCGAGTTCGAGCACCCGCGCGATCACCTCCGCAACGATCCGCTCGTCGTCGGTGACCGGGGCCTGGTATTCGCGAACCTCCACCGCGGGCGCGGGCAGTGCCTTGCGGTCGAGCTTGCCGGTGGCGCCGAGCGGGAATTCGTCGAGCACCAGCAGCCGGTGCGGGATCATGTACGGCGGCAACAGCATTCGGATCGACGTCAGCACCTCGGCGACATCGATCGCGCGACCGGTCGCCGGGATCACGTACCCGACGAGCTGCTCGTGACGCACCGCGACCGCCGCACCCGCGACCGCCGCATGGGTGCGCAAGGCGGCCTCGATCTCGCCGGGTTCGATCCGCAGCCCGTGCAGTTTGAGCTGCACGTCGGTGCGGCCCAGGTAGGTCAGATCGCCGGTCGCGAGCCTGCGGACCAGATCGCCGGTGCGGTACATGCGCTCCCCGACCGGCCCGTACGGGTCGGCGACGAACCGCTCCGCCGTGCGATCGGGGCTGCCCAGATAGCCGCGCGCCAGCTGCGCACCCGCCAAGTAGAGCTCACCGGGTGTGCCGACGGGTACCGGTCGCAGTCGCGCGTCGAGGACATAGGCCCGGGAGTTCCAGTGCGGGTGGCCGATCGGCACGGTCCCGTCGCCGATCTCGGTCACATCGGCGGCGGTGATGGACACGGCGGCCTCGGTCGGGCCGTACATGTTGTGCAGGCGGCCGGTGGTCGCGGCGGCGAAGCGGGCGATCGTGGCGTTGGGCAGCGCCTCACCACCGACCCACACCGCGCGGATCGATCCCAGGGAGCCCGCGGGGGCGGCCTCGAGCAGCATCTGCAGCACCGACGGCACGATGGTGGTGCCGGTGACCCGGTGCCGGGCGATCAGCTCGGACAGGTAGGCCGGATCGGTGAGCCCGTGCGAGGCCGCCACGATCATGTGCGCGCCCGCGCGCAGCGGGGTGGCGAAACCGATCATCGACGCGTCGAAGGTGAACGGGATCGACTGCAGCACAGTGTCATCGGCGTCCACCGCGTACTCGCCGACCATGAACGCCGCCTGGTTGACGATCGCCGAGTGCGGCACCCCGACACCCTTGGGCTTGCCGGTGGACCCGGAGGTGAAGATGACATAGGCCAGATCCAGGGTGCGCAGCGGCCGCGACCGGTCGGCGTCGGTGAGCCAGCGGTCCGAGAAGGCCGACAGCGCACCGGAATTCGCGACCAGGTCCACCGAGACGACCGGCAGGCCGTCGACCTCGATCGCATCGGCGGTGGTCGTCAGCACGCAGACCGGGCGCGCGGCGGCGAGGATGTCGGCGCGGCGTTCGGCGGGTGAGTCCGGATCGATCGGCACGTAGGCACCACCGGCGGCGAAGACCGCGTACATGGCGACGACCAGCTCGATCGACGGCCGGATCGCCACCCCGACCGTGCCGCCGGGGCCGACCCCGGTCGCGACGAGCAGCCGGGCCAGCCGGTTGACCCGGCTCGCCAGCTCCCCGTAGCTCAGGGTGAGGTCGCCGAAGGTGACGGCGGGCGCGTCCGGCCGCAGCTGCACCTGCGCTCGGAACGCGTCGAGCAAGGTCGGGTCGGGTACGAGCCGGACCTCACCGGCGGGCTCGATCCGCTCGGCCTCGGTCAGCAGGGGCAGGTCGCCGACCGGCCGCTCCGGTGCGGCGACCGCCGCCGCCAGCAGCACGGTCAGCCGTCGGCCGAGGCTCGCCATGGTCGACTCGTCGAACAGGTCGGTGGCATAGCGCCAGGAGCAGCGCAGGCCCGCCGGGCCGTCGGCGTCCTCGTGCGGGACGACGGTCAGCTGCAGGTCGACCGGCGAGACCTCCTCGCCGAGATCGACGGCCGCGACCACCAGATCGGGCAGTTCCAGCCGCGCGCCGCCGAAGTTCTGGAACGACAGCGCCACCTGGTAGAGCGGATGATGCGCTTGGGAGCGCGGCGGATCCAGTTCGGCGACAAGGCGTTCGAACGGCACGTCGGCGTGGGCGAAGGCGGCCAGATCGGCCTCGCGGACCCGATCCAGCAGCGCGGCGAAGGGTTCGGCCGCGTCGATGCGGGTGCGCAGCACGACGGTGTTGACGAACATGCCGACCAGCTCGTCGAGTTCGGGCTCACCACGGCCGGCGACCGGGGCGCCGACGGTGACGTCATCGGTCCCGGCGACCCGGGCCAGCAGCACCGACAGCGCGGCCCGCACCACCATGAACAGCGACGCATTGTGTTCGCGCGCAAGGGCTTCCAGCTCGCGATGCAGCGCGCCGTCCAGTTCGAAGTCGTGCGCGGCGCCGCGACTGCCCGCGACCGGTGGGCGTGGCCGGTCGGTGGGCAGTTCGAGCAGGGCCGGGGTGCCCGCGAGCGCGGTGCGCCAGAAGCCGAGCTGCTGGGACAGCAGCGACTCGGGATCGTCGGCGGCGCCGAGCAGCTCCTGCTGCCACAGGGTGTAGTCGGCGTACTGCACCGGCAGCGGTGCCCACCCCGGTGCCCGGCCCTGGACGCGGGCCACATACGCGGTCATCAGATCGCGGGTCAGCGGGCCGAGCGAGAAGCCGTCGGTGGCGATGTGGTGCACCACCACGGCCAGCACGTGCTCGGTGCGCGAGATCTCGAAGACCGCCGCGCGCACGGGAACTCGCGTGCACACGTCGAATCCGCCGAAGGTCAGCCGGGCCAGCGCGTCGCGCAGGCCCGCCTCGCCGGTCGGCACCACCGCCACGTCGAGACCGGCCTCGGCCGTCGACAGGACCCGCTGGTATCCCGCGCCGCCGTGCTCGGGGTAGACCGTGCGCAGGACCTCGTGCCGTTCGAGGACGTCGTCGAGCGCGGCGGTCAGCGCGGCGGTGTCGAGCGGACCGGACAGGCGAAGGGCCACCGGGATGTTGTAGGTGCTCGCGTGCGGGTCGAGGCGTGCCATGAACCACATGCGCTGCTGGGCGAGCGAGAGCGGCACCCGCTCCCCGCGCTCGCGCCGGGTCAGCGGGACGCGCACCGTCGCGTCGTCGACCAGGGCGTCGAGTGCGGCGGCCAGGTCGGCGACCGTGCCGTGTTCGAAGACGGTGCGGGCGGGCACCCGCACTCCGGTCACCGCGCCGAGGCGACCGGCCAGCCGCGTGGCGAGCAGCGAGTTGCCGCCGAGGGCGAAGAAGTCGTCGGCGCGGCCGAGTTCGTCGGCGCCGAGGAGATCGGCGAAGACCGCGGCGACGGCCCGCTCGGTGTCGGTGCGCGGCGCCTCGAAGGCGCGGGCGGTGAGCTCGGGCTCGGGCAGCGCCCGGTGGTCGAGCTTGCCGACCGGGGTCAGCGGCAGCCGTTCGATGGGCACGATCGCGGCGGGCACCGCGTGCTGGGGCAGTCGCTGCTCGGCGAGCCGGGTCAGCGCGGCCGGGTCGATCGTGGCGCCCGGGGCGGGCACCACATAGGCGACGAGCGCGTCCACGCCGCTGGGCAGCGTACGCACGACAGTGGCGGCAGTGCGCACGGAGTCGTCGGTCGCGAGGACCGAGTCGATCTCGCCCAGTTCGATGCGGAAACCACGCAGCTTCACCTGGGAATCGGTGCGGCCGAGGAAGGCCAGCTGCGGGCCACTACCCGGGATGTTCTCCCATTTCACCAGGTCACCGGTGCGATAGAGCCTGCCGCCGGTGACCGGATCGGCGACGAACCTGGCCGCGGTCAGACTCGCCCTGGCGTGATATCCCCTGGCCAGCCCGGGCCCGGACAGGTACAGCTCGCCGGGGACACGGTCGGGAACCGGGTGCAGCCTGGCGTCGAGGACCAGCGCGGTCATGCCGGGGATCGGGCCGCCGATGGTGATGGGGTCGTCCGGCGTGAGCGGATCGCTCATCAGCACCACGGCGGTGGTCTCGGTGGGGCCGTAGACATTGAAGAACTGGCGACCGGGCGACCAGGCGGCGATCAGCTCCGGCGGAACGGCCTCGCCACCGACCGCGAGCGCGGCCAGGTCCGGCAGTCCCGCGGGATCGACACCGGCCAGCGCGGCGGGGGTGATGAAGGCGTGGGTCACCCGTTCGGTCCGCAGCAGCTCGGTCAGCTCGTCGCCGCCGTAGACGTCGGTCGGCGCGATCACCATCGTCGAACTCGCGCCGATCGCCAGCAGCAGTTCCAGGATGCTGGCGTCGAAACTGGGCGAGGCGAAGTGCAGGGTGCGCGAGGCCCCGGTGATGCCGAAGCGGCGGACCTGTTCGGCGCACAGTCCGGCCAGGCCGGTGTGCGTGACGGCGACACCCTTGGGGACACCGGTCGAGCCGGAGGTGTAGACGACGTAGGCCAGATCGTCGGCGAAGAGCCTGCGGGTGCGTTCGGCCGCGCTCACCGGCGTGTTCGACGCGTGCGAGAGCTCCTCGGTGAACTCGGCGGAATCCAGTGCCAGCCAACGGAATCCGGCATCGAGCCGAGCGATGTCGGCGCCGAGGGCCAGACCGAGGCCCGCGCCGGAGTCGGCGAGCATGTGCGCGACGCGTTCGGCCGGGTAGCGCGGGTCGACCGAGACGAACGCCGCGCCGGTCTTGGCCACCGCCCACATCCCGACGATCGCCTCGATCGACCTGGTCAGGCCGAGCACCACCCGGTCACCGGGGCCGGTACCGCGCTCGATCAGGACCCTGGCGAGCTGGGACGAGCGTTGATCGAGTTCGACGTAGGTCAGGCTCTGTCCGGCGGAGCGCAGCGCGATCGCGTCGGGCGCGCGTTCGACGGCGGCCATCAGCAGGCGCGGCAGGGTCGGTGTCGCCGCCCGGCGGGCACGGCGCAGGACGGGTCGTCGAACGCCAGGAGCTTGCTCGGTCACCGTTAACGCTTCCCTTCACCATGGATCACCCGGGCGATCGCACTGTTCGAACGTTCGCCTGGACTCTCGGCTACACGGGGTATCGGAAAAATCCTGCGTGACGGTACCGCAAATATCTCATCAATTTCGGCGCCACGGCAATCAGTATGTTTCGCTTCCTTTCGGTTTGGGTATAGCCGACTGCCCAGTCTGTTGCGCACGTCATACGCAGGTCATATGCATGGCGAACGACCTTCACGCGGGTGCTGCCTTTTCACATTCCTCCGAGTCGGCGCCCCGGGCAACCGCCTCCAGCATCACGCCCGGTCCAGCCTCCACAGACGCGAACACCGGAGGCCGCGAGGCGGCTCTCCGGTGTTCTATGAAGCGAGGCGGCGATGGTTACCGAACGGTAGCCGTGATCGATCGCGTACTCTGCGCGCTCGGATCCTGCACGCGAGTGTTGCCCGCGGCGATCCACTCGGCGTCGAGTACACCGTGCCGCGAGTGGTCGGCACCGCGGATCGCGGTCTCGCAGCGCCGGGCGAGATCGCGCCGGTCCAGGCCGGGCCGCTCGAGCGGCTCGAGCACGATCTCCACCACCATCCCCCTGCTGCGCAGCACCCGCTTCGCCGAATCGGCGAAGGCGTCGGCGCCGACGAAGCCGGGGACCGTGCACGGTGCGCCGTGCCGGTCGAGATAGCGCAGCCGGACCGGCTGCACCGGGGTGGTGGTGTCGATCGCGGCCTGGAACATGGCGGGCCGCAGCGACCCGTAGGCGCGCCCGCACCAGGTGGTGCCCTCCGGGAAGACCGCGATCCGATTGCCCTCGGCCAACCGTCGCGCGACCTGATCGACCACGCCCGGCAGGGCGCGCAGATGCGCGCGCTCGATCGGGATCACGCGGGTGAGCTGGGCGAGCTTGCCCAGCACCGGCCACTCGACCATGTCGGCGCGGGCCACGAAACTCACCGGCTGCACCGCGGCCAGTGCGACGATGTCGGTCCAGCCGATGTGCCCCGCCACCACCATGACCGCGGTCCCCGAATCGGCGAAACCGTCCGTCGAGGCGCCTCGCTCGGGTGCGCGGCGGTCGACGATGCGCAACCGCATCCCCAGGCAGCCGAGCGCGGCACGGGCGTAGCGGCGCTGCAGGTTCTCGCGCCGCGACTTCGGGGTGGCGACGGTCAGCACCGGGAAACTCAGGACCAGGCCGAGGACGCCCGCCAGCCGGGCGAGCATCGTCGCGGTGCCGACCTGATCGATCGGCTCGATGCACCCGGCCCCACAGGGGCTCGACGGCATCCACGAATGGGTGGCGGTGGCGGGCGGCGCGTCGAACACCATGGTGATTACTTCCCGTCGAAGGTGGCGGCCGCGCTCTGCAGCCGCTCCAGGTAGCGGGTGTTGATGGTTTCCATACCGAGCAGGGCGACGAAATCGGCCACCGCGAACTCGGGGTCGTGCGCCGGTTCGCCGCAGATCTCGGCGCCCAGGCGCAGGTATCCGCGCAGCAGCGGCGGTAACTTGGGGCGGCTCGGCGGGGTCAGCTCGTCGAGCGAGAGACCGTCGACGACGACCGGGCGGTGCGGGTGCACCCGGCGCTCGGGGTCGCACGCGTGGCGGCCGAGCAGCATGTCACGCACGCCACGCACATTGACACCGGCGGGGTCTTCGGGGGTGTCTCGCATCGGGACCGACACGCAGCCCATCACCCAGTCGTAGCCGGTCAGCTGGATGTAGTGCAGAATTCCCGCCCACATCAGGGTGAGTACCGAGCCGTTGCGATGATCGGGCACCACGCACGCCCGGCCCATCTCGACGATCCGGTGGCCCTCGGGATCGAGCTGGGTGAGATCGAATTCGGTGGCGGTGTAGTACCCGCCCGCCGCGGCGACCTTGTCCGGCGGCAGCATCCGGTAGCAGCCGACGAACTGCTCGGTGAGTTCGTCACGGACCAGCAGGTGGTCGCAGTGGTCGTCGAACCGGTCGGCGTCGAGGCCGGTACCGTTGTCGGGCATCTGGAACCCGGGCTCGGAGGCGAAGACCTGGAAGCGCAACCGCTGAGCGGCTTCCCTGTGCTCGGCGTCGGAGGCGACGACCAACGAGTACCGAGACTTCCCCACCCCGGAGTCCGGCGCCGGAGTGGTCAACACGGACGAAATTGTCATACCGCTGATGAAGCCAGCCCGAATTGGCATCGGGGCGACGCGTCAGTGTCGTGTCGATGCCCGTTCGGTGAACGAGACACCCGTCACACCGGTCGTTCACCGAGCCGCTGCCCATCGTTCGCCCACCTGCGGGTTTCTGGCCGAACACCACCGATTTCGGTGCGAGATCCGATTCGGCGGCCCGCATTTCGCCGGTCCGGAAACGACGATCGGCCCGCTGCTCTCGCCAGCGGGCCGATAGGAAGAAGGGTCAGACGGAGGCGCCCACCCGTTCCGATTCCGGTCGGCGCTCCTCGGTGTCGACCGGTGCTGCCGGGGCAGCCTTCGGCGCTGCCTTCCCGACGTTCGCGGTCCGGCCGACCTTGCCGATCCTGCCGTTCTTCGCGGCCTCGGCGAACCCGGGACGGGCGGTGCCGAGGAACGAGGCCAGCCACGAGGCCGCCGTGGCGACCTGGTTGCGGAAGCCGACGAGGTACAGCAGGTGCACGGCCAGCCACATCGCCCAGGCGATCGTGCCGCGGAAGCTGATGCGCTCGTTGAGCTGCACCACCGCGCTGAACCGGCTGATCACCGCCATGCTGCCCTTGTCCCAGTAGACGAACGGGGTACCGGCGTCGATCCTGCGGCGGATGATGTCGGCGGCGTGGCGGCCCTGCTGCATGGCCACCGGCGACTGGCCGGGATATCCGTTGAGCGAGGTCATGTCGCCGATGGCGAAGATGTCGGCGTGCCCGCCGACGGTCAGGTCGGGGTTGATCAGCAGCCGGCCCGAGCGGTCGGTCGCCACCCCGGTGGCCTCGACCAGCACCTTCGCGAATCCACCGACCTGCACGCCCGCCGACCACACCACGGTCTCGGCGGCGATGCCGCGCTCGATGCCGTCGCCGTCGCGCACGGTCACCTTGCCCTCGTCGATCTCGGTGACGAAGGTACCGAGCAGCACCTCGACGCCACTGTCGGTGAGCGAGCGCTTCGCGTACTCCGAGAGTCCGCCGCCGAAGGGCGGCAGCACCTCGCCCGCGCCCTCGACCAGGGTCACCGAGACCTCCTGACGGAAGTGCCGCTTGGCGAGCTCCTTGATCTGGCCCGCCACCTCGACGCCGGTCGCGCCCGCGCCGACCACCACGAAGCTGAGCAGCTTCTGCCTGGTCGCCGCGTCGGCGCCCTTGGCCTGGGCGAAGACGCGGGTGATCTGCTCGCGTAGTCGCTCGGCGTCCTCGAGGGTCTTGAGCGAGAAGGTCTTCTCGGCGAACTCGTCGCGGCCGAAGTAGCCCTGGCTGGCGCCGGTGGCGGCGATCAGCGAGCCGTAGCGGATCTGGCGGGTGCCCTCGGCGGTCTCGTAGGTGAGTACCGCGGCGTCGGCATCGATGCCGGTGACCTTGCCGAGGCGCACGTCGCCCTCGCGGTGGCGGCGCAGTACGTTCTTGATCGGCGGGGCGATCTTCTCCGGTGCGAGCACGCCGGTGGCGACCTGGTACAGCAGCGGCTGGAACAGGTGCTCGGGTGTACTCGAGATCAAGACGTAGTTGATCCGTGACTTGGCCAGCTGCTTGGCAGCTGCCAGGCCGCCGAAGCCCGAACCGACGATGACGACATCAGTGTGTTCCATGATCGCGCGCTCCAAGATCGGTAATGATTCCTTTCATATGAGTAAACGCGATGCGGAACGGAAACGTTTCCCGTGTTTGGGCGCATACTTACGATGACTCTTATCTGTATGACTAATCAATGGAGGTCAGCGCGTGGAACTTCGCCAACTGGCGTACTTCGTCGCCGTCTGCGAGGAGCTCAGCTTCAGCCGGGCCGCGAGCCGATGCTTCATCTCCCAATCCGCGATCAGCCATCAGATCGCGAGACTGGAACGTGATCTCGGTGCGCAACTGTTCGAGCGCACGACCAGGGCCGTCGTCCCGACCGACGCGACCCTGCGCCTGCTGCCGCTGGCCAAGCAGATGCTGAGCCTGGAATCGGCCATCCGCGCGGCCGTGCGCACCACCGGGCCCCGGGTGCGGCTGGCCGCGAACATGTCCTTCGCCGCGCCCTCGCTCTCGGCGATCGCCGCCGCCCGCGCCGCGCACCCCGACGCCGAGATCGAATACGTCATCAAACCGTTCCGGCAGCGGATCAACGCCGTCGCCGACGGTGACTGCGATCTGGCCTTGATCCGCGGCAGCGTGGAGCAGCCCGGGCTGGCGGTCGAGCAGTTGTGGGTCGAGGACCTGGTGATCGCCATCTCCAGCAGTCACCCACTCGCCGAACGCGGCGCCGTCACCCTCGCCGACCTCAGCCCCTACCCCCTACTCCTGCCCCCGGAACAGGAACAGGTCCTGCTCCACACTCTCATCCGCACGGCCTTCGCCGACCTCCCCACCGGCCCCACCTTCGGCCCGCCCATTCCCCCCGACCACACCGCCACCATGGAACTCCTCAACCGCCCCGACGCCTGGACGATCCTCTACGAGGGCCCCACCAAGGGCCTGCTCACCCTCGACCTCACCGACCACCGCCTCCGCATCCCGGTCTCCGCCGTCCTGCGCGAGGACGGCCGCCAGCACGCCATCATCAAGACCCTCCTCGACGCCCTGCATCGCGACTGAGTCGCCCTGGCGGATCGTCGGGGTTCGTCGCTCAGACGAACCCCTCCTCGACGAGTTCGAATCCGTCGGGCCGGACCCGATGGCGCTGACCGGACCCGCCGGCGACGCGACACCAGCTCTCGACGATCAGCTCGTCGGCGCCGTCCGGGTCGAAGGTGATCGAGAAGCCGCCGTACATGCCGGGAATCGGGCACCACATCACGGCGTCGGGATACTCGAGCAGTGGACCCACCGGCGGGGTGCGGAACCGGCTCTCCGTACACAGGTCGAACGCGCGGCCGAAAATGACTGCCCGCAGCTGACATTCGAGTTGGGCGAGGGTGCTCGCGGAGATCTCGCGGGAGAGTTCCGGTTCGAGCATGACCGCGAGGTGATCGCGGCCCCGCGCGGCCGCGATGTCGGCGGCGGTCTCGCCGTCGGTGGTGCGCAAGGTGCGCCACGCACCGAACGTCAACAGCCGCTGGACAATCGGCTCCGGCGCCCCCTGGAACGCGGCCTGATGCAAAGGTGCGAACCGTGACCACCCGCCGAGCCGCGGCAGGTTGACCCGCCTGCTCCCCTCGCTCAATTCGAAGACGACATCCCACTCCCCCAGCCGCGCCGCATCGGCGAGCCGATCGCGAATCACTGCTTCCTCTTCGCGCAGGATCGTGCGTCGGCCGGTGCCCTCCCAGGTCAACTGCATGTCCGCAGCTTAACCAGCGCCAGCGCATGTCCGATCCGAGAGCCGGTTCGGTCAGCCGAACGGCAGATCGGCGAGCGCGTAGGCAACCGCGGTATGCAGGGCGAGCATTTCGGCGTCCTGATCCTCGACGGCCCACGTCATCTCCTCGACGGCGCGAATCAGCGCCCAGCCGCGGGCCCGTTCCGGGTCGACATCGAGACCGGCCGCCGTGCTGGCGACAACGGAATCAGCGTGTGCGCGAGAAGGATTCGACTGAACTTGGATCATCAGCAGGAATCCGGCATCGAAGGCGGCCTCGCCCAGACACGGCTTCGGATCGATCAGCAACCACGGTTCCCGTTCGGCGCCAAGGATGTTGCCGAGATGGGTGTCGCGGTTGACGATCAGCAGCGGCCCATCCGGAATTGCCAATTCGGCACACCAGTGGTCGACCACCTCGCGCAGCGGACGCGAAAGCACCTCGCCCAGACGCGGATCCGGGTCCTCGAGCCGCGTGCGCAGCCCCGCGATGAGATCGTCGGCCACAGGCAGCGACGGATAGCCCGCGGGAACCTCGGTCAACGGCCTACGCAACCGCCGGTAGAGCGAACAGGCCAACGCCACCTTCTCGGCATTCTCCGGCCGCCCCTCCAAGCTCGGAAACCCCGGCTGGACCAGCAATTCGGCCCCAGGTGCCCACTCCAGCAGCATCGCCCCACTGCCACGATCGAAGTCGAGCAACCGCACCGCACCATCACCGTCATAGACATGCAGTGCCGTGGCCTCCGCGACATTCTCCTCGTCGACCATCGGCACCTTCAACACCACCGTCGACCCGTCCACCCGCCGACAGGTCACCACATACGCATGGGTCCCACCCCCGAACGGCGCAGAGAACCCACTCAACCCCCACTGCCCTGCCAACCCCTCGACCACACCGGGCAATTCATCGATCCACCGCACCCCAGCCGCCCCGAACACCTCCCGAACCGTCGACTCCACCTCGACCGGCAACGACACCACATTGCGCCCCAACGACATCACTCCACCCTGCCGATCCGCCACTCATCCCGTCAATCCGATTTCTCCGGACGACACCGGACCAGCGTCAAATCAGCTCGACGGAAAACGCCCCGACCTGACACCCTCCACGCATGACCGATCCATCCGCTTCCGAATTTCCCGACGGCTACGAGTTCTCCGCCGACCGCGCACGTATCGACGCCGCACGGGTGCACACCTGGCTGTCCACCGACTCCTACTGGGCCGAGGGCAGACCGCGCGAGCAGCAGGATCGGGCCATCGCGGGTTCCCTCAACTTCGGCGTGTACGACAGTGTTTCGGATGCGCAGGTCGCCTACGCCCGCATAGTCACCGACTACGCCACCTTCGGTTGGCTGTGCGACGTCTACGTCGACCGCGCCGTACGAGGCAAGGGCATCGGCACCGCGTTGATCACCGCCATACGCGAGCACCTCCAGCCGTTCGGCCTGCGCCGCATACTCCTCGCCACCGCCGACGCCCACGACCTCTACGAGAAGATCGGCTTCGAACAACTCGACAACCCGGACAGGTGGATGGCCCTCGGACGCCAGTGACCACCAGCCGACCTGCGCGGATCAGAAGACCAAGGCGGACCAGGGGATCTCGAGCGAGAAGGGGTAGGGGAAGGAGATGCCTGCTGCGGAGTCGGGTGTCCACTCGCCTGCCAGCAGGTAGTTCGCGTTGCGCAGGGGGCGCACGCCCGGTGGGAGTTCGGCGTGACCGGTCTCGAGGATGTACACCCGTAGTGCCGCGATGCCGGTGAGATCCTGTCGCAGTTCGACTTCCCAGTACGACGGAATCCCCGCCCCCGCGTATCGGGCCTTCTTCGCTTCGATCTCGGTCGGTGTGTTCGAGGGGGACAGCACCTCGCCGACCAGCACGGTGTCGGCTGCGCGCACGTCGGCTCCCGGTTCCAAGCAGCGGTGCACGAGGAAGTCCGGGGTGACGAAGTCGGACTTCCCGGTGTGGCCGAAGAAGACGTTCGTCTCGAGATTGCCGCGCCAGCAGCGTTCGGGGTGCAAAGACCTGTCGTCACTGGAACAACGTCGGATTTCCTGCGTGAACAACAAGGTGGCCAACTGATGCTCACCCGGCCCCCTGCGCAGCCACACCACCCGCCCGTCCCACAGCTCGATCTGGGCGGCGATCTCTTCGGGTAGCGCCTCGAGCTCCTCCCAGGTCATCCACTCGGGAAGGTCGGGGCGATCGACAGTCGGCTGGACCATCCACCCATGCTACTCAGCCCCGAAAACGCCAAAACTCGCCAGACCTGCCGTTTTCGCAACAACAGATCTGGCGAGTCAGGGGTAACTCGAGGCGGAGCTTCCTAGCCCTTGTGGGACTTGACGGCCTCGGTCAGCTGCGGGGTGACGTTGAACAGGTCGCCCACGATGCCGTAGTCCGCGATCTCGAAGATCGGGGCCTCTTCGTCCTTGTTGACCGCGACGATGGTCTTCGAGGTCTGCATGCCCGCGCGGTGCTGGATGGCGCCGGAGATGCCGAGGGCGATGTAGAGCTGGGGGGAGACCGTCTTGCCGGTCTGGCCCACCTGGAACTGGCCCGGGTAGTAGCCCGAGTCGACCGCGGCACGCGAGGCGCCGACGGCGCCACCGAGCGAGTCGGCCAGCGCCTCGACGACCGCGAAGTTGTCGGCGGAACCGACACCACGGCCACCGGAGACGACGATGCTCGCCTCGGTCAGCTCCGGACGGTCGCCGCCCACGATCGGCTCACGCGAGACGACCTTGACGACGCCCTCTTCCTGCGCGGGGACCTCGACGACGACCTGCTCACCGGCACCGGCCTGCGGGGCGGCCTCGATCGAACCGGGGCGCACCGAGATCACCGGCACGTCGCCGGTGGCCTTGGCGTCGACGGTGAACGCGCCACCGAAGATGGAGTGCACGGCCGAGCCGTCGGCGTTGACACCGATGACGTCGACGAGCAGACCGGAGCCGATGCGCGCGGCGAGGCGGCCCGACACCTCCTTGCCCTCGGCGGTGGCGGCGACCAGGACGGCGGCGGGCGCGGCGGAATCGACCAGCGCGGCCAGCACGTCGACCTTCGGGGTGACCAGGAAGCCCTCGATGTCGTCGGACTCGGCGACATAGATCTTCTCGGCGCCCGCGGCGGTCAGCGCGGCGGCCAGCTTGTCGGCGGTGCCGGCCGGGCCGGCCACGACGGCGGCGGGCTCGCCCAGGGTGCGGGCGGCGGTGAGCAGTTCGGTGCTGACCTTCTTCACGGCACCGTCGGCGTGCTCGACGAGCACAAGTACTTCAGCCATTAGTTCTTTCTCCTTCGAAGTCTCGGACGGGCCGGGATCAGATGATCTTCTGACCGATGAGGTAGGTGGCGATCTGGTTGCCGCCCTCGCCCTCGTCCGCGATCTTCTCGCCCGCGGTGCGGGCGGGCTTCGGGGTGGCGCCGGTGACCTGGGTGCCGGCGTTGGCGACACCGACGGTCGACGGGTCGATGCCCAGATCGGCCAGGGTGAAGACCTGAACTTCCTTCTTCTTCGCGGCCATGATGCCCTTGAAGGAGGGGAAGCGGGGCTCGTTGATCTTCTCGGAGACCGAGATGATCGCGGGCAGGGACGCCTCGAGCTTGAACACGCCCTCGTCGGTCTCGCGCTCGCCGGTGATCTTGTCGCCGTCGACGGTGACCTTGCGCAGGTGCGTCAGCTGCGGGATACCGATGTACTCGGCGATGATCGCGGGCACAGCACCGGCGCGACCGTCGGTCGCCTCGTTGCCTGCGATGACCAGCTCGACGCCCTCGACCTGGCCGAGCGCGGCGGCCAGCACGTAGGAGGTCTGCACGGCGTCGGAGCCGTGGATCGCCGGGTCGTTGATGTGGATGGCCTTGTCGGCACCCATGGACAGCGCCTTGCGGATGGCCTCGGTGGCGCGATCCGGACCGGCTGCGAGCACGGTCACCTCGCCGCCCTGGGCCTCCTTGATCAGCAGCGCTTCCTCGACAGCGCGCTCGTTGATCTCGTCGAGCACGGCGTCGGCCGCCTCGCGATCGAGGGTGTAGTCACCATCGGTCAGCTTGCGCTCGGACCAGGTGTCGGGGACCTGCTTGATGAGTACGACGATGTTCGGCATCGGTCTTCGTCGACCTCCTTCTGGGACACGGGTGTGGTGGCCGCACGAGCTGGGCCGTACGTCCGGGTGAGTAGCTCAGAGCGGAACACTACCCTACGCTAAGTTACTCGTGGGTAACCTACTTGCGCAAGAGGTTCGCAACCGATCCCTGGCTCCCACTCGAACCGGCGGTACCAGTAACGTCAGGGCCATGAGCGAGGCTGTGATCCCTGCCGCACCTGTGGCCGACACACATGAACCACTGCCACTGACCGGTGAGCGGACCGTGCCCGGCATCGCCGAGGAGAACTACTGGTTCCGGCGGCACGAGATCGCCTACGCCCGCCTGCTCGACCGCTGCGCCGGCAAGACCGTGCTCGAGGCCGGCTCGGGTGAGGGCTACGGTGCCGACATGATCGCGGGCGTCGCCGCGCGTGTCACCGGTGTCGACTACGACGAGGGCGCCGTCGCGCACGTGCGCGCGCGCTACCCCCGGGTGGAGATGATCCAGGGCAATCTCGCCGCGCTCCCGCTCGATGACGAATCCGTCGATGTGGTGGTGAATTTCCAGGTCATCGAGCATCTGTGGGATCAGGCGCAGTTCCTGCGCGAATGCCTGCGGGTGCTGCGGCCGGGTGGACAGCTGCTGATCAGCACGCCGAACCGGATCACCTTCTCCCCCGGTCGCGACACCCCGCTCAACCCGTTCCACACGCGCGAACTCAACGCGGCCGAGCTCACCGAACTGCTGGTCGAGGCGGGCTTCACCGTCTCGGAGATGCTCGGTGTGCACCACGGCGCGAGCCTGAAAGCGTTGGACGCCAAGCACGGTGGCTCGTTCATCGATGCCCAGATCGAGCGCGCGCTGGCCGGTGAACCCTGGCCCGCCGACCTCACCGCCGACGTCGCCGCGGTCACCATCGACGATTTCGACCTGCGCGCGGGCGATATCGACGCCAGCCTGGACCTGGTCGCGATCGCCGAAAAGGCAAGGCGTTGACCGACTCCCGCTCCACCGGGTCCGGCTCCGTGCCGGGCCAGTTCACGCTCGTCCTGCACTCGCATCTGCCCTGGCTGGCCCATCACGGCCGCTGGCCGGTCGGCGAGGAGTGGCTCTACCAGTCCTGGGCCGCGTCCTATCTCCCCCTGGTTCGCGTGCTGAAAAACCTTGCCGCCGAGGGGCGTTCACATCTGCTGAGCCTGGGCATCACACCCGTGCTCGCCGCCCAGCTCGACGATCCGCACAGCCTGGCGGGCATGCACCACTGGCTGGGCAACTGGCAGTTGCGCGCCGACGAGGCGTCCATGTCGGGCAACGTGGCGCTGGGCAGCCACGAACATCGACTCGCCGCAACAGCTTTGACGGAATTCGAGCGCGACTGGCGCCACGGCAGCGCGCCGGTCTGGCGCTCGCTCATCGACGCCGACGCGATCGAACTGCTCGGCGGCCCGCTCGCCCATCCCTTCCAGCCGTTGCTCGACGACCGGCTGCGCCGGTTCCAGCTCACCGAGGGCCTGGCCGACGCGCGGCTGCGCTGGGGCACCACGCCGACCGGCATCTGGGCACCGGAATGCGGCTACACCCCCGGCATGGAGCACGGCTACGCCGACGCCGGTGTGACGCATTTCATGGTCGACGGCCCGTCGCTGCGCGGCGACACGACCCTCGGCAGGCCGGTTCGCGACTCCGACGTGCTCGCCTTCGGGCGCGATCTGCAGGTGAGCTACCGGGTCTGGTCGCCGAAACAGGGCTACCCCGGCCAGAGCGCCTACCGCGATTTCCACCACTACGACCACGCGACGGGTCTCAAGCCCTCACGCGTCACCGGCAAAACCGTCGCCGGTCCTGACAAGGCCCCTTACGATCCGCAGCTCGCCGCCGAGGCCGTCACCCGCGATGTCGCCGACTTCGTCGAGACCGTGCGCGCCCGGCTGATCGAGGAGTCCGACCGCATCGGCCGCCCGGCCCTGGTGGTCGCCGCCTTCGACACCGAATTGTTCGGGCACTGGTGGCACGAGGGACCGCAGTGGCTCGAGCAGGTGCTGCGCGCCCTGCCCGAGGCCGGGGTCACTGTCGGCACCCTCGCCGACGCCCGCGACAACGGCTTCGTCGGCGAACCCGTGCAGCTCAACGACTCGTCGTGGGGTTCGGGCAAGGACTGGCGGGTGTGGGCGGGTGACCAGGTAGCCGACCTCGTCGAGCTCAACGCCGAGGTCGTTCGCTTGGCCTTGGACACCCTCGACAAGGTCCGTGGCGACGAGCCCGGCCTGCGCGATCCGGTCGCCGATCAGTTGCTGCGGGAGGCGATTCTCACCGTCTCCAGCGACTGGGCGTTCATGGTCAGCAAGGACTCCGCCGCCGGATACGCCCGCGACCGGGCACACCAGCACGCGCACGCCGTGCGGGAACTCGCCGAGGCGATCGGGGCCGGTCAGTTCGCCAAAGCGGCCCGACTCGCGGCAGGATGGAACGCGGCCGACGGATTCTTCCCAGGTCTGGACGCGCGGCGGTTGCCGACCGCCGTCCCGTCGGCCGCCCGTGAAGGATTCGTATGAAGATTTTGATGGTGTCGTGGGAGTACCCGCCGGTCGTGGTCGGTGGGCTCGGCAGGCATGTGCACCACCTCGCGGTGGAGCTGGCCGCGGCCGGTCACGAGGTGGTGGTGCTGGCGCGCAGGCCCACCGGCACCGACTCGCTGACCCACCCCACGCACTCCTACATCGCCGACCGCGTGCTCGTGGTCGCGGTGGCCGAGGACCCGCCGTGCTTCGACTTCGGTGAGGACATGCTCGCCTGGACCCTGGCCATGGGCCACGCGATGGTCCGCGCGGGGGTCGCGCTCGGCAAGCCCGGTGTCGGCGAGGGCTGGACGCCGGATGTGGTGCACGCCCACGACTGGCTCGTCGCGCATCCCTCGATCGCGCTGGCCGAGTACTACGACGTGCCGCTGGTCTCGACCATCCACGCGACCGAGGCCGGTCGGCACAGCGGCTGGGTGTCGGGGCGGGTCAACAAGCAGGTGCACTCCGTGGAGTGGTGGCTGACCAACGAATCCGATCAGGTCATCACGTGTTCGGCCTCCATGCAGGACGAGGTGGAACGGCTCTACGGACCCGAGCTGGCCCCGATCACGGTCATCCGCAACGGCATCGACGTCGGCTCGTGGAGCTTCCGTCCCCGCGCACCCCGCTCCGGGCCGCCGCGGCTGCTCTATGTGGGCCGCCTCGAATACGAGAAGGGTGTGCAGGACGCCATCGCGGCCCTGCCGCGCATCCGCCGCGCCCATCCCGGCACCACCCTGACCGTGGCCGGTGTCGGCACCCAGTTCGACTGGCTGCGTGAACGCGCCCGCGTGCACCGCGTCGCCCGTGCCGTGCACTTCGTGGGCAGCCTCGGCCACGCCGAACTGCTCGGCTGGCTGCACGGCGCCGACGCCATCGTCCTTCCCAGCCGCTACGAACCCTTCGGCATCGTCGCCCTCGAGGCCGCCGCCGCCGGTGTCCCCCTGATCGCCTCCACCGCGGGCGGGCTGGGTGAAGCGGTCATCGACGGCGTCACCGGCGCCTCCTTCGAACCCGCCGACATCGACGGCATCGTCGACGCCACCCGCGCCGTCCTCGACGACCCCGCCACCGCCCAGGACCGCGCCTACACCGCCCGCGAACGCCTCACCGCCGACTTCGCCTGGGACGTCGTGGCCGCCGAAACCGCCCAGGTCTACTCGGTCGCCAAACGCCGCGTCCGCACCTCCCTCGGCCGCCCCACCATCATCGAACGCCCCCTCCCGGAACGGGACCCGAAGTAGCAGGTCACGATACTCACGATGATTCAAACGTGAGTTGTGTAACACCGTAGCTCCTGGCGCCGACATCCCTCGGCATCGCCGCTGAATCGCGATGTGCGGCAAGGGGGTCAGCGCGTGGGTCGGCTGCATCAACCTTGCGGGTGTTGTGCCGAGCCGTCGAAGGGTGCTGCTGCTGTGTCGTCTCCGTCTCCGCTGTTGTCCAAGGGCCAGAACATTCCGCTGCCCGCGGATATCGATCGCATCGACATCGTGATCGGCTGGCCAGAGCCCGATGTCGAGGTGGACGCGTCGGCCCTGCTGCTCGGCGCGGACCGCCGGGTCGGGTCGGACGCGGATTTCGTCTTCTACAACCAGCCCGAATCCCCGGACGGTTCGGTGCGATTCCTCGGCACCAGCGCGACCGAGGAGGGCATGCAGGCCAGGATCTCGATCGAGCTGTCGGCCGTGCCCGCCGGGGTGCACACCGTCGCGCTGGCGGGCAGTGTCGGCACCGGGAACTTCGGTGCGCTCGGCAAACTCGCCCTGCACGTCATCGACGCGGCCGGGCACTCGCTGGCCGAATACCTCACCGCCGACGCCGATTCCGAGTCGGCGTTCGTCTTCGGCGAGATCTACCGACGCGACGGCAGCTGGCGGGTGCGCGCGGTCGGGCAGGGCTGGGAGTCCGGATTGACCGGGCTCGCCACGGATTTCGGGGTGTCGATCGACGACGAGCCCGAGGAGGCGCCCACCGCCGACCCTGCGCTCACCGTCGACCAGGCGCCCGCCGAAGCGATCGTGCGGCCCGATACCGCCCCGGGACCGAAGCCGACCACCCGTGGCCGCGGTGTCGCGACGGCCAAACGACCGGTGCGCAAGACCAAGCCGATCGAATTCCGGCAGGCCGAAGCCGAATCCTGGCAGCCCGCCCGGCTGTTCTCGGTCGTCGGGGTCGGTGCGGGTGAGGAACAGGAACGCCGCACCACCTCGGCGCTGATCTCGACCACGCAGGCGGTGCGGCCGTTCGCCCGGGCGATCTGCGCCCGAATGGGCGCTCCCGCCGGTGCTTTCGAGGGGTACATCGAGGTCCAGTACGAGTCCGGTGAGACGAAGGTGATCCCCGATGCCGTGCTCAAGGTGAGCCGGGGCAGCAAACAGTGGACCGGACTGCTCGAGGTGAAGACGGGCAACGGTAAGCTCCGGCGCGATCAGCTGGAGAACTACCTCGACATCGCGCGGCGCAAGAAGTACGACGTGGTGGTCAGCCTGTCCAACGACATCCCCGCCGGGCCAGGCGAACTGCCGGTGCAGGTCGACCGGCGCAAACTGGCCAAGGTCGCGCTGCGGCATCTGTCCTGGGCCGAGGTGGCGCACGAGGCGCGGATGCTGCTGTCCCACGGCGGCATCGACGACGCGCTGCAAGCCTGGGTCCTCGCCGAGTTCCTGCGCTTCCTCGACCATCCCCGTTCCGGCGCAGCGGAATTCGTCGACATGGGCAGGCACTGGGTGACCGTGCGCGACGCGGTCACCGCGGGCACCCTGCGCGCGGGCGACCAGAAGGCGCTGGCGGTGGCCGACACCTGGGTCTCGCTGTGCAGGCATCTCGCGTTGCGGCTCACCGCCGAACTCGGTGTCGAGGTCAAGCACATCCTACCGCGCAAATTCCAGTCCGACCCCGCCACGCGCGCCGCCGCGATCGCCGAACGCCTGGCCGCCGACGGCTCCTTCGAAGCCGTGCTGCGCATCCCCGACACCGTCGGCGACCTCACGGTGCTCGCCGACGTGCGCACGAACAAGGTGCACTGCCGGATCGCCCTCGCCGCCCCCGACGAAGGCACGTCCGGCCGTCGCGTGACCTGGCTGATCAAACAGCTCACCGACGCCCCCGGCCGGGTCCAGGTGGAGGCCGTCTTCTCCGAACGCGGCACCGAGTCCTGCGAACTGCTCGACACCGTCCGCGCCAACCCCAAGTCGCTCACCGACGGCCGCACCGGCTCGATCGTCTCGTTCACCCTCGAACAGAGCTTCCCCATGGGCAACAAGCGTTCCGGCACCGCGGCCAGCTTCATCGCCAGCGTCACCTCGGCCACCGACACCTTCTACGGCTCGGTCGTCCAGCCCCTGCGCGAATGGGTCCCCGCCGCCCCGAAACAAACCGACGTCATCCCACCCGAACCCACCGAATGAGCGCGATGGACCGCTGGGCGGCTCGCTCAGCGGCCTATCGGGCGGCGACCGGATCGATGCCGCCGCGGTGGTAGCGGGTGGCGGCGTTCCAGAGGAAGAAGCTGTCGATGCCCGCGGCTCGGGTGGCGTCGATCTGGGCGCGGAGCTCGTTGTCGCCGTAGGTGACGCCGAGGCTGAAGTCTTGGAGCCAGGGGATGACGGTGGCGCCGGTGTTGGCGGTGACGGCTTGGAAGTCCTGGAGTGAGCGGAAGGTGATGTCGTAGGGCTGGGCGTTGGGGTTGGCGACGCCGTACTCGCCGGAGTTCCAGTGCGAGGGGTAGACCATGGGGGCGACGAAGTCGACGCTGCGGGCGATGAGGGGGATGTCCTGGGCGATCTCGTCGGGTCGGGTCGAGGCGATGCCGTAGACGGCGGCGCTGAGGTGCGCGCCTGCGAGGTGTACGGGATAGCGGCTCTGGGCGAGGAAGTCCGCGACCGCCACGGACGGGGTGCCGGTGAGGCCGGTGAAATTCATGCTGTTCAGGCTGCCGTCGGGGCGGCGGACGTAGTCGTACATGATGCCGTCGAAGCCGAGCTGTGCGGCTTCGACCGCGAGATCGATGTTGTACCGGCGTACCTCGGGATGGGCGACATTGGTGAAGGCGATCGGGCCGTAGTGGCTGGAATAGGGCTGCCCGGAAGGGTTTTGGACGACCCAGTCGGGTCGGCCGTTGTGCCAGGCCCACGCGGCCAGCGTCGGATCACGGAACGCGACGATGCGACCGACCACCTGCAGGCCGAGATCGTGCAGGTGCGCGAGGGCGGCCTTGGCATCGTAAATCGCTGCGACGGCACCGGATTCGCGAGCCAGCGGCACCTGGGAGTCGTAGCCGACGACGCCGTCCTCGTCTTTGATGTCGAGCTGTACGGTGTCGATCCGGCCTTCGCGGGCGAGATCGAGTACGGCTTCGCGCAATCCCTCGTGTGACCACGCGTGCGCGGTGACGTGCACCGCCCGCATCCGCGGCAGCGTCACCGCGGTGACGGCGACACTGTTGCTCTGATTCCCGTCGGCGTCCACCGCGACGACCTCGACCGCGGGCGCCCATGGCACCTCGATCTCGAAGGCACCGTCGGGTGCCGGTGTCACACTCACCGAACCGACGGACACCCGCACCGCGTCGACAGCGTTGCCGCGCACCACAACCGGCGCGCGATACGAACCGACGGGTTCGGCAGGCAGCACCTGCAACGTCGGCGGCACGGTATCGGCCACCGGCGAACCGCCTGATCTGCTGAGCGCGAATCCGGCCGACAACGCGATCACCACCACGGCGAGCACCACACCGAGGACCGCCCGGAGCCGCAAACCCAACGCCCACACCAACTTCCACTGTCGTCGTCAGGCCACTATCCCGCAGTCCCGAGGATGCGCCGCCGGTTATCGAAAGATCGAGGGAAAACCTTTGCCGCCGCGTAATATCGCCACGATGGCAGGCGGTTCGAACACGATGATCCGGGTCGTGCCCGCCCTGTTGCTGGCCGCGGCACTCACCGCCTGCACGGCGCCGGCGCAGAGCGAGCAACCGGCGCCACCGGCGACGACAACGACACCGGCACCGCCGAATCCGGCCGAGATCGCCGCCAACGAACTGGGATTCGTCCCGGTCCTGATGTATCACCAGATCACCCCGAATCCGGCCGGCGAATACGACCAGACCCCCGCGGAGTTCCGCGACGAACTGGAACGGCTCCACCGCGAGGGCTACCGCCCGGTGACCGCCGCGCAGTACGTCGCCGGTGACCTCGACCTGCCCGCAGGCACCCATCCGGTGGTGCTCACCTTCGACGACTCCACCGGCAGCCAGCTCAGCTTCACCGACACCGGCGAGATCGCCCCGGACAGCGCCGCGGGCATCCTCGCCGAATTCGGCACCCGCTACCCGGATTTCCGGCCCGTCGCCACGTTCTACGTCAACAACGAGCCCTTCGGCGGCGACCCGCGCGCCCTGCCCTGGCTGGCCGCGCACGGCCACGAGATCGGCGCGCACACGGCCGGTCACGCCCATCTGGCGAGCCTGGACGCCGACAACGTGCAGCGCGAACTCGTCCAGAACGTGCGCGCCGTGACCGCGGCCGCGCCGGAGGTCACCGTGCGCACCATGGCGCTACCACTCGGCATCCACCCCCGTGATCACGCCCTGGCCGCCGCGGGCAGCTGGGACGGCACCTCCTACGCCTTCGACGCGGTGATGCTGGTCGGCGCGAATCCGGCCCCCGCACCGTACGGCGCCCTCGACCGCGGCGCCGTGCCGCGCATCCGATCGGGTCAGGGCGCGGTCCCGTTCGATTCGGCATACTGGCTGGACTGGCTGGCCGAGAACCCGGACCAGCGCTACACCGCCGACGGCGATCCCACGCGCATCTCGTTCCCCAGTCGGCTCGCGGCCGAACTCGACCCGCGTTGGTCGGACCGGGCCAACCCGTACTGAGGTCAGGCGTCAGGGGTGAAGGTGAAGATCTCGCCGAGCCGGGTCGCGACGACGACCTCGCCCTCCGGACCGATCGAGGTGCCGGTGGTGGTGCCGGTGGCGTCGGGCAGCGGGTCGGAGTCGACGGTGTTGCCGTTGCCGGTGTCGAAGGTGATCAAGTTGAGGCCGGGGCCGATCGCGGCGACCGTGTAGCCGATGCCGCCCGCAGTCTGCGCCGGTGTACCGCGCAGGGCGAGATCCTTGCGCTCCCAGGCGATCTCGGCACGGTCGCCGGAGTCGCGCAGGGCCGTCAGGTAGCCCTCGTCACCCGCGGGGATGATCAGGCCGTCGGCGACGGAGATGCCGCCGCTGGGGGTCCAGCCGAGGTCGTGGGTCCAGCGGGTGCTGCCGTCCTCGGTGTTCACCGCGATCAGGCGGCCGCTGTTGTCGCCGACGTAGACGGTGTCGCCGTCCGCGGACAGGGTCGGGCTGGTGGCGCTACCGCCGGTGAGCATGTCGGCGCTCCAGTCCTGGGTCACCTTGCCCTCGGCGTAGCGCATCGCACGCAGCGAGGCCGCGGCATTGCCCGGCTGCCACACGGTGACGAAGAACTGGCCGGTGGCCGGGTCGACGGCGGTGGTGTTGGCGACCGCGCAGCGCGGGCCGCCGGTGCGGCAGTCGTCGAGGCCGTCGCCGGAGGCGGGGCGGGTCAGGCCGGGGAACTGGAGGAAGTCGGGTTCGCCGAGCAGCTGCAAGGTCGGCACCTCGCGGCCGCCGGTCTGGCGGCTGAGCACGTCGACCTGGCCGGACTGGGTCACCGTCAGCAGCTTGCCGTCGCCGGTGAACTGGATCGCCACCGGCACCCCGGCCACGGGCGTGCGCCAGCGGGGCTGACCGAGGTAGTTGAACGAGTTCACCGCGCCGTCGTCACCGACGTAGACATTGGCGACCTGATCGACCACCGTCGGCGCCTCGATCGTGGAGGGTCCGAGCGGGTTGCAGAAGCGTTTGCGGCCGGTCAACATCTGGAAGGAGAAGATCGCGCAGTTGCCGGTGCTCGTCGTGACGAACATCTGGCCCTCTTCGCCGATCGTCAACGGCTGGGCGATCGGGCCGCCCACCGGGCGCGACCAGCTCAGCGACACCGACTCCGCACCGCTCACCGGACTGGCGCCGCCGTTGCGGCCGTCGTGATGGGCTGCGGGCCAACCCTTTCCGGCGCCGACCGTGATGTCGTCCACATCGGTGCCGCAGCCAGCCAGCGCCACCACACCGGCGGCAGCGAGCGAGGTCACGACGCGAGTCCGAGTTCGCACCTGCTGATCTCCCTGTGTCATCGAGCCAAGGATCGGGGTATGGCACGGTTAGTGTGCGCTCCGAAAGTACTCTGTGTACCCGATGACCGAATCCCCGGGTGGCAGGCCCGGCGGATCGCCGTTCCTTTCTCGAGGGAGTAGTTCGTGACGAGCATGTGGGGCGCGCCGCTGAGCGCGCGCTGGCGTGGATCCCGCCGCCGCGATCCGCAGCAGGCGCGGTTTCTGACCAGGGACTCGCTGCGCTGGGTGCTCGCCAACCGCGCGTACACCCCGTGGTACCTGGTGCGTTACTACCGGCTGGCCAAGTTCCGGCTGACCAATCCGCACATCGTGCTGCGCGGAATGGTGTTCCTCGGCCGCAACGTGGAGATCCACGCGACCCCGGAACTGGCCCGCATGGAGATCGGGCGCTGGGTGCACATCGGCGACGGCAACGCCATCCGCTGCCACGAGGGTTCGCTGCGCATCGGCGACAAGGTGGTGTTCGGCAAGGACAACGTCGTCAACACCTACCTCGACATCGAGATCGGCGAATCGACGCTGGTCGCGGACTGGTGCTACATCTGCGACTTCGACCACAAGATGGACGACATCACGCTGCCGATCAAGGACCAGGGCATCGCGAAGAGCCCCGTGCGGATCGGACCCGACACCTGGATCGCCGCCAAGGTGACGGTGCTACGCGACACCCGCGTGGGCCGCGGCTGTGTGCTCGGCGCGCACGCGGTGGTGCGCGGCGACATCCCCGACTACTCCATCGCGGTCGGCGCACCGGCCAAGGTGGTCAAGAACCGCAAGGTCGCCTGGGACGCCACCGCCGAGGAGCGCGCGGCCTACCTGGCGGCGCTGGCCGACATCGAACGCAAGAAGAACGCGGCGAGCAACGCGAACTGAGTTCCGGCGGGTGTCGGTGCCGATGGGTACGGTCACAGGCATGAACAGCTATGCGGCGTTGCTGCGTGGGATCGCGCCGTCCAATCCGCAGATGACCAACGACAAGTTGCGCGGGGTGTTCACGGGTCTGGGGTTCACCGACGTGGGCTCGGTGGTGGCCAGCGGCAACATCGTCTTCCGCTGCGCCGACACCGACGTCCCGGCCTTGGAGGACCGGATCCAGGACGCGCTCAACGCCGAACTCGGCATCCCCGGTGGCACCATCGTGCGCTCGCGCGAGGATCTCCAGGCCCTGCTCGACAGCGACCCCTTCCCCGGTCTCACCCACGGCCGCGGCACCTATCTCACCGCCACCTTCTTCAAGGCCGCCGAGGCGCCCGCGGAGATCCCCGATTTCGACGACCCCCTCGCCCGCGTGGTCGGCATCGACCACGCCGCCCGCGCGCTGCTGGCGGTCGTCGACAACACCGTCGGCAAGACCCCGGACTTCATGGCCTGGATGGAGAAGCGGTACGGCAAGGACATCACCACCCGTACCTGGCTCACGGTCCAGCGAGTGGTGAAGAAGATGGGCTGACGGCGTCATCGCCCAGTCGACAGGCGGGCCGGAGTCGGTGCCGGGCGACGTCAGGCCACAGATTCCAGCGAGCCGAGTCGCGTGGAGTCCGCGAGCAGAGCGGCGAGCGAGTCACGGGTGGCGGTCAGGTCCGCCAGTTGGGCCTGCAGGTCGTCGAGGCGCGTACGGAGACGACCGGCCATGCAGTCGCCCACCGTCGTTCCGCGGTTCTCCACGCACGGCAGGACCTCGCGGATCGTGCGCGTCGGCAGGCCCGCGGCGAGCAGCATCCTGATGTCGCGCACGACGTCCGGCGCGTTGTCGTCGTAGGAGCGATGCCCGCCCGCGGTGCGCTGGGCGATCAGCAGATCCTGCTCCTCGTAGTAGCGCAGCAGGCGAACACTGACCCCGGTGCGGTCCGACAGCTCACCGATCTTCATGTGATCCACCTCATCTTCGCTTGAATCTCACATCCGTGTCAGGTCATAGCGTCGTCGCCATGACGAACACGGAAACGATCTCGCACAGCACAACATTCACCCTCGGCGGAGATCTTCCCCTCCGCCGGATCGGCTACGGCACCATGCGCCTGGCCGACGGACCGCAGTCGCCCGGTGGCGCCGACGCCCCGATCTGGACCGCGCCCACCGACCGCGCCGCCGCCCTCGCCGTGCTCCGCCGTGCCGTCGAGCTCGGTGTGAATCTCATCGATACGGCGGATGCCTACGCGCTCGGCGCGGGTGAGGAGCTGATCGCCGAGGCGCTGCACCCCTATCGCGACGAGGTGGTCGTCTCCACCAAGGTCGGGATCGTGCGACCCTCCCCCACCGAATGGGTGCCGCTCGGCAACCCCGCCTACCTGCGTCAGCAGGCCGAGCTGAGCCTGCGCCGCCTGCGCACCGACCGCATCGACCTGCTGCACCTGCACCGCCTCGACCCCGCCTACCCGATCGCCGACCAGGTGGGCGCCCTGGCCCAGCTCCAGCAGGAGGGCAAGGTCCGCCACATCGGCCTGTCCGAGGTGACCGTCGACCAGCTCACCGAGGCTCGCCGTGTCGCCCCGATCGCAGCGGTCCAGAACCTCTACAACCTGGCCACCCGCGACCACGACGCGGTCATCGACTACACCGCGACCCACGACATCGCCTTCCTGCCCTTCTTCCCCGCAACCCTGGGCGACACCGCGAGCACCGTCGCCGCGGTCGCCACGGAACTCGGCGCCACCCCCACCCAGACGGCACTCACGTGGTTGCTCCACCGCTCCCCGAACGTGATCCCGATCCCGGGCACGACGTCCCCCACCCACCTCGCGGAGAACGTCGCAGCCTCGGCCCTGCGACTCACCGACGCCCAGTTCACGCGCCTGACCGCCGCCACGTAACCACTCCTGGACCGTTGATCACCACGCTCTCAGGTGAGTATCGGCCGAGTAGCGACCGCCACCAGAGCGTGGTGATCAACGGTCCAACCGACGCCGGGCCGAGTCCATCGGTCCGGCGACGTCGCACGACCCCTGCTAGGGGGCGAAGGTGAGGCCGCGAGCGGCCAGTTCCTCGGCGAGGATGCGGACGGCTTTGGGGCCGACACCGTGGATGGCGAGCAGCTGGGCCTCGGTGACCGAGGTCAGCTGGTCGTAGCGGGTGTAGCCGTTCAGGGCGAGCTCGCGAGCGGCCACCTTGCCGATGCCGCGGGGAAACTCGGTCTGGTTCTCGGTCATCGCGCCTCCTGGTCCAACAACTGTTCCTTCGATCATGCCGATCCGCCCGTCCTTCGCACCTCGCGGGCCGGCGTGATCGGCCGACGACTTGGCACGGTGCCGAAAGTGGGTGTAGGCAAGGAGAAATGACGACTCGGTGGGTGTGGGCTGGTGCGGCGGTGGGGGTTTCGATCGCCGCGGTGGTGGGGGTGAGCTGGTTCGTCGTGGCCGTTCCGGACCGGTTGCTCGGCGCCGACGGCGCGCGGATGACGGCGGTCGAGCGGGTCACCGCGGTGACCGCGATCCGCGCGCAGCTCATCACCTATGTGAGCGTGCTCGGTGGACTCGTCGTCGTCGCCTACGGCGTGTACCGGTACTACCTCGAGAAGGCCAAACAGCGCCTCGACGAGGACAAACACCTGACCGGCCTGTTCGACAGCGCCGCCGGACGACTCGCCGACCCGGAGCCCGCCGTCCGCGCGGTCGCCGTGCGCACCCTGTTCCGCCTCATGGTCGACTCACCCCGCGACCACCTGCTGGTCCTGCACTCGATGGGCGACGTCCTGCGCCGCTACGCCGTCCACGACCAGCACCCCGACGGCCGCCTCTCCCCCGAGGTCGCCGCCGCCGTCGACGCCCTGCGCGACCGACCGCATCGCGACGAACCACGCCCCCTCGACCTCACCGGCGTCTGGCTGCGCGGCGCCGACCTGACCGGTGCCGTGCTGCGCGGCGTCCGGCTCGGCCGCCCACAACACCCCGGCGCCGACCTGTCCGACGCCGACCTCACCGCCGCCGACCTCACCGCCGCCAGCTGGCCCCGCGCCCACCTGTCCGGCGCGCGGCTCCACCGCGCCCGCCTCCACCGCACGGACTTCACCGCCGCCGACCTGACCGGCGCCGACCTCACCGACACCGTCGCCACCGAGGCCCGCCTCACCGACGCCACCCTGTTCCGCGCCGACCTGTCCCGCGCCGACCTGCGCGAGGCGAACCTGTCGGGCGCCCGCCTGCGCGGTGCCATCCTGGAATCCGCCGACCTCACCGGCGCCAGCCTGACCGGCGCCGACCTGTCCGGCACCGACCTGCGCACGGTCCGCGGACTCACCGAGACCATGGTCCGCGCGACGACCATCGACGCCACGACGGCGCTGCCACCCGGCATGAACCACCCCGAGCTGCCCGTCCCCTCCGCCGGATGAGCGCCCTCCCGGGGATCGGTTAGGGTGGCCGGACAGCATCGCACCACGTCATCACAGGGAGTTCCGTGCTCGTCCAGCCCGCCGTTTCCCTTGTCGACGGGTTCCGAACGCACCGACGATCCCTTCGCACGATTCGACCGGCAGAAGATATCCGGAAACAATTCGACCGATCAATTAACACGAACAATCCACGGTCGGAATATCCCATTGATATCATCGAACCGGAAACCGGAAACCGGAAACCGGAAACCGGAAACCGGAAACCGGAAACCGGAAACCGGAAACCGGAAACCGGAAACCGGAAACCGGAAACCGGAAACC
>NZ_JBHVVA010000003.1:0-469344 GCF_042883805.1 Nocardia sp. NPDC058176 | reverse complement strand
GGTGATTCCGGGCGTTCTCGGCGGGTTCCGCCCCGATGATGTTTCGCCGGAGAACCGTTGCGCGACGTTATGATCCGATCTGGAACACCTTCCCGGACGAGTACACGATCCTGCTGGTAGCGAGAACGCTCACCTCCACCTATCGCCTCCTGGAAGCCGCCCAGTGGCTCCGTGACGATTTCCGCGTCAAACCGGTGTTCACCATCGACGACGCCTCGGCATTCAGTACCGGCGTGCCCGAACTCCTGCGCGACAAAGGCGTCGAGATCGTTCCGTGGTCACACGTCACCCAACGCCGATTCCCCTATCATCTGGCCCTCGCCGCGAGCGAGAACGTCGACTTCGCCGCAATTCACAGCCGGACCATTCTGTTGCCGCACGGACTCGGCTTCAACAAATTCCTGCCCAGCGGGCGCCGAACACAGCTACGCCTGGCGGGGCTGCCGTCGGAGCGGGCATTGCGCACCGGGAAGGTGATCATCGCGCTGTCGCATCCCGACCAGCGCGAGCAACTGCGAGCGACGAGCCCGCGCGCGGCGGCCTGCGCGGAGACGGTGGGCGACCCGACCTTCGATCGGCTGCTCGCCAGCCGAAGCCTGCGCGACCGCTACCGCCGCGCCATGGACACCGGCGACCGAATCCTGATCACGCTCGCCTCCACCTGGGGTCCGGAATCGCTGATCGGGCGCGGTTCCACGCTGCCCGCGCGACTGCTCGGGGCGCTGCCACTGGATTCTTATCAGGTCGTCACCGTGCTGCATCCCAACGTGTGGGCCCGGTACGGCGAGTACGCGATCGAGCTGTGGCTGGCCTCGGCGCTGGATGCCGGGCTGATCCTGATGCCACCGGAGGCGGGCTGGCACGCCGCCCTGATCGCGGCCGATCAGGTGATCTCCGATCAGGGCTCGCTCGGACTGTTCGCCGCCTCGCTGGACCTGCCTCTGCTGACCGTCGGGCGCTCGACCGAAACCGTCCCCGGCACCCCCGCCGACGACCTGGCCGCCGCCGTGGGCACCCTGGGCACCGACGGCGATCTGCGCCGGAAACTCGACGAGGCGAGACGATCGCACCGCCCGGGTCGCTACCGTCCGGTGACCGATCGGGTGTTCGCAGAGGTCGGTGACGCCGCCACCAATGTCCAGCGGCTGATCTATCGCGAACTCGGACTGTCTCCGCTGCCCGACGCCACCCCGTTGCGACGAATCCCGGTGCCGCGCTGCCGAACCCGGCCGGTGACCACCTGCTTCGTGGAGACCCGTCCGATCGTCGGCGCGACACTCGAGCTGGTGCGGTTCCCGGCGTCGGTCGACCGGTACGCCGACCAGCGAGCCGACACCCATCTCGTCGCGGCGGAGACCGAACCCGATCCGAAACTGCTCGAACGCGCCGCCGCCATCACCCACGATCGGGACCTCGACGAGGCGGCCGGTGTGCAGTGGGCACGGTCGGCGCTGTCGGAGTATCCGGGTGCCCGGCTCGCCGTCACGCCGACCGTCGACGGTGCGCTCGCAGTCGTACGCGACGGCACGGTCATCCGTGCGACGGTGTCCCCGGTGCATCCGGCCCGAGCCGAATTCGTCGCGTCCGCGCTGTATTGCGGTCTGATCGGCCAGCACCCGCTGGATGGGCCCATCGCCGTCCGGGCAGGTCACACCGTGATCGAGGTGACGTTCACGCGGGATCGGGCAGTTGATCCAGTGCGGCCGTGAACTGGTCGACGCAGTCGGATCCGAGGTCACGGTGCAGCTGGACCAGCCGGGTGAGCGCGGCGCGCCGGGCCGCGATGTCCCCCGAGCGCTCGGCGACATGGGCCAGTTGTTCCTGTGCCTGCGCCTCGTAGAAGGTGTGCCCGCCCGCATCCAGGACCTCCGCGGCTTCGGTGAGCAGGACTCGTGCCTCCGCCGATTCGTCCTCGATCAGCATCCGGCCGAGCTCGGTGAGACACCGGCCGAGCATCCGGGCCTCGCCGACCGCGCGGATCAGCGGGAGGGCGGCGCGCATCTCGATCTCGGCCCGAGCGGGATCACCCGCGCTGAGCCGGGCCTTCGCGGCGAAGAACCGCACGAAGGCCACACCCCGCGCGTCGTTCTCCCGCTCGAACAGGTCGACCGACCGCTGATACGCCTCCTGCGCGCCATCCGGTTCGGCCGCCTCGCGATAGCGCGCGACGAACTCCCACACCGAGGCGAGCAGTCGCCGGTCACCGGTGGACTCGGCCAGCGGCAGGGCCTGACCCAGCAGTTCCTCGCGCGCACGGTCGAGCCGACCCAGCTCGGTCCAGGCCCGCGAGACGAAACTGCGCAGCCGGGCCTCGGCGCGCACATCGCCCGCCAGCCGCGCCGAAGTTGCGCCGATCTCGCTGGAAGTCGTCCAGTCGACGTAGTACCGCCTGCTGACATACAGCGCCGACAACGCTTCGGCGAGCTGCCAGGACGAATCATGCCAGCCGCGGACGGCGGCGACGCGCTGCACGGCGAGCAGATTCCGCCGTTCGCCGTCGAGCCAGTCCAGGGCCGAGCGCTTGGCATCCGCTCCGGTGAACGGATGCCCGAAGCCCGCGGTCACGGCGGCGGGGGTGCAGCGAAATCGCTTGTCGCCGAGAAGGGCCAGGTCGGCGAAGGCGGCCTGGACGAGCAGGTACTCGGTGACCCGGCGCAGCGCGTCGGCGCGTTCGACATCGGAGTCGAGCTTGTCTGCCAGGGTGGCCGCGTGCCGACGCAGCAGGGGGTGCAGCGACAGTCGCTCAGCGGAGTCCTCGTCCAGCAGCCCGGCGTCGATCAAGGCGTCGGCGGCCCGATTCGCGCGCGCCGCGTCCCGGCCGAACAGCACGGCGACGGTATCCCTGGTCAGATCGTGGCCCGGATACAGGCCGAGCAGCCGGTAGAGCCGGGCGGTGTCGTCGGCCCGTTCATGATCGGGGTCGTCTTCGGCGAAGGCCGCGTACGCCTGGGAGAACACCGCGAACGGGCTCTCCCGACCCGCCACCGCGAACGGCGCCAACCCGGTCTCGTCGGCGGTGATCGCGGCGACCACGGATTCGACACTGCGGGCGGGACGAGCCGCGAGCTGCTTGGCCACGATCTTCAACGCCACCGGCAGTCCCCCGCACAACTGGACCAGATCGGCCACCGCGGCGGGCTCGACCTCGGCTCTGGCGCCGATCCACTCGGCGAGCAGATGCGCGCCCGCCGCGCCGGTCAAGGGCGCCAACCGTCGCACCTCGGCACCGTCGAGCGACAGTTCGCTCAGCGGGCTGTTGCTGGCCACCAGCACCGCGCTCGACGCGCTGTTCGGCACGAACGGCCGCACCTGCGCCGGTTCGGAGACGTTCTCGAGCACGATCAGCACCGACTTGTGCGCGGTGAGGGTGCGCAGTCGGTTGGCCCGCGCGGCCAAGGTCGGCGGAATCAGGTCGGCGCTCACACCGAGGGCGGTCAGGCAGGCCGCCAGCGCGTCGGCGACGGAAGTCCGTTCGCCGTCGGCCGGGCCGAAGTCGACGTGCAGGTCACCGTCGGCGAACAGCCCAGCGTCCCTGACCCGTTCGACACAGCGGCGGACGAACGCGGTCTTGCCGACGCCCGGCAGACCGGTGCAGACCCCGACGCGCGCAGAGCCGCCACCCGCCCAGAACCCGTCGATCCAGGCGAAATCCGGCTGCCGGTTCACGAACTTCCCAGGCGCCGAAGGAACTTCTCTCGGTATCACCATCATCGACGACCCTCCCACCGCGCTGCTGTGACCACCGGACTCCGGCTGGACAGACCCTATCGCGATTCCCTGTGGACGCCGAGACGGCGACTCTCAGCGTGCTGTCGACTGCGCCGGGGCGTGCGCGGTACACAGGAAAACCGTTCCCGTGCGGCCGATTCGGGTGATCACGAGGGTGTAGGGGCGGGTGCCGCGGAGTTTGAGTTTCTTGCGCAGGGCATCGGGGTCGACGTCCACACCACGGACCAGGATCTCGAGGGCACCGCAGTCGCGGCGGGCGAGTTCCTGGCGCAGGGTCTTCTCGCGGAGGTCGAAGCGGTCTTCGATGCGGAACCCACGGACGCCAGGGGGGACCTTGTCGCCGGTGAGGTAGGCGATGTGGGGGTCGAGTTGCCAGAGGCCGTGTTTCGCGGCGTAGTGGCGGACCAGGCCCGCGCGGACAATGGCGCCGTCGGGGTCGATGATCCAGTCGCCGGGGGTGCGTTCCGGGATGTCGTCGGGGTCGGCGTCGGTGAGAGTGGTTGCGGCGCCGCGGGAGTCGAGGACGGTGGCGCGGCGGGTGATGCCGTCGGTGAGGCCGGGTGACCAGAGGCAGGCTTCGCGGACGGCGCCGTCGAGGGAGACGATCTCGACCTCGCCGTCCCAGCCGAGGCGGTCGAAATCCAGGCCGGGGGCGGACTTCACGGCGATGTCGCGACCCGCGTAGGCGGACAGCAGATCCGGCAGCGGAGGCTGGAGTTTCGCCGGATCGTAGGTGCGTCGACCGTCGGCGCGCCGGGCCGGGTCAGCGATGATCACGGTGTCGCGGGTGGTCGGTATGAGGGCATCAGCCCTGGCCAGCACGATGTTTCGGCTCCACGTCGCCTGGTCGGAAACATCGGACTCGCTCCGGGCGGAAGCGCCGTCGTCGAGGCCGTTGTCCGGCTCGATGCCGTGGCGCGTGTCCGAGGCCTGCGAAGCAGCACTCCGTCCGAGGCTCGACAGCGGCGCGACGCCGAGATTGTGGGCGGCCATGGCCAACCGCACCTCGTCGAGGTCGCTGCCGATCACCGCCGGGCACACCGCGCCCAGCTCGGCCAGCTCCGCACCGATCGAACAGGTGACGTCGTGCACCGCGCGCCCGGCCAGGCGGGCGGCCCGGTGCCGGGCGACGAGTGCGGGAGTGGCCTGCTGCAGCGCGTCGTCGGTGAACAGCCACGAGGCGGCCGCGGGCAGCTTCACCGCGGCCTTGCGGCGCAGGCGCACCGTCTCGATCAGCGCCGCGGCCTGCTCGCCGAACGAGCGACGCACCTGCTCGATATCGCGCAGGTGCGTCGCGGGGGTCAGCTCCAGCCGGTCCACCTCGGTCAGCGCGGCGCGTCCCGCCGCGCTGCCGAGGTAGGCGACGTCGTCGCGGCCGAAGCGGTAGCCCACCTACTTCTGCGCGGCGCCCGGCTTCACGCCGGTGATCATCGCGTTGTAGAAGAACTCACGCGGGACGACCTTGCGCAGCACGTTCTCGTCGAGCCAGCTCAGGCCCAGCCAGGCGCGGTACTGCGCCATGCGGTAGCCGATGGTGAGCTTCTCGTCCGGCACGGCCGCTTCGAAGGTGCGCACCGGCCAGCCCCAGAGGGCGGCGGCGAATTCCTCGGTGGTGGCCTTCACGTCGACGGCACCGGCCGAGGCCGCCATCTTCTCGAGCTCGCTCGGGTCGAAGGTGTGCAGGTCGACGACGGCCTCGAGCGCGGCGGCGCGGGAGGACTCGTCCAGCTCGGTCTGCGGACGACGCCAGCCGGACAGGAAGGGCAGCTTGGTGATCTCGGTGGTCACCTTCCAGGTGGCCTGGCCGAGCTTGCGGGCGTAGAGGTTGCCGACGGTGGTCGGCTCGCCGGCGAAGACGAACCGGCCGCCGGGCTTGAGGACGCGCAGGCACTCCTTGAGCGCCAGTTCCACGTCGGGGATGTGGTGCAGCACGGCGTGGCCGCAGACCAGGTCGAAGGTGTCGTCGTCGTACGGGATGGTCTCGGCGTCGGCCACGCGGCCGTCGACATCGAGGCCGAGGTGCTCGGCGTTGCGCAACGCGACCTTGACCATGCCGGGCGAGAGGTCGGTGACCGAACCGGTCTTCGCGATGCCGCCCTGCATCAGGTTGAGCAGGAAGAACCCCGTGCCACAGCCGAGCTCGAGCGCCCGCTCGTAGGGCAGCGGGGCGGGACCGACCGCCAGGTCGAACCGGCCGCGGGCATACGCGATACAGCGTTCGTCATAGGAGATCGACCACTTGTCGTCATACGTCTCCGCTTCCCAGTCGTGATACAGGACCTGGGCGAGCTTGGTGTCCTTCAGCGCTGCTTCGACCTCGGCCTCGGTGGCGTGCGGGTTCGGCGCCGGGTCATCGGGGTGAACCGTCATAACACAGCAGCGTACCTGGCTTACGGAAAACCCTGGCCGCCTCCCCGGCGACTCCGTTGAGGCCGCCGACGTGATGAATCCGACACCGGTCACATGGCCCCAGCGGGACCTGTTCGGGCTGGTCGGGCACTCACCCATGCGCATGGCGCATCACCGCTCGCCATCGGCGCCACACAGCCGGAATGCGCTCTCCGTCCGGCGAAGTTAATCGAGATTCAGCTCATCGCCCGGTGAAGATCGCGCTGTTGGGCCCCTCGGCGGCGTAGGTGCGGGTGCCGACTCGGGCGTCTTCGGTGTCGAAGAGGGCCGACCATTCGGTGACGGCGGCGGAGTGGCCGTGCGGGCCCGCTTCGAAGACCGCTTTGGCGGCGGCGAGGGCGCGGGGGGCGGCGGTGACGAACTGGGCGGCCCAGGTGCGGGCGGCGGTGAGGACGTCGTCGGGCGGGACGACCTCGTCGACCAGGCCGAGGGCGGCGGCCTCCTCGGCGTCGACCAGGCGGCCGGTGTAGACGAGGTCCTTGGCCCGGCTGGCACCGATCAGCAGCGAGAGCCTGCGGATGCCCGACAGCGGGATCAGGCCCGCCTTGATCTGGGGCAGGCCGAGCTTGACGTTGTCGCCGATGATGCGGTGATCGGCACCGAGCGCCAGTTCGAGGCCCGCGCCGAGGCAATAGCCGGTGATCGCGGCGACGGTCGGCTGCGGCACCCGGGTCAGGCAGCCCAGCGCGGCCTGCAGATCGGCTGCCATGGCCGCGGCCTGCCCGGCGTCGAGCTCGGCCAGCTCGCGCATCTCGTCGCCCGCGCTGAACACCCGCTCGTCGCCGTAGACGATCAGCGCGGACACCCCGGGATGTTCGGCCACCGTCGCCGCCGCGGCCGCCACCTCACGGGCCAGCTGGGCGTCGACGAGATTGAGCGGCGGGCGGTCGATGCGCAGCAGCGCGACACCCCGCGTTGTCGGCTCGGCGGGCAGCTCGATGGTGACGAATTCGGCCATGCGGCAAACCTACCGGCCGCCCAGTGCGCCCAACTCCGGCAGCTCCGCGAAATACCGTTCGTTGTCGGGGAAGTCCGAGAGCGGATGACCGGCGGCACCCGGCGAGTACTTCGGCATGATCGGCTCGATCGCCCGCTCGCCCGCCAGCACGGCGGTGGTGTCGGCGAAACCGCGCAGCGCGTCGAGCTGGGACCAGGTCGGCGGCATCAGCACGTGCTCGCCCGCCCGCCAGCTCGCCAAGGCCTGCTCGGGCGTCCGCCAGACCACCTGCGCGGCCTCGGAGGTGGCGCCGTCGGCGTTCTGGCCGTGCGGCAGCACCGCGACGAAGAAGCGGGTGTCGTAGCGGCGGGGTTCGGCCTCGGGGGTGATCCAGTTCGACCACGGCCGCAGCAGGTCCGCGCGCAGCACCAGGTTCTCGGCGGCGAGGAAATCGGCCAGCGAGAGTTCGCGGCGCTCGAGCTTGCCCCTGGCCTCGCGGTAGCGCGCCGAATCCTCGACGACCGAATCCGCGGTCGGCCCGGCCAGCAGGACGCCGCACTCCTCGAAGGTCTCGCGCACCGCCGCGGCGACCAAGGCCTGCGCGGTCGGCTCGTCGGTGGCGAAACGCTCGGCCCACCAGGCGGGTTCCGGTCCGGCCCAGGCGATGTCGGCCGTCGCGTCGGTCGCGTCGACGCCGCCGCCGGGGAACACGGTGACCCCGCCCGCGAACGCCATCCCCTTGACCCGCCGCTGCAGGAACACCTCGATGCCCTCGGCACCGTCGCGCACCAGCATCACCGTCGACGCGTCGCGCGCCTGCACCCCGGACTCGCTCATATCGTTTCGTTCCTCTCCACACCACGCGCACAGCCGCGGCGACCAGCACCGACCCCGGTCGACACCGGGTGGCGGCCCGGCCGAGCCGCCGCGTTTCCGCCGCGGCCACAGCACCGGCCTCCTTCGCACCCTAACGCCTGCTTGGTGGAGTCAGGAACGGGCTTGCCCGCGGACCGGGACAGGGTCAGGCGCGGCGGTGCTGCCCCGAACGACGGGCCCGGCGCGCGAACCAGCGCCCGTCGACCCGGTCCAGCGCGATGGACTGGCTGAACGCCGCACTGAGGTTCTCGGCGGTGAGCACGTCCTCGAGCAGCCCCTGCCCGACCACCTCGCCCTCCTTGAGCAGCAGCGCGTGGGTGAACCCCGGCGGGATCTCCTCCACGTGATGGGTCACCAGCACCATGGCGGGCGCGTCGGGGTCGGCGGCCAGATCGCCGAGGCGCTCGACCAGTTCCTCGCGCCCACCCAGGTCGAGTCCGGCGGCGGGTTCGTCGAGCAGCAACAGTTCCGGGTCGGTCATCAGGGCGCGGGCGATGAGCACCCGCTTGCGCTCGCCTTCGGACAGGGTGCCGTAGGTGCGCTCGGCGAGGTGTTCGGCGCCCAGGGTCTCGAGCATGTCGACGGCGCGTTCGGTGTCGATGTCCTCGTAGCGTTCGCGCCAGCGGCCGAGCACCGCGTAGCCCGCCGACACGACCAGGTCACTGACCTTCTCGTCGACCGGGATGCGGCTGGCCACCGCCGCGGAGGACAGCCCGATGCGCGGGCGCAGTTCGGTGACGTCGACGCGACCGAGCGTCTCGCCCAACAGGTTTGCCGCACCGGAGGTCGGATGCACCTCGGCGGCGGCCATTCTCAGCAGCGAGGTCTTGCCCGCCCCGTTGGGGCCGAGCACCACCCAGCGTTCGTCGAGCTCGACCTGCCAGGTCACGGGGCCGACGAGCGTTCGGCCCGAGCGGCGGATGGTGACGTCGGAGAAGTCGATGAGCAGATCGGGATCGGGTTGCGACACGCGCTCCATCTTGGCCCACGCGGGCGCTCAGTGGAACGACCGGCCCGTGTGGGATTCGTCGGTTCGCCTCGCCGGGCGAGCGTGCTCGGAGCCGATCCCGCTGCGCAACATCCGCGCCGCCACGAACGACACCGGGATCGACAGCACCACCCAGACGAGCAAGATCACCACAATCGTCGTCGTCATCGCGGAACCTCCCTGTGCCTCGATGTGCTCGGCCGTCGGTTACGTATACCCCCGAGGAGACACCACCACACCGCCTTGTGGCGGCGGGTCGCGAAAACCGCAACCGAACCGTCGAATTCACCCCGCGCGTGTCGCCGGGGTCAGCGTGTCGGCGGCACGGCGATCACCGTCATCGAGCCGGGGGCGACCTCGGTGAATCCGGCGTCGCGCACGGCCACCGCGCGCCCCGCCGCCACCTCGGCGGACAGCTGCGCCCAGTGCCGCTCGTCGGCATCGCGCACCGCACAGCGGAATCCGCGCTCGGCCCACCCGGCAGCGGCCTCGACGGGCAACGCCCCGGCCAGCAGCATGCTCGCGTGCCCGACCTGGGCGGCGGCCTTGCCGACCGACATCTCCAGTGCCGCGTTCACCCACAGCACGGGTAGCTCCGGGTCCGGCGGGCCCGGCTCGTCGTGGGCGAGGTCGGTGCCGCCGATCTGGAGTTTGCGGATCCGCGGGTCGACCGTGCCGACCGGTCCGGGAACGTAGGCGCGCGCCTGGGCACCGTCGACCTCGACGGTCACCCCGTCGACCTGGCCCGCCGCCACCCACTGCGCCCCGCGGGCCCGGCGCGCGACCTTCCTGATCCGCGACCGCTTCCACCCCAGATACCGCGACTCCCATTCCCCGCCCGGTCCGGATCGGGGATCGAGGCACACGGCGAGCGCGGCGGCCGCGGCGGCTTCCAGCAGCGCGCTGCGCGCGGGCGGATCGATCTTGGGAATGTGCAGCACCATCTGCATCGCCTGCACCAGCGCCGGATCATCGGGGTCACCGATGCCGCCGTACCCCCGCGCCAATTCCGCGTGCCGCACCGCGAATTCGGCCGCTTCGTCGCGGACCACCTCGGCCGGATCGGTTTCCACACTGCTCAATTCGGCACCACCCATGCACCACACCCGATTCGATCGAGGCCACCAACTCCATCGACCAGCCTAGCGAGCGGCACCGACGAACCGGGCCGGACTAGGAGACCCGGATGTCCACGACGAAGGTCGGGTCCGGCTCGACCGGCGGTTCACCGGCCGGAGCGTAGACGAACTCGAGCGTGGCCACGCCCTGTTCGATGGCCCGGAACGGCCACACCGTGGTGCCGCCGTCGCTCTCCGGCCCGCCGTCGGGGACCAGGACGCCCTGCGCGTCGTCGACGATCCCCCACTGCTCGGTCGACGCCGGGTCCTGCGGCAGCCGCACCACCAGCCGCTGGCCGAGGATCAACTCCACGGTGCTGCCATTGGCGGACTGGTCGACCGTGATCGGCCCGACCGCGGACTCCGGGGTGGTGTCCGGGACCGGGATGCTGGACAGGGTGACATCGGTGGATGCCGTGTCGTCGTCACCGCATCCGGCGAGCAGACCGCCCGCCGCCGTGACGGTGACCAGGACGAGCAGGGACCTACGCACATCAGCCTCCCAGTGACGAACAACGACGACTCGGACACTCGGCCGTCACTCTACGTCCCGAAGGTCGCGATTCGACCCCTACCGGCCGAGCAGCGGCACCCGGCGCACGCCACCGTCGCGGGCGTCGGCGGCCTCCACCTCGTCGCGGGTGACGCCGAGGATGAACAGCACCGCGTCCAGATAGGGATGCGACAGCGCCGTATCGGCCACCTCGCGCAGCGCGGGCTTGGCGTTGAACGCCACGCCGAGTCCGGCCGCGTTGAGCATGTCGATGTCGTTGGCGCCGTCACCGACCGCCACGGTCTGTTCCATCGGCACGCCCGCCTCGGCGGCGAACTTGCGCAGCGCGGTCGCCTTGAAGGCCCGGTCGACGATCTCGCCGATGACCCGTCCGGTGAGCTTGCCGTCGACGATTTCGAGGGTGTTGGCCTGCACGAAATCCAGTTCCAGCTCGTGCGCGAGCGGCTCGATGACCTGCCGGAACCCACCGGAGACCACACCGCAGCGGAACCCGAGCCGCCGCAGCGTGCGAATCGTGGTGCGGGCGCCCGGGGTGAGTTCGATCCGGTCGGCGACCTCCTCGATCACCGACTCGTCGAGCCCCTCGAGGGTGGCCACCCGCTGACGCAGCGATTCGGCGAAGTCGAGCTCGCCGCGCATGGCCGCCTCGGTGACCTCACGCACCTGCTCCTCGACGCCGGCGTGCGCGGCCAGCATCTCGATGACCTCGCCCTGGATCAGCGTGGAGTCCACATCGAAGACGATGAGCCGCTTGGCCCGGCGCGCCAGCCCGGCCCGCTCCACGGCGATGTCGACCTGTTCGGCGACGGCGACATCCGCCAGGGCGGTGCGCAGCCGCGCGTCGGTGTCGGCGCCGGAGTCCGCGGCGGAGACCATCAGCTCCATGCCGGTCACCGGGTAGTCGGCGATGCCGCGGATGGTGTCGATGTTGGCGCCGAGGCCGGCCAGCAGCCGCGAGATCGCGCTGAACGCGTGCGCGGTGACGGGTGCGCCGAGCACCACGACGGCGTGCGTGGACATGGGCGGCTTGCCGATCTGCGCGTCGACCGACACGTCGACCTGCATGCCGACGGTGTTCATCGCCTCTTCGAGCTCGTCCTGCAGCGCCTCGGGGTCGTTGGGGCACGACACCAGCACCCCGAGGGTGAGCCTGCCCCTGATGACCACCTGTTCCACGTCGAGCAAGCTCACCTGATGCCGTGACAGCGCCGCCAGCAACACGGACGTGACGCCCGGTCGGTCGGGGCCGGTGACGGTCACGAGAACTGTGGTGTCGGCCAAGTCGATCTGCTCCGTTCGAATACCCACAAAAAGAGTGTGCACCTGCTGGTCACCCAGCAGGTGCACACCCTGTGTCCTACGGTGTTTCTACTTCTTCGCGAGCGCGTCTTCGGCGTGCGCGTTGTGCTTGGCCGAGCCCCAGCCCACGTGCGCTTCGGCCTTCATCCGCTCGATCATGTGCGGGTAGTGCAGCTCGAAGGCCGGGCGCTCCGAGCGGATGCGCGGCAGCTCGTAGAAGTTGTGCCGTGGCGGCGGGCAGGTGGTCGCCCATTCCAGGGAGTTGCCGTAACCCCACGGATCGTCCACGGTGACGACCTCGCCGTAGCGGTAGCTCTTGAAGGTGTTCCACACGAACGGCAGCATCGACGAGCCGAGGATGAAGGCACCGATGGTGGAGATCGTGTTCAGCGTGGTGAAGCCGTCGCTGGGCAGGTAGTCGGCGTAGCGACGCGGCATGCCCTCGGCACCCAGCCAGTGCTGCACCAGGAAGGTGGTGTGGAAGCCGACGAAGGTGGTCCAGAAGTGCCACTTCGCCAGACGCTCGTCCATCATGCGGCCGGTGATCTTCGGGAACCAGAAGTAGATACCCGCGAAGGTGGCGAACACGATGGTGCCGAAGAGCACGTAGTGGAAGTGCGCGACGACGAAGTACGAGTCGGTGACGTGGAAGTCCAGCGGCGGCGAGGCCAGGATGACGCCCGACAGACCACCGAAGAGGAAGGTCACCAGGAAGCCGATCGACCACAGCATCGGTGATTCGAACGTCAACTGACCGCGCCACATGGTGCCGATCCAGTTGAAGAACTTCACACCGGTCGGGACCGCGATCAAGAAGGTCATGAAGGAGAAGTAGGGCAGCAGCACCGCGCCGGTGGCGTACATGTGGTGGGCCCACACCGCGATCGACAGCGCCGCGATACCCAGGGTCGCGTAGACCAGCGTGGTGTAACCGAAGATCGGCTTACGGCTGAAGACCGGGAAGATCTCGGAGACGATGCCGAAGAACGGCAGCGCGATGATGTACACCTCGGGATGGCCGAAGAACCAGAACAGGTGCTGGTAGAGCAGGATGCCGCCGGTGGCCGGGTCGTAGATGTGGCCGCCCAGGTGGCGGTCGTAGGCCAAACCGAACAGCGCCGCGGTCAGCAGCGGGAAGGCCAGCAGCACCAGGACCGAGGTCACCGCGATGTTCCAGGTGAAGATCGGCATGCGGAACATGGTCATACCGGGCGCACGCAGGCAGACCACGGTGGTGAGCATGTTGACGCCACCGAGGATGGTGCCCAGACCGGAGACGGCCAGACCCAGGATCCACAGGTCGGTGCCGACGCCGGGCGAGTGCAGGATGTCGGTGAGCGGCACGTACGCCGTCCAGCCGAAGTCCGCCGCGCCACCGGGGGTCACGAAGCCCGCGGTCGCCATGGTGCCGCCGAACAGGTACAGCCAGTAGCTGAACGCGTTCAGTCGCGGGAAGGCGACGTCGGGGGCGCCGATCTGCAGCGGCAGGATGATGTTGGCGAAGCCGAACACGATCGCCGTCGCGTAGAACAGCAGCATGATCGTGCCGTGCATGGTGAACAGCTGGTTGAACTGTTCCGGCGAAAGGAACTGCAGACCCGGGCGGGCCAGCTCGGCGCGCATCAGCAGCGCCATGAGTCCACCGATCAGGAAGAAGCTGATCGCGGTCACCAGGTACATGGTGCCGAGGACCTTGGGGTCGGTGGTGGTGACCGCCTTGTAGAGGAACGAGCCCTTGGGCCCGGTCCGAGCCGGATACGGTCGAGTCGCTTCCAACTGAGGGACTGGCCTGGGCTCTACCGCAGTCACTGATCCTCCTGAAGATGCCTGTACGTCACTCGCAGAGTCGACCGCGCCTCGATGAAGTGCAGCAGCAGACATGCGTTGGAGAGAATCGTAAACCGTGCTGCCGCAGCATTCCGCGCGGGTCCTACTCTGTGTCGTATTCGGCGCGCCGTAGACGATCGGTGGCATGCCGGGCGGGCGCCGCTCTGTATCTTCCTCCGCAGGTAGCGAGGGTGCAATGGTTGTCGGCGATGACTTTTCGAGCTCGGGCGCGTCATGATCGATGACGGTCGGCGAACCCGCCACCGTCTCGATTCGCTACCTCGAGCAAGGACGGCAAGGCCGTCGCGGGCGCGATGGGCCGCGTCCCCGATGACGGTGATCCGTTCCCCGACCGCTGGACCGTCTACCTGGCCTCCGACGATGCCGCCGCGACCACCGCGAAGGCGAGCGGGGCGGGCGGGAAGGTGTTTGTCGAGCCGATGGCGGTCGGCGATCTCGGCACGATGGCGGTGCTCGCCGATGTCGGCGGCGTGATGGACAGCCCCTACGGCAGGCTGGCCGGGCTCACCGACCCGACCGGCGCCCACTTCAGCATCGGCGGAAACGTGCGCTGAGGCGGCGGCTCACCGGGTTCATCCACCTTGGGTGGAAATCGCTCCCCCTTGGAGTCGGGGTCTCCAACGCTGGGGTTGCTGTCGGATGTCCCCTCGGACGGCGAGATTAGAGGTGTACCGAAAACACCTCCCACCAGCCTCCGAGGGGAACCCGATGAGCACTCCGGTCACCGCCACCAATGTCATCCAGCTGCCGTGCCGCTCGGACGCGCCGATCGCCGCCGGACAGCTCGCCGACGCCGACCTCGACCGCTGGGCGAACCGGCTGGCCCGGCTGCTGCTGGTCCGCGGCGCCGGTAACCGGATCGCGCTGGCGGTCGACCCCGCGATCGAGGCGACCGTCGCCGAGGCGGCCGTGCGCAAGGTCGGCGCGATCCCGGTGCCGGTCGCCGAGGGCACCGCCCCCGCGGCCGGTTTCGGGATCACCACCAAGGAGCGCCGCGCCGAGCTCACCGACACCGTCGACTGGCTGGTCCTCGACGACCGGGCCACCCTGCGCCACTACCTGGTGAGTTCGGACGCGCCGCTGTCGAGTATCGATCTGCGCGCGGTCTCCTGAACCCATTCCGATCCGGTCCCCGCGGGTCCAGAATGGATCTGGAGCGCAGTACGCAGCGGCGAGTACTACCCACCGGGTAACTCGACGGTCGGGGACACACGGTGAACACCGAGATCCAGACATGAGAACGCAGGTCCGCTCATGATCCAGCATTCTTCGCCTGCGCCGGGCACGGTCGAAGTTCCCTTCCCCCTGTCCGCGGCCCAGCGCGGGATCTGGTTCGCCCAGCACATCGCGGGTGACACCCCCATCTCCATCGCCCAGTACGTCGAGCTGACCGGCCCGGTCGACCACGATCTGCTGACCGAGGCCGTGCGCCGGACCGGTCGCGAGTTCGGCACCGGCTACCTGCGCCTGGTCGAGGTCGACGGCCAACCGCACCAGCTCGTCGACCTGACCCTCGACGCCGACATCACCGAACTCGACCTGCGCGCCGAACCCGACCCCGAGCGCGCCGCGCACGCCTGGATGCGCGCCGAGTACTCCGCGACCCTGGACGTGGTGCGCGACCGCCTGGTCCGCCTCGCCATGCTGCGCGTCGGCGAGGACCGCTGGTTCTGGTATTCGCGGATGCACCACATCGTGCTGGACGGCATGGGCGCACTGGCGCTGGTGCAGCGCACGGGCGAGCTCTACAACGCCGCGCTCGAGGGCCGGGAGCCGCCGCGGTCCAAGGCCGAGCCGTTGCAGAAGATCGTCGAGGCCGATCTGGCCTATCGGACGTCCGACCGATTCGCCGCCGATCGTGAGTACTGGCGTGAGCACCTGACCGGCATGGCCGACCCGGTGAATCTCGCCGGCCGCGAGGCCGAGGTCGACAGTCATCCGAACCGTGTCTCGGGCGCGCTGCCCGCGGAAACCTCCGCCCTGCTCGACTCGGTGGCCGCGGCGGTGAACTCGGGGGTCGCGCCCACCGTGGTCGCCGCCTTCGGCGCCTATCTGGCCGCGATGACCGGCGCGCCGGAGGTGATCCTGAGTCTGCCGGTGTCGGCGCGGACCTCGGCGACGCTGCGCCGTTCGGGCGGCATGCTCGCCAATGTCGTCCCGCTGCGCGTCACCCTCGCGCCCACGACGACCGTGGGTGCGGCGATCCTGGCCGTGCAGAGCGAGCTGACCGGTGCGCTGCGACGGCAGCGGTATCGCCAGGAGGACATCGTCCGCGATCTCGGGTGGGCGATGGACGAGGCGGCCTCGTTCGGTCCCGCCGTGAATCTGATGATGGTGGACACCAGGATCGCGCTCGGCCCGGTGGTCGGGCGGCTGCACGTGCTCACCTCGGGCCTGATCGACGATCTGTTCGTCAATCTCTATCCCGGTGTCGGCGGTGAGAGCACCCACATCGACCTGCAGGGCAACGGCAATCTGTACGGCGAGGCCGAGCTGGCGGCGCATCACGAACGGTTCCTGCTGTTCCTGCATCGGTTTCTTGTCGCCGGTCCCGACGCCCCGCTGTCGACGGTGCCTGTCCTCTCGTCTGCCGAGCAGTCCCTCTCGGTCCCCGCCCGTGGTCCCGCGAGCCCCGAACCACGTACCCTGCCCGCGATCCTCGCCGGGGGTGCCGCGATCGACCCGGACGCGACGGCCCTGCGCTGGGGCACCGGCGACACGATGAGCTATCGCGAAGTCGACGACTACACCAACCGGCTGGCCCGTCTCCTGATCGCCGCCGGAGCCGGACCCGAAAAGGCTGTCGCCCTGTCCATTCCACGCTCGGCGGAGTCGGTGCTGGCCACGATCGCGGTGGCCAAGACCGGCGCCGCCTTCGCGCCGATCGACCCGACCTACCCGGCGGACCGTATCGAGCACATGATCGACGACAGCGGTGTGGTCGCGGGCTTGACCCTCGCGCATGCCCGAAAATCGTTGCCCGACAAGGTCGACTGGCTCACCCTCGACGACGAAACCACCCTCGGCCGCGTCGCCGCCCAGAATGCCGACGCGATCACCGACGCCGACCGCACGGCCGCGATCCACCTGGATCAGGTCGCCTATGTCATCTACACCTCCGGATCGACCGGCCTGCCCAAAGGCGTGCTGGTCTCCCACCGCGGCCTGGCCGGCCTGGTCGCCGGTTCGGGTGCCGGTTTCGGCATCGACGCCGATTCCGTTGTCGCCCATGCGGTGTCACCGAGTTTCGACATCTCCGTCGAGGAGATCCTGGTGACGCTCGCCGCGGGCGCCACACTGGCCGTGGTCCCGCCGTCGGCATACGCGGGCGAGGACATGGCGCAGGTGCTGCGCACGCATGGCGTCACCCATCTCAATGTCACTCCGGCCGTGGTCGGTTCGCTCGATCCGGCGACGCTGCCCGACCTGCGCACGATCGTGGTCGGCGGCGACGCGTGCCCGCCGGAGCTGGTGTCGAAGTGGGCCGGGCGCGCGCTGATCAACGGCTACGGACCCACGGAAACCACCATCACCACGACCCTGACCGAGCCGATGGTTCCCGGCACCCCGGTGACCATCGGCGGTCTCACCGATGGCGTGTCCGCCCTGGTGCTCGATCCCTGGCTGCGTCCGGTCCCCGCGGGGACGGTGGGTGAGCTGTATCTGGCCGGACCGGGTGTCGCGCGGGGCTATCACCGGCGCACCGGGTTGACTGCGAGCCGTTTCGTCGCGAATCCACACGCGCCCGGCCACCGGATGTACCGCACCGGCGACCTGGTCCGATGGTCTGCCCCCGGCGACCGATTCACCCTGGAATACCAGGGCCGCAGTGACTTCCAGGTGAAGGTCCGCGGCTACCGGATCGAACTCGGCGAGATCGATGCCGCCCTCCAGCGGCTGCCCGAGATCGATTTCGCCATCACCCTCGGCGTCGAGAGCCCCACCGGCGCGACCGCGCTCGTCGCCTACCTCACCACCGAGTCAGACGCCGAGGTCCACCCCGAAGCGGTGAAAGCCGCCGTCGGCGAACATCTTCCGTCCTACATGGTGCCCGCGGTGATCATGGTTCTCGACCAGCTGCCGCTCACCCCACTGGGCAAGGTGGACCGCAAAGCCCTCCCCGCACCGGATTTCACCGCTCGCGCCGTCGTCGGCCGCGCGCCGTCGACACCACGCGAGGAAACCCTCGCCGCACTGTTCGCCGAGGTCCTCGGACTGGACTCGGTCGGTGTCGACGACAGCTTCTTCGCACTCGGCGGCGACAGCATCGTCTCCATTCAACTCGTCTCCCGCGCGAAAGCCGCGGGCATCTCGTTCACCGCCCGCGACGTCTTCGAACGCAAGACCGTCGCCGCCCTGGCCGCCGTCGCCACCGAGACCGAAACCGACGTGGTCGAAGAACTCCCCGGCGGCGGCATCGGCCCGGTGGAACTCACCCCGATCGTGCACGCGATGCTCGACGACGGCGCCCCCTGGGACCGCTACAGCCAAGCGGTCCTGATCGGCCTGCCCGAAGGAACCCGACGAGCCACCCTCGCCGCGGCCCTGCAAACCCTGATCGACCAACACGACGTCCTGCGCTCCACCCTGCGCAGGTCGGCCGACTCCTGGGAATGGGTTGTCGCCGAGCAAGGCTCGGTCGACGCCGACACCCTGATCGAGGTTGTGCGGACGGATGACCCCGGCACGCCGAACGAGATCGGCCATGCCGGTCACCGCACCGCCGACCCACTGGCCAGGCGCTCCCGATCCGGCTCCCGCACCGCCGAGTCACCGACCACCTCCGCCCGAGCCGACGCGGACACCGCCAAGTCACCGACAACTGCTGGGCGAGCCGACGCGGACACCGCCGACGAGGTGGGCGGAATCGCGCACGCCGCCGCACCGGCCGACACAGTTCGATCCGATTCCGATACCGTCGAACGTGCGCTACAGCGCGCCGCAGACCAGCTCGATCCCGCATCCGGAGTCGTCGCCCGCTTCGTGCTGATCGAGCGCTCGGACGACGGGCCACTCTGCTGGCTGGTTCTGCACCATCTGGTCACCGATGGGATCTCCTGGCGAATCCTGCTGCCCGACTTGGCCACTGCGGCCTTCGGTGGTGCGCTCGATCCAGTCGGCACCTCGTTCCGTCGCTGGGCACACGCGCAGCCCGAGCAGGCCACCGCACGCACCGCCGAACTTCCGGTGTGGCAACGCATTCTGTCGACTCCTGACCCCGCCTTCGGTACCACCGCTTTCGATCCGGCACTCGACACGGTCGCCACCATGGCGCAGTGCCAGTCCACGGTCCCCGCCGAGATCGCGCACACCGTCCTCACCACCCTGCCCGAGCAATTCCATTGCGGCGCTGACGATGTCCTGCTCACCGCGCTCACCCTCGCCGTGTCCCGCTGGCGCGAGCGCACCGGCGCCCTGCTCACCCTGGAAGGCCACGGCCGCGCCGAATCCCTGCTGCCCGGCGCCGATATCGCGCGCACGGTCGGCTGGTTCACCAGTGTCTATCCGGTGGCCGTCGACCTGGCCGGGATCGACCTCGATGACGCCTTCGCCGGTGGCGAGGCGGCGGGATCGGCGATCAAGGCAACCAAGGAGCAGCTGCGCGCGGTCCCCGATCGCGGCGTCGGCTACGGCCTGCTGCGCTACCTGAACGGTGAAACCGCCGCCGCCCTCGCCGACGCACCGACACCCCAGCTGAGCTTCAACTACCTCGGCCGCGCGGTCACCGGCGAGGGCCCCTGGCTGCCCCGACGTTTCGCCGCCACCAACAACGACGACGCGCCCTTGGCCGCCACCGTCGACATCAACGCCGTCCTCACCGATACGGGCCTCGATGTCACCTGGGCCTATGCGGGCAGGTTGCTCGGCGCATCCGACGTCCGCGAGCTGGCCGACCTGTGGTCGCGGGCCCTCGACGCACTCGTCACCCACAGCCGCACCACCCACGCGGGTGGCCGCACCCCATCGGACTTCCCCCTCGTCACCGTCGACCAGTCCCGGATCGACAGCTGGGAACGCACCCACCCGACACTCACCGACGTCTGGCCACTCTCACCCCTGCAATACGGCCTGCTCTTCCACGCCCTCTACGACTCCGACACCGCCGACGGCTACACCGTCCAATCCCTGCTCACCCTCGCAGGCACCGTCGACGCCACCCGCCTGCGCGCCGCCGCCCAGGCGCTGATCGACCGGCACGAGAACCTGCGCGTGGCCTTCGTCGAGACCGACGACGGCCCCCGTCAACTGGTCCTCGCCGCCGCCGAGATCCGCTGGCACGAAATCGATCTCACTACCATCGCCGACGAGGAACAACGTGCCCGCGAACTCGACCGGGTGATCGAGCTCGACGCACTGACCCGCTTCGACCTGACCCGTCCCCCACTGCTCCGCTTCACTCTGATCCGGACCGGCCAGGACACCTTCCGCCTCGTGATGACCAATCACCACCTGGTCCTCGACGGCTGGTCGACACCCCTGCTGGTCCGCGAACTCCTCACGCTGTATGTCACCGCGGGCGACGCGTCGATGCTGCCGCCCGCCCGGTCCTACCGCGAATTCCTCGCCTGGCTGACCCAGCAGGACGCGGACGCCTCCCTCATCGCGTGGAAGGAGTCCCTGGCCGGCATCGACACCCCGACCCGCGCCGTCCCCACGCTCGCCGGGATCGAGTCGACCGAGACGGCGATGCTCTCCCACGAACTGTCCCCGGCCGCGGTCGCGGAACTCGAATCCGCCGCCCGCGAGGCGGGTGCGACCGTGAACACCCTGGTCCAGGCGGCCTGGTCGATGCTGCTGGCCATGCTCACCGGCCGCACCGAGGTGGTGTTCGGCAGCACCGTGTCCGGCCGCCCACCGGAACTGCCCGGTGTCGAGGAGATGGTCGGCCTGTTCATCAACACCGTCCCCGTGCGGGTGAGCCTCGACCCCGCCGAGAAGGTCACCGACCTGCTCGCCCGGGTACAGGCCGAGCAGGCCCGGCTCATGGACCACCAGCATGTCGGCCTCGCCGCGATCCACCGTGCCGTCGGCCTGGCCGAATTGTTCGACACCCTCACCGTTTTCGAGTCCTACCCCATCGACCGCGAGGCGCTCTCCCAGGCCCTCGACATCGCGGGCATGCGGGTCCTCGACGTGGAAGGCACCGACGCGACGCCGTATCCGTTGAACCTCATGGTGATCCCACTGCGCGGCGACACCGGTGACGCCCTGCGCATCACGGTGAAGTTCATGGCCGATCAACTCGATCCCGCTGCCGCACAGTCCCTCCTGGACCGGTTCGTCCGCCTGCTCGGTCAACTCGCCGAGCACCCGCACGCCTTGGTCTCCCAGCTGCGGTATTGCGACGACACCGAATTGGCCACGCTGGCACCGGTGCACGGCCCGCCACCACTGCCCATGCGCACCCTGCCCGACGTCCTGACCGCGGGCGCGCGCATCGATCCCGCCGTGATCGCGGTCAGCTCGGGTGAGCTGCGCATGAGCTACGGCGAACTCGACGCCTGGTCCAACCGGTTCGCCCGGGTCCTGCTCGGTCGCGGGGTCGGTCCCGAAGTGTTCGTCGTCCTGGCACTGACCCGGTCGCTCGAATCGGTCGTCGCCGTATGGGCGCTGGCCAAGACCGGCGCCGCTTTCGTTCCACTGGACCCGAGCTACCCGGTCGAGCGCATCGAACACATGCTCACCGACTCCAAGGCACCGATCGGCGTCACCGTCACCGAGACCGGCGAAACCCTGCCCGGCACCATCGACTGGCTGCTGCTCGACGACCTCAACACCATCCGCCGCGCCATGCTGGTCTCCGACGCGCCGATCACCGATGCCGAACGCGGCGGCCCCCTCGACCTCGACCACACCGCCTACCTCATCTACACCTCCGGCTCCACCGGCAAACCCAAGGCCGTGCTGCTCAGCCACCGTGGCATCGCGAATCTCGTTGCCGCCCAGCAGGCGACGCTGACCCTCGACCCGACCGCCAGCGCCTTGCAGGTCGCCTCCCCCAGCTTCGACGCCTCCGTGTTCGAGATGCTCACCGCGCACGCGGCGGGCGGGCGCCTCGTGGTGTCGCCGCCGGAGGTCTACGGCGGCAGCGAACTCGAGTCACTGCTGCGCACCGAGCGGGTCACCCACGCGGTGATCACCCCGTCGGCGCTGGCCACGATGGAACCCACCGATCTCACCGACCTGCGGGTGCTCTCGGTCGCCGGTGAGGCAGCCACGCCCGAACTCATCGAGAAGTGGTCGGCGGGCCGGCGGATGGTGAACCTGTACGGCCCCACCGAGTTCAGCATCTGGGCCACCGGTCCCGCCGAACTCCGCGCGGGCGAGCCGGTCACCATCGGCGGACCGATTCGCGGCGCCGCGGTGGTCGTGCTGGACAGCTGGTTGCGGCCGGTCCCCGTCGGGATCCAGGGCGAGCTGTATCTGGCCGGACCCGCCTTGGCGCGCGGCTACTTCAACCGGTTCGAGATGACCGCGAGCCGCTTCGTCGCCAACCCGTTCGGCGCGGCCGGGGAACGCATGTACCGGACCGGTGACATGGTCCGCTGGGTCACCGGCGACGACGGGCTGACCCTGGAATACCTGGGCCGCAGTGATTTCCAGGTGAAGATCCGTGGCCTGCGTATCGAACTCGGTGAGATCGACGCAGTGCTCTCCCGCGACGACGAGGTCGAGTACGCGGTGACCATCGGCCGCGAGGGCCCGGCGGGTGCGACCGTCCTGGTGTCGTATGTCCTGCCCGCGCCGGGCATCGACCTCGACCCAGAGCGGCTGCGGGCGGGGGTGGCCGCCGAGCTGCCCGGCTACATGGTGCCCGCCGCTGTCGTCGTCCTGGACGAGATCCCGCTGACCCCCGTCGGCAAGCTGGACCGCAAAGCCCTTCCGGTACCGGACTTCTCGGCCGCCCAGCGCGCCTACCTCGCCCCGCGCACACCGATCGAGCAGTCCGTCGCCGAGGTGTTCGCCGATGTCCTCGGCAGTGACCGGGTCAGCGTCGACCAGTCCTTCTTCGAACTCGGTGGCAACTCGCTGAGCGCGACAAAGGTTGTCGCCCGGGTGAATTCGTCCCTCGGCGCCACCATCGCCCTGCGCGATCTGTTCGACGCCCCGACCGTGGCCCAACTCTCCGCACGGATCGTCCCCGCCGCCGAGGGCGCACCCGGCCGCCCCGCTCTCGCACCGCGCGTCCGCCCCGACCGCATCCCTCTCTCCCCCGCCCAACAGCGCATGTGGGTCCTCAACCAACTCGACCCCGACTCCTCCGCCTACAACATCGCCATCGCCCTCCGCCTCACCGGCGACCTCGACGTCGACGCCCTGCGCCGAGCCCTCACCGACGTCATCACCCGCCAGGAATCCCTCCGCACCCGCTACCCCGCCGACGCCGATGGCCCCCGCCAGGTGATCGTCGGCATCGACCCCCCTGCCATGCCCCTGATCGACACCGAAGACGGCGCCCCCCTGCGTGATCGAATCAACGCCCTCGCCGCCACCGGCTTCGACCTCACCCGTGAACCCCCATTGAGAGTCGGTCTGTTCCGACTCGACGCCGACGCGCCCGAGGCAGCTCCCGTCACCCCCATTCCCGGCTCCCCTGCCGAGCAAACGCACCCACGTCACTCGGACGCGCCGACACATGCTGGCCTCGCCACCGAGGCCCAGCGGGGCGCCGGGGACTCGGGGCCCGATGGCCCGCGCGACACCTGTTCCGCCTCGCATGCCGACGGCCCGACACCGGTGCACGTTGTCGTTCTCGTGGTGCACCACATCAGCGCCGATGGTGCGTCGATGGCACCGTTGGCGGCCGATCTGGTGGCTGCCTACTCGGCGCGGGTGTCGGGCGAAGCACCCACCCGGCCACCGCTCACCGTCCAGTACGCCGACTTCGCCCAGTGGCATCGTGAGCTGCTCGGGAGCGCGGCCGATGCGGAATCCCTGGCAGCACAGCAGATCCGGTACTGGCGCGAGACGCTCGCCGACGCGCCGGACGCCCTGGAACTGCCCACCGACCGCCCCCGCCCGGCCGTCCAGTCCATGCGCAGCGACGACATCGATTTCTCCCTCGACGAGCAGACACACCGCGCCCTGGTCGACTTCGCCGCGGCGAACAACGTCAGCGTGTTCATGGTGGTCCACGCCGCCCTCGCGGTCCTGTTGGCCCGGCTCGGTGGCACCTCCGACATCGTCATCGGCACGCCGGTCGCCGGTCGCGGCGAAGAAGCACTCGACGACCTGGTCGGCATGTTCGTGAACACCCTCTCCCTGCGGACACCCGTCGACCCAGGGACCGGATTCCGCCAGCTCCTCGCCACGGTCCGCACCACCGATCTCGACGCCTTCGCCCACACCGACGTCCCCTTCGAACAGCTCGTCCAAGCCGTCGACCCCACCCGCTCGACCGCCCACCACCCCCTGTTCCAGGTCTCCCTGTCCCTGCAGAACTTCATCGAACCGGTCCTCGAACTCCCCGGCCTCCGTTTCGAAGTCGAGGATTTCGACCGCCGCTCCTCCGCCTTCGACCTCACCCTCGACCTCCGCGAACGCTTCGACCACACCGGCCCCACCGGCATCGAAGCCGTCCTCACCTACGCCACCGACCTCTTCGACGCCCCCACCATCACCTCCTTCGCCACCCGCTGGCAGCAGGTACTCACCACCGTCCTCACCGACATCGACATCCCCCTCGCCGACATCGACATCCTCGCCGAATCCGAACGCACCGAACTCATCCCGGTCCGCGGCCCCGCCACCACAGGCACAACCACCCTGCCCCACCTCCTCACCACCACCGCCAAATCCTTCCCCGACCACCCCGCCCTCATCTCCGACACCACCCGGACCCAGTCCGCACCGCCCCCTGACACCGCAACCAACCCGAAGCAGTCAGCACCGGCACCCACCTACGCCACGGCCGGCCCTGACCAACCCATACCGGCCTCCAACACCTCCACTCCGACCCCGACCCATCCTGTTTCGGCCCCCGCCGCCTCCACAGCCGACCCTGACCAGCGCACATCCGCGATCTCCACTGACGGTCCGCACCGTCCCGAACACACCCCGAACACCGCCACCCCAGGCCACATGGCGCCGGACATTGCGCCGCCGCTTTCCTCGGGCGAGGAGCCCCTGAACTCCACCACCGCCCCAGCAGCTACGCCGAACCAGCCCGGCCTTCGCCCCTCCGCCGACGGCCTCCCCACCGACCGGCCCACCCGACCTTCCCCCACCAGCGCCGGCTCCGCGCAGCAACTCGCGCCGGACTCCGAAACGACCACCTACCGCAACCTCGACGCGCACTCCAATCAGCTCGCCCGTTTGCTGATCGAAGCCGGTGCCCACACGGAAACCGTTGTCGCCCTGGGCCTCCCGCGCTGCGCCGAACTGCACATCGGCATCTGGGCCACAGCCAAGTCGGGTGGGGCGTTCCTACCGGTGGACCCGAAGCATCCGGCAGACCGCATCGAGCACATGCTCACCGATTCCGGTGCGCGCGTGGGCATCACCCTTGCCGAGTACCGACCTCAGCTCCCCGACACGACCCGGTGGCTGGTCCTCGACGACCCGGAGATCGCCGCGCGCCTGCGCACCACCAGCGACGCCCCACTCACTCCCGCCGACCTCCCGGTGCCGATCAGGCTCGAGAACCCGGCCTGGATGATCTACACCTCCGGCTCCACCGGCACCCCGAAGGGCGTCACCGTCACCCACCGCGGCCTGGCCGACCTGGTGGCCGCCCAGCGCGCCGACCTCGGCCTGGACGAGAATTCCCGCGTCCTCCAGGTTGCCTCCCCCAGCTTCGACGCGTCGATCTTCGAAGCCCTGATGGCCTTCGGCTGCGGTGGCGCCTCGGTCATCGCCCCACCCGACGTCTTCGGCGGCGCCCCACTCGCGGAACTCATCGCCGCCGAGCAGATCACCCACATGGTGATCACCCCGTCCGCGCTGGCCACCATCGATCCGGCCGAGGTGTCGAGTGTGCGGGTACTCGCGGTGGCCGGTGAAGCCGTCGGCCCCGACCTCGTCGCCCGCTGGTGCGGTGGCGTCGACGGCCGAACGATGGTCAACCTGTACGGCCCAACCGAATACACCATCTGGGCAACAGGTTCCGAACCACTGTCCGCCACCGAACCCGTCACCATCGGCACCCCGATCCGCGGCGCGGCCACCCTCGTCCTCGACGACCGCCTGCACCCGGTCCCCGTCGGCGTAGCGGGCGAACTCTACCTGTCAGGCACCGCCCTGGCCCGCGGCTACCACGCCCGCCCCGCCCTGACCGCCGCCCGATTCATCGCCAACCCCTACGGCGAACCCGGCGAACTCCTCTACCGCACCGGCGATCTAGTCCGCTGGACCCGCCACTCGACCCCACCGCCCGACACCACCGCCACGCCAGACGCTCCCACCACAGCCGTCCCCACGTCGGCCGACCCCACCACAGCCACCACGGCCACTCCCACCGCAGTACCCACAACGGCCGTGCCCACCTCGGCTGCCCCCACTACAACAGCCGTCCCCACATCGGCCGACCCCGCCACCGCCACCACGGCCGCTCCCACCGCAGTACCCACAACGGCCGTTCCCACCTCGGCTGCCCCTACCACAGCTGCGCCGACGACGGCCGTTCCCACCTCGGCCACCACTATCTCGACCGCCCCCATCACAGTTGTCTCCAACACGACCGCCCCGACTACCTCCGTCTCCACCGCTACCGGCCCGCTGACCCTGGAATACCTGGGCCGCACCGACTTCCAGGTGAAGGTCCGCGGGCAACGCATCGAACTCGGCGAGATCGACGCGGTGCTGAGCGGCATCGATGGCATCGATCTCGCAGTGACACTGGGTGTTCCGGGCCCAACCGGCGCCACCGCACTGGCCGCCTACCTGGTGCGCCTACCTGGCGTCGACCTCGACATCGCGCGAGTACGCGCCGAAGCCGCCGACATCCTGCCCGCGTACATGGTCCCGGCAGCCTTCGTCGTCCTCGACGCCATCCCCGTCAACGCCGTCGGCAAACTCGACCGAAAAGCCCTGCCGGACCCGGTGTTCGCCACCGATGACACCCCCTACCGCGCCCCGCAGACACCCACCGAACACCTCCTCGCCGAGATCTACGCCGAACTCCTCGGCCGCGAACAGGTCGGCGTCGACGATTCGTTCTTCGCACTGGGCGGCGACAGCATCCTGGCGATCCAGCTGGTCACCCAGGCGAAACTGCGCGGCCTGCACTGCACACCACTACAGGTGTTCGAGCACCGCACCGTAGCGGCCCTCGCCGCCGCCGTCGACGCCACCGGCACGGTCGAAGCCCTCGCGGAACTGCCCGGCGGCGGCACCGGAGACCTCCCGCTCACCCCGATCGTCCGCTACATGATCGAACGCGGCGGCAACTTCGACCGCTTCGCCCAAACCGCCGTACTCGACCTGCCGGTGGGCATCGATCGCGCGCAACTGCGCACCACCCTCACCGCCGTGATCGACCGGCACGACATGCTCCGCGCCCGCCTGTGGTCCACCGACGACGGCTGGCAACTGCGCGTAGCCGACCCCGGCTCGGTCGACGTGGACGCCCTCATCCACCGCACCACCTTCGACGCCACCACCGACCCGGTCGAACTCCGCGAATACGCCCGCACCGAACTCGATTCCGCGATGAACCGCCTGCACCCGGCCGACGGCATCATCCTGCAATTCGTCTGGCTCGACCCCGTCGGCGACGCGGGCACCCACACCCGACCGGGCAAGCTGATCGTCGTCGCGCACCACCTCGCCATCGACAGCGTCTCGTGGCGAATCCTCGTGGAGGACTTGATCGCCGCCTGGGCACAGGTCGCCGCGGGTACCACTCCTGTCCTGGCCGAGACCAGCACTTCGATGCGCCGCTGGTCGCATGCGCTCACCGAACAGGCCAACGCCGAGCAGCGCCGCACCGAACTCGCCTACTGGCAAGGCATCGTGAATGGCCCCGACCCCCTGCTCGGCGCCCGGAGCCTCGACCCCGCCATCGATCAGGTGCACACGGTGCGCCGCTTCGAGATCGGAGCCGACGAGGACGTCACCGCCGCACTACTGACCACCCTGCCCCGTCTGTTCCACGGCAGCGTCACCGACGCCTTGTTCGCCACCCTCGCCCTGGCCCTTGTCCGGTGGCGCGCCCGCAGAGGTATCGACGAACACTCGGCCATGCTGCGCCTGGAAGGCCACGGCCGCCAGGAGGAAGTCGTGCCCGGCGCCGACCTGTCCCGCACCATCGGCTGGTTCACGAACCTGTACCCGGTGCGCCTCGACCTGGCCGATGTCGACATCGCCGACGCCTTCGCGGGCGGCCCCGCCATGGGCGCGGCCATCCGCGCGGTCAAGCACGACCTCCTCGAAGTGCCGGACAAGGGCATCGGCTTCGGTCTCCTGCGCTACCTGAACCCCGAGACCGCCGCCCAGCTCCCGACCGCACTCCCCGGCCAGATCTGCGTGAACTACCTCGGCAGACACACCTCCGTCGAAACCCCCACCGGCCTGGAAGGTCTCGGCTGGCTCCCCACCGACGAACTCGGCGACCTGGAGGCGACCGAACACTCCGACGTCGCGATCATGTCGCCGATCGACATCAACGCCATGGTGACCGGCAACCGCCTGCATGCCGAATTCAGTTATGCGGCAAACCTCTTGAATCGCGACGAGGTCGCCGAACTCGCGGACCTGTGGGTCGACGCGCTCGGTGCCGCCACAAGATTCGCCGAAACCCCTGCGGCCCAATCCGCTTCGGCCGACGAAGCCGCCGCCATGGCTGCCCGGACAGCCACCCCCGCAGGCCCCACCGGCCTCGGCCTCGACGTGCTCCTCCCGATCCGCCCCGACGGCGATCGCCCCGCCCTGTTCTGCGTCCACTCCTCCTCCGGAATGTCCTGGAGCTACCTGGGTTTCGCCGAACATCTCCGGCCAGGCCGACCGATCTACGGTCTGCAAGCCCCCGACCTCAGCGGCCGCGAACCCCCAGCCCGCTCCATCGAGGAATTCGCGCACCGCTATGTCCGCGAGATCCGCACGGTCCAGCCGAGCGGCCCGTATCACCTGCTCGGTTGGTCCTTCGGCGGACTCATCGCCCAGGCCATGGCGGTCGAACTGGCCGCCGAGGGCGAACGGGTCGGCGTCCTCGCCCTGCTCGACACCGACACCGCCGACATCGACGGCGACAGCATCGAGCGCCTGACGGCGGGCCAGTTCATCAACACCTTCGGCGCCATCTTCGGCATCGACGACGTCTCCGCCGAGGCCACCGCCGAGGAAGCGGCCGCGATCATCACCGAGCGGCTCGGCGGCGTGGAACTCCTCGACGCCGCCACCATCGAACGCATGGCGGGCTCCTACAACGCCTCCGCGGGCACCCGCACCGGCTATCGGCGCCCGGTCTACGACGGCGACATCCTCTATTTCCGCGCCACGGTCGATCCCTCCGAATACATGGGCCCCGACGGCTGGCGGCCCTACGTGACCGGCGAGATCGTCACCCACGACGTCGCGGTGTCCCACGACGACCTGACCAATCCCTACGCACTGTCGGCCATCTCGCCGGTGCTCGACGACCACATGGAAGCAGGAGACCGGATATGAGCGTCGAACCCACTCTCGCGCACAGCGATTCGCGAACCGGCGGCGTCGTCGTCGAGGGGATCGAGAAGTCCTTCGGCGAAGTCCGTGCCCTGCGCGGTGTCGATTTCACGGCGGCACCCGGTGAGGTGCTCGGCATCCTCGGCCCCAACGGCGCGGGCAAGACCACCATGGTCAACATCCTGTCCACACTGATCAGCCCCGATCGCGGGCGGGCGGTGGTCGCCGGACACGATGTCGTCGCCGACCCGGCGGCGGTCCGCAAACGCATCATGCTGACCGGCCAGTACGCCGCGCTCGACGACATGCTCAGCGGCTACGAGAACCTCGTCATGTTCGGTCGGCTGATGGGTCTGCGCAAACCCGCCGCCCAGGCCCGCGCCCGCGAACTCATCACCGAATTCGCGCTCGAACACGCCGCGAACCGGCGCGTCGGCACCTACTCCGGCGGCATGCGGCGCCGCATCGACATCGCCTGCGGACTGGTGGTCCGTCCGGATGTGGTGTTCCTCGACGAGCCGACCACCGGCCTCGACCCTCGCAGCCGCCAGGGCGTCTGGGATCTGGTGAAGAGCTTCAAGACCGCCGGGATCACCACCCTGCTCACCACCCAGTACCTGGAGGAGGCCGATGCCCTCAGCGACCAGATCATCGTGATCGATCACGGCGTGGTCATCGCCTCCGGCACCGCCGACGAGCTCAAACACCGCACCGGCGGCAGCTATTGCGAAATCGTGCCGCTGGACCTCGACGGCCTGCCCGCGATCGTCTCGGCGCTCGGTCCCCTGCTCCCGGCCGAGAACCTGGCCGCGCTCACCCCGGAATCGGATCGCATCACCATCCCGGCCCCCGACGGCGCCAAAACCCTCGCCGAAGCCCTGCGACGCCTCGACAGCGCCTCGGTCGAACTCGTCGACATCGCCCTGCGGCGCCCCTCACTCGACGACGTGTTCCTCCAGCTCACCGGCCACCTCGCCAGCACCGAGACGCAACCGGAGCCGGTCGCATGACCGCCACCACCTGGCACACCCACACCCGCGCCACCCCGGACACGGTGCAGCAGTGGTGGGTGCTGACCACCCGCCTGATCGTGCCCTCGGTCAAGACCGGTGAGGTGCTGGCCTCGGTACTCGCCCCCGCGGCGTTCACCGCCAGCTTCTACATTCCGCTCAAGACCGTGATGATGTTCTCCGGCAACGGTTTCAGCAGTTACGCCCAGTACATGATGCCGCTGGTGATCCTGCAGGCCGCCGCGTTCACCGCCATCTCGGCCGCCTTCCGCTCGGCCACCGACTCCGTCGCCGGACTCAACCGCCGCTTCGGCGCCATGCCGCTGCGCCCGCTGGTCCCGGTGGCGGCACGGATGTCGGCCAACCTGTTCCGCCTGCTGATCTCCCTGGCCGCGGCCATCGCCGCCGGATACGTCATCGGCTTCCGCTTCCGGCTCGACGCGCTGCACACCCTCGGATTCCTGGCGTTCTCGCTGCTCATCGGCCTCGCCCTCACCCTCGGCGCGGACGTGATCGGCACGCTGTCGAAGAGTCCGGAGGCCACCTCCCAGGCGCTGGTGCTGCCGCCGTTGATCTTCGGCATGCTCTCGACCGGTCTGGCACCGGCGAGCCAGTTCCCGGAGTGGATCCAGTGGTTCGTCCGCAACCAGCCGGTCTCCCAGTTCGCCATCGGCCTGCGCGCGCTGGCCGGTGACACCGCGGGCAATGCCGGGACGGTGAGCTGGTCGCTGATGGGCCCGTCGCTGCTGTGGCTGGCCGCCATCGTGCTGATCTGCACGCCCGTCGCCATTCGCCTGAGTTCGAGGAGGGCGTGATGTCGCTGCTCGCCACCCGCGCCGGTGACACCGCGGGCGAGACCTCACCGGCCGCGCTGGTCCGGCACACCCTGATCCAGACCCAGCGCCTGCTGCTGCGCTGGGCGCGCAATCCGATCACCTTGCTCGAGACCCTGCTCATCCCGTGCCTGCTGCTGCTCATGCTCGACATCGTGGTCGGCGGTCAGATCGAGCGCTTCACCGGTGACGACGCGCTCTACGGCTCGGTCCCGATGGTGGCGCTGGTCGGCGCGCTCTCCGGTGCCGTCGCCAGCGGGGTCCTGCTCGGCCGCGAACGCGACGCGGGCCTGCTCGCCCGATTCTGGGTGCTGCCCGTGCACCGGGCCTCCGGCCTGGCCTCGCGCATCCTCGCCGAGGGCTGCCGCATCCTGCTCGGCACCATCGCGGTGCTGATCGTCGGCTTCCTGCTCGGCTTCCGATTCCATCAGGGACCGCTGGCCGCCGTCGTGTTCTTTTTCGTGCCGGTGATCTTCGGACTCGCCTTCGCCACCATCGTCACCGCGGTCGCCGTCTACACAGCGAAGGCCTCCCTGGTCGAGGGCATCACCATTCTCACCTCGCTGATGATGTTCTTCAGCACCGGATTCGTCCCGCTGGTCGCCTTCCCCGCCTGGATTCAGCCGGTCGTGCGCAATCAACCGATGTCGGTGGCCGTCGATGCCATGCGCGGCCTCGCCGACCAGGGCCCCATCGCCCGCCCCCTGACCATGACGCTGCTCTGGTCCGCCGGTGCGGTCCTGCTGTTCGCCGTTCCCGCCGCCATCGGCTTCCGGCGGGCCAGCCGCCGGTGAGATCGGCCCGCGGGCTCCGCACCACCGGCTACGCAGTACCCTCGTGCGCATGCCGGTGAGCGCCCGAGAACGCACCCGATCCCGTCGCACCGCCGAGCCGGGCGCCCGTACCCGCTCGCGCGGCATCGTCGCCATCGCCACGCTGCTGTGCGCCGCCGTGTTCGCCGCGGGGTGCGCGGACAAGGCCGACGACGCGAGCACGATCGTCCGCACCACCACCAACATCGCGGGCGCCGGTGTGGTCGGCGCCGACCGCGACACCGCCACCGCCTGCCCGACGCCGAGCGCACCCGACCCCGGTGGTGCCACCCGCACCGTCACCCACACCGCCGGTGTCACCGAGGTGCCCGCCGACCCGCAGCGCATCGTCGTGCTGACCAGTTCGGCACTCGACGCGGCCTGCGCGCTGGGCCTGTGGGAGCGCGTCGCGGGTGCGGTCACCCTCGACGGCGAGCGCCCGCAGCCGATGTACCTCGGCTACGGCGTGCTCGAGGTGCCGAGCGTCGGCCCGATCGGCCAACCCGACCCGGCGCGCATCGCCGAGTTGAAGCCCGACCTGATCCTCGGCGACATCCCCCCTGCCGCAGGCGGTTACGACGCGCTGAAGCAGATCGCGCCCACCGTGCTCATCGGTGACGGCGGCAGCTGGCAGTCCGATTTCGCCGCCTACGCCGCGGGAATGAACCGCGCCGACGCGGGCACCGCCGCCCTGCGGAGCTACCTCACCGAGGCGCACGGCCTCGGCGACGCGCTCAACGCCACCCAGTCACAGGCCTCGGTCCTGCGCTTCACCCCCGACACCATCCAGGTCCAGGGCACCGAAACCTTTGCCGCCCAGGTGCTCTCCGATGTCGGCGTGCAGCGCCCGACCGCCCAGCGCGGGGAGTCCTTCGACATCGTCGGCGCCGACCTCGCCACCAAGGCCGAGGGCGACATCATCTACGTGATGTTCGCGGGCCCCGACGGTGAGGAACACGGCAAGCGGGTCCTGCGCTCGACGGACTTCGAGGAGCTCGGCGCCGCGACCGACCGCCGCGTCTTCGCCGTCGACGACAGGATCTGGCACACCACCGGCCTCACCGCCGCCCGCGCCGTCCTGACCGACCTGAGCAACAGCCTCAACGGCTACGTCACCGACTGATCGCCGCGCTCCCAGCGAACTCCCAGCTCGTCCCCAGGTCCGGCGCAGTTCCCGCCCCTACCGTCGTCGGCGACACGGTCAAGGCGAAGGAGCGGCGATGCACGAACACGATCTCGGACTCGGTCACGACCTGCGGGTGATGTCGCGCCGACGGATACTCGGCGCCCTCGGTCTGGCCGGGGTCGCGGCCGCGGCGGCCTGCACCACCTCGACGGATACTCCCGCGACGGAATCCACGGCGACCACCACGCCCGCGGCGGCACCGCAGGAAACCGCGGGCCCCTATCCCGGCGACGGCTCCAACGGGCCGAACGTGCTCATCGAGTCGGGTGTGGTGCGCTCCGACATCACCACCAGCTTCGGCGCGTATTCCGGTGTCGCCCAGGGCGTCCCGATGGAACTCACGCTGAACCTGTACGACCTCGCCCTCGGCGCCGCGGGCGCGGGCATGGCCGTCTACGTCTGGCACTGCGATCGCGAGGGCGGCTACTCCCTCTACAGCGAGGGCGTGACCGAACAGAACTACCTGCGCGGCGTCCAGGTCGCCGACGAGACGGGCACGGTCCACTTCACCTCGATCTTCCCCGCCTGCTACACCGGCCGCTGGCCCCACATCCACTTCGAGGTCTACGACTCCCTCACCACCGCCGTGGCAGGCGACAACGCCCGCCTCACCTCCCAGATCGCACTCCCCCAAGACGCCTGCGAAGCCGTCTTCGCCGCCGACCCCGGCTACGCCACCAGCACCCGCAACCTGTCCGGCGTAACCCTGTCCTCCGACAACGTCTTCGGCGACGGCTGGGACGCCGAACTGGCCACCGTCACCGGCACACCCACCACCACCATGACGGTCTCCCTCACCGTCGGCGTCGCCGAGAAATCCCAGAACACCCAGTCCGACAACGGATCTCCCGGCAGCGACCCGCCACCTGGCGGAGCCCCGCCGCGCTGACCGGCCCGCACCGCTCGTCAATCGAACTGCGCGGTCGCCAGCATCTGCCGTGCGAGCCGTTCCGGCTCCGTCGACCATGCCAGCTCCGACCCGTCGAGTGCGGTTCCTCGCCGCGTGCGCCGTGGTCGCCCCCAGGCTGAGGGCTGCTCTCACTCGCTGGTCAGCCGATGCGCGATCGCCCACGTTCCGCCGACCACCAACAGGGCGAACCCGGCCAGGCCGCCGCCGAGCCCGGCGACGATCCACAACCGGTCCGCGAGGGCGAGATTGCCGTTCAGCGAGACATTGAGCGAGCCGACCGCGAAGGCGATGACAGCGGCGAACACCGCGACCAGCTCCACGGCCCGCACCACCGACCCACGCACGGTGTCGGCCAGCCGCCCGATCTCACGCTCGGTGCGCTCGGCCCGTTCCCGCTCGACCTCGGCCTGACGCGCCGCGACCCGCCCCGCCTTGATCGCTTCCCGCCGGGCCAGGTATTGCCCTTGCAGCAGTTCATGACTCACCCGCCGCCCCGCCGCGGGCAACAGGCGAAGAGCCGTATCAATGCTGACCATGGCCGTCTCGTACTCCCCGCACAGCCACCGCCCGGTCGCGAGCCGGAAGTGCAGGATATGACTGTTCGGATAGGCGAGCAGGGCTTCGGCGGCACTGTCGCGCAGCAACTCGCCCTGACCGGCGAACTCAGGGCTGGCATCGAGTCCGTTGAGCAGCACATCGACCGCGGCGTAGGTGCGATCGCCGTCGCTCCACACTTCGCCGAACAGCGTCCGCGCGTACTCGTCGGTCGCCCGGCGGCTACCGAACGCCGCGAAGGCACGCAGCGCGGTGAACAGCACCGACTCCCGGTGCGGCCCCGAGGCCATGGCCAGCGGCGAGGCGTCGAGGAACTGCGCGAGTTCGTCGAAGAAGAAGTTCGCCCGCAGCTTCCCCGCGTGGTACAGCGTCGCAAAATACGCCTTGTTGCAACCACTGTCGTCGGCGGCGACGATGTCCCCGGTGGCATCGGCGATCTCACCGGCACTCTCCACCGAATCACGCGTGACGAACGCGTACCCGAGCGCCCACTTCTCCCGGATCGGCTCGTGCACCGCGGCGCCGACATGCTCGGCCAGCCAGCCCGCGCACTCCACCGCGGTGTGCAGGGTCGGCTCGGCCTGGAACCGATGGAACCAGTACCGATCGGCACAGATCAGATGCGGATCCCGATCGAAATCGGCCGAGTCCACATCGAACTGCGGCACCACCTGCTGAGCCAGGTACTGCAGCGCGATCTGCTCGCAATCACGTTCCAGCACCCGGGAATTCGCGGCGACCAGCCCGCCCAACGTCGACTCGATCAACGCGTGATCCATGAACGTCCCCTGCCTGCCGCCACACCGGAATGATCAATGTCACTACCTACCACAGGGTTCGACGCGAGTCGACATGGCAGAGTGACCGTTCGTGGAGATCGCGGTGCTCACGGCGGTACACGCCGGGTACGCCCGCTACCTACCCGCCGCGTGGCGTTCACTGTGCGCGCAGACCCACACCGACTGGACCTGGTTCGTCCAGGTCGACGGCCCGCGCGCCCCCGAGGTGGTCTCGGCCCTTGTCGGCTGCGGCGCGACCGACGACCCCCGACTCCACCTGGCATTCAACGGGTCACGAGAGGGCCCGGCGATCGCCCGCAATGTCGCCCTCGGCCGGATCACCACCGCGCTGATCCAGAACCTCGACGCCGACGACGAACTCGAACCACACACCCTGACCACGCTGTCGACCGCGCTCGACCGCGAACCCGACGCCGGATTCGCCGTCGGCCCGGCCCGCGACCTGCTCGGCTCCGGCGAACTCCGCGACTTCCCCTGGCCCTTCCCCACCGGTCTGCTCCCTCGCGGCGCCCTCCTCGCCGCATGGTCGGCCGCCGATGGCCACCGCCCGCCCGTCCACCCGGCCGGGGTGATGTGGCGACGCGATCTGCTCCTCGCCGCGGGCGGCTGGGCGGCCCTGCGCGGTATGGAAGACACCGCGCTGCTGATGTCGGCCTCGGCCCTGGCGCCGGGCGTCATCGTCGACTCCCCCACCCTGCGCTACCGCAAGCATCACCTTCAGCACTCCACCAGACCCTCAATCTTCGAGGGGGGGGGGGGGAGCAAATATCGCTCGTTCGGGCGCGGGCAGCCGCCTTGCTCGCCGGTCCAGGGTGGCTGGCGGCCTCAGCCCGCTGACGCCGCCAACCCCAGGTGCACGACCTCGATGAACGAGGTGAGGTCGCGGATCAGGGTGTCGATGTCGCCCGCGGCGCCCGCGTCGGTGTGCAACCAGTCGGCGACGGTGTCGAACAGGCCGCCGATGGTGGCGACGGCGAGGGCGTGTAGATCTCGGTCGACGCCTCCAGATGGCACGAATTCGTAGTCGCGCCAGAGGTTTTCGAGGAACTGGGCGGCCCAGCGGCGGTTGGTTCGGCGTTGCAGTTCGACCTTCGCCGAGATGCCGCTGGCCTCGCCGAAGGTCACCTTGGCGACGCGCGGGTCGTCGACGAGGGAGTGGGCGAGGGCGCCGATGACGGCGGTCACCACGGCGTCGCGGTCGCCGGAGGTCTCCGCCAGCTCGGCGACGACCCGGTTCTGGGCCTGTTCGCTGAGCTGCTGGAGCAGCGCGAGGTAGCAGTCCTCCTTGCTGTCGAACAGTTCGTAGAACGCCTTGTTGCCCACGAAGGCGGTCTGGCAGATCTGCTCGATCGCGGTGTTGACATAGCCCTCGGCGGCGATCAGCTCGAACGCGGCCGCCAGGATCTGCTCGCGTCGGCGCGCGCGGCGTTGTTCGGCGTCGAGTCCCTGGATGCGCCGGGCGCGGACTTGGCTCTTGTCGGTCGACGTCACGCAGCTCAGCCTACCGATCACCCAATAAGAACAAGAACTCTTGTTCCTAACAAGATGACGTGCTGTAATCAGGATCACTTACCGAAGGAGATGCCATGCAGCGCAGCACGGCCACCCACTCGTCACCGCGATCCCGATGGCGCGGTGTGCGCGCCCTGCCGCTGGTCGCCGTCGCCGCGCTGGTCACCGCGGGTCCCGCGGCCGCGCAGGACTTCCAGCTCCCGCCGCTGCCGAACGAGGCGCAGGTGTATCCGGCGGTCGTGCCGGTCCCGACGCCACAAAACGACCCGTGGTACGACGACCCGGCCGATTTCGGCGCCTACGCCAACGGCGACGTCATCCGCAGCCGCGTCGTGCAGACCTACTCGCTCGGCATCCCGATCCCGGTACACACCACCCAGCTGCTGCTGCGCAGCACCGACGCCCACGACGCGCCGCAGGCCACCGCGACGACCGTGCTGATGCCGGGCATCCCCTGGCTCGGCCCCGGTGCGCGCCCGCTGATCTCGTATCAGGAGGCGATCGACAGCCTGGGCCAGCAGTGCAATCCCTCCTACACGCTGCGGGCCGGGCTGCAGAAGGAGATCGCGCTGATCGGCCAGTTCCTCGCGGCGGGCGCCGCGGTGGTCGTCACCGATTTCGACGGCAAGAAGAACACGATCATGTCGCCGAGCGAGGGGCGCATGGTCCTGGACGGCATCCGCGCGGCCCAGCGCGCCGGGCTCGGTCTCGAGGCCTCGCCGATCGGGCTGTGGGGCTACTCGGGCGGCGGCAATTCCTCGGCGTCGGCGGCCGAGCAGCGCCGGCACTACGCGCCCGAACTCGATATCCGGGGCAGCGCGCAGGGCGGCATCCCCGGCGACAAGGTCGCGATCGCGCCATTCGCCATCTCGGGGCAGCAGCCGCAGGCCAACTTCACCGGGTGGCTGGCGATCCTCGGCCTCGCTCGCGAATACCCCGAGTTCGACCGGGCACTGCAGCAGTATCTGACTCCGGAAGGCAAGCAGGTCGCCGAGGACCTGAAGGACCGCTGCCTCTACACCGCCGTCGGCACCACGCTCCTGCGCCCGGTCGTCGACTACCTCACCGATCCGGAGGCCGCGCTGGCAGCCGCGCACGCGGGACTCGCGGCGGCGAGCTTCGGCAAGCCGGAGAACACACCGGACATGCCGCTGCTCATGTGGCATTCGACCACCGATCAGCTGCTGCCCGCCGAACTGGCGATCACCGACATCGCCGCCGCCTACTGCGCGCGCGGAGTGGACCTGCGCATGTTCTGGGTGCCGATGTCGGAGCACATCAGTGCCGAGATCGTGCCCGAGCTGGGCACCGTCGCCTGGCTGCTCGCGGTAACCGCGGGCGCCGATCCGGGGCCGCGAGTATGTTGACCGCGCGATCTGACCTCGAAACCCATGACCGACAGGCAGATTCGATATGAACCCCACCCACTGGATCCGCACCGCCGACACATCGCTACGACAGATCCGCGCCATGCAACGCGCCGGACTCATCGATCTGCGGCGTCCCGATCAGGTCGTCCGGACCGCCCGCGCGATGCGCCTTCTCGGGCCGATCGCCGGTGGCATCCGGACCGCGGCGCGACGGACACCGCATCGCATCGCCCTCGTCCACGATGATCGGCAGGTCAGCTACCGGGATCTCGACGAGCGCACCGACGCGATCGCCGCCCGCTGGCACGCCGCGGGGCTGCGGGCACGGGACACCATCGGCGTGCTCGGGCCCGATGGTGTCCGCCTGGTCGAAACCATGGCCGCCGCGGCGAAACTCGGCTGCAAACTGGTTCTCCTGAACACCGGCTTCGGTGCGGCGCAGCTGCGTGATGTGCTCGTTCGCGAGCAGGTCGGCGCACTCGCGCTCGACCCGGGTCTCACCGCTTTGTCGGCCGATCTGCCCGACGGGATCACCCTGCTCGACACCGATGGGCCCGACATCACCTCCCGTCTCCCCGACCCGGCCGAGCAAGGCGGGTTCGTCCTGCTCACCGGTGGCACGACCGGTACACCCAAGGGTGCGCCTCGACGAGTCGAATCACCTTTGGCCGGTGCGCAATTCGTCGATCGAGTGCCATTGCGGCGCGGACAGACCGTCCTGCTGTGCGCGCCCCTGTTCCACGGGACCGCCCTGTCGCAGTTCATCCTGGCATTGAACCTCGGTTCGACGATCGTGCTGCACGGCAGATTCGACGCGGCGCGGGCGCTGGCCCAGATCGCCGAACACCGCGCCGACATGGTGGTACTGGTCCCGACGATGCTGCGCCGCATCCTCGACCTGGACCCAGAAGTGTTGTCCACCACCGATACCGAATCGCTGCGGATCATCTTCACAGCGGGCGCCGCGCTGCCGTCCTCTTTGGGGACGAGGGCGATCGAGGTGTTCGGTCCGGTGATCTACAACTTCTACGGTTGCACCGAGACCGGCACCGCGACCATCGCCACCCCGCAGGATTGGCTCGCCGCACCGGGCACGGTCGGCAAAGCGCCCGTTGGTATCTCGGTCGCGCTCTACACCGAGGACGGCACTCACATCACCGAGCCCGGTGTGGTCGGCACGGTGTACGTCGGCAACTCCATCGCCTTCGACGGGTACTCCGGCGGCGGCTCCAAACAGGTGCGCGGCGGCCTGATGAGCACCGGCGACCTCGGCCATTTCGATTCCGGTGGACGCCTTTTCATCGACGGCCGTGACGACGACATGATCGTCTCCGGCGGTGAGAACGTCTTCCCCGGCGAGATCGAGGACCTCCTCTACCGGCACCCCGCGATCACCGAGGCCGCGGTGATCGGCGTCCCCGACGAGGAGTTCGGCCAGCGCCTCGCCGCGTTCGTCGTGCGCGGCGGCGACCTGGACGCCGACGCGGTCCGCACCTACGTGAAGACCCACCTGGCCCGGTTCAAAGCGCCACGTGACGTCATATTCGTCGACGAACTACCACGCACCCCCACCGGCAAGATCGACCGCCGCGGCCTCGCGGCGTTGAGCTGAAACGGAAGGCGGCGACGACGAGGGGTCGCCGCCGCCTCACCGCGGTCCGGTAAGCGCCGAAGTCGTCATCTTCGGACCTGGACAACCGATCACCAGGCACTGGTGGCGCGACCTTCTCGGCCGATAGTTACCTGAAAGCCTGGTGATCAACTGTCCAGTCGGACCATCGCCGACGGGGCCGACACGGCGCCGCACCCGATGGTGGTGGTGGGCGAAGGATCTGTCAGCGGGTGCGTGTATTTGCGCCGAGGGCGGCGGCGAGTACCGGGCCGATGGCGGCGAGTGCGGTCGCACCGGTGATGTCCCAGTGGGTGGCGTCGACGGGGACGTCGCGGATCGCGCCGGTGATGTGGTCGCGCCAGGCGCCTGCGGCTCGGCCCGCGCCACGGTCGTCGCGGTCGGCGGTGAAGAACAGGAGGTCGCCGTCGAAGGGGCGGGGTCGGTAGGCCGTGCCGATCACCTGTGCGTGCAGGATTCCGGCGAAGATGCGGTGCACGCGCTCTTCGGTGAGCAGTTCGAACGGGCCGGCCAGGCCGGACACCAGTTCGACGGCAGCGTCGGGCGTGAATTCGGTGACCGGGGTGTCGATTTCCTGTTCGGTGCCGAGCTGGCCGAGCAGATCGCCCACGGTCACCGGCGTCTCGCTGCGGTAGCCGACGTCACCGACGAAGGAGTCCAGCATGGCCAGGAGCTCGACCCGCTCGCCCGCGTCCTGCAACTGCACCGCCATGGCGTGGGCGATCACGCCGCCGAAGCACCAGCCGAGCAGTCGGTAGGGTCCGTGCGGCTGGATGGCACGAAGGCGCGTGATGTAGTCGGCGGCGAGCGCGTCGAGGGATTCCGGCGGTGCGGTGTCGGTCGCGATCATCGGGGACTGGAGTCCGTAGAGAGGACAGTCGAGTTCGGCGGACAGTCCGGCGAAGCTCCACGACAGGCCGACCACCGGGTGCACACAGAACAGCGGTGCGCCGGTGCCTCGTTCGCGCAGGGAAAGCACTGGGGCGAGGGCGGATTCGTCGTCGGCGCCGGTGTCCTCGGCGATCCGGCGGGCGAGTTCGGCCGGGGACGGATCGCTGAACAGCCAGGTGAGGGCGATGTCGGTGGTCAGCTCGGTGCGCAAGCGGGACACCAGGCGGGTGGCGACCATCGAGTTGCCGCCGAGATCGAAGAAGGAATCGTCGGCCCCGACACGATCGACGCCGAGCACGTCGGCGAACACCGCGGCGATCCGCTGTTCGACCACGCCATCGGGTCGGCGGTACGCGCGCCCGGAGCCGAATCCTGGACGCGGTAGCGCGGCCACATCGAGTTTGCCGTTCGCTGTCAGCGGCAGAGCGTCGATGACGACGACCACAGCCGGAATCTGATGCTCCGGCAACCGATCTCGAAGCAGTCCACGCAGCCGAGCCCCGGCCTCGGCGCGTTCGTGCTCTCCGGAGACTCCGACCCTACGCCCGCCGCTCGTGTCTTCGGCAATCGTGTCTTTGACACTCGCACCGTCCCGAATGCTGCTCGACCGGCCGGGGATCTTCGCGGCCCCGCTGACTTCGTGGATGCGGGCGCGTCGCCCGTTGTCTGCTGCGGCCAGCGCCTGCCGGGCAGCCCACAGCCGTTCCGGTGACGCGTCGACATCCTTGCTCGTTCGCGCACTCGGCGCCATGACGACATACCCGACCAGCTGCGGACCGATACGCGGATCGTCGTGCACAACGACAACCGCCGCCCGGACACCCGGACAATCCAGCAGTGCCACTTCGACTTCGGCGGGCTCGATACGGAACCCGCGGATTTTCACCTGCCGATCCGCGCGACCGAAGTGCTCGAGCTCGCCCGACCGCGTCCATCGCCCGACGTCACCCGACCGGTACAGCACCGCGCCACCGGCGAACGGATTGGCGACGAACCGGGTGGCGGTGAGGCCTGGACGGCGCAGGTATCCGCGCGTCACTTGTGTTCCCGCGATGTAGATCTCGCCCGTGACGCCGGTCGGCACCGGTCGCAATCGATCATCGAGAACATGCACGGTGAGGCCGTCGAGGGGCTGTCCGATCGGGCTGCCCGCGCGCTCGTAGGCGCGGTCGGTGAGTGTGGTGTGGGTGACGTGCACAGTGGTCTCGGTGATGCCGAACATGTTGACCAGCCGCGGTCCGTCCGTGCCGTGCCGCGCGAACCAGCCGGTGAGCCGCCGCGGATCGAGCGCTTCACCACCGAACACTATGCGTCGCAGTGCAAGTGGTGCAGCGTCGCCCGCGCGAGCATCGGCTTCGTCGAGACCCGCGAAAGCCGACGGGGTCTGGCCGAGCACGGTCACCTGCTCGCGGTGCAGGAGTTCGCGCAATTGCTCGGGCGAACGGGCAGTGTCCTGGTCGACGATCACGAGCGTGGCGCCCGTGGTGAGCGCACCCCACAGCTCCCACACCGAGAAATCGAACGCCGCCGAATGAAACAACGCCCACACATCCTCGGGTCCGGTGCCGAGCACCTCCCTCGCCCGATCGAGCAGGGCGACGACGTTGCGATGCTCGACCGCAACCCCTTTCGGCGCACCCGTGGAGCCGGACGTGTAGATCAAATAGGCGCTGTTCGCCGGATGCGCACGGCGGGCGCCCCCCACCTGCCGGCCGGACAAAGAATCCCTCTCCTGGGCCAGCCATTCCAGCGCTGGAGCTTCCGACTCCACCCGCGCGGTCGGCTCCTCCAGTTCCGCCCACCCCGCACGGACCTCCGGCATTACCTGCGGCTCAGGATCCACCAGCTCAACTCGCGATGCCGGAGCCTTTGGCCCTACCCGCAGCCCGGGATCCACCGGCTCGACTCGCGATGCGGGAACCTTCGGCTCCACCCGCTGAGCCGATCCCTCCGGATCAACACGCGACGAGGGCCCCTCTTGCTCAGTCGGCACCGCCGAATCCTGCGACTCCACCCACGCAGCAGGTCGGTGAGTAGTCGCGATGTCGCCTCGTGGAGGCCGCTCTGCGGGCATCCCACGCACGACCAGGTCCTCGGTGATCACGCACACCGGCTGGGCGTCCGTCAACACGTAGTCGATCCGGTCGCGCGGATACCCCGGGTCGATGGGGACATACGCCGCGCCGGTGCGCACCACCGCGACGATCGCCACCACCAGATCGGCCGAACGCGGTAGGACTACCGCGACTCGCTCCTCCGGTGCCGCCCCCAGCCGCACCAGTTCCCATGTCAGAGCAGAACTTCGATCGTCCAGCTCGCGATAGGTCAGCCGTGTCCGCCCGGCACGCACCGCGATGGCGTCTGGATCTCGCTGTACAGCAGCGTCGAACATGTCAGCCAGAGTGAGCGGCGCCCGAACCACCGAAGAGTCGGCTGATAGCGCGCTCGCGATCACGTCGGTGTCGGCACCGGTGTCGGCACTGGCATCGGCGTACGCGTTGGCATCAGCGTCGGCGGCGGCATCAGCGTCGGCGGCGGCGGCATCGGTACCGGCACCGGCACCGGCACCGGCACCGAAGCTGGCGTAGGAGTTGGTACTGGCATCGGCAATGGCATCGTCGGCAATGGCATTGGCATCGGCACAAGCCGACCAGCCCGTCGCGAACCCGGAGCCCGGCAGGCCCACGTCGCTCGACGGGGCCTCAGGCATCGTCGCCGGTGTATCAGCGGGCGCCGTCGCGGCTGCCCGTTCGGTCTCGTCGAGCAGGTCGATATCACCCACCGGCACCGCCGGATCAGTGGCGACGGCGTAGGCGATCCGTTCCAGTGTGCGGGCGAATCGTTCGATCGTCTCCCGGTCGAACAGATCCGTCGCATAGGTGATCGCTGTCCGGATGGTCTCGGCGGTCGGGTCCGACATCGTCAGTTGGAGATCGAATTTCGCTGGTGTCTCCGTCGGTTCGAGCGGTTCGACCGTGAGCCCACCCAGGTCGGTCCGCGCTGCCGCGACCCCGGTCGCCGCGGTGAGTACGACCTGGAACAGCGGGTGGTGGGAGCGGGTGCGGGGCGGATCGAGTTCCTCGACCACCCGGTCGAACGGGACATCGGCATTGGCGAGCGCCCCCAGATCGATGTCGCGGACCCTGGCGAGCAACGCCGTGAACGGGTGCGCGGGAACAACACTGGTGCGCAGCACGACCATGTTCACGAACATGCCGACCAGCGCATCCAGTTCGACCCCACCACGCCCGGCCACCGGTGTCCCGATCGCGATATCGCCACCACCACCGGAACGGGCCAGCGCCACCGCGAGCATCGCGTGCATCACCATGAACTGGGTCGCGCCGTGCGCCACCGCCACCCGCCGCAGCCGCGCGGTGAGCTCCGCATCGAGCTCGAACTCCACCGTCGCACCCCGCCCGGACGCGACCGGCGGATGCGGCCGGTCGACCGGCAGTTCCAGGCGCGGCGCGAGCCCGGCGAGCCGAGCCCGCCAATACCGGACCTGACTGTCCAGCCCCGCCGCACCACGCGCGTCGCCGAGCCACTCCCGATGAGCCAGCGCGTAATCCGCGTACGACACCGGCAACGCTTCGAACTCCGGCGCCACACCACGGAGCCGAGATTCATAGGCACCCAACAGATCCCGCAACAACACATCCAGCGACCACCCATCCGCACTGATGTGATGCACGACCACCGCCAGCACGTGCTCCTGCTCCCCCACGATGAAAAGCCGACTCCGCACCGGCAACTCCCTGGTCAGATCGAACCCGACCGCACCGAACTCCCCCAACACCCGCACCACCTCGCCACCCCGAACCTCAGTCGGCACAAGCACGCTCACCCCACCCCAGAAGCCCGATACGACACCGCGCTCCGCGCTCTCAGCGTTCCGGGTGGGCTCGGGACGGCGCTGCCCACCGGCAGCCACGGAGGCCGGCGGGGGTGCGATCGGCAGCACGTGTTGCACGCCGACACCGTCGTGATCCGGGTACAGCGTGCGTAATGGCTCGTGGCGGTCGATCACGTCGTGGATCGCGAACTGCAGCGCCTCGATCGAGAGGGGGCCGCGGAGTCGCAGCGCCAGCGTGATGTTGTCCGCGGGTGAGCGGTGGTCGAGGCGGTTCAGGAACCACAGCCGTTGCTGGGCGGGAGCCAGGGGTAGCGGGTCCGGACGGGGGCGGCGGGTCGCCGGCGGGCGTGGGGACGATCGGGACAGGTTCCGGATCGCCGCGGCGAGCTGGGCGACCGTCGGCGCGTCGAAGACGGTGCGCACCGGGACGTGTTTGCCGGTGGCGGCGCCGAGGCGGGCGCTGAGCTGGGCGGCGACCAGTGAGTTCCCGCCGAGGGCGAAGAAGTCGTCGGCGGGGCCGACGGATTCCACGCCGAGCAGTCCCGCGACGATGGTCCCGACCAGCCGCTCGACCGAATCACTCGGTGCCACACCACTTCCGGTGGCGAACACGGGTGCGGGCAGCGCACCGCGGTCGACCTTGCCGACGGGGGTCAGCGGCAGATCGTCGAGGACGACCACCGCCGCGGGCACCGCGTGCGCCGGCAGTTGCCGACGGGCGAACGCCACCAGCGCGCGGGTGTCGACGACACCACCACGTTCGGCCGTCACATAGCTCACCGGGACCAGCGCGCCCGCGGGGTTGGTCCACCCGGTGGTGACCGCGGTGCGCACGGCATCGTGCGCGGTGAGCACGGCGTCGATCTCCCCCGGCTCGAGCCGGACGCCGAGCACCTTGAGCTGGAAGTCGGTGCGGCCGAGGAACTCCAGCGCCGACGGTGCCGCGCTGTCGTCGGCGGGACGCACCCGCACCCGGTCACCCGTGCGGTACATCCGCGTGCCCGCGCGACCGAAGGGATCGGCGACGAAACGCGCCGAGGTGGCGCCGGGTTTGCGGCGGTACCCGCGAGCGAGGCCGGGGCCCGACAGGTAGAGCTCGCCCGGCGCACCCGGCGGCACCGGGCGCAGCCGCTCGTCCAAGACCAGCGCCGACCAGCCGTCGAAGACGGGACCGAGCACGACCTGTCCACCCGCCGACAGCGTCGCGGCGGTCACCACCACGGTCGCCTCGGTCGGCCCATAGCTGTTGACGTAGGTGCGCCCCGGCGCCCACCGCGCGACCAGCGCCGGGTCCGAGACGTCCCCGCCGACGACCAGGGCACGCAACGTCTCGTGCACGGCCGGGTCCAGCGTGGCCAGCACCGCGGGGGTGATCACCGCGTGGGTCACCGCCTGGCCCACGATCAGCTCGTCGAGCTCACCACCCCCGGTGATCTCGGGCGGCACCACCACCAGCGCCGCGCCATGGGTGGCCGCCAGCACCACCTCGTGCACGAAGATGTCGAAACCTGGTGAGGCGAGCTGCAATACGCGCGCTGCGCAGCGCCCAGCCGCCGCCGCGCTGTTCGTCGTCGCCGGTGCGAACGAGCCGAGCCGCGCCGACACCTCCGCGACCAGCGGCGCGAGTCCGCGATGGGGCACGGCCACAGATTTCGGCGCCCCGGTCGATCCGGAGGTGTAGAGCACGTAGGCGAGGTCGTCGAGGCGCGACGGGCGCACCCGGTCGGCGTCGGTGATCGGCCCCGGATCGAGTGCGTCGCAGCGCGCCACCAGCTCCGGATCGTCGAGCACCACCCAGTGGATCCATTTCGGCAGGTCGGCCCGCATCGCCCGGGTGGTGATGCCGATCTTGACGCCCGCGTCGGTCAGCAGATATCGCCTGCGCGCCTGCGGCAGCCGCACATCCACCGGCAGGATCGCGGCCCCGGTCGCCGCGACCGCCCAGACCGCCCGCACCAGCTCCGCCGAGCGCGGAAGCGCCAGCAGCACAACAGTTTCCGGCCCGACGGACCGGGCGATCAGTTCTCGGGCGAGCCGGTTCGAATCGGCGGACAGCGCGGCGTAGGTCCAGCTGCGATCACCGTCGACGAGGGCGATCGCATCCGCCGGGCCGCCGCGACCCAGGATCTCACCGAGCGTGGCCTGCTGTTGGCTGGCGGTCATCCTCCGATTAGACCGGCATCCCCACCGAACCGAAAACCCCGATTTCCATGGGCAGAGGACTTGGTGATTCAGTGCGGCAGGTAGGTGCCGTCGCGGGTGGCGGTGACGGTTTCGGTGATGATGGCGGACAGGGTTTTGGCGACCCGGTGGGGGGCCGCTGGTTTGACGGTGATGGTGCGGCTGCCGTAGACGACATAGCGGCCGTCGTCGGTCACGTCGTGGAGCTGGAAGTCGTCGCGGCCCTCGGTGTGGCGGTTGTCGATGCTGCCGTAGGGGTAGACGGCGAGGTGGTGGATCGCGTCCATCGGGCGGGTGAAGAATTGCTCGAACTGTTCGCGGGAGGTGGGTCGCCACGGGTCGCGGGTCGGTGGGCGGGGTTCGTCGAGTTCGGTCGCGGTGACCGCGATGGGGGCACCGGTACCGGCCTCGCGTCGGGGCAGTGCGCCGAGTGCGGCTTCGGCGAGGTCGTCGGCGGCCAGCAGCGACAGCGCCACCTCGCCACCGGTGCCGTCGGGCCCCGGCTGCTGCACCGCCAGCGCGGCGAACCGATCGAGGACGGCGCCGTGCGCGCCCGCGGTTCTGGTGCGGTCGGCGAAACCCGCGACCTCGACCCTGGCCTGCGGTGCGAGCAGAACGCGCACCGCGTGTTCCAGCTCGGAATCCAGCTGTGGCGCGAGGTTCTCGGCCGCTTGCCGACGCGATCTCGCAGCGTCGGAGTCCGGTTCGGTGGACTCCTGCCGGAGTGGATAGGGCAGCACATCCCGGCCGGTGACTTCCCACAGGGTGCGGAATTCGAGCGCGGTGAATCGCCAGGATCGGATCGGTGGCATACGAACTCCTAGGCGCCGATCACCGGCGGCACTGTTTTCGGCAGGTCCTCCAGGCCGGTCAGTTCATTGCCGTTGTCCTGGTTGATCAGGTAGTCAGGGATGCCTTTGGACTGCTCGTCCTCACCCTTACCGCGTGCCCCGCCCGGTGCGCCCATCCCGCCCATACCGTTGCGGCCCGCGCTCGAACCGGCACCGGCGCCCGTTCCCGCGCGGGTCGCGGCCGCGGCGGCACCGGGCGAGCCGGGCAGCGCGGCACCCGGCGACGGGCTACCGGCCGCGCCGCCACCCGCACCACCGGAACCGAGGCCACCGGAACCCAGACCGCCGGACGGTGATCCGCCGGCGCCGGTGCTCGGCGTGCCGACACCCGCGGCGGCCGTTCCCAGCGATTGCGGTGTGGTTGCCCCGTCGGGGTCTTGCGAGCTCGGGTCCTGCGCGAGACTGTTCGGCTGTTGGGATCCGCCGTCCTGGCCCTGGCCGTTGTCCGGCGTCGTCGCGGCGGGTTGTGTTCCGGCGGGAGTTTCGCCGGTGGGCTGACCCCCGGTGCTGCCGTTGGTGCCGCCGCGACTGCCGTCGGTTCCACCATCGGTGCCGCCGTCGGTGCCGCCATCGCCGCCGATCGGTTTCGGCAGCGGGATCACCGGCACGTCGGCATCGGATTCGTGCACCACCTGGGCATACACCGTCCGCAACACCCGGCGGGCCTCGGTGACCGCGTTCTCTTCGGCGACATCGTCATCGCGCCAGCCCCGCCCGACCACCCAGGAGCGGGCGTTGTCGAACCCACTGCGGTGTTCGGGCGCGTGCGGGACGAGTTCCTTGGTCGGCTCGAGTCCGGTGAGCAACTCGTCGACCTTGTTGCCGGTCAACGCCGAAGCGGTGCTCACCCGCCCACCCATCGCCTGATAGTCGGCGACCGTCTGCGCCGCCGCCTGCGCGGTCGCTCCGCGCCACACCTCGGGCGCGGTGCCGCGGGCGATCTGGCCCTGGAATTCGGTGAGCGAGGTGGAATTGCGTTCGGTGATCTTCTTCCAGCCGTCGCTGAGATTGCGCACCGCCGTGAGGTCGATCTTGTCGACCTTGGCCCGCAGTGCCGCCGCATCGCCCTGGAAATCCTCGGGGCTGAGCACTTCCAGTGGCCGGTAGTCGCCGTCGTGGCCGAGGTCGCCGACTCGGCCGCGGACCGAGTCACGCAGGTTGTTGTAGCGGTTCTGCACGGCCGCGGCGTCGACGGTGTCCTCGGGGGCACCGCCGCCGATCAGGTTGACCAGGCCCGTCATCATCTTCGCGCCGAGACCGTCCATCTCGGTGGAGCCCTGCATGAACGGGTTCGGATTCGAGGGCGGGGAGTAGAGACCACCCATCAGCTGAGCTGCTCGGAGGTGTAGTCGAGGGCGTTGGCGTTGGCGATGTCCTGGCCGGTGATGCGCTGGAAGGAGAGTGCGAACACTTCACGCAGCTCTTTGACGACCTCGATGTCCTTCTGGATCACCGCGTCGATGGAGTTCGGCTCACCCGTTGCCTGGGCGAGGAACTTCCTCTCCAGGTCGCGGCCCATGTTGAAGTCACCGAACCCGCCGACGTTCTGGACGTCGCGCGCGAGGTCGAGCATGTCTTCGAGATCGACGATGCGCTTGTCACATGCCTTGTAGCAGTTGTAAGCGGCGGCTTCGTCGTCCAGGTACACCTCGCCTGCCTTGACCTGACCCAGCAGTTGGCTGGATGCGGTTTGCCCGCTCATCTTGTCTTCCCCCAGATCAACTCGGAAACAGCGGTACGAAAACCTCACCGACCCGCTGCGCGTACACACACGGGTCTTCGAGTTCTTCAGGTTCGAGGCTGGCCCTGTTCATGATGCTGATCTGCACAACTCCTTGTTGTGCGGGAAACAGAACATCGCACCGGAGATCCATCGAGGCACCCTCGACCTTGAACTGCCGACCTGTTCGGTCGGCGATCGTGACGTCACGGAAATCGACCTGACCCGGCTTCTGTTCGAACTCTGACACCGTGCGGGCGGTGGAGAACACCGCGACGCTGTACTTGTCGCCGCCGCGCCATCTGCAGATCTCCCACCCCGACTGATGCACTCCACCGATCCCGAGCTCCTCGGTCGCAGGGTCGACCCCGACCGCCCGAATCGCATCGTCAGGAATCTCCGAACACGGATCCCACAACGGAGCCGGAGCACTACTCGTCGCCACCGGTGTCCCCGACTCGGCGTCGCACCCCACGACCGCCCCGACGACAACCCCACCGATCACCAGCGAGCTGAGAACGCGCCTCATCCCCACCCCTCCGTATGCGACGACAATTCCTGGGCGAGTCTACGAGAACCTGATCATTGTCACGGGAGGCGGCCCGACCGCCTCCCGCCCGAACGACCTCAGAACTCCCAGTCCTCGTCCTCCGTATTGACGGCCTTGCCGATGACGTAGCTGGAACCCGAGCCGGAGAAGAAGTCGTGGTTCTCGTCGGCATTCGGCGACAGCGCCGACAGGATCGCCGGGTTCACCTCGCACTCGTCCTTGGGGAAAAGTCCCTCGTAGCCGAGATTCATCAGCGCCTTGTTGGCGTTGTAGCGCAGGAACTTCTTGACGTCCTCGGTGAGGCCGACCTCGTCGTAGAGGTCCTGGGTGTAGTCCACCTCGTTGTCGTAGAGCTCGAAGAGCAACTCGAAGGTGTAGTTCTTGAGCTCGTCGCGCTCGGCCTGGGAGACCAGCTCGAGGCCCTTCTGGTACTTGTAGCCGATGTAGTAGCCGTGCACCGCCTCGTCGCGGATGATCAGGCGGATCATGTCGGCGGTGTTGGTGAGCTTGGCCCGCGAGGACCAGTGCATCGGCAGGTAGAAGCCGGAGTAGAACAGGAAGCTCTCCAGCAGCGTGGAGGCCACCTTGCGCTTGAGCGGGTCGTCACCGTTGTAGTACGACAGGACGATCTCGGCCTTGCGCTGCAGGTTGCGGTTCTCCTCCGACCAGCGGAACGCCTCGTCGATCTCCTTGGTGGAGCACAGGGTGGAGAAGATGGAGCTGTAGCTCTTGGCGTGCACCGACTCCATGAACGCGATGTTGGTGTACACGGCCTGCTCGTGCGGGGTGAGCGCGTCGGGGATGAGCGAGACCGCGCCGACGGTGCCCTGGATGGTGTCGAGCAGCGTCAGGCCGGTGAAGACCCGCATGGTGAGCTGCTTCTCATCGGGGGTCAGGGTGTTCCAGGAGGGGATGTCGTTGGACACCGGCACCTTCTCCGGCAGCCAGAAGTTGCCGGTCAGCCGGTCCCAGACCTCGGCGTCCTTCTCATCGGGCACCCGATTCCAGTTGATGGCCGACGCCCGATCGATGAGCTTCATTCCGCCTCCACACCTTTCTGCCAGACCATTACCCACACCTCGCCGCCATGCGCGCGCCGATTCACCCTGAACACTACTCGTAGTGGGTGACATCTCCAGCCAACACAACAGCTTGTGTTGCGGCGCGCCGAAACCGACTCCAACTGCCGGATCCGCGCACCACACACGCGGCCCCCATTGTGCGCCACGCGAGCCCCCGGTCCCGCATCGCATCGCCAGTGATTCGCCGCATGCTCTCGGGTGGCGGTCGAGCGCGGTGAGCGGGGCCACCCGCCGGTGGGCACGGCCTCGATGCGGCTGCGCGCCCGAGGATCGGGCACACTGTGCACCCGGAACGGGTAGGAAAAGGCGGGATGTCCCGCGCGAGGGGGATTTTCGATGCTGGTGCGCCGTTCGGCGATGATCGTCGCCGTCATGCTCGGCCTGGTGGCCTGCCAGGACGAACTACCCGGACAGCGCGATGACAACCCGATCTCGGTCGCCGCCTCGATGCCGGAATTCTGGAAGACCGCCCCCGGCTCCGACGACGAGCGCTGGGAGGTCCTGCGCAGGGTCCGCGCGATCGACCCGTGCGCGCTCATCCCGCGCGCGGAGCTCGGCCACTTCGGTGAGCCACTGCAGGTCGAGGCCGACAATCTCAACCGCTGCTCGACGACTTTCGGCTCCACCGAGTCCGGCAAGGGAACGAAGATCGGCTGGTCACTCGGCGTGGCTCCCGAGGGCTATATCTGGGGCGAGACCAAGCGTGACGAGGTCGACGGCATCACCGTCGGCATGCTCCGCGATCTCGATGCTTCGCCGGAGTTGGAGGGCAAGCTCACCGAGCGAAGCTGCACGGCCATCGCCAGTTTCGCCAATACCGTCACCCTGCCGCTGCGGGTGAGCACGCCACTGGGCACCGAACCGTGCCCCGCCGCCCAGGCGGCACTGACCCGCGCGATGCGCGCACTCGCCGACGAGCCCGCGCAGGGTACGTCCCCGGACACGCCGAACACGGTGCTGCTCGGCACGGACCCGTGCGCGGTGGCCGCTGTCCTCGGCGCGGCGACGCCGGTGCTCGAGCAGCGCGCCTGGTCCTGCTCCTTCACCCATCGCGATGACGAGATCCACGTCGAATACGCCTACGACAACGAGGGCTACGTCATCGACGACGAGCCGATCTTCGTCGTCAACGGCCACCAGGGATACGGTGCCGCCGACGATGTGGGCGGGACGGTGTTCTACCGCGCGGCCCTCGGCACAGCCCTGCCCGGCGCCCCCTCGTCCATGGGTCCACGAATCCCGGCGATCAGCGTCTCCGGGAAGGACCGCGACACCGTCGAAGCCGTCCTGCGCGCCACCACTGAACTCTTCCCCGCTCGCTGAAAGGCGACCACCGCCACGAGAGGAAATCGACTGTGCGACAGATGATTCTGCTCATCGCTGCGGCACTGACACTGACAGCATGTCAGAGCGGACAAGCCGCGGACCCCATGCCGACCGGCGGATTCTGGTCCACCGCAGCGGTTTCCGATGACGAGAAGCTCGCCGTCATCCGCAAGGTTCGCGCGATCGATGCGTGCGCGCTGCTGCCGCGGGAATCGCTCGCCGCGCTCGGCCGGGTGAGTGAGGTCGAGAATGTGCAGCCGGATCAGTGCCGGGCGAACATCGCCGTCGACGCACATCCGGCTGGTATCGATGCCAACTGGAGCGTCGGTGCGTCCTACGGCGTGGAACCGACGATCGGCGAACCGGTGGTCGAGCGGGCCATGGGCGACGTGCGGGTGCTCTATCACGACGAACCGTCCACCTCCGCGGACCCGCAGGTCCGCGCCAGTTGCGCGGCGCTGGCCAAGTTCGTCACCGGTGCCGATCTGATGCTGAGTGTGCGTGCACCACAGGATGCCTGCGCCACAGCCGAGGAGCTGCTGCGCATCGCCTTGGTCCAGTGGCGGGACGAACCGGCTCACGGCAGCTCGCCGGATTCCGACCGCACGGTGGTCACCGGTGCCGATCCGTGCGCGGTCGCCGCCTTCCTCGGCACGCAGGTCCCGGTGGCCGATCAGGGCATCGTCAAGTGCAGGCTGACCGTCGACGGCCATGAGGCCATCCTCACCTTCGGCTACAGTCCGGAACGCGTGGTCATCAGCGCGGTCCCCGCCTTCACCGCTGGGCCCCGACAGGTGTATCGCTCCGACGCCGCGCCATCCGGTATCACCTCGCTGACCGCGATCGTCGGCCCCACCCTCACCGCGAGCGCGGCCGAGTCGCTGCTGGGCCCGCAGGTGCCGACGGTCCGGGTCACCACCGACGCCGCGGTCGCGGAGAAGATCATGCGCGAGGCGCTGGCACTGCTGCCCTGACCTCCAACGTCTACCGGGATGTTCGCGTCCCGGTTGTCATCGTCACGGCCGATCCCATCGTCTCCGAACAGGTCATGCGCGAGACCCTCGCGACCCTGACCTGAGCCGATCGATGCTGACAACGTTCCGGGAACGACCGCCCGGATCGTTTGCGCGCGGGTTGCCAACCCGGGCAGACTCGGTGGTCGGGCGTGAGTCCGGGCCGGAGTCTGTCGAGGACAGGGGTGCCGATGTATCGCAAGATGATGTTGGCCGCTACCGCGTTACTCGTGTGCGCCGCGTGTGGTGGCGACTCCGACGATCCGCCCGACTACGCCACCTTGGACCCACCACCGGCCCCCGTCATCCCCGCTCAGCCCCCGGAGTTCTGGTCGCAGGTGCCGCAGAACGAGGCCCAACGGCACGAGGTCGCCCAGGCCACCCGCCAGGTCGACGTGTGCGCCCTGCTCCCCCGCGACGTCCTCGACGACCTCGACCACGTGCACAGCGTCACCGTGGGCCTCGACTCGTGCCGGGCCATCCTCGACACCGACCAGCCGGGCCAGGGCACCACCCTCACCTGGCACTCCACGCTGCTGGATTCGCTGGGTTCGACAGGCCGCGGCACCACCAGACAGTTCGGCGACGTGGCTGTGCGGCTGGTTCCCGATCGCGACGCGGGCGAGCCGCGCTCGTGCGGCGCGACGGCCCGCTTCCCCTCCGGCGCCGCGTTCTACCTCGGCCTGTCGACCCCACCGGGGCAGAATCCGTGCGAGGTGGCCGACGGGCTGATGCCCGGCATGCTGGACCGCTGGCGCGAATCACCGCCGCAGGGCACCTCCCCCGACACCGCGCCCACGGTGCTGCTCGGCGCCGACCCGTGCGCGGTCCGCGCGAAGCTGGCCGACACCACCGAGACCGGCGAACAGCAGCGACTCACCACGTGTCTGTTCCGCTACCGGGGCGAACGGGTCACCGTCAGCTACGAGTACCGGGTCCCTGATTACCTGGCCGAACGCGGCACCGAGGAACGAATCGACGATCACCCGGTGTATCGCTCGGTGTCGATCTACGACAATCGCATCCCGATCTTCACTTCCGCGGTCGGCCCGGAGCTGCCCGACAGCGCCACCCAGTTCGGCACCCGCGTCCCGGTCGTCGAGGTGGTCTCGGTGACCGACGACGTCGGCCGCGACGTGATGGGCCAGGTACTGACGCTGTTCCCGCAGAACTAGATCCCCAGCACCAGCTTCGCCGTGGTGAAGTAGATGATCAGCCCGGTCGCGTCCACCAGCGTGGTCACCATGGGCGCCGACACCACCGCGGGGTCGATGCGGAACCGCTTGGCCACCAGCGGCATCGTGCCGCCGATGGTGGCGGCCCAGCCACAGATGATGACCAGCGTGACCGCCACGACGATCGCGACCTTCGGCCCGACGAACACCGTGCCGATGAGCAGCCCGGCGACGGCCAGCATGCTGCCGAGCACAAGCCCCACCCGGCATTCCCGCCAGATCACCTTGAACAGGTCCGAAACGCGCACCTCGCCGACAGCCAGCGCGCGCACGCACGCCGTCGCGGCCTGGGCGCCGGCGTTCCCGCCCGCGCCGATCAGCAGCGGGATGAACAGGGCCAGGCTCGCGGCCTGCTCCAGCGTCGCGGAGAACATGTCGGTGACGCTGACGGTCAACGTGGCGGCGAACAGCAGCAGCATCAGCCACAGCGCCCGGTAGCGCGCCAGCTGGAACACCTTGGCGGCCATGTAGTGGCCCTCCCACGGCGCCGAACCGGCCTGCTTGGCCACGTCCTCGCTGTCGGCGGCCTCGACCACCTCCATCGCGTCGTCGATGGTGAGCAGCCCGACGACCCGGTCCTCGCTGTCGACCACGACCAGGTTGATGTCGTTGGTCGAACTCATCAACCGGGCGGCCTTCTCCGCGGAGTCGGTGGCCCGCGCGAACGGCGGTTCGGTGACCACGAGCTCGGACACCATCGCCTCGGGCGCGTGCAGCACCAGCTCCCGCAGCTCGACGATGCCGGTGAGCCGACGACCGCGGTCGACGACGGGCAGCGTGTACACGGTCTCGGCGTTGCCGCCCTTGGCGCGCACCCACGCCAGCGCCTGGGCCACGGTCAGGTTGCCCGGCAGCGCAACGACCTCCGGGGTCATGTACTGCCCGACCGAGCCCTCGGGGTAGCCGAGCAGCGTGGCGGTCATCCGGCGTTCGCGCGGGCTCAGCCCGGCGAGCACCTTCTTGGCGACCTTGGCGGGTGCCTCGTGCAGCATGCGGGCGCGGTCGTCGGGGTCCATCGCCTCGACCAGATCGCGAAAGCTCTTCTCGCGCAGGCCCTGCAGAATCTGCTGCTGGTCGACCGGCTCGAGTTCCTCGAACACCGCGATCGCGCGGTCCTTGTCGAGCAGCCGGAACACCACGCCGGCCTGCACGGCGTCCATGCGGGCGAGCGCGTCGGCGATGACGTGCGGCGGGCGGTTGTCGAGCCAGTCCATCGCACCGTCGACCCGGTGGGTCTCGACGATGTCGCGCACCGAGTCCGACAGGATCGCCAGCGCCTCGGTCACCGCGTGGTCCTCGACGGATTTCTGGGCATGGTTCGGCGAATCTGCTTCCGGCACAACGGAATCAGCGGGAACGTGACGGGCTTCGACGAGATCGATCTGCGACATGGGACAGTCCTCTGGCGCGCGTGTGCGCATGCCCGCGGCACAGCCACGGGAACGCTACGGGTGAATCGGGAGACGGTGCGGCACACCGCGGGCGTCGACCACCACGACCATCACGCACCGCCGGAACTGTCCGGGGAGGAACTCAGTGCGAAGACGAAGGGGCGACGCCGCGCGGCCTTCGACTGGGGGGTTCGCTGCGCATGCAACACCACCTCCTCGTCGTCGCTGCAGGCTGTCGCCGAATGCAGATCACTGGGGTACCCATTCGGGCACACACTTGCACTTGCAGAGTACATGCGAGGTTCAAATGTTTCATCTCGACCCGCACGTACCACTGGTCACACTCACCCCGTGGGCGGCAGTCCGGCGATGACGGTGTCGACGGCCTGTTCGGCCAGCACCCACAGCTCGGCGCGGTCGACGTGCCGCAGCGGTCCGCGCAGTGCCAGCTCGGCGAAGCCGTGCACGGTGGACCAGCAACTCCAGGTCGCGCCCTCGCGGGCCGAGGGCGCCAGGTCGCCGATGTGGACCATCAGGTCGAGCGCGTCGGCCAGCGCGAGGTAGGCGGGCGAGTCGTGCACCGACTCCGGTGAGGTGTCGCCCGCGCCGAAGAAGGCAGTGGCGAACCAGCCCGGTTCGGTCAGCGCGAACGCGAGATAGCCGAGACCGACGGCACGCAGGCGCTGGCGCGGAGCGGTCAGGCCGCGGTCGGCCGCCATGCCCGTCGCCATGCGTGCCTCGATCGCGGCCGAGACCGCGCGCAGCAGCGCCTGCCGGTCGGGAAAGTGCCGGTAGGCGGCGTTCGGCGTGACGCCGACGCGGCGGGTGACCTCGCGGATCGTCAGCGCGTCGGGGCCGCCGGACCTGGTGAGTTCGAGGCCGGATTCGACGAGCGCCGCAGCGAGGTCACCGTGGTGATAAGCCAACTCTTGAACCCCCTTTCCGCGAAGTGTACGCTGTGAACATATCAAATGTGCACGCCGTACACATCGAAGGGTGAGCGCCATGACCGCACTGCCGACCATCGTCGATCAGGACACCTGGCAGGCCGAGCTCGACCGGCTCCGGATCAGGGAGAAGGCCGCGACGCGCGAACTCGACGCCGTCGCCGCGCAGCGACGCGCCCTACCCGCCGTCCGGCTGCCCGACTACACGCTCAAAGCCGAAGACGGGAGCGAGGTTTCACTCGCCGAGGTCTTCGACGGACACTCGCAGCTGATCACCTACCACCACATGTGGACACCGGGGAACACCTGGCAGTGTCCCGGCTGCACCGGGCTCACCGCCCAGTACGCGCGCCTGGATTTCCTCGATGCCTACGACGCGCGATTCGTCATCGTCACCCAGGGCCCGATCGACGAGGCCCTGGCCTACAAGCGCCGCGTCGGCAACACGATGACCTGGTATTCGACCGCCGACAGCCCCTTCGGCGCCGATATGGGCGCGGCACCGGGCGGACACTTCGCGGTGAACACCTTCCTGCGCGACGGCGACACCATCTACCGCAACTGGCACACCGACGGTCGCGGCACCGAGCAGCTCTCCTACACCTTCGGCCTCGTCGACGCCCTCCCCTACGGCCGCCAGGAGGACTGGCAGGACAGCCCCGACGGCTGGCCGCAGTCACCGACCTACAGCCGCTGGCCGAGTTCGCAGGACATCGCCGCCTCCTACGGCGACCCGACCGCCTGACCCGAGGCCCGGCGCGGGCGGATATCGGCGCATAACGGCCGGTCCAGGATTCAGCGCGCCGCGCGCACAACAGTTGCCTGGGTGGCCGACAGTGGGAAAAGTGGACCCGACACCCGCGGTGAGTCGCGCCGCGACATCGGTTCAGGTCAACACACTGAGGAGAATCCTGTGCGTTTCGGCATCTTCGTCCCCCAGGGCTGGCGACTCGATCTGGTCGGTATCGAACCGGCCGACCAATGGGCGGTGATGCGCGAACTTGCCCAGCGCTTCGACAGCACCCCCGAGTGGGAGTCGATCTGGGTCTACGACCACTTCCACACGGTGCCCATCCCGACCGACGAGGCCACCCACGAGGCGTGGACGCTGATGTCGGCGTTCGCGGCGACCACCTCGCGGGTGCGGCTCGGGCAGATGTGTACGGCCATGAGCTACCGCAACCCCGCCTACCTGGCCAAGGTGGCCGCCACCGTCGACCTGATCTCGGGCGGTCGCGTGGAGATGGGCATCGGCGGTGGCTGGTACGAACACGAGTGGCGCGCTTACGGTTACGGCTTCCCGTCCGCGGGCGAGCGCCTGGGCCGCCTCGACGAGGGTGTGCAGATCTTCCGCCAGGCCTGGCAGACCGGCCGCGCCACCCTCGACGGCAAGTACTACCAGGTCGACGACGCCATCGTGCACCCACGTCCGTTGCAGGAGAACGGGATTCCGATCTGGGTCGCCGGTGGTGGCGAGAAGAAGACGCTGCGCATCGCCGCGAAGTACGCCGACTACACCAACTTCAGCGGTGACCCCGAGGAGTTCGCCCGCAAGTCGGAGATCCTGCGTCAGCACACCGTCGACGTCGGCACCGATTTCGCCGCCATCACCCGCAGCTCCAACTTCAACGCCATCGTCGGCACCACCGAATCCGAAGTGCAGGAACGCCTCTCGGCCATCGTAGACCGCCTCACCCCGTTCCTCGGCGCCGACGAGGCCAAGATCCGCGTGCACGACCAGTTCGCCAACAGCGCCGCCGTCGGCACCCCCGAACAGATCATCGAACGCCTCACCACCGTCAAGGACCTCGGCCTCGCCTACGCCATCCTCAACTTCCCCGAAGCCGCCTACGACACCTCCGGCATCGAACTCTTCGAACGCGAGGTGATCCCCGCCTTCACCGCCTGATCTCACAGCCCGGAGTGCAATAGCCTTGTCGCCATGAATGATTCGCAGGCGGGGCGGCGCGAGGCGGAAGCGCTGGCGAACCGGTACGAGCGACGGCCCGACGGCACTTTGCGCCTCGGGCCCGCCCTCGACAAGGACGGTGTCCCACTGCCGCCCGCGTCCAGCCTGACCATCACCCGATCCGACGGCACCGAAGGCGCAGCCGTACCGGTGGTCCTCGCCATCCTGATCGATGTGGCCCTGCACCTGGGCATCGGCCTCGCCACCTGGTGGCTCCTACGCCCGGACGCCCCCGGCATGGCGATCATCTACGGCCTCCTCGCCTGGATCGCCGCCTCCTTCCTCCACCGCACCGTCCTCCAACACCTCACCCGCACCACCCTCGGCAAATCCCTCTTCGACCTCCGCCTCCGCCACCCCGACGGCACCTACCCATCCCTCCCCCGCCTGATCCGACGCTGGACCTACTCCCTGCTCGAAACCATCGTCGCTTTGGTGACGTCTCCCTGAGCACGGACACCGTCGACCGATCCGACCTGGCGGCGGCGGTCTGCGATGGGAAGCACCGGCGGTTTCGCGAAGCCGGACATCTACTCCTGCGGTAGCACTTTCAGTTCTGTGTGGCCTTGACCACAGTGCGTATCCCCGGCTATGTTCTCTCGCCAACAGACTTGGACACACGTTCAGTTGAACTGACGTCCAGCTGGGGATCGAGGGATACGAATGATGTTGACCGACGCTCGGCGGCTGCGCGGGCTCAGTGGGCACCGGATCACGGTGCGGTGGGTGGCGGTGATCGCCCTGGTCGCGGGGGTGGTAGCCGCCGGGGGTGGGTCGGGGGTGGCGGAGCCGGGGGGTGGGTTGACGCCGTTGCGGACGCAGGGGGCCGAGATCATCGACGGGTTCGGGCGGACCGTGTTGTTGCACGGGGTGAACAATGTCGACAAGTCGGCGCCGTACGTGCAGCCCGGGGACGGCCTGACGCTCACCGATTCCTCGGCGGCGTTGCTGGCGCGGCACGGGTTCAACACCGTGCGGCTCGGGGTCTCGTTCGACGGGCTGATGCCGACCGAGGGTGTGGTCGACACCGCGTATCTGGATCGGCTCGCGAACGTGGTCGACACCTTGGCGGCGCACGGGATCTACACACTGCTCGACAATCATCAGGACGGGTTGTCGAAGATCTGGGACGGCAACGGCTTTCCCGAATGGTCGATCCGGGCGCGGCCCGGGGCCGACGAGCCGAATCCCGGGTTCCCGCTGTACTACCTGATGCCCAGCATGAACAAGGGCTGGGACGAGGTCTGGAACAACACCTACGGTGTGCTCGATCATCTCGGGGTCGCGCTGGGGGCGCTGGCCGAGCGGATGAACGGGCGCGCGAGCGTGCTCGGCATCGAACTGCTCAACGAACCATGGCCCGGCACACCGTTTCTCACCTGCTTCCCCAACGGCTGCCCGGACTTCGACGCGAAATATCAACGCGCACTGCAGAAACTGACCGACGCCGTGCACTCCCGCAATCCCACGGTCCCGGTGTTCTGGGAACCCAATGTCACCTGGAACGAGACCATGCCGAGCCACCTCGGCAAGAACCCGCCGATCACCAGCCCGAACATCGTGTTCTCCCCGCACGACTACTGCATCCCCAGCCAGCTCGCCATCTACCTCGGCCTGCCCGAGGAACTGCGCGCCCTGTGCCCGGTACAGCAGGACAAGACCTGGGCGAACATCGACTCGTTCACCGACCGCACCGACATCCCCACCATCGTCACCGAATTCGGCGACGGTGATCCGACGGTGTTGCGCAACACCGTGACCCGCGCCGACGAACGCTTCATCGGCTGGCACTACTGGCATTACAGCGCTTCCGACGGCGATCCGTTCCGCGGCGAGCTCGGCCGTGAGCTGGTCCGCACGTATCCCCAGGCCACGGCGGGCACCCCCGACCGGATGATCTTCGATTCCGGCAACGGCGATTTCGCCTACCGCTACCGCCCGCGACCGTCCTCGGCACCCACCGAGATCTACGTCTCCGACCTGGCCTACCCCGACGGCTACGAGGTGCGGGTCACCGGCGGCACCGTCACCTCCGCGGCGAACGCCCGCGTGGTCACCGTCGAAGCCGACGGCTCCGACCCGGTCACCGTCCGTATCCACCGCCCAGGCTCACCCGGCGCCGAACTACCGTCCGGCGGTGGCGGCTCCTCCTCGGGCGGCACCGGATCGGCTTCGGGACTCCCCGGTCTGCTCACCGGCTCGGCCGGCTGACCGAACCACGTTCCGGGACAACCGGATACGGATGGTCGGCGGGCTCACGCACACCGTCGACCGGTAACCTCGACCCGAATCTGCCGGGACAAACGTTCCAGCAGATCCGGAAGGGGGGATTCTGGTGATCGAAGCGTTCGCCGACAGCGCGGCGGTTCTCATCGCGGCGGGCTCGACCACGCTCGGCGCCGTCTACGCGGCGGTGCTCCAGCTCTTCGACGCTCGCGGCGCCGCGCAACGGGTGGAACGGCTGAACGAGGTCATCGCGGTGGCCGGCGAGCACAGCGACATCGCGGCGACCGGCGTCGACGACAAGGCACCGACCGGTGCGGCCAGGATCGACTGGCTCGAGTCCATCGCGCGGGAACGGTCCAGCCTCGATGTCCGCAACCACGCGGCGGCACTGCAACAGCAGCGCTGGACCACCGTGGCCAGCCTGCTGTGTGGCGTCATCGCGATCGGCGTGGTGATGTTCGGCCTCCTCATCGACAACGGGAGCGACCCGCACGGCGTGGCCGCGGCAGCCGCGGGCATCCTCCCCGGCGCGGCCAGCGGCCTGCTGTTCTGGCAGTCGCGCAGCGCCAGCATCCGCGCCGACAAGTTCGCCGACCGGATCTCGGCCACGGCCGCGCGCGCCGAGGCACTGCGGATGTCGGCGGCGATCCTCGACCACGGCACCCGCGACCGGTTCACCACCGCCGTCCTGCTCAGCTCCGCGTTCCCCGCGCTGGACGGACCGGAGATCTGGCGCATGGCCGAACAGATCGAGAGCGAATGCGAGGCGGACCGGGCCAAGGTCGACGAGGTGGAGCCGGAATCTGCTCCGCCACCGGCGAATTGAGCAGCACCACCGCACGGTCGGTGGTCGATCGGACTCCGGTCCTCGGCCGATGACCGATGCCGTGCATCGGCGCGGTGCCGGCCAGGGACTCCTTCCACGCCGCGAGGGAGGCGTCCGCGTCCTGCTGTGGTTCCTGGCTCGACCCTGAGCGCCCGGCAACGTCGTGAGCTGCGAATTCAGGCCCAGCCGACCTCGTGCGCGGTGACCGTACCGTCGGCAATGGCAGCGACCAGCTGAGCATGATCGCGCGCGTTCTGGTCGGCGTAGGCGCGGGCGAAGCCGACCAGTGCGGTATCGGTGCGGTCGGTACGGCCCAGGTAATCCGCGATCATCGAGGCGTCACCGGAGCGAGCGTGCGCGCGGGCGAGCACCCGCGCGCAGGCGGCGGCGAACTGTTCGAGCTGGGGCGCGATCCGGGCGCCGTCGGCGGTGATCTTCATGTCGCGGAACTGCCGGACATAGAAGTCCATCCCGTCCACGCGCGTCCAGCCGAGAAACTTGTCGGTGGTCGACTGCAACATCCGCTGACCGTGGGCGACGCGCGAACCGTGGTTGTCATAGCGGCTCGGCGGCAGAAAGTCCTCGTACACCGAGCGACCCGCCTGCTTGACCTGGACGAAGAACGGATCACCGGTGCGCCGTTCCTCGAGCAACGCCAGGTAGACCCGCATCCCGACACTGCCCACCCCGACCACCTGCCGGGCCACATCGATCACGCGGAACCGGGTGAGCAACGACCAGATGTGGTCGGGCACCGAGTCGGCGTAACCGTGCACGACCGCACCGACCAGCCGACGCTGATCGGCACCGACCGACACCCGGAACGGCGGCAACTCGGTGATCCGCCGCCGTCCGTCGCGGATCTCGGTGAACTTGCCGAACGCGCCGCGACTGGTGCGCTTGACCGTGCCGCGCCGAATCTCCCTGCGTGCCAACTGTTGTGCGCGGGGGCCGAAGTAGCCGAGGAAGTCCTCGGCGTCCACGCGCTCGTACCAGATGTCGATCTCCGGTGTGCGCGCGTACTCCGCCATCGCCGCCCGATACGCGGCCGAGGTGGCCGCCACCGCCGCGTCCGAGCGTTCGTCGGGCACGCCGTTGTCCCGGCCGAGCACCACCAGCGAGGCCACCAGCCGCAGCAGGTCCCATTCGAACGGGCCGGGCAGCGTCTCGTCGAAATCGCGGAGGTCGAACACCAGATTGCGTTCCGGGCTCGCCCACATGCCGAAGTTCAGCACGTGCGCGTCGCCGCACAGCTGCACGCCGATCCCGGTGTTCGGCCGCGATGCCAGATCCGCGGCCATGATGGCGGCCGCCCCGCGGTAGAACGTCCACGGCGACGCCGCCATTCGCGCCATCCGGATCGGCACCAGATCCGGTGCCCGCAGTGCGTTCTGCGCGAGCACCGTGGCCAGCGCGTCGTGCCCGCGCGCCTCCGGATTCCAGTCCCCGAGCGCCGAGCGTGGTACGACAGCGCGCGCGTCACGTCCGCGCCCGCCGCGTTCGGGCCGCTCGATCCGGTCGCGGGGCGCCAGCGGATAATCGAGGCCGTCTTCCCTGTGCTCCGCGACGGACATGTCCGGTCCTCCTCGATGGCGACGCCCTGCGGCGATCCAACACGAGCTGCCCTCAGAATAGGCCCGGATCGCGGTGGCAAGGTCGTTACCGGGTGTTCGTTAAGCGGTGTCGAGCACGCTGCGCCGTATGACCACTGCAGTACGGACCGAGCATGCGGCGGACGAATTCCCGCTCACCGGAAGCACTTCCGACGGTGACGAGACCGGCGTGATCACCGCGTTCCTCATCGACATGACGCTGCACGCCACGATCGGCGCCACCGCCTGGGCCATCGCGTCCGGTCCGACCGCCGTCCTCTACGGCATCGCGGCCTGGCTGGGCACGTCCTTCCTGCACCGGACGGTCATCCAGCGATTCACTCGCACCACGATCGGCAAGTGCTCGTTCGGGCTCGAGTTACGCCAGGTGGACGGCACGTATCCCTCGACCGGACAGTTGATCGTCCAGTGGTTCCGGGGTGGCCTGTGCTGCTTCGACATCTTCGGCAGGGTCGACTGAGGCGCGAATACCACATCGCAGCCCGATTTCCTGTCATACCGGAGGGTTACAGGCATCGAGAATTCCGCCGATAGCGTCGGGGTATCGACATCGGCGCCCTCCGTCGGCAGGCATCATCGACGGGTGGATGGGGCGTCTCCGGCGCAGTTCTGAGGAAGATCTATGACGACATCTGGTCTGGTCCCCGAGTCATCTCCACGGTCAGCGCGGCGCGGCACCGACGGGGATTACGCCCGCCTGCTGCGCCGGATCTCCGATGCCGGGCTGATGGATCGGCGTCCCGGCTACTACGTCACCCGGCTCGGTCTGGTCGGGCTCGCGTTCGTCGCGGGCTGGGCGGCGTTCGTCCTCGTCGGTGATTCGTGGTGGACGCTGCTCGTCGCGGCGTGCATGGCCGTGGTGTTCGCGCAGATCGCCCTGGTCATGCACGATGTCGCGCACCGCCAGGTCTTCCGGCTGCGGAAGCCGACGGAGCTGGTGGGACGAATCGTCGGCAATGCCGGCATCGGACTCGGCTACGGCTGGTGGCAGGACAAGCACACCCGCCATCACGCCAACCCGAACCACGAGGAACTCGATCCCGATGTCGCGCCGGACATTCTGGTCTGGTCACAGCGGCAGGCACGGCCGAGCCGAGGTCTGCCACGTCTGATCGGACGGGCGCAGGCGTTCCTGTTCTTCCCCCTGCTGCTACTCGAGGGCCTCAACCTCCACGTGGCAGGCATTCGCGCGCTCCGGAATCGATCGGTCAAACACCGCGGCTGGGAAGGCGCCCTGCTGTTCGGCCACTTCGCCCTCTACCTGACCGCACTGTTCGCGGTACTGCCCGCCGACAAAGCCCTCGCGTTCTTCGCCGTCCACCAGGGCCTGTTCGGCCTGTACATGGGCTGCATCTTCGCCCCCAACCACAAGGGCATGCCGACCCTGACCGGCAACGACCGCCCCGACTACCTACGCCGCCAGGTCCTGACCTCCCGCAACGTCCGCGGCGGCCCCGTCACCGACCTCGCCTTCGGCGGCCTCAACTACCAAATCGAACACCACCTGTTCCCGAGCATGCCCACCCCGAACCTGCGCCACGCCCAGCCGATCGTCCGCGACTACTGCACCGAAATCGGCGTCCCCTACCACGAAACCGGCCTGATCACCTCGTACCGCGAGGCACTGAAACACCTACACCACGTCGGCGCCCCACTCCGAACCGGCGATCGAGCCGAATGATCGTGCGGGACAGCACCGACGGGCTGACGATCGGATTCAGCCCTCGGATTCCGGATCGCACTGTTTCGCCAAGTCCTCGACGCAGTATGCGCAGGACGGCTTCACCACACCTTTGTTCGTGTGATAACGCGTGTGCGCGCTTCGCCTACTCGACGGCTTTGGTACGCCTTTCCGAACAGCAGACATTTTCGCCCGAGTCTCGGCACTGGCTGCCCGTCCATAATTCGGGTTTCCCGCACCCGTTCTCATCTCCGACAGCAGCCGACGCGATTCCTCTGGCATCGCATGACCGAATCGCGGGTGTGCGGCGCCGAACTTCCCGAAATTGGGATTGGCTTCACCCTGGTATGTGCCTTTGCGTTCGACAGACCACTTCGCTCGCTGCGATGCCGAGTGCGTCCGCCCGTAAAACGGATTCTCTTCGCCGAAACGACTCACACCCGGACGGCCAGTCGAACGTATCCGCGCAGCCTCCCGCATCTCCGCAGTCCAGATCACACCGATTGGCCCGAGTCCGCCATCAGCCAGATTGAGCAGCGGCTGACCTTCTTTCCGAAGGTAGGCGATCCAAGCGATCTCGGCCCGACCCAGATCCTCGAGGCCGTATACCCAATCCAAGTTGTCCGCGATCACAGCATCGCGATCCTGTTTGCGAAGCCAGTCGTAGAACGGGGTCTTTCGACCCGCTTTGGCTTCTTTGAAGTGCTGGCGAAGCCGTATATGCTCCGTCTTCGTTGTCAGACCGATATAGCGGTACTCATACTCGGTGCGGAGACGAATTCCGTAGATCACACCGTCAGTTGGCTTGCTCATCAGACCCCCCCGCACCGAGTATTCATGAAGAGAACATGTTACGAGAAGTTACAGCATGCAGCTGACGCAATTCTCTATTTCAGTCCCCTGCAATGCCATTTGCCGCAGGCGAATGTAGTAGAGGGTCTTGATTCCCTTGCGCCAGGCGTAGATCTGGGCCTTGTTGATGTCGCGGGTGGTGGCGGTGTCCTTGAAGAACAGGGTCAGGGACAGGCCCTGGTCGACGTGCTGGGTGGCGGCCGCGTAGGTGTCGATGATCTTTTCGTAGCCGATTTCGTAGGCGTCGTCGTAGTACTCGAGGTTGTCGTTGTCGAGGTACGGGGCCGGGTAGTAGACGCGGCCGATCTTGCCTTCCTTGCGGATCTCGATCTTGGACGCCACCGGGTGGATCGAGCTGGTGGAGTGGTTGATGTAGGAGATCGAACCGGTGGGCGGGACGGCCTGGAGGTTCTGGTTGTAGATGCCGTACTCCTGGACCGAGGCCTTGAGTTCGCGCCAGTCGTCCTGGGTGGGGATGTGCACGCCCGCGTCGGCGAAGATCTGGGCGACGCGGTCGGTCTTGGGTTCCCAGGCCTGGTCGGTGTACTTGTCGAAGTACTCGCCGGAGGCGTACTTGGAGTCGGCGAAGCCACCGAAGGCGCTGCCGCGCTCCTTGGCGATCAGGTTCGAGGCCCGGATCGCGTGGTAGACCACGGTGTAGAAGTAGATGTTGGTGAAGTCCACACCCTCTTCGGAACCGTAGTGGACCCGCTCGCGCGCCAGGTAGCCGTGCAGGTTCATCTGGCCCAGGCCGATGGCGTGGGACTCGTTGTTGCCCTGCTCGATCGAGGGCACCGAGAAGATGTGGGTCTGGTCCGAGACCGCGGTGAGCGCGCGGATCGAGGTCTCGATGGTCTGGCCGAAGTCGGGCGAGTCCATCGCCTTGGCGATGTTGAGCGAACCCAGGTTGCAGGAGATGTCCTTGCCGACCTTGGAGTACGAGAGGTCGTCGTTGAACTCCGAGGGGGTGGAGACCTGCAGGATCTCCGAGCACAGGTTCGAGTGGGTGATCTTGCCCTTGATCGGGTTGGCCCGGTTCACGGTGTCCTCGTACATGATGTACGGGTAACCCGACTCGAACTGCAGCTCGGCGATGGTCTGGAAGAACTCGCGCGCCTTGATCTTCGACTTGCGGATGCGCTTGTCGTCGACCATCTCGTAGTACTTCTCGGTCACGTTCACATCGGCGAACGGCACACCGTAGATGCGCTCGACGTCATACGGCGAGAACAGGTACATGTCCTCGTTCTTCTTCGCCAGCTCGAAGGTGATGTCGGGGATCACCACGCCCAGCGAAAGCGTCTTGATGCGGATCTTCTCGTCCGCGTTCTCACGCTTGGTGTCGAGGAAGCGGTAGATGTCGGGGTGGTGCGCGTGCAGGTACACCGCGCCCGCGCCCTGGCGCGCGCCGAGCTGATTCGCGTAGGAGAACGAGTCCTCGAGCAGCTTCATGATCGGGATGACACCCGAACTCTGGTTCTCGATCTTCTTGATCGGCGCGCCGTGCTCACGAATGTTGCTGAGCAGCAACGCGACACCGCCGCCGCGCTTGGACAGCTGCAGCGCGGAGTTGATCGAACGCCCGATCGACTCCATGTTGTCCTCGATGCGCAGCAGGAAGCAGGACACGGGCTCGCCGCGCTGCTTCTTGCCGGAGTTGAGGAAGGTGGGGGTGGCGGGCTGGAAGCGGCCGTCGATGATCTCGTCGACCAGCTTGCCCGCGAGCACCTCGTCGCCGGCGGCGAGGGTGAGCGCGACCATGCAGACGCGGTCCTCGAAGCGCTCCAGGTAGCGCTTGCCGTCGAAGGTCTTGAGCGTGTAGGAGGTGTAGTACTTGAACGCGCCGAGGAAGGTGGGGAACCGGAACTTCTTGGCGTAGGCCTGCTGGAAGAGCTGCTTGACGAAGGGGCGATCGTACTGATCGAGCACCTCGGTCTCGTAGTAGTTCTCCTTGACCAGGTAGTCCAGCTTCTCGTCCAGGTTGTGGAAGAAGACGGTGTTCTGGTTGACGTGCTGCAGGAAGTACTGGTGGGCGGCCTCGCGGTCCTTGTCGAACTGGATCTTGCCGTCGGGGCCGTACAGGTTCAGCATCGCGTTGAGGGCGTGGTAGTCCATGACCTCGCCCGCATCGGCACGCGTGGCGGCCTGCTCTAGACGGGCTGACTTGCCTGCCGGTGCTGTGGTTGCTGTTGCCAAAACAATCCCAATCCCTCTCGGACGCGCGCGACGTCCTCAGCGGTTCCCATGAGTTCGAAGCGATACAGATACGGCACCCCGCTCTTGCGCGAGATGATGTCGCCTGCGGCGCAATAGGTATCGCCGAAGTTCGTGTTTCCGGCCGCGATCACCCCGCGCAGCAGGGCGCGGTTGTGCGGGTCGTTGAGGAACTTGGCGACCTGCCGCGGTACGAGGTCCCGGTCGGGACGTTGTCCGCCCATGACGTGCCGACCACCCCCGTAGGTGGGGGTGATCAGCACGTAGGGTTCGTCGACGCGCAGCGATTCAGCGGTGTGCAGTGGTAGCCGAGTGGCCGGGAGACCCAGCTTCTCGACGAAACGATGAGTGTTCTCCGAAGCGCTGGAGAAGTAGACCAGCCCGCCCGGAGTGTTCCGCTCGGGCATGGCGCCTCCTTCCGGCGAAGTCCTAAGCGGCCGCGACGGCGAGCGACTTGATGCGATCGGGACGGAAGCCCGACCAGTGATCCTCACCCGCGACGACGACCGGAGCCTGCAGGTAGCCGAGCGCCATGACGTAATCGCGCGCCTCGGCGTTCTCGGAGATGTCGATGATCTCGTAGTCCACCCCGACCTTGTCGAGCGCCTTGTAGGTGGCATTGCACTGGACGCAAGCGGGCTTGGTGTACACGGTGATGGTCATCTAGGTTCTCCCTCTCCTATGCCTGATCCACAGCCTGTGATCCGTATGCAAGTGCACGAACGGTGATGCTGCGCAAACTCCTGGATCTGGCGAAGAAAGCCCTGCTCGTAACCCCTTCCCTTGGGCCCGATCAGTGGTGGCTTCACACCGTGTTCCAGTACCGAAGACACTACACCTAGTGTCCGACAGATGTGAACAACACAAGGTGTTGCGAGTCGCACAGATGTAATTCCGACGTCGTAAGTCCCAGGACACCCGATCGGCGAGCAGGCGAAACAGTGTCCCAGATCACGATTTCGCATCCCGGCGAGTCTTCAGCAAACCCGCCGGACACGCGAAAAGGGGCGTCGCATCCGGTGTGGATGCGACGCCCCTCAGGAGCTGATGGACAGCTTACGCGTTCACCTGCGCGGTGGCGGCGGTGACCAGCTGGTGCACGACCGCGCCGAGCTGGGTCAGCGCCTCGGCGTCCTGGCTGGGGTGGGTCTGCCCGAAGCGCTCGCCGATGGTGGCGAACTGCGCGGTGGCCGACTCGACGACGACACCACCGGCGACGCCGACCGCCTTGACGGTGTCACCGTGCGCCCACGCGGCCGCGTTGGGGCTGATCGACGCGCTCACCACGGCGACCGGCTTGCCCTTGATGGCACCGGCGCCGTAGGGACGCGAGGCCCAGTCGATGGCGTTCTTGAGGACGGCGGGCAGGGTGCCGTTGTACTCGGGGGTGAGCAGCAGGACCGCGTCGACGCCGTCGACGGCCGTGCGCAGCGCCTCGACCTGCGCGGGCACCGAACCGGGCACGTCGAGGTCCTCGTTGTAGAACGGGATTTCCGCCAGACCCTCGTAGATGCTGATGTCGACGCCTTCGGGCGCGGTCTGTACCGCTGCCTCGGCCAGCTGCCGATTGATCGAGCCCGCGCGCAGGCTTCCGACGAGAGTGAGGATGCGGGTCTCGCTCATGACAACTCCTGGTGTACTCAGTGGACTGTTGCAAAGTTTCATCCGACAATAACCGGACCCCGGTCCGATTACTTCCCGCGGAGGACGTGTGAGCAGCGTGAGCTCCACCACACCCAGGTCCGACGAACCGCCCCTGCTGCGGATCGGACCACCGACGCCCGGCAGCGCCGAACCCGTCGAGCGCGCCGATGCCGCGCGCAATCGCGCGCTGCTGCTCGACGCGGCCCAGCAGCTGGTGCGCGAACACGGCGTCGCCGGGCTGACGATGGACGCGCTCGCCAAGCGCGCGGGCGTGGGCAAGGGCACCGTCTTCCGCCGGTTCGGCAACCGCACCGGGCTGATGCTGGCCCTGCTCGACCACTCCGAGCAGAAGTTCCAGGCGGCCTTCATGTTCGGGCCCGGCCCGATGGGGCCCGACGCGAGCCCGGTGGAGCGGCTCATCGCCTTCGGCCGGACCCGGCTGCTCGACATCGAGGTCGAGGGGGACTTACACCAGGCCGCCGAGGAGAACGGCGGCCGATTCGGTGGGGCACCCTATCTGCTGCACAAGGCGCACATCGTGCTGCTGTTGCGGGCGGCCGGGGTGGCCGGCGAGCTGCCGCTGATCGCCGACACCATGCTCTCGACGCTCTCGGCGGCCCTGATCACCTACCAGCTCGAGGTCGACGGCTACACCCGCGCGCAGATCGGCGACAACTGGGAATGGCTCGTTCGGCGGGCCGTTTCGACTGCCGCGCAAGTAGAGTGAGACGGCATGGGGACACTGCGTGAACAGATCATTACCGAATTGGGCGTGCTGCCCGAGATAGCGCCGAAGCAGGAGGTCCGCCGCCGCGTCGACTTCCTCAAGGACTACCTCGCCACCACACCGGCCAAGGGCTTCGCGCTCGGGATCAGCGGTGGCCAGGACAGCGCGCTGGCCGGTCGGCTGTGCCAGCTCGCCGTCGAGGAATTGCGCGCCGAGGGTGTCGAGGCGACCTTCCTCGCGGTGCGCCTGCCCTACGGCATGCAGGCCGACGAGCACGACGCGCAGATCGCGCTGAACTTCGTCGACCCCGATCGCGCGGTCGTGGTGAACATCCGGCCCGGCGCCGACGCGGTGGCCGCCGAGGTCGCCGGCGCGCTCGATCACGAGCGGTTGCGCGATTTCGTGCGTGGCAACATCAAGGCGCGCGAGCGGATGGTCGCCCAGTACGCGCTGGCCGGGCAGGAGAGCCTGCTGGTGGTCGGCACCGATCACGCCGCCGAGGCGGTGACCGGCTTCTTCACCAAGTTCGGCGACGGCGGGGTCGACCTCACTCCCCTCACCGGTCTCACCAAGCGGCAGGGTGCCGCACTGCTGCAGGAGCTGGGCGCGCCGTCGAGCATCTGGTCCAAGGTCCCCACCGCCGACCTCGAAGACGATCGCCCCGCCCTGGCCGACGAAGACGCACTGGGCCTGCGCTACTCCGAGATCGACGATTATCTCGAGGGCAAGGACGTCACCGAGGAGGTCGCGTCGCGGATCGAGACGATCTTCACCAACACCCGCCACAAGCGCACCGTGCCCGTCACTCCCCTCGACACCTGGTGGCGCTGAACTCTTGCATTATGACTGACTGGTCAGTCATGCTTGTGGGGTGAGCCCCAAGAGAGTGGACAAGGCGGCGCGCCGCCAGGAGATCCTCACCGCGGCCGTCCGCGTGTTCGCACGCAAAGGTTTCGCGGCCGCGCGCATCGATGACGTCGCCGCCGAGGCCGGTATCGCCAAGGGCAGCGTCTACCTGTACTTCGACAGCCGCGACGCCCTGCTCGAGGCGGCCTTCGACGCGCACGCCGCCCGGGTGGCCGACACCCTCGCCGCGGCCGACGACACCGCCGAACCGCTGAACCGGGTCGCCACACTGATCCGCGCCACCGTGACCATGCTCGCCGAGGACGCCGACTTGGCCCGGATCCAGCTGGATCTGTGGTCGACCCCCCTCGACATCGCGGGCGTCTACCGCGACTACCGCGCGCGCATCGCCGCCCTGCTCCGCGAGGCGGAGTTGCGGCCCGGCCTCGACCCGGAACGCACGGCCACCGTGATCATCGGCGCGATCGAGGGATGCCTGGTGCAGTGGCTGCTGGATCCGGAGATCTCGCTGCTCGAGCTCGCGGACCCGATCGTCGAGGTCTGTGTGGCGGGTCTGCGATGAGCACGATCGACGACGTCCTGATCGCGCCGGGCGCGACCGTGTCGGACCGGGTGCTCTGCTACGGCACCGCGATCGCGGGCGCGGTTCTGGCCATCGCACTCGCGGTCGACGAAGGGTGGCCGTGGTGGACGCTGGCCATCGTCACGGTGATCGCCTTCGACCTGTTCGGCGGTGCCGTCGTCAACGCGACCGCGGCGGCGACCCGCAAGTTCCACGGCCCGAACCGGACCGACCGGCACCATCTCGCCTTCGTGGCGTTCCACGTCCAGCCGTTCGTCCTGGCCCTGGTCGTCCCCGGTTTCAGCTGGGCCACAGCGCTCGGGATCTATGGCCTCGCGCTGGCCGGTGCCGTGCTCGTGCTGCGGATGGGGCGCCCGGCGGCGTTCGCGATCACCGTGCTCGGTCTCACGCTGCTGCCCGCCCCGGATGCGGTGCTGTGGTTCACGCCGGTGCTGCTGATCAAGCTGCTGCTGTCCTACCTCGAGCCGACGACCCGCTAGCAGATCACGGCGCCTTCACCGGAAGCGGTGGCGCGCAACAGGTCTCGGACGAGGTCGAAGTCCACGTCCTTGCGGAAGCGCAGGCAGCCCTTGCCCATGTCGTGGCTCGCCAGGCGGTCGGCGAAGGCGTCGCGGACATCGGAGCGGAGTAGATAGAAGGAGATGTACTGCTTCTGACTGGCGAAGCCGATCTCGCCGACGCCGTCGCGTTCGTAGACGGGCATGCCGTAGGCCATGGCCTCCGTGAAGCCGGTGAGCTCGCGCAGGCACAGTTCACGCAACCGAGTCAGTGCCTCGCGACGATCCGCGGGGAGTTCGGCGAGGTAGGTCGCGACATCGGCGGCTTTGCTCTGTACCACTGTCAGCCGCCCGCGAACGGGGGCAGCACGTCGACACGCTCGCGGAGCATGGCCGACGGGTCGCGGGTGAGTTCGTCACCGATGAGGAAGGCGCACACGCCGACCAGGCCGTCGACCTCCGAGCCGTAGGTGGCGGCCAGGGTGGCGCGCAGGTCGGCGACGGTGGCGCCGTCGGGTAGTTCGAGTGATTCGGTGTTCTTGCCGACCGCGTCGGCGATGGCGGCGAAATAGCGGACCTCAACCACCGATGGCTCCCATCGTGCGTTCCGGGGGGACGAAACCGGCGGCATCGATACCGTGCCCGGCCCATTTCTGCCACATCGCGCCGCGCCACAGCTCGGCTACCTCGGCGTCGTCGGCGCCTGCCCGCAGCACGGTGCGCACGTCGAATTCCTGGTCGCTGAACAGGCACGAGCGCAGCATGCCGTCGGCGGTGAGCCGGGTGCGGTCGCAGCTGTCGCAGAACTTGCGGGTGACCGTCGCGATGATGCCGACGGTGGCGGGGCCGCCGTCGACCAGCCATTTCTCGGCGGGTGCCGAGGGGTCGACGCGACCGGTGGGGGTGAGGGTGAAGCGTGCGCCGAGCACGTCCAGGAGGTCGGCGGCGGTCACCATGTGGTCGCGCGCCCACTCGTGGTCGGCGTCGAGCGGCATCTCCTCGATGAAGCGCAGTTCACAGCCCTCGGCCAGGCACCAGGCGAGCAGATCCGGGGCACCGGCCAGGTTCTGCCGCATGAGCACCGCGTTCACCTTCACCGGGGTGAGCCCGGCATCGCGGGCGGCGCGGATGCCGTTGAGCACCGATTCGAGGCGGTCGCGGCGGGTGAGGCGGGTGAAATCGACCCGGTCGACGGTGTCGAGGGAGACATTCACCCTGGACAGGCCCGCCTTGGCCAGCGCGGCGGCGCGGTGTTCGAGGCCGACGCCGTTGGTCGTCATCGCCAGCGGTGTGCCCGGCACCGCCGCGTGACAGCCTGCGACGATCTGTTCCAGTTCCCGGCGCATCAGCGGCTCACCGCCGGTGAATCGCACCTCACGCACCCCGAGTTCGGTGACGGCCAGCGAGACCAGCCGCACGATCTCGTCGGTGGTGAGCAGTTCCTCGCGCGGGATCGGCGGCAGACCCTCCTCGGGCATGCAGTAGGTGCAGCGCAGCGAGCACTTCTCGGTGATGGAAACGCGCAGGTCGCGCGCGATCCGGCCGAACCGGTCGACGAGGAGCGGCGTCTCGGGCCTGCCGTCGAGGGACGGCGGCTCCGATCGCACAGCGGGAATCCCCATATCGACCAGCGTCATTTCTCCAGTATGACCTGTCGGACCCCGTCGGATCCGTGCGGCGGGCCGAATGGTCACGAACTCGTCGGGCTCACCGCGAGCAACCGCCCGCGGTGAGCGACGCGGTCCGAACCCGCCGGTCCGACGGCGATTAGGCTGACAGCATGACTCCCCGGCCCGCCACCGCGTCGGCGCGCAGCGTCGACGAGTACCGCGACACCGTCGCCGCGCTGCTGGCCCACCTGTCCGAGCGCCCCGACGAGCAGGCGCCGGTTCCGGCCGCGCTCGGCCGGGTCCTCGCCGCCGACGTGGTCTCGCCCATCGATCTGCCGGTGTTCCGGAACTCGGCGATGGACGGGTATGCCGTGCGGGCCGCCGATGTGGCGGTGACCCCGGCCGCGCTGCCGGTGGTCGGTGTGATCGCGGCAGGCAAGGCGGGGACGGCGGCGCTGCCCGCCGGGTCGGCGATGAAGGTGATGACCGGCGCGCCGATTCCGCCCGGCGCCGACTGCGTGATCCCGGTCGAGGACGTGCAGGTCGGCGCGGATCGGATCGTCGTCGAGCGGGGTCGCGGGCGGGGCGAGTTCGTGCGCGAGGCGGGCACCGACGTGCGCACCGGTGAGCTGGTCGCCCGGGCGGGCACCCTGCTCGCGCCCCGGCACATCGCGGCGCTGGCCGCCGTCGGACTGTCGACGGTGCCGGTGCTGACCCGGCTGCGGGCGGTGTGCATCACCACCGGCGACGAACTGCGACCCGCGGGCAGCGAGCTGGCGCCGGGGCAGATCTACAACTCGAACGGGATCGCGCTGGCCGCGGCGTTGCGGGCCGATGGTGTCGAGGTGGTCGAGGTGGCGCACAGCACCGACGATCCGGCGCGGTTCACCACCGTGCTGCGGGCCGCGGTGGCCGGCGCCGATGTGGTCTTCACCTCGGGTGGGGTGTCCAAGGGTGACTTCGAGGTCGTCAAGGATGTGCTCGCACCACTCGGCGGGACTTTCGGGTCGGTCGCGGTGCAGCCGGGTGGACCGCAGGGATACACGGTGGTCGACGGCGTTCCGGTGCTGAGTTTCCCCGGGAATCCGGTGAGCACGATGGTGTCCTATGCCGTGTTCGCCCGGGCCGCGGTGCGCGCGCTGGGCGGACTGTCCGCGCCGGAGACCCGCGAGGTGACGCTGCTGACCCCGGTGCGCTCCCCCGCCGGACGACGTCAATATCTGCGCGGTCTGCTGACCGAGGAGGGAGTGGAAGTGATCTCGGGACCCGGTTCGCATCTCATCGCGGGGATGGCCTGGGCCGATGCGCTCGTGGACGTACCCGCCGAGGTCACCGCGCTGCCCGCCGGTTCCCCTGTGCGAATCTTGTTCTTATGAGCGAGTTGTCGCACGTCGACCGCGAGGGTCGTGCACGAATGGTCGATGTGAGTGCCAAGGCAGATACGACTCGGATCGCTGTGGCCGCAGGGGAATTGGTTACCACGCCTGAGGTGATCGCGCTGGTGCGCGCCGACGGGATGCCCAAGGCGGATGTGCTGTCGACAGCGCGGCTGGCCGGAATCGCCGGGGCCAAGCGGACTTCGGAGCTGATTCCGCTGTGTCATCAGCTGGCGTTGTCGTCGGTGAAGGTCGAGTTCGGGTTCACCGATACCTCGATCACCATCCAGGCCTCGGCCAAGACCACCGGGCCGACCGGGGTCGAGATGGAGGCGCTCACCGCGGTCGCCGTGGCGGGGCTCACGCTGCACGACATGGTGAAGGCGGTCGATCCGGCGGCGGTGCTGAACGGGGTGCGGTTGCTCACCAAAGAGGGTGGGAAGCATGGGCATTGGGTGCGGCCGGAAAGCCGGGACGTCGTCGGCGCCACCGTGGCGCGCGACGAGGCGGGGACGAGCCCGAGCGGCGCGGAGGCACTGAGTCGACTGGCGCAGGTGGACGCGGGCGTCGTGCGACACGCGACCACATCGACGGCCGCAGCTGCCGGAACCAGCCACCCGAACAGCGCATCGACGGCCGAGCGGCCGGACGGTCCGTCGACAACCGGGTCGGCGGTCGAATCGGCGCCATCCGCAGCGACGTCCACGCCGGTGCCGGACGCCGCACAGGTGGACGGGTCACGGACCGCCGTGGTGGTCGTCGCCTCGACCGGCGCCGCCGCCGGGACGCGCACCGACACCACCGGGCCGGTGCTCGCCGAATGGCTTACCGCGCAGGGTTTCTCGGTGCGCGGCCCGCTCGTCTACGCCGATGCCGACATCGCGGCCGGGTTGAGCGATGCGCTCGACGGCGAGCCCTCCTTCATCGTCACCACCGGTGGCACCGGCGCCTCTCCCACCGACGCCACCCCCGAGGCGACCCGCGCGGTGCTCGATCGGGAACTGCCCGGCGTCGCCGACGCGATCCGCCAGCGCGGCACCGCGAAATTCCCGTTGGCCGCGCTCAGCCGTGGTGTCGCGGGGCTGGTCGGCGGTACCGTGGTGGTCAACCTGCCCGGTTCGCCGGGCGGGGTGAAGGACGGGATCGCGGTCCTGGAACCACTGTTGGATCATCTGCTCGCGCAAGTAGCCGGAGGTGGCGCCCATGAATGAGGACGGGGCGGTCCGGCTGACGGCGATCCTCGAGCACGATCTCGACCCCATCGCGGTCGAAAAGGCGGTCGACGGGCCGGAATTCGGCGCGGTCGTGGTGTTCACCGGCAAGGTGCGCAACCACGATGGCGGGCAAGCGGTTTCGGCACTGGAGTACTCGGCCCACCCGCAGGCCGAGCGTTTCCTGCGCCAGGTGTGCGCCGAAGTGTCCGCCGCCAGCGGACTTCCCGTCGCCGCGACGCACCGGATCGGCTCGCTGACCATCGGCGACCTCGCGGTAGTCGTCGCGGTGGCCGCCCCCCACCGGGGCGAGGCGTTCACCGTGTGCGCCGAACTCGTGGAGCGCATCAAACACGAGGTCCCCATCTGGAAGCGCCAGCTCTTCGCCGACGGGCTCTCCGAATGGGTCAACGCCTGCGGCTAGCTGCCACTGGACAAGTGATCACCAGGCACTGGTGCAGGCATCGACCGAGTGGGTCACGCCACCACAGCCTGGTGATCGCCTGTCCAGATCTGGGTCATTCGACGGTTGGGGTGTAGCGCCAGATTCCGAGCATGGACTGTTCGTCCAGGGGTGAGTCGCCGTCGAACACGGTGTCGTCCAGTCGTTTCCGTGCGGCGTCCGCGTCCAGGCCCGATCCGATCAGGACCAGGTTCGTGATCCGCTGTTCGCCGCGCGCCCAGGTGCCAGGGGTGAACACCACGTGCCTGCCGACCAGGTGCACCTCGAACTTGCGACGTTCTCCCGGGACCGCGAACGCCACGCAGCCCTTGGCGCGGAACAGGCCGGGCGGCGGGTCTTCCAGGAACGTGACCAGGGCGCGCGGGTCGAGGGGGCGCTCACTGGTGAACGAGACCGAGACGTACTCGTCGTGCAGGTGGCGATGGTCGGGGTCGTCGTGATCGTGGTCGTGCTCGTCGAGCAGGGAGTCGAAACTCAGCTGCTGGGCGACCTTCGGTTCCTCGGGCACGTGATCGTCGAACAGCAGGCCGGGATCGACGCGGCCGTGCGTCGTCGCGTACACCGGCACCTGGCCGACCCAGCCTGCCACCTGCTCGCGCAGCGCCGCGAGCGCCTCGGGCGCGACCCGGTCCGCCTTGTTCACCAGCACCAGATCGGCCAGCCGCAGATGCGTCACCAACTCCGGGTGCCGCGCGCTCGTCGCACCGAACTGCTCGGCATCGACCACCTCGACCAACCCGCCGTACCCGATCCGCGGATTCGGATTGGCCACCACCATCCGGATCAGATTCCGCGGCTCGGCCAGCCCACTGGCCTCCACCACGATCACATCCACCGCACTGCGCGGCTGCGCCAACCGCCCGAACAGATCATCGAGCTCGGACACGTCCACCGCACAGCACACGCACCCGTTCCCCAACGACACCATCGCGTCGACCTGCCCCGCCACCAGCATCGCGTCGATGTTCACCGCCCCGAAATCGTTGACCACCACCCCGATCCGGGTCCCCCGATTGTTGCGCAACAGGTAATTGAGCAAGGTCGTCTTCCCGGACCCGAGAAACCCAGCAACGATCACGACAGGAATCACCGCACCCATGGTGCCAGCCGCCGCAGCGATGCCCCTGCCCACCCACCTGCGCGGTCCGTCTGGTGACCACATGCGAGCGGCGCCTCCGGTGGTACGCGGAGATCCGATGGATCCGGGTACCTCCGGAGACGCCGTCGCGTTGCTACTTCGTCGGGCCGAAGACCAGGCCGACGAGGGTGTAGGCGAGGTTGATCAGTTGGCTGGTGATCGCGGTGTTGTCCATGCCGAGTGCCCTGGCGAGCGGCATCAGCAGGTCGAGGACGGTGGTGATCGGGCCGCCGAGTGAGCTCAGGTCAGGGGCCAGTTCCTCCGGGGCGGGGTCGGTCTTCGGTGGGGTGCTGCGTTTTCTCGGGGTGGTGTTGGATGGCGCGGAGGGTGCGTCGGGTGCTGCGGTGCGGGCCGGGGCGACGGGCACCGGTGCTGGGGCGGGTGCGCCGAGGGGAGCGCGGACCGGGAGCACGTGGGGAGCGAATGTGAGTGCGGCGGCGGGCTGACCGTTGAGCGGACTCGACTGCTGAGGGTCGTCCGTGGGTTGGCCGTTGGGGGTACCGGACTGCTGGGGCTCGTCGGCGGGCTGGCCGTTGGGAGCATCGGACTGCTGAGGCTCGTCCGCGGGCTGACCGTTCGGAGCATCGGACTGCTGAGGCTCGTCTGCGAGCTGACCGTTCGGAGCATCGGACTGCTGAGGCTCGTCTGCGAGCTGACCGTTCGGAGCACCGGACTGCTGAGGCTCGTCCGCGAGCTGACCGTTCGGAGCACCGGACTGCTGAGGCTCATCGGCGGTCTGACCGTTGGGAGTGCGGGACTGCTGAGACTGGTCGGTGAGCTGCCCGTTCGGGACGTCGGCCTGCTGGGGGTCCTCGGAGGCCTGCCCATTCGGGGTACCAGGCTCTTCGGGGTCTCCGGACGGTGTGGATCCGTCACTCGAACCGCTTGGCAGCGCGGGTGATTGAGGTGTTGCCGCGGGGTCGGAGTTCGGTGCGGCTTCCGTCTTGCCGGGCGGGACTACGAGGGGAGCCCGGGTGTTCGTACCGCTCGGCGGGGGTGGCGGAGGGGGCGCGGCGGGGCCGAATGCCGGGCCCGCTTCGGCCGGATTCGGAGTGGGATCCACCGTGTCCGATTCCTCGGCGGACGAGGAATCGCCCCGCGGACCGCGCTTCGGTGCCGCCGCGGGCGACGGCTGCGATCCGCTCGAGGTGGTTTCCGAGCCCGGCCGGTCCGACTCATCGGCAGACGGGGACTCGGCGTTCGGGCCACGCGGTGGACGCGTCGGTCCCGCTGCGGGTGCCGGTTGCCCAGCGCCCGAGGTGGTTTTCGGGCCTGACTGGTCCGATTCCGCGGGGAGCGAGGACTCGCCGTTCGAGTTGTGCGGCGGGCGCGGACGCGTGGGCGCCGCGGCGGGGGCCGGTTCTGTAGCACCCGTGGTGGTTTCCGGCGTGGTCGCTGTCGGCGCGGTGCCGTGGGTGGGTGAAGGCTGCTCGTTCTTCGGGGCACTCGGCGCTGCTGCGGGGGCGGAAGACTCGGAAGTTGCGCCCGTCTGATCCGCACCTTCGGCGGGCGCCTGGTCGTTCCCAATGGTCGGCGGGCGTGGACGAGTGGGCACCGCGGCGGGGACGCGGCCCAACACCAAGGCCGTCGGAGTGGTCGAGGAGTCGGCTTCCGGATCAGGTTCGGACGGCTGGTTCGGGTCCGCGGGCGCAGGTTCGGTGGACGGAGCCTCGTCGCTCGAGCCGGTCGGCGGGGTCGATTCATCACCAGGCGCGGCCTGGTCACTCGACCCGCTCGAAGGCACGGCGATCGGACCGAATGCCGGCGTCGTGGCGGGCGTTTCGGGCTCGCCTTCCGGCTGATCGGGCACCGGGTTCGACTCGATGCTCGAACCGGTCGACGGGCTCCGATCCGCACCCGGCGGGATCCCGACGCTCGAGCCGGTCGAGGGTGCCGCGGCGGGCACGAGCGCCCGTGCGGCCGCAGCCGCCTCCGGAGCGGATTCCGGCGCATCGGATTCCGGAGTGGTCTGATCGCTCGGTCCGGTCGACGGTTGAGTCCCCTCACCCTCCGGAACCTCGCCACCGGAACCGGTCGACGGAGTCTCCCCCTCCGCCTGCGGTTCGTCCCCACTCGATCCAGTCGGCAATCCGGTCAGACCCGCACCGGAGAACCTCGCCACCAGCGAAGCCTGGGTCGCACCATTGGACTCAACCGCACTATCGGCTTCGACGGCACCATTGGACTCGGTCCCGGGACCGGACTCGACGGCACCATCGGGCTCGACCGCGGCACCGGACTCGGCCGGAGCCTGATCCGAATCGGCCGGAGCAGGGTCAGACGGCGTCGACTCATCGCTCGAACCGGTGACCGGGCTCGACTCGTCAGACTGCGGGGCCGCATCACTCGAGCCGGTCGGCAACCCGACCGGGCCGGCAGCGAGACGACCCACCACCAGCGAAGCCTCGGTCGCGGCGTCGGGCTCGACGGAGTCATTGGGCTCGACCGCGCCATTGGACTCCGGGGCGGACTCGGCCGGGGCCTGGTCCGGATCGGCGGGAGCGGGGTCGGAGGGTGTCGACTCGTCACTCGAACCGGTCGACGGGCTCGACTCGTCAGGCTGCGGGGTTGTATCGCTCGAACCGGTTGGCAGTTCTGCCAGATCTATGGCGGAGACCTCGGTTCGTGCCGCCGGGACCGTCGCCGCGTCAGTGTCGGGCTCAGTCGGCTCGGTCGGAGTGGGGTCGGTGGGTGCGGACTCGTTGCTCGAGCCCGTCGACGGGCTCGGGTCTTCGGACTCTGTGGCCTCTCCGCTCGAACCGGTCGGTAAGCCGGCCAGGCCAGCAGCGGGGAGAACCGCCAGCAGCGAAGCCTCGGTCGCGGCGTCGGGCTCGACGGAGCCGTTGGGGTCGACCGCGGCACCGGGGTCCGGCGCGGACTCGGCCGGCGCCTGATCCGGATCGGCCGGAGCGGGGTCGGACGGTGTCGACTCGTCACTCGAACCGGTCGACGGGCTCGACTCGTCAGCTTGCGGGGACGCATCGCTCGAACCGGTCGGCAGCCCGGCCAGGTCTATGGCGGAAGCCTCGGTCCGTGCCGCCGGGGCCGTCGCCGCATCGGCGTCGGACTCGGTCGGGGGCTCAGTCGGCTCGGCGGGAGCAGGATCGGCGGGTGCGGACTCGTCGCTCGAACCCGTCGACGGGCTCGGGTCGGACTCCGTGGCCTCTTCACTCGAACCACTCGGCAAGGCAGTCAGGACGGCAACAGGGAGGCCCGCTATCTGTGAAGCCTCGGTCGCGCCATCGGGATCGACTGCACCATCGGGCTCCGGCGCGGACTCGGCCGGAGCCTGATCCGGATCGGCCGGAGCAGGATCGGACGGCGTCGGCTCACCACTCGAACCAGTCGACGGCTCCGCACCCTCGACGTGCGGAGAATCATCGCTGGAACTGGTCGGCAAACCGGTCAGGATCGCGAGCCGGGAAATGGGCAGCTCACGCGAAGCCGCCATCGCGGACTCGAGCTCCGACTCGGGCTCGTCGGCGGGCTGGTTCGGGTCTGCCGGGGCAGGCTCGGTCGGCGCTGGAGCAAGGTCGGTCGGCGCCGACTCCTCGCTCGAACCGGTCGACGGTTCCGTTCCTTCGGCCTGCGGAGAATCATCGCTGGAACCGGTGGGGGCAGGGGCGGCGGCCGGGGCCGCGTCGGTCGGTTCCGGCTGGGCCGGTGCCTCGCTGGGGGCGGATGGGTCACTCGAGCCGGATGGGGCTGCGGTCAGGATGCGGCTCGACGCCAGTGCTGCCGGTGCCGTGGAGGTATCGGGTTCCGGTTCGGCCGGGGGCGGGCCGTCGGCGGGAGGTTCGTCCTGGTGGGTCGAGTTCTCCTCGGCCGGGGCCTGTTCGACCGGTGCCGCGTCGGCCGGGGACTGGTCGATCGGGCCCGGCTCGGCGGGAGCCTGGTCGATCGGGGCTTCGTCGCCCGGGGCCTGGTCAGTCGGTGCCGATTCGGTGGGAGCCTGGTCGGCCGGGGCCTCGTCGGCGGGGGCCGGATCAGCCGGAGCGGGAGCTTCCTCGGCCGGGGCCGCGGGAACGGAGTCGGCGGGCGCCTCGCCCGCTGGCGCCGAATTCTCTTCGCCCGGTGTGGATTCCGGCTCCGGGTGCGCGTCGTTCGGTGGCGCTTCGTCGGAGGACGGGTGGGGGGCGGAGGCGGGGATCGCGGCGGCGACGGGGGTGTTCAGCAGGTATCCGGCGACGCCGGTGACGATGGCGATGGCGTGTTCGAGCTGCCCTTCCCTGGATTCGAGCAGGGCCGCGTCCTCGGGGTTGGCGGCATTGCCCATCTCGACGAAGACCAGGGGCACCTGCGTCAGCGCGGGGCCTGCGATGTCGGCGCGGGTCTGCAGGCCGTCGCTGACGCCCGCGTAGGTGGCGGCGGGGAAACCGGCGGCCAGGTAGGCGTCGCGGACGGCGGTGGAGACGGTGCGGCCGGGGCCGGACTGCGCGCGGTCGGCCGCGGTGTCGGGGATGGGCAGCTGCGGGACGATCAGGTGGAATCCCCGCTGGTCGACGGGGGCGCTGTCGGCGTGGATGCTCACCGCGACCGCGGCGCCCGACTCGTTGGCCGCGCGGGCGCGATCGTCGACGCACCCGCCCCAGCCGGCGTCGTCGGCACGGCTCAGCACCACCTGGGCGCCGAGCGCCTGCAGCGACGCCTTGACCAGCTGGGCGACTTCCCAGTTGATGGTGTGCTCGGGGATGCCGTTGATCGAGGTGGTGCCGGTGGTCTGGCAGTCCTTGGTGCCGCCACGACCGTTGTCGACCTGGCGGGCGAGGTTCTCCGAATGCGCGGACCCCTGATGGCCGGGGTCGAGAAAGATTGTTCTGCCTGCGAGTTTGTCGCCGGTAGCCGGTTCCGGCGTCGCGTGGGCGGTCACGGGCGCGAGCCCGGACAGCGACACGACGACCGCGGCGGAGACAGTGGAGCAGAGACCGGCCTTGATGATGTTTGGCTGCATGTTCGGTCGGTGCCCCGGGACCGGAGCACCCCTCCCTTCCCATTGGTAACATCAAACCCAGTGGTTCACTCTTGCAACGTGAGCATCACGAGAGCAAGCACAGTTACCGAAATGTGACCGCAACTAACGATCTGTTTTCGCTGGTCACACGCCCAAAAGGGCGATATGGGCGCCGATCAGGCAACCTCGGGCAACTCGCGCAGCGAACGCAGCGCGTAGTGCACCCGGGTCTTCACGGTGCCGACCGGAACACCGAAGTCCGCGGCCACTTCCCGATAGCCGCGATCGCGCAGGAACACCTCAACCACCGCCGCGCGCTGCGGCTCCGGCAGCCGGGACAGCAGCTGGTCGACCAGCAGTCCGTCGACCAGTCCGTCGGCGAAATCCGGTCCGCCACAACCACTCACCTCGGTGATGTCGGCCCAGCCCACATCGCCGGGCCGGATCGCGCGCGCCCGCGCGATGTCGATGACGACATTGCGTTCGATCGCCAGCAGCCACGTCCGCACGCTGCCTTTGCGCGCGTCGAAGTCACCGCACGCCCGCCAGCCGCGCAGCAGCGTCTCCTGCACGGCGTGCTCGGCCAGACCGGAATCACCGAGATCCCGCAGCGCCCGCCAGTGCAGCAGGCCACGATCGGCGGCCAGCACCTCGGCCAGCCCGTCCCTGGTACACAGTCGCGCACAGCGCGGACCGCAGGATTTCTCCGTCATGTTCGGTTATCGCCGCAGGTGGCCCCGATGACAACGGTCGCGTTAAGCGGCTCTTCAGAATCCTGCTGGCCCCGCGCGCGACACTTTTCCCACGAGCCCGGCCGGGCCTGCTCCAGGAGGGGGGAGCAGGGCCGCCGGGCTCGTTCCTTTTTCCGGCTTCGCCCGAATCGCCGACATGATCGCGCGGCGGCGGCGAGAATCGCGGCGAGGAGCTGAGTACGTGGACATCCATGCATACCCGACCGGCGCGCACACGCCGGTCGACCGAGAAGAGGCCGCCCGCGTCGCGGCCGAGCATCTGCCCGCCGAGACACCGGGTACCGACCGGCACATCGTCGAATTCGCCGATGGTTTCACGGTTTTCGATGTGCGCCCGCTGCACGCGCCACCGGATCGGCCGATCCCCGTCGGCGGTTCGGTGCACGTCATCGACAAGGCGACCGGCGCGGTGTCGTACTGGCCGACCTACCCGTCCGAGGCGATCGCCGCGCAGTACGCGCTGATGCGCGAGTCGGGCCGGTTGATCGTCGAGGAGTCCTGGCCCGATCCGGACTGATCGCGCCGAACGTGGCTTCCCCACGATCGCGCGCGCGGGCCTAGGCTGTACCCCGGCGACGGAATTGCATACATAGACATGTGTGCATACGATGGCGACGATCGAAACGCAGGGAGAGGGGAACGCGATGGGCGCAGGACACGGACACGACCACGGGGTATCGGCCAACAGCGACAAGCGCTGGCTGGCCGGAGCACTGGCGGTGATCGTCACCTTCCTGATCGGTGAGGTGATCGTCGGCATCATCGCCCAGTCGCTGGCCCTGCTGTCCGATGCGGCGCACATGACCACCGATGCCGCCTCGATCGTGCTGGCCCTGGTGGCGATCCGGCTCGCGGCGCGACCGGCGACCGGGCGGATGACCTTCGGCTGGAAGCGGGTGGAGATCCTCTCGGCGCAGGCCAACGGTCTCACCCTGTTGCTGCTGGCGCTGTGGCTCGGCTACGAGGCGATCCGCAGGCTGTTCGAGCCGCCGGACGTGCACGGCCCGCTGGTGCTGATCACCGCGCTGGTCGGTGTCGCGGTGAACGTGCTGGCCACCTGGATGATCAGCCGGGCCGATCGCACCAGTCTCAACATCGAGGGCGCGTTCCAGCACATCCTCAACGACCTGTACGCGTTCATCGCGACCGCGGTTGCTGGCCTGGTCATCATCCTGACCGGCTGGGTGCAGGCCGATGTGGTCGCGACCCTGATCGTGGTGGCGCTGATGACCAAGGCGGGCGTGGGCCTGATCCGCAAGTCGAGCCGGATCTTCCTCGAGGCCGCCCCCGAGCATCTCGATCCCGAGCGGATCGGCCGCGACATGGCCGATCGCGACGGCGTCACCGAGGTACACGACCTGCACATCTGGGAGATCACCTCCGGCTCCCCCGCGCTCTCGGCGCACGTGCTGGTGCGGCCGGGCCACGATTGCCACGCGGTCCGCGAGGACATCGCGCACATGCTCGACCACGAACACCACATCGAGCACGTCACGCTGCAGGTCGACCACGCCGGCCCGCAGCTCCTCGACATCGGCGCCCCCGACAGCGACACCGGGCACTGCGGCGAACCGCACGGACCGACGCACGTCTCGCGCGTGACGGTCGCGCACCAGCACTGATCGACCCGGACCGGAGGAGTTCACCTCCTCCGGTCCGGATCTCGCCAGAAGGTCAGTTCCCCGGGCAGGCGATGACGTGTTCGCGGCCCGGCAGCGCGCGGGTCCACTCCGCCGGGGTGATCGGCGCGGTCCCGCTCGCACAGATCCGCCGGGCCTCGACCTCGGCATCGGTACTCCACCGGCGCACCGTGCCGTCCGCTGCCGATTCGGTGAGGATCGAGCCACCGGCGGCGAAGGCGAGCATCGTTCGCTGCCAATGTCTTTCCGCTCGGTCGAGTGCGGCATAGACGGTGGGTTCGTCCGGATCGGTGTAGTCCCACAGCAGGATTCGGCCGCTGGCGGTGTCGTCGAGGGCGAGCCGGGTCCCGGCGGGGTCGAAGGTGAGCGCACCGACCGGACCGCTGGTGCCTGCCGGGGTCGGGAGACGCCTGGGTGGCGTTGCCTGCCCGCGCAATTCGTAGAGGAAGGCGCCGTCGCGGGTGCCGACGGCGAGGGTGCCGCGGTTGCTCAACGCCAGGGTGATGTCCTGACCATGCGGCGGGAGGCCCGACAACTCCGCGAGGGGCGCACCGTGCACGGTGTAGACGCTGACGTTGCCGGTGCGATGGCTGCCCACGGCCAGGGTGCTTCCATCGGGGCTGAAGGTCAGCGCGGTGGGATATCCACGGCCGAATCGCAGGCTGGATCGCAGCGTCGGCCCGCCCGGCCCGGTCACCTCCCAGAATTCCACCGACTCGGTCAGGCCACGGCCGATCGCCAAGGTGCCGTCGGGCGCGAATGCCATGCCGCGCGCGTCGACCAGGCCGTTGCTGATCGGCGGACCGAGCGGCACCGAGGTGGCGGGATCGCTGGTGTCCCACACCTGGATCGCGTATTTGGTCAGCATGGCGGCGCGTGTGCCGTCGGGACTCACCGCGACGGTGTCGAGGAATCCGGCGGGATCGCCGTCCACCGGGTTCCGCGTAGCGCCCGGCGACAGTGCCGACAGCGCGCGAAGGCGGGGAAAGAGCGCCGCGGGCAGCACGCCGGGCGCCGGTTCCGGTTGGTCCGCGGGCAGTCTGAACACTGTCAGCGGTTCCGTGGACGCCGTCGGGCCCGGCAGCTCGAACACGTGGACCGCCTGGTCGGCACCGATGGTCACCAGCGACCGGTCGCCCCGGAGGAATCGCGCGCGGGCCACCGAGCCGCTCGGGAAGACGGCGAGTTCGGCGCCCGTGCCGAGGTCGACGACGCGCGCGCGAGAGTCGCCGCCGACGACCGCGGCCGTCTGCCCGTTCCGGTCCAGTGACACGTCGAAGTACTCGTTCGCGCCCCGTGGCGCCGATGCCATCGGCTCGGGCCGGGTGAGGTCCGCGCCGAGGCGCCACCGGGCGACCTCGCCGGGATTGAGTCCCACCGCCAGCACGCTGCCGTCCGCGCTGAATTCCGCCGATCGCGCCTGCGCGCCGTGCGGCCCGTCGAGCCGGCGATCGAAGGCCGGGGTCGGGTCGTGTTCGAAAGTCGCGGTGTCCCAACCTCGGACGGTGGTCGCCCACGCCGATCCCGTCGCCAGGGGAACCGCGGCGACGAGCGCGCGGTCACTCAGCGCGACCTCCGCGTACTGTCCGGCGACGACCACGGTGGGCAGCGCCGACGGACGCGCGGGATCGTCACCGAGGCGCCAGGTGAGGACGGTCCCGCCGTGCGTGCCGATCGCCAGGAAGCCGAGATCGGGACTGAACGCCGTCGACCAGGGCAGTTGGCCGTCGAGCGGAAGCCGCGTCGCCAGCCGGGGCGTGCCGGGGTCGGCGAGCGTCCACAGCGCGGCCTCGCGGTCACCGGCGACCACCAGCCACTGCTGATTCGCACTGAGCGCCAGGCTGCGCACCGGACCGCCGCCGGTGTCGAACCGCGGCCACCGGTCGACCCCGGTGCCGGTGACGCGCACCAGTTCCACGGTGCCGTCGCCGCGACCGGTCGCGATCATGTCGCCGTCGACGGTGGTGGCCACGCGCGGCACATCGACCCCGGCCGCGTCCTGCCCGAGGACCGCTCCCGGCGATATCCGCGTCGGAGTACTGACACCGGAGGTCTCCAGCAACGCCGAGCGGGCGTCCACTGTCGGGCTGGTGCGGTAGGCCGACAGGGCGAGCAGTTGCGACAGCGCGGGGTCGAAGTCGGCATTGCCGCGGGCGACGCCGGCGAACAACCGGGAGTTGGCCTCCGCCATGGCCGCCGCGTTCTCGATGCGGGTCTGGACGATGTTGGTCACCGCCACCACCGTCAACAGCACGGCCAGCACGCCCGCGATCGAGACGAGCCACGGTGCGAGATTGGCGCGGGTACGGGTGCGCGCGATCGCCTCGCTCACGGTGCGCGCGGTCGAGATCCGGTCGGTGTAGTTCTGTGGTGCCTGCTCGGTCGCCTCGTCGTGACCCGCGGTGGCGACCACCACCCGCAACGAAGCCCGTTGCGCCGCAGCAAGTTTGCCCTCGTACCCACCGACCACGGTCAACGACGTCCCCGACAGACCGGCGGTCACCGCGCAGGCCGGGTCGAGCCGGCGGGGTCGCAGCCAGCGCAGCACGTGCGGACGCGGGGCGAGATCGTCGAGGGCGACCGCGATCGCCGCACCCATCGACGGACCGTTGATGTCGTTCGCGGGGGCATGGGCCTTGCCCGACACCGACCACAGGACGCACGCGTCGGTGTCGGCCAGCCTGCTCACCCGCCAGGCGCGGTCGAGGCTGTCGACGAACTCGCGATCGGCCTGGAGGAAGCCCATGCGCGCCGGATCGGGATGCAGACCGCTCGGACCACCGCGGACCTGTTCCAGCCGCAGCACACCGACCTGGCCCCGACCGCAGATGTCGATGAACAAGACGCTGACCCGCGTCACCCGCACGGTGGCTGGGCGTTGCGCCGTCAGCTCGAGCGCCGTCAGGACGCCGTAGCCACGGGCCGGTCGGCCGCCCTGACCGAGCAGATGCAGCACGACCGCGGCGAGTGGGGTGTCGTCGCTGGTGACGGGCCCGGCGGGGAGCAGCTGCGTGCCGACCGAGTGCAGGCCCGCCCGCTCGGCGTGGTCGAGGAAGATCGCGCAGGCCCGCGCGAGGTCGAGACCACCGGTCACCGCCTGGGCGAGCGAGGCCATGGCATTGGCCGCGGAGACATCGGCCGTGACCCTGCCGCTTTGCAGGTCGGGCTCTTCGGATTCCTCCTCGAGCGGATCGTCGACCGCGTCGAGGGTCTTCCACCGCGCCAACGACTGCCGGGCCAGGACCCCGGTCTCGCGGCGGCGTTCGGTCAGGCGGCGGGTCGCTTCCGGCCCGTCGGCGACCGCCTCGCGGCACAGGGCGAGCCATTGCTGTGGGGCACCGGTCAGTTCGGCGAGCAGGGCGTCATCGCGCTGGTCCACCGAGAGTGTCGTCACGTATCCCCCTCGATCACCGCGACGCCACGTCCTCGATCGGGGCGTCGGTTCCTCGTGCGCTTCCCCAAATTAGACCCGGAGTGCGGCACCGCCCCGACAACCAGTGCCAGCTTTTCGGACAACGAGTGCCACCGACCCGGCCGAGCTCGATGGTTCCGGCTTTGCCGATTCGGATTTCCGGCGCCATGGATTCATCGAATCATGTTGTTCACCAGCATCATTCGAGATCTCATCCAGTCCGATCCACTCGATCGGCGATGTCGCGGCAGGGCTCGGCGCTGGCCGGTGGCGGCTCGGGTGACCCGGGCTACGCTGATGTCGAATGCGCCATGATTCACGATCGAAGTTCCCAGGGGATCACCTTGTCCAGACCACTCCTCGCCGGTTGCGGCCTGTCGGCGGCGATCGTCGCCTCGACGCTCTCACTGACAGGATGTTCCACCGCCGACGCCCCGCCCGCGACCGCGGCGCCGGTCGCGCACGTGCAGTCCGCGACGACGCCCGCCCTGCCGTCCGCGCAGGAGGTCACCGAACTGTTCGCGCGCATGCTCGATCCCGCGATACCGAATTCGGACAAGATCGACAGCGTGCAAGGCATCGCCGACGACCCCGGCCTCCCGAATCGGCTGGCCGAGAGCCCCGGCCGCCACGGTGCGCGGATCACCGTCACCATCACCTCGACCAGACTCGGCGCGCCCGGCATGCTCGCCGAGGGCACCGCGATCATGAACGATCTCCCGCCGCATCCGGTGATCGTGAATTTCGTGGCCGAGGACGGCGAGTGGAAGATCGAGAAGGCGTGGTATTGCCAGGTCGCCTTCTCCTTCATGGTGGCCTCCCCCAGCTGCCCCGGCTGACGAACCGATACCGGCGAACCGTTCGGCACGGCGAACGCATCTGTGTAGGAGCCCGTCCCCCGATGGCTTCGGGAGCGGAATTCGACCGATGGGAGTCGCGCGATGCACCCTGCCCCGGCCCGGCCGGATGACCTTGTACGATCGGTCCCCACGGTAGAGCGCCGCATGGTGTGCGCGAATCCCCTTCGTGCCCTGCGGCATCCGGCATCGTCTGATCGGGGGTACGAGTTGGGGTCTGATCCCCTCGACGATTGGCTGGGCGCGCGGTGGGACGACGTGCCCGAGCACCTGCGCCCCGCGGTCGTGGAACACATCTTCGACGTCGACCTGCTCACCCTGTCGACCTATGCGGCCGCCAAGGCGCGGTATGTGCTCGAACGGATCGATCCGGAGATGCGCTCGGACTTCGAGGACGTCGCGCAGGACACCCTGGTCGAACTGACCGCGACCCTGCCCGCCGAGCGGATCCGGCACTGGAAGGCGCTGGTGCTCAAGAAGCTCCAGTGGCAGGTGCTCCAGGACCGGCGCCGACGGACCGCGGACAAGCGCCACCCGGGCCAGCGGGTCGACTACGAATCGACCGTTCTGGTGCTCGAGGACCACGCGAAGAGCGACGCCGACGACCGGCTGGCCGACCGCACGATCCTGCGGAACGCGCTGGACTCGATCACCCGCCCGGAGATAGCGGCCGTGCTCAGGGCGACGTTCGTGATCGCCGCGGACGGGAGCTACGCCGATGTCCAGACCACCAGGGAGGTCGCCGAGGAACTCGGGATCAGTCAGGAGAAGGTCAAGCGTCTGCGCGCCGCCGGGGTGAAGGCGCTGCGGGCGGCGCTGCGCGCACAACTCGACGCCGCGGCCGGGGACAACGAGGAGGAATCGTGATGGCGCGGGATCGCGAACCGGACCGGGTGCATCTGCCCGTCGACATCGATGTGCTGCTTGCGCTCGCCGACACGGCGGTCGATGCCGAGTCGGCCGCCGCGGGCGCGCGGATCGCCGAGCGACTGCTGCGTGGTGGGCGCTCCGGCACCGGGGATTCGGCGACCGTCACCTCGCTGGACGCGCGCCGTGCCGTGATGCGGGTGCCGGGGTGGACGGTTCAGCCGCTGGCGGCCGCCGCCGAGGAGGACACCGCGGCGAACCGGGCGGTGCAGAAACGGATCGACCGGGAACTGGGGATCGAGTTCGTTCGCTCACCCGCCGGCGCCGAACAGACCCGGATCTCGGTGCAGTCGTTCGGCGCGCGCGCGGTGGCGGGCGATGTCGTGCGGGTCGCGGTGCGTCTCGGCGACGAGCGCACCGAACTCCTCGTCGTCCTCTACACCGACGACCGCGGCGCCCTGACCGGGCAGGTGGTCACCCACGCACTGACCATGTCCGAGGACCTGGAGATCTCGCTGCTCCCCGGTGCCGCGCTCGGTTCCGCCCACACGGCGGCGGTCACCGACGCGGTGCGCTGCTCGCTGACCGCGGGCCGCAACGCCTGGCGGCGGGTCGCCAAGGGCCTGCCCACCGGGGATCCGGTCAGAGCCGCGATCGTGGCGGGCTTGACCTGAGCAGACGGGGAACCCGGCCGCCGGATGTTGCCGTCCGGCGGCCGGGTTCGCGACTGCCCACGGGTCGTCTCCGGAAAGGAACCCCCCTGCGGCTCCGCCCGGCGCGACCACGGGCAGTAGTACTCGACCGAGAGGCCGACGTCAGGTGACCTCTCACCAGTACTGATGCGTTCCAGGGGCGGAGCGGTTCACACCGAACCGGAAGGGACCTGCGGCGCATCTGCATGGTGACGGGCGCGCACAGTGGGGGTACGAGATGACGCCTTCGATGAACGAGGCGACTCAGCGGCTCGCGGTGGCCGCGGCGATGGTGTTCCAGGTGGGCGCCCAGGCACGTGCCGGATTGCGGGCGCGGGCCGCGTGTGTCGAACGGCAGGCACGCCTGCTGCTCGCCGAGGGCGAGATCGACTACCTGCGCAGCGTGCGGGATGCCCTGGATCGGGGCGAGAGCGTCGTCGTGCGCGGACACGGCGACGACGAGATCGACAGGGCGGATCGACGCTGGCAATCCCTGATCGCCGCGATCGCCCGCCATCGACTCGACGAGGACGAGCGACATCGACGGTCGATCGCGGCGGTCGACGAACAGGAACGCCTCGCCGAGCGCCTGCTGCGCGAGGTGAACCGCGGCGACCTGTGCGCGAACCGGCCCACGGTGGTCGCACCGGGCGCGGTGCGCATCGAGCGGTTGCTGGCGGCGCAGGAACTGGCCGTGCACGAACTGCGGCTTCGCCTGGGTGACTATGTCACCGCGGTCGAGGCGTCGACCGGCGGCGATCGATGAGCCGGGCCGATCACGCGGAAGGCCCCACACCTGGACAGGTGCGGGGCCTTCTCGTGGGTCACGCGTCAGGGCGGACCCGGTCGTTTCATCGACCTGCGGGGCTTGATCAGCCGCCGAAGGAGCCGGTCCACAGGGTGTTGACCAGGCCGTGGAGGGCAGCGCCGAGGGTGTCGAAGAGACCGTTCAGGGCGGCGCTACCGGTGTCGATGATAACGGGGATCATAGTAATTCCTCTGTTTCTCGCATAGGCCCAGCCGGAGCTGGCTTACAGAGGGAACATCGGGCCCCGAACGCCACGAGTTACGAAATCCCCGATTTCGTGACTCTCGTAACAAAGCCCGCAGAAACCTATCACTACCTGGCCTTATGCGCGAATACATCATCTTCCTGAGGGGAATATGAGAACTCTTTGAGATTCATGTTGCGCAATCGGATAAGGACGGATTTCCAATGCCCATGGAAATAGGGGCACCGATCTCGATTGCGCTACGACGGGTCACATGTATTCCGGTTTCTTGCTGCTGACCGGCCTGCCACCGAGCATCTGGGCAACCAGGGTGAGGAAGTCGAGGTGGGTGCGCAGGGTGGCGGGGGTGCGGGTGATCGAGGCGATGGTGGTGGTCCCGTGGCCAACCGGGCGGGCGGCGAAGCGGTCGGTGAGCCAGTCGAGGATCACCGGGACGGCGAGGAACTCGAGCGGCAGATGGGCCCCGCGGCGCACGCGCAGGTAGTGGACGGTGGCGCCCGCGGCGCGATAGCGCTCGACGTGGGCGTCGATGTCGGCGACGGCGATCACCTCGTCGTGGATGCCCTGGATCACCAGCAGCGGAGCGGTGGGGGCGCGGGTGCCGGGTTCGATGTCGGCCAGGATGCGGCGCAGGGCCGGTTCGGCGAGCAGGCCCGCCATGCCGTCGCGCAGATGGCGGGCGACATCGCGGCGGGCGAAGCGCAGCAGCAGGGCGAAGGTGCTGCGCCGTTCGGCTTCCCCGAGCAGGGCGCGATAGCGCTCGTCGAGGTGGTCGTGCAGGACCGCGTCGAGTTCGGGGTAGGCGCGGCGCAGCCCGGCGACGAAGGCCGCGGGGAAGCCGGCGAACCAGCCGCCGTTGAGCCGGACGAACGCCGCCGCCGGATCACCGACCGGGGAACCGGCGGCGGCGCCGACGATGTTCAGTTCCGGCGCGTACTCCTCGGCCAGTTCCGCGGCCCAGGTCGTCGCCAGGCCGCCACCCGAATATCCCCACAGCGCGACGGGAGTGGTGTTCTCCAGACCCAGCGGAGCGAACCCGAGCGCGGCCCGGATCCCGTCCAGCGCACGGTATCCGGGCTCGCGGGCCGCGCCGAAGCGTCCGCCGAGCCCTTCGTGATCGGGTACCGACACCGCCCACCCCTGCCGCAACGCCATCGCGACGATCGGCAGTTCCAGCGGCGCGATCGAGCCGATGGTCGCCGCGCCGCGTCGCAGGGCGTACGACGGAAAACATTGCGGGGCAACCGCATCGATGGCGCATTGGAACGACACCAACGGACGCGCCCGCCGGGGATCGGCGCCCCACGGCATCAGCACGGTGGTCACCGAGACCTCCGGCGCGCCATCGAGATCGCAGGTGCGATACAGCAATTGCCAGGCGGTGATGCGCTGGCGCACCACCCCGAACAGTCCCAGCTCCACCGGGCGGAACCGCACCACCTCGCCCGGCGCGAGCAGCCCGACGCCGGGCGGAGTGGCATAGAACGGGTCGTCGGGCGGCAGGAGCGGCGCGCCGACCCGGACGCTGACCTCCGAGTCCGGCGCGACGCGGTCGATGATCGTCACAGGCTGCCGCCACCGCCGAAGAACCAGGGGTTGAACGCGCAGGTCAGCGGCGCGTCACCGGTGGGATCGAGGGCCCGCAGCGCGATCGAGGTGGCGCGCGGCGAGTACATCATGGTCAGGTGATCGGAGAGGTCCTGTTCGCATCCCTCCTGCAGGGTGATGTTGTCGACGGTGGCGCCGGGACCGGCGTGCAGGAAGGTCAATTCGAGCGGGTTCATCACCTCGTCCCAGCGGGATCCGACCACGGTGTACTCGACGCCGGGGACCGTGTCGCCGCCCGCGTTGAGGGCGTCGTAGAACGGCGAGCCGACCGCCTGCTCCACATTGGCCACGCCGATGATCGGCCGGTAGAAGCCGAGGATGTCGATGCCGGCGTTGTTGATCATGCGCCCGAGCGAGGCGATGCCCAGCAGCGAGGTGCCGTGATGGGTGGCGCCGAAGGTGATCAGCTTGCCGACCTTGCCCTGTCCGCCGTCGAACTTGAGGTAGTGGTTGGCGATGGTGCCGCCCTGGGAATGGCCGATGATGTCGACCTGTTCGGCGCCGGTCGCGGCGAGCACCCGATCGATGAATGTCGCGACCTGCCCGGCGGATTCGGCCATCGGACCGACACCGTTGCGGCCCGGCAGGATCGCGCCGAGACCACCGCCCTCCACCAGTCCGGACTTGCCGTAGTTCAGGGTGAACACGCAGTTCCCGGCGTCGGCGATACGCGGGGACAGATAGGAGAACGTGTCGTAGGCGTTGAGCCAGGTTCCGTGCAGCAGCACGACCGGGCGCGGCCGCTCCGCGGTGGGCTTGCAGTCCCAGCGGTTGGCCTTGGGCGGTGCGGCGTCGGGATGCAGGAGGCCGTAGCCGAAGGCGGGGAGGTAGGCCGACATCGCGGGGCCCTCACCGACGGTGTCGGAGGACCGGCTGGTCGAGGCCGATCCGGTGCCGCTGCCCGAGCTGCTGCCGGTATCGGCGATGGCGGTCGGGCGGCGGCCGTCGGGGGCCGCGCTCGCGGTGCTGTCGAGGTATTCGGCCAGCGACTCGACGGTCGGTTCGAGCGTCGGTTCGGCCGCGACCGGGCCGGTGGCGAGCGCCACGATCAGGCCGGTGGCGATGCCGAGTCCGCACAGGACACGGCGAAGAGGATGCGTCGTTGCAATCAATGGGTATCACTTCCGTAGAACCGCGTCGGCGAGCGGACGGCTCGGACGCGCTCTGCGAATCTATGACCCACACCACACCGGTGTCACTGCACCGTGAACCGAGAAATCGGCCGACGGATTGGCGTGGGCGCCAAGTTCTGTACCCGTTCCACCGGACTGTCCCCCATCGCCCTGTTCTCCGACACAATCGAAGCATGCTCGTCGAAAACCCCGCTTCCACGTCACCCACGCTGACCACCCGGTTGCTGACTCGCTGGCCACAGATCGCGGAGCGCATACTCGCCGACGGCCTCGGCGCCACCGCGCCAGCCGAACTGCCCGCCGACCATTTCACGGCGGAGGTCCTTCCCACCATCTACGCCTGTGGTCGCGCGGTGCTCGAGGCGATCGCCGCCGACCGCGAGTTCACCTACGCCGAGGTGTCGGCGTTCGTCGCGCCGGTCGCCGAACGCCATGCCGAGGACCGGCTACCGCTGCCGATGCTGGTCAGCGCGATCCACGGGTCGGCACAGGCGGTGCTCGCGGAGGCATCGGCGGTGGCGGATCCGACGGAGATGGGCGAGTTCCTCCGGGTCTTCGGCCGATTGCTGGAGTTGCTGCGCCACATCAACATGACCGTCGTGGAGACCTACACCGAGGTCGAGCAGTCGATCTATCACGCCGAACGCGAGGCGCGACGCGAACTGTGCTCGGCGCTGGTGCGCGGGCTGCCCGCGGAGGAACTGGCCGCGCGCGCCGACACCGTCCTCGCCGACCAGTACACGGTGCTGGCGATCCACCTGAGCGAACCGCCCCGCACCGGCAGCGCCGCCAATCTGGTGACCCGGCGCCGAATCCGCGTGCTCCAGCGCGCGCTCGACGAACTCACCGGCACCACCACCCCCGCCACTTTCGACGGTGCGAGCGGAATCGCGTTGCTGAGCAACAACTCCGAGACCGACGTCCTCGACGCCCAGCGCTTCGACGACCTCGCCACCCTGCTGAGCGAACAGTTCGGGGTGACGGTCTATCTGGCCGAGTTCTCCGGCGTGAGCCGCGAGGCCATCCCGGCCACGGCCAAGGACGCGAGCGAACTGACCGAGCTGGCCCGGCTCCGCGGCCGCCCCGGCGGCTGTTACCGCCTCGACGACCTCCTTCTCGAATACCAGCTCACCCGCCCCGGCCCGGCCCGGGAACGCTTGGCCCAGCGCGTGATTCCCCTCCTGTCCAGCCCGCACCTGATCGAAGCGCTCGAAGCCCACCTCCGCCACGGCGCCGACCGCAAGACCGCGTCCCGCCGAATTCACGTCCACCCCAACACCTTCACCTACCGCCTGCGCCGAATCGCCGAACTCACCGGCCTCGACCCGGCCGACCCCACCGACTCCCGCATGCTCGCCGCCGCCCTCACCGTCCACCGCCTCGACCCGCAACGCCCCGAGGAATAGGGACCAGAAGCTGGACCGTTGATCACCACGCTCTCAGGTGAGTATCGGCCGAGAAGCGAACGCCACCAGAGCGTGGTGATCAACGGTCCAGATCGGTATCCGGGCGGGCGGTCAGGTGGTCGGCGACGGCACCGAGGCCGGTGGTGATGGCGGCACGCTGGGCGGGGTCGAGGATGTCGATGAACACGCGGCGGACCAGGGCCACGTGGTGGGGAGCGACCTCGGCGAGGCGGGTCCGGCCAGCTTCGGTGAGGACGGCGTTGACGCCGCGGACGTCGGTGTTGTCGTCGACCCGCCGGACGAGCCCGGCGTCTTCCAGCTTGCCCACCTGGTAGGTGAGGCCGCTCTTGGAGGTGTAGAGGGCGGCGGCGAGGTCGGTCATGCGCATCGAGCCCTCGGGTGCCGCGGACAGGCGGACCAGGACCTCGTATTGGGTGTGGGAGAGCCCTTCGGCCTTCAGGTGCTGGTCGACCGCGCGGTCGACGAGGGCGCCCGCGGCGAGGAACCGGTCCCACAGCCGCATCTCCTCGGCGTCGAGCCACCTGGGTTCGTCCATGCGCACGACCCTAACCACCGGCCCGGAATAGCACCGCACCCGAGGTTGTTCAAATTTGAACAAGTACTGCCGACCTCGAAGGAGCCCACCGTGACCATGCCGGTGCTCTACCTGTCCCACGGCGCCCCGCCGCTGATCGACCACGACACCTGGCCCGCCGAACTGGCCGCATGGGCGGCTGACCTGCCGCGTCCGCGGGCGATTCTCATCGTCTCCGCGCACTGGGAATCCGCGCCGGTCACCCTCGGCGCCACCACGACGGTGCCGCTGGTCTACGACTTCAGCGGGTTCGCGCCGCGCTACTACGACGTGCGCTACCCGGCCCCCGGTGCACCCGAGCTCGCGCGGCAGGTGCGCGCCCTGCTCGGCGGCACGGTGGCCGACGCCCCCGAACGCGGTCTCGACCACGGCGCCTACGTGCCGCTGACCCAGATGTATCCCGACGCCGACGTGCCCGTTCTGCAACTGTCGATCCCTACACTGGATCCGCAGGACCTGATGAAGCTCGGCCGCGCGCTCGCGCCGCTGCGTGCCGACGGCGTGCTCATCATCGGCAGTGGCTTCTTCACCCACAACCTGCGGGCGCTCACCCCCGACGACCAGCACGTGCACTCGTTCACCGCCGAGTTCGACGACTGGGGCCGCCGGGCGCTCGACGACCGCGATCTCGACGCGCTGCTCGACTTCGAGCACACCGCGCCCGCGCCGCGACTGGCCCATCCGCGCACCGAGCACTTCGCTCCCCTGTTCCTCACCCTCGGCGCGGGCGCCGATGACATCGATTCCCTGCGCACCGTCATCGACGGCTACTGGTTCGGGATGGCACGACGCTCGGTTCAGATCGGCTGAGCCGGGCAGACACGGAAGGACACTCGTCATGACGACATCGACCACCGCCACCAGTTCCGGTCTGCTCGTGCTACGCCTCGGCGTCGGCACGATCATGGCCGCGCACGGCACGCAGAAACTGTTCGGCTGGTTCGACGGCGGCGGGCTCGACGGCACCGACCGCTTCTTCACCGCCAGCGGCTATCCCTCGGGCCGGGCCTTCCCGCTCCTCGCCGCGCTGAGCGAGACCCTCGGCGGTATCGGATTGATTCTCGGGCTGATCACCCCGCTGGCCGCCGCGGCGGTGCTCGGCACGATGATCAACGCGATCGCGGTGAAATGGGGCGCCTTCCTCGGGTCGGACGGCGTCGAATACGAGGTGCTCCTGGCGATCGCGGCCGCGAGCCTGGCCCTCACCGGCGCAGGCGGTTTCGCTCTCGACCGGTTCATCCCGAGCCTGCGGAATTACAAGCTCAGCTACGGTGTCGGCGCAATTGTGCTGGCATTCGTGGCCGCGGGAATCACGCTGCTCATTCGGAATTGACACGAAATTGGACAACGAAAAAACCCACTATTTCGATGTGTGCATCGAAATAGTGGGTAATTCGTTTCCCGACAAGGAAAGTCTTACACGTCAGCGCTCTTTACAGGTAGGCGCCGCAGGTCGGCCAGGCGCCGGGGCCCTGTCCGGCGAGCACGTTCTCGGCCACGCGGATCTGCTCTTCGCGGCTGGCGTTGTTCGCGGTACCGGTGCCACCGTAGGCCTCCCAGGTGCTCTGCGAGAACTGCAGGCCGCCGTAGTAGCCGTTACCGGTGTTGATGTTCCAGTTGCCCGTGCTCTCGCACTGCGCCACGGCGTCCCAGTTGTTCGCCGAGGCGGTGGCGGTGGTCAGACCGGCCGGAACGGCGATCATGGCACCGGCGACAGCGGCGAAACCGAGGACACGGGTGAACTTGCGATTCAAAGACATATTATTTCCTGCCTGCGCCCACCGGCTCGGTGATGGAAACTACCGCGTCCCTGCCCCTCAGGTATGTCGGGGATCCTCGAATCGCGGGGCAGGCTTTCCGGTGTTCTGCGATTCGATTCGGCTCGGATTGTTGTTCAAGCCGTGACCGAATGTAGCCGGGATGCGCGCTGAGATCACGTCCTGATCACGCGGGCTTCTGTAGCGGACATTGTCCAAAGGAACAGCGTTCACCGCTGGTCGACCGTAATAAATCCGTAATCACAGCGCTGTTGTTATCGGTGCGTTATGTGGCCGGGATCACCCGGTTATAGAGAGCCCGGTCACGTTTCCTACCCGGCAAATCGGGCACAACGCGCTCGCGCTCAGGCGAGCAGACGGCGTTCGGTGGCCACCGCGACGGCCGCGGCCCGGGTGTCGACGCCCAATTTGTCGTAGATCCGGCCGAGATGGGTCTTCACCGTGGCCTCGCTGATGTGCAGCGCGCGGGCGATCTCGCGGTTGCCGAGGCCCTGGGCCAGCTGGCCCAGGATGTCGAGCTCGCGGGTGGTGAGGGTGGGGCCGGGGTTGCGCATCCTGGCCATCACCCTGGCCGCGACCGGCGCGGACAGGGTGGTCTGGCCACTCGCGGCGGCGTGGATGGCGGCGAAGAGTTCCTCGGGGCGCTCGGCCTTGAGCAGGTAGCCAGTGGCACCCGCCTCGATCGCGCGGGTGATGTCGGCGTCGGTGTCGTAGGTGGTCAGCACCAGCACGTGCGGGGTCGGTGCGGGCTGGGCGGTGATCCGGCGGGTCGCCTCGATGCCGTCCATGTCGCCGCCGAGTTGCAGGTCCATCAGTACGACGTCGGGGTGCAGACTCGCGGCCAGCGCGACCGCGGCCGGGCCGTCCGCCGCCTCCCCGATGACCTCGATATCGGGTGCGCTCGACAGCAGCGCGTGCAGGCCGGCGCGCACCACCGCGTGGTCGTCGCAGATCAGCAAACGCACGGCAGAGGTCACGGGTGCCGATGGTAGTGCGGTCACGGCTCGGCCAGCGGGATCGCGGCGGAGAGGACAGTGCCATCGCCGGGCGCCGACTCGATGGTGCAGTCCCCGCCCAGCTGACGGACCCGCGCGCGGATCGCGGGCAACCCGTGTCCCCGGTGGCCGGTGTGGTCGGCCGCGCGCTCGGGGTCGAAGCCGCGGCCGTCGTCGGCGATGTCGAGGACGATCTGGTCGTCGAGGCTGGTCAGGGTGATCGTGGCGGTGGTGGCGGCCGCGTGTTCGCGCACATTGGCCAGCGCGCCCTGGGCGATGCGCAGCAGGGTGGCTTCCACGCGCTGCGGCAGCGGTCCCGGTGTTCCTTCTATATGACAGCGCACGGTGAGCGTGTCGGTGCTCTCGCGCGCGGCCAGCGCCGCCAGCGCGGCGGACAGCGACCCGCCCGCGGCGAGATCGGCGGGGGCGAGGTCGTGGACGAATCGGCGCGCCTCGGTCAGATCGCGTTCGGCGATCTCGGCGGCCGAGCGCAGGTGGGTGTGCGCGAGGTCGGGGTCGGTGTCCCACACCAGGTCGGCGGCTTGCAGCAGCATGCGCTGGCTGGACAGGCCCTGGGCGAGGGTGTCGTGGATTTCCATGGCGAGGCGTTCGCGTTCGGCCAGGGTGCCCTCGCGGCGTTCGGTGGCGGCCAGCTCTTCGCGGGTGCGGACCAGGTCGTCGATGAGCGCGGCCTGGCGTTCGGACTGGCGGCGCATGCCGACGAACAGTGCCGTGGTCACCGCCGCGACCGCGGGCGGGGCCAGGATCAGGTTCGGATCGGCCCACCCGGCCAGGCGCAGCTGTGTGAGCACCACCAGCGCCGTGAGCACGACGACCAGTGTCACCGCGACCCGCACCGACAGGATCCGCAGCCCCGTGTACACCAGCGGCACGGCGCACCAGGCGAAACTCGGCGCGAGCACGACCAGCACCGCCCAGGCCGCCACCAGCAGCGCGAACCACAGCACCCGCCCGGAGCGCCCCAGCTCGCTCACCGCGTACAACACCGCCAGCGCCAGGGCGAGGCCGACGACCCACAGGATCCGCTCGCTGTCGCCGTGGCGGAGCAGGAACCGCAGCAGTGATGCCGACAGCAGCACATAGAACGCGCTGTGCACGATGACGGCGAGCAGGCGGGTGTCGTCGCGCCGATCGCCGACCGAGTTCGCCATGTTCGCCTCCCTGTTCACTCGGCACCGCTCGACGCGGCGGCAAACTCCCCCATTCTCTCCCGTCGATCGCGCGCCGCGGGTCAACCGATCGGTTGACCCGGGTGTCGTCCGGATCGGTCGCGGAGTGCAGCCGCTTCGCCGATCCGCCGGGCCCGCGCGGCGAACAGGATGGATGTCAACAGGCCACGGCAACCGCCGGACGGCCGAGTACCCGAGCAGGAGCAGCCATGACCAGCAAGTTCAGCACCCGCAACCGCCTCGTCGTCGCCGGTGCGACCGCCGCCGTGATCGGCGCGGGCGTCGTCGGTGTGGTGACCGTGCAGGCGCAGAATCCCGACCCGGCGACCCGCACCCCCGTGGTCGCCAGTGTCGCCGACGACAACCTGACCCAGAGCACGCACCTGTCGATCGCCGCCGCCACCGAGGCCGCCCAGGCCGCCCTCGACGCCGCCGCGAAGGAGAACCAGCGGGTCAGCGTCGCGGTCGTCGACCGCAACGGCAATGTCATCGTGACGCTGCGCGGCGACGGCGCGGGCCCGCAGTCCTACGACGCCGCTCAGCAGAAGGCGTTCACCGCCGTGTCCTGGAACGCGCCGACCACCGAGCTGGGCAAGCGGCTCGAGTCCGCCCCGCGCCTGGCCGACATCGACGGCACCTTGTTCCTCGGCGGCGGCGCGCCGGTGCAGGCCGATGGCGCCCCGATCGCGGGCATCGGCGTGGCCGGTGCGCCCAGTGGCGATCTGGACGAGAAGTTCGCGCAGGCGGGTGTGGCGGCGCTGGGCGACTGAGTCAGTCCGGCAGGACGGGTACCGCGGCCAGCAGCCGACGGGTGTAGGGGTGGCGCGGTGCGTGCAGGACGGTGTCGGTCGGGCCGTGCTCGACGATCACGCCGTCCCGCAACACCACCAGCTCCTGGCACAGTTGCTGGACCACGCCGATGTCGTGCGAGACCAGGATCAGCGTGAGCCCGAAACGCCGCGCCAGCTCGCGGACCAGCTCGATGATCTGCGTGCGGACCGACGCGTCGAGCGCGGAGAACGGCTCGTCGCCGACCAGTACCGCCGGATTCGGTGCCAGCGCACGGGCGATGGCGATGCGCTGACGCTGCCCACCGGAGAACTCGTGCGGATAGCGTTGCGCCACGTCGGGTTCCAAGCCGACGGCGACCAGCAGCTCGGCGACCCGCGCGGCATGGTCGCCGGGCACCCGCAGGCACCGCAGCGGTTCGGCGATCGAATCACCCACGCGCAGCCGGGGATTGAGCGAGGCGACCGGATCCTGCAGCACCACCTGGACCTCGCGCCGGAACCAGCGCAGATCCCGGCCACGTACCTCGCGACCACGGAAGCGGACGGTGCCCGCGTCGGCGTGGTCGAGGGCGAGCAGCAGCCGCAGCAGCGTCGACTTGCCCGAGCCGGATTCGCCGACGATGCCGAGGTTGCGGCCCTCGGTGAGGGCGAGGTCCACCCCGGCCAGCGCGTGTCGGCGCGGTGGACGTTCGGTGAGCGCGCGGCGGGGCAGGCGGTAGGACCGGCTCAGCCCCTCGGCCTCGAGCAGCGTCATCGGGTCTCCTGCGGCTGGGAACGGAACGATCCGGCGCGGGCCAGTTCGAGCAGGGTGCGGGTGTAGGGGTGGCGCGGGTCGCGCAACAGTTCGCCGAGGTCGCCGCGTTCGAGGACCCGGCCCTGCCCGAGGACCAGCACCCGCTGCACCACCTGGGCCAGGACTGCCAGGTCGTGGGTGACGAACAGCAGGGCCGCGCCGTCCTCGGCGACGAGGGCGTTGAGCAGCGTCAGGATCTCGGCCTGCACGGTGACGTCGAGCGCGGTGGTCGGCTCGTCGGCGATCAGCAGCGCGGGCCGGGTGGCCAGTGCGGCGGCGATGCCGACTCGTTGGCGCTGACCGCCCGAGAGCTGATGGGGGTAGGCGCGCACGAGGCGTTCCGGGTCGGGCAGTCCCACCCGGTCGGCCAACTCGACGGCGGCGGCCGCGGCCTGCCGTCGACCGTATCCGCGGTGCAGCCGCAGCGGTTCGGCGATCTGCTTACCCACGCGCATCAGCGGATTCAGCGCGGTCCGCGGTTCCTGGAACACCATGGCGATCCGGTCACCGCGCAGCCGGGACAGGCTCCGGTCACTCGCCCCGAGCAGTTCTGTCCCCTCCCAGCGGATGCTGCCCTCGATCGCGGCCTGTTCCGGCAGCAGGCCGAGCACGGCCAGCGCGGTGAGCGATTTGCCGGAGCCCGATTCGCCGATCAAGCCCAGCTTCTCGCCCGCGTCGAGGGTGAACGCGATGTCGTCGAGCACGGTGCGGTCACCGAGGCGCACGGTCAGGCCGGATACTTCGAGCAGGCTCATCGCGCCCCTGTCCGCAGGCGCGGGTCGGTGGCCTCGCGCAGTGCGTCGCCGAGCAGGTTGATGCCGAGCACGGTCAGCGCGACGGCCAGTCCCGGCCACACCACCAGCAGCGGACGGGCGGCGATGTAGTTCTGCTGTTGCTGCAGGATGCCGCCCCACGACGGTGTGGAGGGCGAACTTCCGAAACCGAGGTAGGTGAGCGCGGCCTCGGCGAGCACCGCCAGCGCCATCACCAGCGAGAGTTGCACGATCAGCGTCGGGGCGATGGTGGGCAGCAGGTGTTTGCGCACGATCCGTCCGGTCGAGGCGCCCGCCGCCCTGGCCGCGAGCACGAAATCGGCGCCCACGGCACGGGCCAGCTCCGCGCGCGAGACCCGGGCGACGACCACACCGAGCCCGATCCCGACCGCGGCGATCACCGTGAGCAGCGAACTGCCGTAGATCGCGGCCAGCACCATGGCCAGCAGCAGCACCGGGAACGCGATCACCAGGTCGATCAGCTGGATCACCGTCGCGCCGACCCAGCGCGGGGCGAGCACGGCGGTCAGGGCGAGAGCGAGCCCGATGACCGCGGCCAGCACCGCCGAACCCGCGGCGGCCAGTACCGTCTCCTGGGCACCCACGAGCAGCTGGCTGAACTGGTCGCGGCCCACGCGGTCGGTGCCGAGCAGGTGCCCCTGCTGAAAGGGCAGCAGCCAGGCCCGGCGCGGATCGGTGGCCTGCGGATCGAACGGTGTCCACCACACCGAGACGAGCGCGCACAGGACGAGCACGACCACGACCGCGGCGCCGAAAACACCAGCGGGGCGGCGCAATACAGCCGACAGTGTCATCGTGGGTGCACCAGCCTCGGGTCGATGAGCCGGTGCGCCACATCGATCAGGAATCCGATCACCAGCACCGCGGCGACCACCAGCAGCAGTTCACCCTGCACCTTCACCAGATCGCGATTGCCGACATCGGTGATCAGCATGCTGCCGACCCCGGGCAGGGTGAACACCTGCTCGATGACGACCGCGCCACCGATCAGCGCCGCCAGTTGCAGGCCGAGCAGCGAGACCACCGGCAGCGCGGCATTGCGAAATCCGTGCCGCCGCAACGCCTGTGCCCGGGTGTTGCCCTTGGCGCGGGCGGTGCGCAGGAAATCCGACTGCAGTACCTCGAGCACCGCCGAGCGCACGAAGCGCAGCAGCACCGCGCCTTCGGTGATCCCGAGCGCCAGCCAGGGCAGCACCAGACTGCGCACCGCCGCACCGGGTTGCTCCCAGCCGTCGACCGGGAACCCTTGCGCGGGCAGCCATCTCAACTGCACCGCGAACACGGCGACCAGCAGCAGCGCCAGCCACAGGGCGGGCACCGCGATACCGAGCTGGGCCAGCGCGCTCACCGCGACGCCGGAAGCCTGGCGATGCCGCACCGCCGACCAGGTGCCCAGCGGTACCGCGACGAATCCGGCGACCACCAGCGCACCGAGCGCGAGCGGCACCGTGACCTGCAATTTCCTGCCGAGTTCGGCGCTCACCGAGGTGCCGTTGAGCTGGGAGTGCCCGAAATCGCCGTGCAGCACGCCGTTCATCCACGACGCGTACTGGGTGAGCAGCGGCCGGTCGGCACCGAGGTCGTGGCGGATGCGCGCGATCTGTTCCGGGGTGGCCTCGATGCCGCCGATCGCGCTCGCGAGGTCGCCCGGCAGCAGCCGCAGCAGCGCGAACACGGCCACGCTGGCCAGTGCCAGCGAGAGCACCAGCAGCGCGGCCCGCCGCAGCAGGAACCAGGTCACTTCCGCGCGGCGATCGCCAGACCGCTGACGTCGAACCGGGTGGAGGTCTCGTGCTGGGGCACGCCGTAGACCCCGGCCCGCACGACGGTGGTGGTCTGGGCGACGAACAGCCAGTCCGCCGCGGCCGCTTCGGCGATGCGGCGGGTCGCCTGACGCAGCAGCTCGTCGCGCTCGGTGTCGGAGGCGGCGGTGCGCGCGCGGGCGAACAGGTCGCGCACTCCGGCGTCGTCGTAGCCGAAGTAGTAGGTGGGCTTGGTGTAGTTGTCCAGGTCGCGGGCCTCGGCGTGGTCTACCAGGCTGAGCTGGAAGTCCTTGTTGGTGTAGACCTTGGTGAGCCAGTTCTGGAACTCCACCGGCCGCACCGTCAGCGTGACGCCGACCTCCTTCAGGTTCGACACCAGTACATCCGAGATGGCCGACGGGTAGATGCTCGGGACGTCGAGGGTCAGCGCCAGCCCGTCACCGAAACCCGCCTCCGCCAACAGCGTTCGGGCACTGCCGGGGTCGTGGGCGTCGATTGCGGTGAGGTCCTCGTACCAGGGGTCCTGCGGCGGCACCGGGGAGCCGATGCGCGTGCCCGCGCCGACGGCGGACACGATGGCGTTCTTGTCGATCGCCTGCCGGATCGCGTGGCGTACACGGGGATCGGTGAAAGGCGCCTGGGCTCCGTTGAAGGCCAGGGTGAACTCGTCGGTGGTGTTGCCCTTCAGCACCGTGAAGCCGGAATCGCCGGTGAACGGTTGCAGCAGTGTGGGATCGGCGCCGGTCTGGACGTCGGTCTGGCCGGTCTCCTGCGCGTTGTTGGCGGTGTTGGCTTCCTTGATGTAGTGGAAGACCACCTCGGCGACCTTGGCCTTGTCGCCCCAGTAGTTCTCGTTGCGGGCCAGCGAGAGCGATGCGCCGCGGTTCCAGCCCGCGAGGGTGAACGGGCCGGAGCCGTTCGCGACCCCGTCGAGTGTGGCGAAGTCGGTGCCCTGCTTGTAGACGATGCCGCCGCGCTGGGTGAGGTTCCACAGCAGGTCGGTGTCGCGCTCGGTCAACGTGACGAGCACGGTGGCCGGATCGGGGGCGCTCACCTCGCGCACCGACGAGAAGCCCGACGCCTTCACCGATTTCGTGCCCGGCGCGATCTGCTGTTGCAGCGACCAGGCCGCATCCGCCGCGGTGAGTGGTGATCCGTCGTGGAATCTCGCGTTCGACACCAGGTGGAAGGTGTAGCTCAGCCCGTCCGGTGCGATGTCCCAGGAGGTGGCCAGCCGCGGCACGATCTTGCCGTTCTGGTTGGTGTCGATGCCGACCAGGCCCTGGTAGACGTTGTCCAGGAGGACCTGGTCGAGTGCGACGCCCGCGGTGGTGAAGGTGTTGAGGCTGGTCGGTTCCAGCACCAGGCGCACGTTCGCGGTGGCGTCGAGGTCGAGTTCGGCGGCGGGCGGTGTCGCGGGCAGGGTCGCCTCGGCACCCTGGTCGACGGGCTCACCGCCGGTGCCGCAGGCCGCGGCGAACAGCAGTGTCAGTGCGGCCAGCGCGACGGGGACCCGATGTCTCATGCGATGTCTTTCTCGGTGCGTGCGGTGATGAAAGTGGTGACGGCGCCGAAGACTTCGTCGCGGTCGAGTTCGTTGAGGATGTTGTGCCGGTCGGCGGGAAAGACCACCGCGCGGGCGTCGGGCAGCAGTTCGGCGGCGCGGCGGACCCCGGCGGCCGGGGCCATGTCGTCGTCCTCGCCGTGCACGAACAGCACCGGCAGGGCGAGCCCGGCCAGGATGCCGGGCAGGCGGGGCGCGATCGCGATCAGCGCGGTGAGAGTCTCCGGGCGCAGGCCGCCCTGCCAGGTCAGCGGGTCCTCGCGGATCTGCTGGGCGAAGGCTTCGTCGCGCGTCATCTCGGCCGGGTCGCGGCGCAGCTCCCACGGGTCGGCACCGTCGGCGAGCAGTTCGCCGAGCCAGCTGCTGCCTTCGGCGACCAGAGAGGACCCGGCGAGCACCAGTCCGGCGGCGGTGGTTCCGCGTTCAGCCACGAGCAGGCTCGCCACCAGCGCGCCCAGCGAGTGCCCGATCAGGAACACGGGCACGTCGGGCACGGTGGTCGTCGCGAGACCGGTGAGGGTGGCGGCGTCGGCGACGAGGTCGTCGACCGAGGTGATCAGCACGCGCACGCCCTCGCTGCGGCCGTGGCCCGCGTGGTCGTGCGCCCACACCGCGATGCCTGCGGCTTCGAGTGCGTCGAAGAAGGGCGCGTAGCTGCCGACGTGCTCGCCGAGCCCGTGAAAGAACGCGACGACGGCACGCGGCTGTTCGGGGATGCGCTCGGTGTAGTGGATTCGGCCGGTCACACCGTGGAATTCAGGCACGTAGCGCCCTCTCGAGATCGGCGATGAGGTCGGTGACGCCCTCGAGCCCCACCGATAGGCGCACGAGTCCCGGCGTCACCCCGGCGTCGAGCTGCTGGGCGGGTTCGAGTTGGGCGTGGGTGGTCGAGGCCGGGTGGATCACCAGGCTGCGCACGTCGCCGATATTGGCGAGGTGGCTGAACAGGCGCAGGTTGCCGACGAGGGCCTGTCCGGCGTCGATACCGCCGCGCAGCTCGAAGGCGAGCACACCTCCCGCGCCTGCCGGGAGGTAGCGTTTCGCCGCGTCGTGCCAAGGGTTTTCGGTGAGACCGGCGTAGTGCACGGTGGTCACCTCGGGCTGTTCGGCCAGCCACTGGGCCACCGTCAGCGCGTTCGCGGAGTGCCGGGCGACCCGCAGCGACAGGGTCTCCAGCCCGTGCAGCAGCAGGAAGCTGTTGAAAGGTGTTGCGGCAGGTCCGATATCGCGCAGGAGCCGAGTGCGCAGCCGCAAAGCGTAGGCCAGTTCGCCGAATTCACCGGTGAACGAGAGCCCGTGATAGCTGGGATCGGGGCCGGTGAGGCGGGGCCAGCGGGCCGGATCGGCGGCAAAATCGAAACGGCCGGAGTCGATCACGACGCCGCCGATGCCGGTGCCGTGCCCGGACAGGAACTTGGTGGTCGAGTGCACGACCACGTCGGCACCGAATTCGATGGGGCGCAGCAGGTACGGAGTGGCGACGGTGTTGTCGACGACCAGCGGGACGCCCGCCTCGTGCGCGATCTCGGCGACCGCGGCCACATCGAGGACATTGCCGAGCGGGTTGCCGATCGTCTCGGCGAACAGGGCCTTGGTGTTCGGCCGCAGCGCCGACCGCCACTGCACGAGATCGTCCGGGTCGGTGACGAAGTCGACGGTGATGCCGTGTTCGGCGAAGGTGTGCCGCAGCAGGTTGTAGGTGCCGCCGTAGAGGGTGGCCGCCGCGACGATGTGGTCACCGGCGGCCGCCAGATTCCACAGCGCCAGCGAGATCGCGGCCTGACCGCTGGCCAGCAGGACCGCCGCGGCGCCACCTTCGAGGCTGGCCAGGCGTTCCTCCGCGACCGCGGTCGTCGGGTTCGACACGCGGGTGTAGAGGTGGGATTCCAAGTCGCGCAGAGCGAAAGCGTCGGCGGCGTGTGCCGCGTCGCCGAGGGTGTAGGAGGTGGTCTGGTAGATCGGGGTCACCCGTGCGCCGGTCGCCGGGTCGGGCTCGGCACCCGCGTGCACCTGTCTGGTGTCGAAGGACCAGTCGCTCATATCGTCTCCGTTCGGGGCGGAAGGACGGTTCTCATCGCCACCCGCTCACGCCCGCTCCGCGAGCACGTCGGCCCACCACCGCTGCGCGACTTTCGGATGCGAACGCAGCCAGCCGACGACCGCGTTCTCGCCGAAGGCGGCCAGCAGCGGGTTGTCGGCGTCCTGACTCACCCCGCGGGCCCGGGCGGCCAGCTCGGCGGGCAGTTCCAGCGGTTCCACCACGGCGTCCAGGCGCGGCCCGAGGAAGAACGGCACCGAATACCGGTCGACACCGGGCGGCGGGCTGACCACGCGATGCCGGGTCGCGGTGAGATACCCCTGGGTAGCGATCTCGAGCATCTCGCCGATGTTGAACACGAAGCTGCCCGGCACCGGGGTCACCTCGATCCAGCCGTCCGGTCCCTGCACCTGGAGACCACCGACCTCGTCCTGCTGCAACAGGGCGAGGTAGCCGTAGTCCTTGTGCGCACCGACGCCCTGATCGTCGGCGGTGGTTTCCCGCCCGGGGTAATGGATGATCTTGACGTGCGTCGAGGCCTGGTCGTCGAACCACCGATCGAAGTACCCCTCGTCCTGCCCGAGTGCAACGGCCAAGGCACGCAGCACTTCCCGGCTCACCCGCAACGCCTCGGCCTGCCAGGCCAGCGTCACCTCCCGCAGCCGCGGCACCGCCGCGGGCCACTGATTCGGCCCGATCAGCCGCTCCCACACCGGCCCACCAGGCGGCAAGGTCTCCCGCTCGGGCCCGATATCGATCTGTTCCCGCCGATCCGGCGCCCCCGCGGTGTACTCGTGCCCGGTACTGGTGTACCCCCGGAACTGCGGCGAATTGATATTGGCGATCTCGCGCCGCCGCTCCGGCTCCAGTGCGAAGAACTCCCGGGCCACCGCGAAGATCCCGTCGGTCAACTCCGGGTCGACACCGTGCCCGACCACGTAGAAGAACCCGATCTCGTGCGCGGCCCGACGCAGTTCATCGAGGAACGCGGCGCGGTCGGGACCACGAAACCGCGCGATGTCCACAAGCGGAAGACTGGCAGTCACACCGTCCGAGATTACCGGTGAAACCGGCCTCTACCTGCAGTTTCGTTCACCGTGAACGCAATGGTTTCATTCCTCGCGGCGGGCGCGGGCGCGGCGTTTGCCCTCGTGCATGGCCTGGACCCGGGCGATCGGGATGGTGTGGCCTTCGGCGATCAGGTCGGGTGGGAGTTGCTGGGGTGCGGGCATTTCCGATGTCCACGGGTCGGTGTCGCCGAGGAGGTTCGGGGCGGAGCGGAGGGTGAAGTCGGTGGGGGTCACGTCGTCGATGTCGGTCCAGCGCAGGGGGAACGAGACGGGGACGCCGGGGCGGATTCGGGGGCTGTAGGCGGCGATGACGGTGGCGCCGCCCGCCCGGGTGGAATCGAGGAACACTTTGCCCTCGCGGTCTTCCCGGATGAACGCCGTGGTTCCCAGCGCCGGGTCGATCCGTTCGGCGCGGGCGGCGATCGCCCGGGTCGCCGCCGCCGCGTCCTCGATGGCGACGCCCGGTGCGATGGGCACGAACACGTGTAAACCCTTGGCGCCGCTGGTTTTCACCGCGCCGTCGAGACCGTCGGCGGTGAGCGCGGCGCGGATCAGGTGGGCGCCCGCCGCCGCGTCCCGGAACGTCTGCCCCGGCGAGGGGTCGAGGTCGAGCACCAGGTGGGTCGGACCGGCGCTGTGGTCGACCGGCAGCAGGGTGGGGTGGTATTCGACGGCACGTTGGTTGCCGAACCACAGCAGGGTCCGCACATCGTCACCCAGCGCGTAGGTGACCTCCCGATGCGAACTCTCCGCCCACACCGTCACCCGCGGCACCCACTCCGGCGTGTACTTCGGCAGGTTCTTCTGCATGAACGGCTCCTGCCCCGGCCGCACCCGCACCACCGACAGCGCGCGCCCGCGCAACACCCGCACCAGCCGCTCCCCCACGAACTCGAGATAGTCGACCAGATCCCGCTTGGTCGCCTCGGCCCCGTCGAACAACGGCTGATCGAGATTGCTCATCTCGACCCCACCACGCGATTCCTTGCCGGTCATGAACCCACCCTCCACCGCCACCAGGACCAGGTCAACCACCCGTTTCCGGGATCCGCCTTCTATCGCAGCTGGTCGGCGAGAGTGTTGCGTTCGACCGCCATGAAGGCGCCGTCGTGGGGCAGGGACCAGTTCGGGCCGACGAAGACCTGGTTCGCGGCGGGGCTGGGGGTGGCGAGGTGTTCGAGCCAGGCCATCGACAGTCCGGCGACCGGGTTGTTGGGGAGGTCGCCGTTCACGGCGAAGTGGGTGCCGTTGACGGCGGTGGCGATATAGGCCGGGGCCTGGGAGATCGTCTTGTAGTCGAGCCATCGGGGCCAGAGCATGTCCGGGGTGATGATGTCGAGGTTGCCGGTGATGGTCAGGGTCGGGACTTTCACGCCGAAACCGGTGGGCGCCTGGATGCCGGTGGCCACGCTGAGCGCGCCGATGATCCGCAGGCGCGGGTCGAGCAGGTGCTCGTTGCCCGGCAGGTAGCTCGCCGCCCAGAACGTGGCGCCCGCGCCGCCGGAGTGCCCGCCGAGCACTGTTCGGGCGAAGTCGACCTTGCCGTGCAGCGGCGATTCCGGGCGCGCCTCCTCTTTCAGCAGCGCCTGGATTCCCCAGATGTCGTCCGTGGGAAAGGAATTCACAAAGTTGTAGGGGATGGCTATGACGAAGCCCCGACTCGCCCACAGGCGGGCGACGGCGTCGTACTGTCCCGCGTCACCGTCGAGTCCGGGCAGCCACACCATGACCGGCGCGGCATCCATGGCCTGGAGGTCGCTCGGGTAGTAGTAGAGCATTCCGATCGGCGAGTCCAGGCCGTGCGGGAAGGCGTAGGTGCACTTCATCTTGTCCACGTCGTTGCCACCGGCCAGCCAGAATCCGAATCGCTGCACGGTCCCGTAGATGTCGTCACACGGGTGCAGCTCCTGCGACACGGTGACCTCGTGTTCGCCCAGCCGAGCGAACTCCCGATGGATCTCGCCCTGCACCGTCTTCGGCCAAATCCCGAACGGACCGGTGGACGTCGGCGGCTCGTCGGGCGACGCGGGCTGCGCCGCGGCCACCCCCGCACCCATCACGACCGCGATCACCACCGCAACGACTCGCAAGGCTGTCGATCGGAGCATCTTCCCCTCGTTTCGCGAAATATTGGACACCATCGTCCATCTTTGCGAGACTGTACTCCGACTGTGATGTGACACACAACGCACCTGGTAGATGCCTGCGTCGAACCTCGACGCACGCGGGTAACCGTGCACCACGACACGGAGATTAGTGAGCAACGATGAGGTTCGCCGCACTGAGACGAACGATCCTGACCACGGCGGCCGCGATCGTGGTCGGCACGGTTCCCGCGACGCTCGCGGTCGCCGAGCCGGCGGCGACACCGGCCCCAAACGGCTGCGCCGAGCCCGCACCCGACCAGGTCGCCGCACGACGCGACGCCGCAGCGGCGGGCTTCGACCCGGCGGCCCTGGACGCCGCACTGGATTTCGGCGCGGCCAAGGGCGCGATGGCCTTGCAGGTGTACCGGCACGGCTGCCTGATCGGTGACCGCACCAACACCTGGAATGTGCCGATGCCGCTGGCCAGCGGGTCGAAGGGCGTTCTCGCAACCGCCGTCGGGCGGGCGATCACGCTCGGCTACTTCGGGCTGGACGACCCGATCGGCACGTTCTTCCCCCAGGCCGACCCCGCCCATGCCGCGATCACCGTGCGCCAGATCCTGACCCAGACCTCGGGCCTGCACTTCCGCTGGGCCAACGACGTCACCGGCTACTACACCGATCCGGTGCTCCAGAGCCTCAACCTGCCGGTCGAACACGCCCCCGGCACGACGTTCCAGTACGCACAGGGCATCCTGACCGTGCTGGCGGAGATCATCGAGGTCACCAGCGGGCTGGACTTCCAGGACTTCGTCCAAGGCCAGCTGATGGACCCGCTGGGCATCAAACGCCAGAACTGGGTCTGGGCGCGAGACCGTTCCGGCAACACCCTCGTCTCGGGCGGGCTGGCCATGCGCCCCGACGACTTCGCCCGGTACGGCAGGCTCATGCTGCAGAACGGCACCTGGCAGGGCCGAAACCTGATCGATCCCGGCTATGTGCGCCAGGCCGCCGAACCCACCTCCGCCAACGGCGGCTACGGCTTCCTGCTGTGGACCAATGCCGGCGACACCCACTGGGGCTCGTTCTCGGGGCCGCGGGCGCGCATCCACGAGCGCCCCATCCTGCCGGGATCACCCAGGGACGCCTACGCGTTCTCCGGCGCGCTCGGCCAGTTGGCCGTCGTCATCCCCAGCCTCGACATGGTGATCGTTCGCAACGGGATTCCCACGCGCATCGATCCGAACAATCTGTCGGCCAATCTCACCGGCACCGGCAACCCCGACAACCAGGAACTCGTCCGCCTGATCACGGCCGCCGTCGATGACGCGCCCGCCGTCGCCCCCGACGACCCGTATCGCTACGACGACAGCTCCGGCCCGCTGGTCACCAGCGTCGAGGACCTGAACTTCTGGGCCGACCCGCAGAACGTCATCGGCACGCTGTTCGGCATCGGGCCCTACGCCGATGGCGATTGCAACATTCTCTGGTGCAACGGCACGATCGTGCCGGTCGACGTCTTCGACTTGTTCATCGACACGGCGACCCAACTCGCCGGAGCGGTGGGAGGTCTCGGCACCGGCCCGCGCTGACGCCGGTCATGCCCGGGCGGCGCTCCGGCGCCGATCGGACCCCGCCGAATCCGCCGCGACCCGGCCACTAGGGTTGACGGAGTGACGGCGAGCGGTTCCCCACGGGTCTATGACGGTCGCCCGGTCGAGGAGCGCCGGGCAGAGCGGCGAGAGCAGTTCCTCGCCGCCGGTCTGGCCGTGTTCGGCGAGCACGGCTATCAGGGCACCTCCATCACGATGGTCTGCAAGGCCGCCGGATTGGCGCGCGGGCAGTTCTACGAACACTTCGGCAGCCGCGAGGTGCTGTTGCTCGCGGTGTACGACCTGATCCAGGCGGACGCGCGCCGGGCGGTCGTCGAGGCACTGGCCGAGGCCGAAGAGGCCGACGCGGCGGCCCGCGCGCGAATCGCGGTGCGCGCCTACGCCGGGTCGATCGGGAGCAATCCGCACCGCGCACGGGTGTCGTTCGTCGACATCGTCGGGGTGAGCGCCGAGGTCGAGAAGCACCGGGTGGAGCAGCGGGAGATCTGGGTGCAGTTCGTCACGGCGGAACTGAAGCACACACGAGGCGCCGACTTCGTTCCCGCGGGCGGATACCGTGCCGCGGCAACAGGTTTCATCGGCGCGCTCATGGCACTGGTCCATCAGTGGAGCAGCGGTGGAACCAGCGCCGAACTCGACGACCTGATCGAGGTCCTCACCCGCTTCCTCATCAGCGTGATGTGACACCGGCCCCGATGTGATCTCCACAAGTTAGACACCAATGTCCATCTTCATGTGGCAGTCTTGTCCTCCAATGTTTAGACGCATGCGTCCAAGATTATGAGGAGGGTCGCACTGTGCAGTTCGCAGCGCCCGCTACCGATCCCGATTCCCGCGATGCCGGTCTGGCGTCGGTGGTGTACGAATACGCCTGCACCGAACCGGAATACGTGCCGTTCCAGGTCCACGACGGTCGCGGCAACTGGTCTGACATCGATATCGGCGAGTTCGCGGGCCAGGTGACCGCGGTGGCCAAGGGACTGATCGCCTCGGGAGTCGAACCAGGCGACCGGGTGGCGATCATGTCGGCCACCCGCTACGAGTGGGTGCTGCTGGACTATGCGATCTGGGCGGCCGGAGCCTGCACCGTCGCCATCTACGAGACCTCCGCGGCCGAACAGGCGCAATGGATTCTCGAGGATTCCGGAACCACGGTACTGATCGTCGAGACCGCCGCGCACGAGCGGACCGTGCGGGACATCGTCGCTGCGGCACCGGAGGTGAAGCACACGCTGCTGATCGACGACGGTGCGATCGCCACGCTGACCGAACGTGGTGCGCACGTCCCCGACGATGTCATCGCCGATCGGGTCGCGCGCACCACCGCCGCCACACCGGCGACCCTGATCTACACCTCGGGCACGACAGGCAAGCCGAAGGGCGTGCTGCTCACCCACGGCAACCTGCGCGCGGAATCGTCGGCCGCGCGCTCGGCGCTGGCGGACACGATGTCCGATGGCGACCGGACACTGATGTTCCTGCCGCTCGCGCACGTGTTCGCGCGGGTGATCTCGATCGGCGCGATCGAGGCCAAGGCGACGGTCGGGCACACCTCGAACTGGTCCACGCTGGTCGACCAGTTCGCGACCTTCCAGCCGAGCTTCCTGCTGTCGGTGCCGCGGGTGTTCGAGAAGGTGTTCAACACCGCCGAGCAGAAGGCGCACGACGCCGGACGCGGCAGGGTGTTCGACTACGCCGCCGCCACCGCGATCGCGTGGAGCAAGGCACTCGACACCGGTGGACCCGGCGTGCTGCTGCGCGCACGCCACATCGTCTTCGACCGCCTGGTGTACGCCAAGTTGCGGGCCGCGCTGGGCGGGAAATGCCGCAGTGCCGTCTCCGGCGGCGGCCCGCTCGGCGCACGGCTCGGCCACTTCTATCGCGGGATCGGCCTGCCCGTCTACGAGGGCTACGGGCTGACCGAGACCACCGCGGCGATCACGGTGAACACCGCCACGCACTGCCGGGTGGGCACGGTGGGCAGGCCGCTGCCCGGTCACTCGGTGCGCGTCGCCGACGACGGTGAACTGCTCGTGCGCGGTCCTGCCGTGTTCGGCGAGTACTGGAACAACCCCGAGGCGACCGCCGAAGCGTTCGACGACGGCTGGTTCCGCACCGGCGACCTCGGCACGGTCGACGCCGCGGGCTACGTCACCATCACCGGCCGCAAGAAGGAGATCCTGGTGACCGCCGCGGGCAAGAACGTCTCACCCGCACCACTCGAGGACTCGCTGCGCGCGCATCCGCTGATCAGCCAGGCCATGGTGGTCGGCGACGGCCAACCCTTCGTCGGCGCACTGATCACCCTGGACCGGGAAGCACTCCCCGGCTGGCTCGCTCGCCACAAGATCCCCACGGACACACCGATCGAAGTCCTGGTACACGCACCGGAACTCGTCGACGAGATCGACACCGCGGTCGCCGCCGCCAACGCCAAGGTGTCCAAGGCCGAAGGAATCAAGAAGGCCCGAATCCTGCCCGACGAATGGACCCAGGAAGCCGGCCACCTCACCCCGAAACTGTCGCTGAAGCGGAATGTGGTGACAGCAAGGCACGCCAGGGACATCGCCGCGCTCTACACCTGAGATCCCCCGCCACGCCGATCCGGCACCCGCCAGGGTGGATTGTGGCGGTTCTCGCCCGCGTGAAAGAGGCACAGGCGGTGTCCTGCGGGGTCACGGAGTCTGGCTTCACGCCAGAGCCAGGGCATGTCGGTGGGCGGCTGGTCGAACGCGACGCCCGCACGGTCGAGGCGGGTGAACTCGGCGTCGAGGTGGCCGGTCTCGAAGTAGATGGTGATGTGGGCGGCGGGAATGACCTCGTCGACCCGTTCCACCGAGAAGGTGCTGTCGCCGTCGGGGCACTCGAAGCGCAGGTAGTCCTCGGTGCGGACGATGGTTCGGAGGCCGAGCAGGGTGTAGAACCGCTCGGTTCGGGCGAGGTCGATCGCGCCGATGGTGACTTGGTTCAATCGCACGAACCGACTCCACCACGGGTGGCGCGGCCGGGCAAGGTCGGCGGACTCGCCTGGATCGATCGGCGTGCTGTGGCACACTGGGGTCAGCGTCGATCGGCGCCTGATCGACCTCGGCTGCGGTGACTCTGCCCGCGTCGCCACGCTCGGTGCGCATTCCGCGACGAGCACATCGCATTCCCTCCCCTGGTTCGCCGCGGCTAGCGCATGTGGCGTGCCCATTCGGTCCTGAATTGGAGTGAAAGTCCATGGCCACCAACAGAATTACCATCGGTGACGAGCGGGCGGTCATCGAGAGCACGCTCGATCACAACCGGGCGGCGCTCATCGCGACCGTGCGTGGCCTCTCCGACGCCGATGCCCGGCGCAGACTGGTCGCCTCGTTGACAACACCCGTCTCGCTGATCAAGCACGCCGCCGCGGCGGAGCGGATCTGGTTCCAGCGGTTCTGGGCGGGCCTCGACGCGGCCGACTGCGACGGGTACTCGGAGCGGGACGAGGGCACCTTCGCGGTCGCGGATCACGAGTCGCTGGCCGACGTGATCGCCGAGTTCGAGCGCGCGAGCCAACGGTCCCGGGAGATCGCCGCCCGCTTCGACCTCGACGACACCAAGGACAATCCCAGGGAAGGCACGGTCAGCATGCGGTGGACCCTGCTCGCCATGATCGAGGAATTCGCCCGGCACGCGGGTCACGGCGACATCCTCCGCGAACAGATCGACCGGCCCACACCCCGATGACCAGCACCGACGAGGCTCGAACCTGGCGTTTTGGTCGAACGACCGCTCGTCGGCTATCGTATGACCCGCACGTTCACCCCAGGGTGAACAGTTCTGGCCCCGTCGTCTAGCGGCCTAGGACGCCGCCCTCTCAAGGCGGTAGCGCGGGTTCGAATCCCGTCGGGGCTACAGCGAAACTCCCCGGTCATCGCGACCGGGGAGTTTTTTTGTGCCCCCAGTCATGCGACACATTGACAGATGTTGCATGCGCCATACACTGAGGGAAATGTTGCGGCGGGCACAGGAGGTGGCGGCATGGAGCAGACGGCGCTGGGGCAACGGCTCGCGGAGGTCGCCGCCCGGCCCGATGCGGTGACCGCGTTCCGGGCGGCGCGCGCGGGATTTCTCGCGGGGCGCAGGCTGGAGATGAAGGAACTCGCGGTCGAACTCGGCGTCAACCGGGCGACCCTGTTCCGGTGGGTCGGCGGTCGCGACGAACTGCTGGCCGAGGTGATCTGGTCGGTGGCCGAACCCACCCTGCGCCGCGCGGCCGAGGCGGCCCACGGCCGCGGTGCGCGCCGAATCGCCACGGCCCTGGGCGATTTCGCCCACGCCACCAACACCTCCGATGCCTTCCGCCAGTTTCTGCAACGCGAACCTGAACGCGCACTGCGCCTGCTGACCACCACCGCGGGGTCGGTGCAGCGCCGCATCGTCGCGGTGATCGCCGAACTGCTCACCGAGGAGATCGCCGCAGGCGAACTCGATCCGCCGCTGCCGGTGCCGGAACTGGCCCTGCTGCTGTCGCGGATCACCGAGACCTTCATCTACACCGACGTGATCATCGGCGAGGAACCCGACGCGGACAAGGTCGTCCGCGCGTCGCTGGTTCTGCTGGGCGAACGGCCCGAACGCAAAGATTGAGAGAGGACACCCATGCAGCGCACCGTCTACACCGAGGATCACGAGGCCTTCCGCGCTTCGGTCGCCGAGTTCGTCAAGCGCACGATCGAACCGAACGCCGAACGGTTCGCCGAGGAACGCGCGATCGATCGCGAGACCTGGCTGGCGGCAGGCGAACTCGGCTACCTCGGCCTCGGCATCCCCGAGGAGTTCGGTGGCAGCGACGCGGGCGACTACCGGTTCAACGCGGTGCTCGGCGAGGAGCTGGCCAAGGCGAGCGCGGCCCTGTCGTCCTCGTTCGGCATCCACTACGACGTGTGCGCGCCCTACCTGGTGGAGCTGACCACCGACGAGCAGAAGCAGCGCTGGCTACCCAAGTTCTGCACCGGCGAGATCGTCACCGCCATCGGCATGACCGAACCGTCGGGCGGTTCGGACCTGGCCGCGCTCAAGACCACCGCCGTGCGCGATGGTGACGACTGGATCGTCAACGGCTCGAAGACGTTCATCACCAACGGTTTCAACGCCGACCTGGTCATCGTCGCGGCCCGCACCAGCCCGGAGAAGAAGGCCAAGGGCATCACCCTGTTCGCCGTGGAGAACGGCATGGACGGGTTCACCCGCGGCCGCAAGCTCGACAAGGTGGGCCAGCCCGAATCCGACACGGCCGAACTGTTCTTCGACAATGTGCGCGTGCCCGACGCCAACCGGATCGGCGAGGTCGACCGCGGGTTCATCGCGATGATGGAGCGCCTGCCGCAGGAACGCATCGGCGCCGCGGTCTCCAACCTCGCCCACGCCGCCGCCATCCTGGACGAGACCCTCGCCTATGCCAAGGAGCGCAAGGCTTTCGGCCAGCAGATCGGCAGCTTCCAGTACAACAAGTTCCTTTTCGCCGAGCTGGTCACGAAAATCGAAGTGACGCAGGCGTTCGTCGATCAGGGTGTGGTCGCGCACGCGGCGGGCCGGCTGTCGGCCGTCGACGCCGCGAAGGCGAAGTGGTGGTCGGCGCAGGTGCAGAACGAGGTGCTCGACGCCTGCGTGCAGCTGCACGGCGGCTACGGGTACATGCGCGAGTACCGGGTCGCGCGGGCCTGGATGGACGCCAGGGTCACCAAGATCTGGGCGGGTTCCAACGAGATCATGAAGGAACTGATCGGCCGCGATCTCGGTCTGTAGGACGTAGGTGCGTCGCGCCCGGGGTGGAATGCCACCGGGCGCGACGCGACGCCGGTCAGCTCAGGTGGATCGGCAGGGCGGCCAGATCGTTCTGCGTGAGCACCGGCAGGTTGCCGAGCTCGGTGTCGGGCACGGCCAGCCGCAGTTCCGGGAACCGCTCGAACAGCGCGGGCAGCGCGATCGCCGCCTCGAGCCGCGAGAGCGCGGCGCCGGGGCAGATGTGCGGGCCGTAGCCGAAGGCCAGGTGGCGGTTGGCGGTCGGCCGGGTCACGTCGAAGTCGTCGGCGGTCTCGCCATGCACGGTGGTGTCGCGGCCGATGGCGCGGTAGGACATCACCACGCCCTCGCCCTTGGCGATCACGGTGTCACCGACGGTGATGTCCTCGGTGGCGAAGCGCATCAGCAGATGCGTGACCGGGCCGTCCCAGCGCAGCGACTCCTCGATCACCTGCTTCCACTCCACGTCGCCGGCAAGGACTTTCGCCAGCTGCTCGGGTTCGCTGAGCAGCGCGCGCACGGTGTTGACGATCAGGCTGACGGTGGTCTCGTGCCCGGCGGCGACGAGGGCCTTGATGTTGCCGATCGCCTCCTCCTCGGTGAGCGGCTCACCGCCTTCCTCGTCGGCGACGATGAACGCGGAGGTGAGATCGTCACCCGGGTTCGCGATCTTCTGCCGGACCTGATCGGTGAAGTACACGTCGAGCTCGTCGATCACGCGCAGGCGCTCGTCCTGCGGGGTCATCACCGAGAAGAACGCCTTGTACCACTCGAGCAGCTGCGGATGGTCCGCGCGGTCGACACCCATCAGCTCGCCGACGACCCGCATCGGCAGCGCGTAGGCGAAGACCGACTTGAGGTCGACCGGCGCACCGTCGGTTCCGGCGGCCTCGAGGTCGTCGAGCAGTTCCACGGTGAGCCGCTCGATCACCGGGCGCAGGTTCTCCAGCCGGCGCGGGGCCAGCGCCTGCGCGGTCTTGAGCCGCAGGCGTCGGTGCTCGGGACCGTCGACGGTGAACATGGAGCGACCGGCGTCGATCATGCCGATCAGCGGCCACTGGCGGGTCACCACACCGTCGGTCCACAGCGACCACGCGTCGATGTCCTTGACCAGGCGGGAATCGGTGGTGAGCTGCCGGGCGACGGCGTGATCGGTGACGGTCCAGGCCGGGACGCCGAGCAGCTCGATCTTGGTGATCGGGCCTTGCTCACGTAGTCGAGCGGTCTCTCCGTCGAGGTCACCGACCATCGGGTCGATGGCGAAAGGGCATTGCGAACTCACGTGGAACCTCCGACGGGTCGAACTGGTGTGAAACGAACGGGCAGTGCGGTCATGCCCCGTAGGAATGCCGAAGGTCGCCGGGTCAGTTGCTCGGCGGGGACCGCCAGGTCGACATCGGGGAGCCGGTCGAGCAGCACCTCGATCCCGGTCCTGGCGATGATCTCGGCGATCTGCTGCGCCGGGAACGGGCAGCGGTATTCGCCATAACTGAACGCGAAGTGCGCGTTGTTGCCGGTGGGCACCACATCGCCGTCGGTGAACGACTGGCGCACATGCGGATCGAGATTGGCCGCGGCCAGGCCCAGCAGCAGCATGTCGCCGGCGCGGATCGTCTGGTCGGCCAGGCGGGTGTCGCGCGCGGCCCAGCGACCGGCCAGGATCGAGGTGGGCCCTTCTTCCCAGAGCACCTCGTTCATGGCCTGGCCGACACTGCGGCGGCCACCGCCCAGCGCCGCGGAGAACCGGTCGTCGACCAGCATCAACCGCATCGCGCTGCCGATCCAGTCCGCCGTCGGCAGCTGACCGGCGGCGGTGATGGCCATCAGGTCCATCATGTATTCCTCGTCGGTGAACGGCTCCGGGTCGGCCAGCATGAGCGACACCAGATCGCCCGCGGGCTGCACCTTCTTGGTCGCCACCAGCCGCGCCATGTGCTCGGCGAAGCGCGCGTGCCCGGCCTGGGCGTCGGCGCCGCCGTCGGCGAGGGCCTTCATGACCAGCACCAGGTCGGCGGCGTCGGAGTCGGGCAGGCCGAGGATGCGCGCCAGCGCGAGCACCGGCAGCGGCTCGGCGAACTCGGCCACCAGGTCGGCGGTGCCGCGGCCACAGAAGCCGTCGATCAGCCGGTCCGAGAGTTCCTCACAGGCACGGCGCAATTCGAAGTGATCCACCGCGTCGAGGGCGGGTTCCACCATCGCCAGGTGCCTGCGATGCTCCGCGCCCGCGGTGAAGTAGATCGAGGGCATCGGCCTGCCGACCATCGGCAGCAGCGGCCAGTCGTCGGGCACCCGGCCCCACTGGTTCCACAGCGAGACATCGCGCGGGAACAGCAGCGGATCGCTGGTCACCTGGTGCAGTTCGCGATAGCCGATGACCAGCCAAGCCGGGAAGCCGCCGGGCAGTTCGACCGAGACGACCGGACCGTGCTCGCGCCGCATCCGCCGGTAGACCTCGTGCGGTTCGATGTGGAACTCGGGTCCGCTCAGCGGAACCGCGCCGGTGATCGGGCACGCGCCGGTGCCGGTCGGTGTGCTCATGAAACGGTTTCCCCCTGCGGGACAGCGGAATACAGATGCTCGACCAGGGCGATCAGCACCTGTTTGCTCGATTCGCGCGAGCGCGCGTCACACATCAGCAGCGGCACCGCGGGGTCGAGGTCGAGCGCCTCGCGCACCGCCTGCGGTTCGTGCGAGTCACCGAAGTCGTTGCAGGCCACCACGAACGGTGTGCCCTGGTGTTCGAGCCGGTCGATCGCGTACCAGGAGTCGGCGATCCGGCGCTGATCGACGAGCACGATCGCACCGAGCGCGCCCGCGAACAGCCGGTCCCACAGGAACCAGAACCGTTGCTGCCCAGGGGCGCCGAACAGATACAGCACGTGCTCGTCGTCGAGGGTGATGCGGCCGAAGTCGAAGGCCACGGTGGTGGTCGACTTGCCCGGCACCGCGGTGGCGTCGTCGATGCCCTCGCCGACATCGGTCATGGTCGCCTCGGTGTCGAGCGGGCGGATCTCGCTCACCGAGCGGACCAGGGTCGTCTTGCCGACCCCGAATCCGCCGATGACGACGATCTTCAACCCGTGCATCGCCGTGGAATTCAGCGGAGCACGGGCCCGCTCGGGCTTGTCTTCAGAGCTTGCGGAGTCCAACGAGCACCTTTTCCAGAGTGGATGCGTCCAGCGACATCGCCGCCGACAGCGGCGGACGGACGGTGATCTTGCCCGCGTGCAGCAGATCCGACAGCACCACGGTGGCGACGCCGACCGGCAGCCGCAGTTCGGCCGCGATCTCCACCACCGCGGTCGGCGCCCGGCACATCTCCAGGATCGCCACCTGCTCGGAACTCATGCCCGCGGTGGGCGCCGACTCGCTGACCACCAGGGTGACCAGGTCGAAATCCTCGGTGACCGGGGTGCGTCCGCCGGTCAGCGTGTAGAACCGGTCGGGATCGTCGTCGCGGCCCGCCCTGGTCAATTCGGCGCTCCGCGTCTGGGTTGGGCGGCCATATGCTCGCCCAGCTGCTCGACCAGCTCGTGCATGGTGTGCCCGACCAGGCCCGCGTCGGCGTCCTCGGCGGCGACCACCGCTAAATGGGCGCCGCGCCCCGCCTCGACCACGAACAGGATGCCGCCGTAGAACTCGGTCATCGACTGGCGGACACCGCCACGCCCGTCACCGAACTCGACGGAGGCCCCGTGCGACAGGCTCTGGAATCCGGCGGCGATGGCGGCCAGCTGGTCGGCGCGATCGACGTCGAGTTCCGGGGTATGGCAGATCTTGAGCCCGTCACCGGACAGCAGCAGGGCGTGCCGGGTGCGCGGGGTACGGGCGAGCAGCTTCTCGAGCAGCCAGCTCAGGTTCGCGGTTGCGGTGGTCATCGGTCCTCCAGGGGGTCGGAAGCGGCGGCGGCGCTGCCTGATTCGTGCCCGCGGCCGGGCGCGGAACGTTGGAAGGCGCCCAGCGCGCCCGGCTTGGCGGGCGCGGCCGGTGCGGACGGCGTGCTGGTGAGGCCTTCGGGGTGGACCTGGGCCAGGGTGTCGCCGCGGCGGCGGCGCGGCAGGGCGGGGGTGCCGGAGGTCGGCGGCGCGGCCGTCGGCTGCTCCGGCGCGGGTCGCGCGTGCTGCCCGACGGTTTCGGCCCAGCCGAAGTCCGGGGTGTCGGCCCTGGCGTGCTGGGCGCGCGGGGTCGGCGTGCCGAACTGGCCGAGGGTGGTGTGCTGGGTGTCGGGGGGGCGCGGGGTGGGCGCGGTCAGCTGATTGGGGGTGCGGCTGCGGCGCTCGGCGCGCGCGGTGAGTTCGCGCGGCACGACGACGACCACGGCGGTGCCGCCGATGGCCGAGGGCCGGTAGGACACGGTCAGGTCGTGTTTGCGGGCCAGGTGACCGACCACCGCGAGGCCGAGCCTGGTGCCCGACAGCGAGGCCAGGTCGGTGCCCTTGCCCTTGTGGTCGCGGCCGGTGACGGCGGCTTCGGCGCGGCGCAGCGCCGAATCGCTCATGATCAGGCCGCTGTCCTCGATCGTGATCACCACACCCGCCGGTACTTCCGCGGCGTAGACGTGCACCTCGGTGGTGGGCGGGGAGAAGTTGCAGGCGTTGTCGAGCAGTTCGGCGAGGGTGTGCATCACGCCTTCGGCGGCATGTCCGGCGACGCCGACCTCGGCGACCGCGCGCAGCCGCACGCGCTGGTATCCGGCGACGCGGCCCATGGCGCCGCGCAGGATGGATTCCATCGCAATCGGTTTCGCCCAGCGGCGACCGGTGCGGGCGCCGCTGAGCACGGCGATGCTGTCGGCGAGGCGCCCTGCCTGGGCGGTGCGGTGGTCGATGTGCAGCAGGTCGGTGAGCACCCGCGGGTCGGCGTGCCGGTGCTCCATCTCGCGCAGTTCGGCCAGCATGCTGGTGGTCATGGCCTGGATGCGGCCCGCGGCACCGGCGAAGGCGGCCAGTGCCGCCGCGCCGCGCCGCGCGTTCTCCTGGGCTTCCCAGGCGTAGGCGGCGGAGTGTTCCTCGGCCTGGGTGATCCGGGCGCTCGCCTCGGCGACGGTGGTGGCCAACTGCTGTTCGGCGCGTTCGGCGGCGGCGCGGGCGGCATGGGCGTCGGCGCGCTGGCGCAGGGCGACGAAGACCGCGGGGCAGCCGATCAGGGCGGTGGCGAGTGCGGCGGCGAGTACCGGAATGCCGATGTCGTTCGGGGCGAAGACCGCGGTCACCGCCGCGATCGCGACCACGGCCACACCCGCGCCGAACACGACATATCCCGCCGAGCCCCCGGATTCACCGCGCGGGACGAACTCCCCCACCGGTGCCATCGGCCTGACTTCCGCAGTACTCACAGGCCCCCAACCGCCGATCGCTACATCGAACACGCAGCATGACAGCACGTTTCGATAACGCGGCAGAGCATATCGAGCCCCCGCCCTGCCTGCCACTCCTACGGAAACGGTTCATCGCCCGTTCGAATCCCGGTCAGCGGGAGGTCGGATCACCACCGTGCCCCCACCGACCGGCCCAGCGCTGGTCACGACCGTGCACACCTCTATGTCACACCTGGCCCCGCCCCCTATCACCGGTGCTCGACGTGCAATCGATCACGCTGGTGCGAACCCGCGTGCCGCTCAGTCGAGCACGGCGGTCGCCTCCACTTCGACCAGCAGATCCGGCTCGCCCAGCGCGGCGACGCCGATGAGGGTGATCGGTTTGACCGGGTCGACGCCGAGCTTGGCCGCGGCCCGCGCCACACCCTCCCCGAGCAGGGGGTACTTGTCCGGGCTCCAGTCGACGACATAGATGGTCAGCTTCGCGACATCGTCGAACGAGCCGCCGATCGCGGCGAGCGCGGTGCCGATGTTGAGATAGGCCTGTTCCACCTGGGCGGCGAAATCGCCCGTGCCGACCGGATTGCCCTCGGCGTCGCGCGCCACCTGTCCGGCGAGGAAGACCAGCCGGGAGCCGGAGGCGATCGAGAGTTGCCGATACACCTCCGGCTGGGGCAGTCCCTCCGGATTCACCAGTACCACGGCCATGTTCGCTCCCCTTCTTCGACGGTTTCGTTCGAACATAGCGGTGGGGTCCGACAGGTTTCGGTCGCTCAGCCGAGCGCGTCCACGGCAAGCCTGGTCGCCTCGGCGATGCTCTCGTTCGAGGGGTCGGCGTCCTGCTCGGACTTGGTGGACAGCACGGCGAGCACGATCGGCTCACGACCGGGCGGCCAGGCGATGGCGACATCGAGGGCGGTGCCGTAGGCCGGGGTGCCGGTCTTGTCGCCGACCGTCCAGTCTGCCGGCACTCCGGCCTGGATGCGCTTGCCGCCGGTGGTGTTGGCGCGCAACCAGTCAGCGAGTTGTGCGCGTTCGGGCTCGGCCAGAGCCGTGCCGAGGACGAGTTCGCGGTAGTCGGCGGCGATGGCGGCCGCGGTGGTGGTGTCGCGGTCGTCGCCGGGGACGGCCGTGTTGAGTTCGGTTTCCCAGCGAGCGAGGCGGGTGACGGTGTCACCGAGGGTGCGGACGAAGGCAGTGAAGCCCTCGGGTCCGCCGAGTTCGCGCAGGAGCAGGTTGCCCGCGGTGTTGTCGGAGACGGTGATCGCGGCATGGCAGAGCTCGGCGACGGTCATTCCGGTCTCCACGTGCTGCTCGGTTTCCGGGGAGTACTCGACGAGGTCGGCGGCGGTGTAGTGGATGACCTTGTCGAAGTAGCCGGTGTCGAGCGGATGGGCCTGCAGCAGCGCACCGCAGGCGATGCCTTTGAACATCGAGGCGATCGGGAAGCGCTCGTCGGCGCGGTGCTCGATGGTGGTGTCGGTCCCGGTGTCGATCACCGACAGGCCGAGGCGAACGCCGTATTCCGACTCCAGCTCGGCGAACGGCGGGGTGGCCGCCACCGTGGTCGTGGTGTCGGGGGCGGCGGATTCGGTGCTGGTCGAGCAGGCGGTCACGGCCACGGTCGAGAGGGCCATGACGACGGCGGCGAGGCGCCTGCGGATCGGGAATACGCGGTGGGCTGGGGCGAAGGTGGTCACCGGTGCACCACACCATCGTGGCCCTGCTCGCGGCCAATACCCGGCCCCGGCGCGTCCGAGTCGCGTTCGATATCGGCACAGGTCGGCAAGCCCGGAACCAACCGAAAGGTCGGGAGTGGACCAGCGGATTTCCGGTCGATCGACGTGGCGACCGGGATCGCGCTGGTTCAATGGCCGTCATGGATCTGCTCCGCCATCTCCGGTTCTTCGTATCCGTCGCGGACGAGGGCCATTTCGGGAAGGCGGCAGCCGCGCTGCGGATGACCCAGCCGCCGCTCTCGCAGGGGTTGCGCCGGCTCGAACAGCATCTCGAGGTCGAGCTCATCCACCGCACCAGTCAGGGCGCGATGCTCACCGAGGCCGGGCGGCAGTTGCTGCCGCGCGCCCGGCTGCTCGTCGACGACGCCGACCGGCTGCTCGCGGAATCGCGGCGGATCGCCCAGCTCAGCGGGTCGGTGCGATTCGCGGCGACGGCGGCGGTGCCCGATCGACTGGTCGCCGCGTGTGTCACGGCGTTGCGGGTGGACGGCGCCGAGGTGTCGACGGCACTGGGGACGACGGTCGATCTGATCGCCGAGGTGCGCGCCGGGGTGTGCGATCTCGCGGTGATCGAGCATCCCGCGCTGGTCGATGGTGTCGAGGCCGGGCCGGTGGTGAAGTTGCCGCGCTGGCTGGTCGTGCCGGCCGGACATCGCACCACCACCGCCGAGCGGCCCACTTTTCCGATGCTGGCGGGCCTGCGGTTCGCGCATCCACCGCGCGCGGCCAACCCGCCCGCCTTCGACAGCATGCGTGATCTGCTGCGCGAACGCGGGCTCGACGCCCAGCCGCTCGCCGCGACCGAGGACCGGGCGGTGCTCGCCGCGGTCGCCGCGGGGTCGAGCTTCGGCGTGACGGCGACCCCGCCGACGCCGACGCCCGGGGTGGCGTGGTTGACGTTGGCGCCGCAGTCGGTGGCCCTGCGGGTCAGGGTGGTTCGGCGCGCCGATGCCGCGGGGCAGGCCGAGGCGCTGGATCGGGTGCTGTACCGGGAGCGGCTGCGATGAACACGCCACGCGACCTCGACGACGGTGTCCGCCGGGCGCGGCGAAGTGGTGGCACCGCCGTCGAGGCGCGCGGGATCACCGGCCGTGGCGTCGAGCAGCAGCGCATCCAGGGGAATTCGCCCGGTGACGCGGTGGGCCGGATTCGTGGCGTCTTCGCCGATGCCGGGTGCAGCGGGTGGTTGCATGCCCGGCGGTGTGATGATTCCGGCGCCGAGGTCTGCGTGAACGGGCGGGACCGGGTGGTGCTCGCGTCGGTGTACAAGCTGGTGCTGTTGGTGGCGTTCTGTCGGCAGGTCGACGACGGCACCATCGACCCGTCGGCTCGGCTCACCATCGACCCGTCCGAGTGCACGCCAGGTCCCACCGGTCTTGCGGCACTGCATGATCCGGTGACTTTGAGTCGCCGTGATCTGGCGACGTCGATGATGACGGTGTCCGACAACGCGGCCGCTGATGTGCTGCTCGGCGAGGTGGGTCTCGCCGCGGTGACCGAGCTGGTCGACGAACTCGGCCTGACCGAGACACGGGTGCTCGGCGGGACCGCGGATCAGCATCGAAGCCTGGTGCGCGACACCGACACTCACAGCACCGCCGAGGCTTTCGCCGCACTGGCCGACAACGACGAAGCCTGGACCGTGGCGGCCTACGACCCCTCCTACGCGAGCGCGACGACCCCGGAGGAGATGACCCGGCTGCTGCGGCGGCTGTGGACCGGTCACGTGTTGTCCACTGCGAGTGGCGAATTCGTTCGTTCGGTGATGGGTAGACAGATCTGGCCGCATCGGATCGCCGCCGGCTTCCCGCATCAAGGGGTACTGGTCGCGGGCAAGACCGGGACCATCGGGGTGATCCGCAACGAAGTGGCGGTGGTGGAGTTCCCTGACGAAACCCCGGTCGCGGTGGCAGTTTTCACCCGTGCGGCCCGCGCCGACCCGACGCTGCCGGTGGTCGACGCGGCGATCGGCGAGGCCGCGCGCATCGCCGTCACCGAGTTGCGCCGTCCCCGCTGACCGACGCGGACCGGGCCGGCATGGCTAGCATCGGTCCTCGTGTGGGGAGATATTTCCGGCTTCGGCCGTGTGAAAGTGATCGGCATCGTAGCGGGGGTTCTCGGTGTGCTGCTGGCGGTGTCGATTCCGCTGCTGCCAGTCCAGCAGGAACGCGCGAGCCTGAATTGGCCGCAGCCGCAATCGCTGCAAGTCAGCGCGCCGCTGGTGAGCTATGTGCCATCGACGCTGGACCTGAGCGTGCCGTGTACGGCATTGCAGGGTCTGCGCGGGGGGACCGTCCTGTCCACGGTGCCGGCGCAAGCGCCGCGAGCGGGGTCGAAGGGTCTGGTCGCGCGGGTCGAGGAACGGCCCGAGTCGGGACCGAATCTCGCTGTGGTGCTGCGCGATCGGCTATTGCTGAGCGTGCCGGTGTCCGAGATCTCGGGCGGGGTGTCCGGGGCGGGTTCCGCAACTGGGCCGACAGGTAACGGGCAACCGCCGACGGGCGCCCCGGGTGCAGCACAGCCTTCCGGCGACGCTGCGCCTGGCGAGAACACTCCACCTAGCGAGACTGCTCTGCCTGGCGAGACTCCCCCGCCGGGCGCAACTCCCCCGCCGGGCGCAACTCCTCCGCCCGGTACAACTCCACAACCGGGGGCAACCCCTCCACCGGGGGCGACTCCTCCACCGGGCGCGACCCCTCCACCGGGGGCGACTCCCCCACCGGGCGCGACCCCTCCACCGGGCGCGACTCCCCCACCGGGCGCGACCCCTCCACCGGGCGCGACTCCCCCACCGGGCGCGACTCCCCCACCGGGCGCGACTCCCCCACCGGGCGCGACTCCGCTGCCCGGCGCGACTCCGCTGCTCGGTGCAACTCCCCCACCCGGCGCAACTCCACCGCTGGGCGAGACTACTACTCCACCTGGCGCCTCGCCGCTGCCCGGCGGGACCAGTGCGCCCGGCTCAACTGCATCACCAGGCGGGACTGCTGTGGGTGGGTGCACGGCGTTGACCGTGACTTCTACGGCGGCGGGTACGACCGCTGAGCTCGTCGGGATGAGTCGGGCGGATGGGTCGCCGATGCGGACGACGGTCGACGGGGATGTGCGGCCGCAGGTGGTAGGCGTCTATACCGAGCTGGATCGGGGGCGGCTCGGGGAGGCGTGGTTGCGGGCCGAGATCGATACGCGGTTCTCGTCGAGTCCGAGTGGGTGGAAGCTGGCGGCGATCATCGGTGCGGTGCTGTGTGCGCTGGTGGCACTGATCTGCCTGCATCGCAGCGATATTCGCGATGGGCGACGGGCGCGACGGGTGTTGCCCGCGCGGTGGTGGCGGATCACCGGGGTCGACGCCGTGGTGGCGGGGACGCTGGCGGTCTGGCATGTGATCGGGGCGAACAGTTCCGATGACGGATACATCCTGACGATGGCGCGGGCCTCGCAGGAGGCGGGGTACACCGCGAACTACTACCGGTGGTTCCAGGTGGCCGAGGCGCCGTTCGGCTGGCCCTACGAAGTGCTCGCGCTGATGACCCGGATCAGCGAGGCGGGGCTGTGGATGCGGTTGCCCGCGCTACTCGCCGGGCTCGTGTGCTGGCTGGTGCTCAGCCGGGAAGTGTTGCCGCGGCTGGGTTCCCGGGTGAGTGGGAGCGCGATCGCCCGGTGGACCGCCGCGCTGGTGTTCCTGTCGGTTTGGTTGCCCTTCAACAATGGGTTGCGTCCCGAGCCGCTGATCGCGGTGGGCGTGCTGCTCACCTGGTGCTCGATGGAACGGGCGATCGCGACCCGCCGTCTCCTGCCTGCGGCCGTCGCGGTGCTCATCGCGGCGTTCTCCCTCGCGGCCGGTCCGACCGGACTGATCTGCCTCGGTGCGCTGCTCGCGGGTTCGCGGCCGGTCCTGCAGACGATCATCGCCCGCGCCCGAACCGGTTCCGGCCCAACAGTAGTGCGCTACGCCGCGCTGCTGGCGCCGATCGCCGCCGCGGGCACCCTGGTCCTGATCGTCGTCTTCGCCGACCAGACCCTCGCGACCGTGCTCGAAGCCACCCACGTCCGCCAGCTCATCGGCCCCGACCTGTCCTGGTTCGAAGAGCGCACCCGCTGGGACTCGCTGCTGTCGGTGAACCCCGACGGTTCCCTGGCACGACGCTTCGGCGTGCTCGCCATGCTCCTGTGCCTGGCCGTCGGCATCCTGGTGACCCTGCGCCGCGACGGCCGCATCCCCGCCACTGCCCGCGGCCCGGTGACCCGCCTCCTCGCCGTGGTCGCCACGGCCCTGCTGCTGATGATGTTCACCCCCACCAAGTGGACCCATCACTTCGGCGTCTACGCGGGCCTGGCCGCCGCCCTCGCCGCGGTCACCGCAGTCGCCCTGAGCCGCAACGTGATTCGCGCCAACTACCTGCGCACCCTGTTCGCGTCCGCCGTCCTGTTCCTGCTGGCGATCAGCTTCACCGGCTCCAACGGCTGGTGGTACGTCTCCGGCTACGGCGTCCCCTGGCCCGACCGCGCCCCCACCCTCGCCGGAATCGAGATCTCCACCGTCTTCCTGGCGGCGACGGGGCTGACCTTGTTGGTCGCCCTGTGGCAGTACTACCGCGCACCGTACCGAACCACGCACGTCCCACCCCGAACCTCGCTCGCGAGTCGGACTTCCGCGACGGCACAACCGAATGGGCCACCCGGCGAGGACACTTCGCATGTTTCGCCCGCAGCATCGAATGGCGAAGCCACAGCGTCGATCGATGGAGACGCCACGCCAATCGGCGAAAACGTCACCACCGACGGCGATGTCACGTCGACCGGGGCTGCCACCCCAGCCGATGGATCGCATCATGCCGACACAGCGGGCGCGCCTACCGGCGAGACCGAGCGCACGGAGGGGACGGTGACCGCCTCGAGGCTGAGCACAGGCGCCAGTACAGAAGCCCCGACCGCGACGCCGACAGCCCAACAGCCCGGCAAGCCTGCGGCGGTCGCCCCTGTCGGCTCATCAGGCTCGATTGCCTCGCGAACCGACGGCACAAGCGATCCGCTGGACACCGAGCCGACGATTCCACCGACCGACATCGCAGCAGGCCCTGCCGAGACCGCCGCGTCGAGCGTGGGGAAACGCACCGCCGCAGGGCATTTCCGCTTTCCCGCCGTCGCTCCATTGACGGTGGCCGCCGCGGCGATGGTCCTGTTCGAGGTGGGTTCTCTTGGAGCAGCCGCCATTTCGCAGTATCCGGCCTATTCGGTCGGACTCTCGAATCTGCGGACGCTGGCCGGGAATCAGTGCGCCATGGCCGATGACGTGCTGGTCGAGACCAACACCGCGGACTCGCTGCTGCGCCCCTACACCGGCACCGTCGCCGAGGGACTCGCGGCCGAGAACAACGGCTTCACCCCAAACGGCGTCGGCAGCCTCGCCCCCGACCCGGGCCCCGGCCAATCCTCGGCCCCACCTTCAGGTTCGGGCCCCGCACCCGGCGGCCCCGGCGGAGCACCGGGTGGCCCAGGCGGGCCAGGCGGAGCACCCGGCGGCGTCGGCGGTACTGCACCCAGCGGAGCCAGCGGCGCACCTGGCGGTCCTGGCGGCACCGTGCCCGGCGGACCTGGCGGTATAGGGCCCGGTGTTCCCGCTGGGCCAGGAATGGGTGGGCCCGGTGGCGCTGGGGTGCCTGGGGTCAATGGCAGTACGGTGGCGCTTCCGTTCGGGCTTGTGCCGGAGCGGACGCCGGTGCTCGGGAGTTACTCGAGTGGGATGCCGCAGCGGAGTTCGTTGACCACGCAGTGGTATCGGTTGGATTTGGCTGCGGCGCTGGCGGATCCCGCGTATCGGGTGTTGGTGCTCACCGTCGCGGGGCGGATCGAGGGGGTGGCGCCGGATGGGCGGGTGATGCCGGGGCAGCGGGTTCGGGTGGAGTTCGCGCGGCGGGATGAGGATGGGACGGTTGCCGCGTTGGGTGACGTGGTGCCGCCTTCGGTCGGTGGGGCGCCGGGGTGGCGGAATCTGCCGGTGGCGTTGGAGCGGATTCCGGTGGGGACCACGGCGGTTCGGGTGGTCGCGGAGTCGGCCGAGCCCGATCCGATGCGGTGGCTCGCGGTGACTCCGCCGCGGCTGCCCAAGCTGTCGAGCCTGAGCACGGTGGTCGGTGAGACCGATCCGGTGCTGGCGGATTGGCATGTGGGACTGGCATTCCCGTGTCAGCGGCCGTTGGATCACCGCCGTGGTGTCGCGGAGATGCCGATCTGGCGGATCCAGCCGGACAAGCTCAACGCGCAGGTCTCCGAGACCTGGCAGGGCGAGACCGGCGGCGGGCCACTGGGCTGGACCGGGATGCTCATGCACGCCCGCACCGTCCCGGCCTACCTCGCCGACGACTGGACCCGCGACTGGGGCGAACTCCAACGCCTCACCCGCTACATCACCGCCCCACCCGCAACCCTCGGCACCCGGGTGGTCACCACATGGGGCTGGACGAACGAGGGTCCGATCAGAACCGGCTGACCGGCGGGCACTGCAGCGCGGTGCTGGGCTGGGTTCGTCGAGGGCAAGAAGCCGCCGCTACCGAGAACAGGTAGCGGCGGTTTCCGTTGTGCCAGAGCCTACTTCGGTGGTGCCGCCGCAGGCGGCGGACCACCGGCGGGCGGTTCACCGCCACCGGGCGGCGGCGGTTGCGCACCGGCCGGACGCGGCGCGCCGACCTTGGACGCGATATCGGGCAGGATGCGGTTGGCGACCTGCTCCCAGTTGCCCCAGTTGTGCACGCCGATCTCGGGGAAGTCGTAGGTGACGTTGTCGTAGCCGAGTTCGTTGAGCCGCGCCTCGAACGAGCGGGTGTTGGCCAGCGCGATGGCTTCCAGCGGCATGCCCTGGATGATCGCGTCGGTCGAGGAGAGGTCCTGCTCGGCCGGTTGACCACTCCCCGCGGAGATGTAGAGGCGGGTGTTGTTCTCGATCAGCCTGTGCGCGAACCCGTATGGGTCCATCCGCTGCCAGGTCTCGCTGCCGATCGGCGCCATCGAGTCGATGTTGTAGCCGCCCGCGGCGATCATGGCGCCCCGCAGCGCCTCGCGCATTCCCGGCGCCGACATGTGCAGATAGCCCGACAGCGAACCGGCGTAGCCGAACTGCTCGGGATGGTAGGCGGCCAGCATCAGCGCGGCGCTGCCACCCATCGACAGACCGAACACGCCGTTGCGGGTCTTGCTGAAGCCGTACCTGGTGTGCAGCGCGTCGGGCAGCGTGGAGGTGAGGAAGGTTTCCCACACGTAGGTGCTGGTCTTGCCCATCGTCTCTTCGAAACCCGAGACGGCGGAACCGGAATCGGCGCTGGGCAGTCCGTTCGCGTCGGGGTTGACGCCGAAGAAGTTGCTCGGCCCCTGCCAGTCGACATAGAAGCTGGACATGCCGCCGACCGGCATCACCACATTGATGTTGAACTTGGCCAGTGCGGCCGGGATCTTGGTGTATTCCTCCCAGCCGTTGAGATCGGCCTCGGCGCGCTCACCGTCGAGCAGGTACACCACCCGTTCGGTGTTGCCGTCGGCCGCACGCAGGATGCGGGCCTTGACCTGTCCCATACTGGAATCGACGTACACATCGATGCCCGCCGGGTCCGGTTCGTAGGGCCCGGGCGCGGCCATCGCCGATGCCCCGAACGGCAGCAACGCGACCACCACGGCGCCGACCACGGTGCGCCGCAACCGGCTCGCTCTGTGTCGGCGCTGCGGCGCCCCTCCCCCGATTACGCCACGCATGATCTTCGTTCGACCCTTCCGTCTGTGCGGCCACGCCGCTTCCCCACGCCCTCCGCCGCGGTTCTGACGACCTGCGGACGGACCCTGCCGGGCAGCATAGCGCGATGCCGAACCGCAGAACACATCGAATTGTGATGTGAGACAGGTCGCTTCGCGGCCCAGCGGTCAGCTGCTCGGGGCGATCCCGAGGACGCAGAAACCTTGCGCGACGTGGATCAGCGTGAAGGTGACCGATGTGGAGGTGCCGTCCACGGCGGACGTCGGCGCGTCGATCCGCACGACCGAGTTCGTCGAATCGCGCACGGTGAGCGCGTGCTCGTCGAAGCGCCGGATGCCGGTGAGCGCGGCGCCGGGATCGGCGGCGTCACACAGCAGCGGATAGTCGGTCTCGACATCGGCCGGATTCACCGGGTCACCGACGACACGGCTCAGGTACCGCTCCACGGTGTAGCGGGCGTGCTCGTCGCCGAGCCGGTCCATCGTCCGATCGCCGACAACCGGACACCCGTAGTCGGACTGTAGTTCGTTGGGCGACAAGCTGACTCGGGTCCGATCGTTCTGCCACACCGCGCCGTACAGCCCGGGAATCCCCGGCCGGGCGACGGCGTCGACGATCTCGTCCACCGCGCCGTACATCCGGGGGATCTCCGACGGCGGGTGCGTCCAGCAGTTCCGGACGAGAGTCTCCGTGTTTCCGGCGACGACATCGGCGAGCCAGGGCCGCAACGTATTCGCGGCATCCGGATTGTTCGGCACGGCACCGATCGTGACCGGGCTTGTCGTGGTCGACGACGTGGCGGTGGTGCCGGGGTCGAGGTTCGATGGCACCCGATCACCCCTCACGAAGGTCACGATCACCGCGACCGTCGCCGCCACAGCAAGCACCCCTGCACCCACCAGAATCGCGCGTTTCCTCGTCGACCCCGCCACCGACGACCCGGCCGCAGACGACCCGGCTACCGACGGCCGAGCAGACTCCGATGGCCGAGTGGACTCCCGGGTCGGAGCGGAATCTGCAGGATGCGGCGAAGGGCCTGTCGGCGACGACAAATCCGCCGTGGTCTCGTCACTCCCCCGCGTCGCCGCGAACGCCGCCACGGCAGCTTCGGCGAGCGCGGCACAGGTGGGAAACCGGTCGGCCGGGTTCTTGGCCATCGCCCGCGCGATCACCGCGTCGAGGACGGGTGGCAGTGCCGGATCGGCGAGGGAAGGACGCGGTGGGGGTTCGAGCAGGTGTGCGCTGATCTGGGCGGCCGGGCCCTCGCGGGGGAACGGCACGAATCCGGTGAGGAGTTCGTAGAGCGTGCAGCCGAGGGCGTAGATGTCGGTGCGCGCGTCGAGGGGGCGGCCTTCGAGTTGTTCGGGTGCGGCGTAGGCGAGGGTGCCGAGGACCGAGCCCGCCGAGGTGAGCGCGGTCGTCTCGCCCATGCTGCGGGCGATGCCGAAATCGGTGACCAGGACCGCGTCGGTGCCGTCGTCGGCGCGGGCGACGAGCAGGTTCGCCGGTTTGATGTCGCGATGCAACAACCCCTGCCGGTGCGCGTGATCGATGCCCCGGGCGGCCTTGCGCACGATCCGCACGGCGCGCTCGGCGGAGAGCACCGTCAGGCCCTGCCGCAGCAGCTGGGCGGCATCGGAGCCGTCGACGTACTGCATCGCGATCCACAGCCGGTCGCCGTCCACGCCGCGGTCGTAGATCTGCACGATGTTCGGATGCTGCAGCCGGGCCGCCAGATCGGCTTCGCGTTCGAACCGCGCGCGAAAGGTCGGATCGGCGGCGAGGCGGGTGTCGAGCACCTTGAGCGCGTCACGGCGCGGCAGCCGGGGGTGGCGTGCCAGATACACCGTGCCCATTCCGCCGCCACCCAGTGTGCGTTCGATGCGGTACCCCGCGAGGGCTGCCCCGGCACCGAGCTCCATGACCGTTCCCCCTTCGACCTCACGACACCGGATCAGGCTATCGGCCGTCGCCGCCGGATTCTCGGCGATCCTCCTCCCGGAGCCGGACGCTAGGCTGGGTGGTCGATTCGTGGTCGCACCCCTGGGCGACCCTGCCCAGGACGGAACCCCGTGAAGCTCGCTGTGCAACTGCTGTTGTTCTTGCTGGTCCCCGCCGTGATGTTCGCGGTGCCGTGGTGGACGCTGGTCGCGGCGCCCACCGGCGGCAGCGGACCGCTGTTCCGGATCGGCACCGCGCTGTGTGTGCTCGGCGTCATCGGCCTGCCCCTCGCGATGTTCCTCGGCCACGGGCCGATGCAGTCCGATCCGGCGTCGATCATCGGTGACACGGCGCTGGGCGTGCTGTGGGTGGTGTTCTGCTGGTCGGTCATCGGCGTGTTCGTGCGCGGCGTGCTCGCGGTCACCGGGGTCGACGGCAGGCTGGCCGCGAAGATCGTCGCGGTCGGCGTGGCGGTGACAGCGGTCTCGCTGAGTTCATGGGGCGTGTACGAGGCGCGCAAGGTGCCGCAGGTGCGCACGGTCGAGGTCGCGATCCCCGGCCTGGACGACGGCATGGACGGGCTGCGCATGGTCGTGGTCACCGACACCCACTTCGCCGCGCTGGACCGGCAGCGCTGGTCGGAGCGGGTGGTGGACGTGATCAACGCGCAGAAGCCCGACATCGTCGCGCACGCGGGCGATCTCGCGGATGGCTCGGTCGCCAAGCGCAGCGCGCAGGTCGACCCGCTGGGCAAGGTCGACGCACCGCTGGGCCGGTTCTACATCACCGGCAACCACGAGTACTTCGGTGACGCCCAGGGCTGGATCGACCACATGGCCTCGCTCGGCTGGCAGCCCCTGCACAACGAGCACCGCACCGTCACCCGCGGCGAGGACCGGCTCGTCATCGCAGGCATCGACGACCCGACCGGCAAGTCCCTGCCCGGCCACGGCCCCGATCTGCCGCGCGCGCTCAACGGCGCCGATCCGGACGTGCCGGTCGTGCTGCTGGCCCATCAGCCCAAGCAGATCGTCGACAGCGCCGCCGCCGGGGTGGCCCTGCAGATCTCCGGGCACACCCACGGCGGTCAGATCTGGCCGTTCCACTACCTGGTCCGGCTCGATCAGCCGGTCGTCGCCGGGCTGAGCCGCCATGCGGCGAACACGCAGCTCTACACCAGCCGGGGTACCGGGTTCTGGGGTCCGCAGCTGCGGGTCTTCGCGCCGAGCGAGATCACCGTGCTGGTCCTGCGGGTGGAGCGCAACGCCTCCTGACCAGCACGGCGGACCGGGTCAGCGGTGCGGCTGGGTGACCTCCGGCGGCAGCGGGTCGCTCATCGCGACGCCCGAGCCGGTCCAGGTGTAGGTGATCGTGGCGGGGCCGCCCTGGGGTGCGGCGAAGGGTTCGTCGCCGACGAGCCACTTGTACTCGACGGTGACCGCGTTGTTGTTCGCCCCGGCCACATGGGTGAAGGCGTAGGCCTCCGAGGTGGCCGTGCCCAGGTAGGCGCCGTCGTGGAAGAACATGATGTGAATCGGGGCGCCCGCGGAGTTGCCGCCGACGGCGCGGACCCACAGCAGTTGTCCGCAGTCACCGGGCTGATCGGGCGAGGCCTGCACCGCGACCCAGCCGCCGCCGAATCCGGCGAGAGCGTTCTGCACGCCGGTCGAGGCGGGATCGATGCAGCGATCGGGGCCGCTGATGTCGTTGCCGGGCTGGGGGCCGGGGTTTCCGGCGGTCGGGCCGGGGTTTCCCGCCGTAGGACCGGGGTTTCCAGCGGTGGGACCGGGGTTTCCGGCCGTCGGTCCCGGATTTCCGGCCGTCGGGCCGGGCTGCTCGGCGGCCGGGGCTTCGGTCTCCGTGCCGGGCGCGGGCTGGGCCGAGGTGCTCGTCGCCACGCGGGACGTGGATGTGCCGGTGGCCGAACCACTCTCGTCGCTGCAGCCGACGACCAATGCCGCGGCGACCGCGATCAGCGCACCCATTCGCACGGTCTTCTTCATGATGTCCTCGATTCTGTATCCCCCGCGCACAGCGCGCGTACTGCTCACTCCATCGGGACGCTCGACGGGGCCGTTAGGCGATTTTCCGGGATTCGCACCCTAGGGTGCAGAATCATCACCCCCTGACCACCCGCACCGGAAAACGACGAATCCGGCCGGGGCACACCGATATTGACGCGCCCGCGGGACAGCCACGACGGCCATACATAGATCTGCTAGGTTATGACCTAGTGGTTCTAGGTATAGGAGTGCGATGCGGATCGACAAAGACCTCGTGGCGGCCTCGGCGACGCCGCTGGTCCTCGGCATCCTCGCCGAGGGCGAGTCCTACGGCTACGCCATCCTCGAGCAGGTCAACCGGCTCTCGCGCGGGCGCATGCAGTGGACCGACGGGATGCTCTATCCCCTGCTGCACCGGCTGGAACGGCTCGGCCACGTGTCCTCGACCTGGCGCGTGTCCGAGGGCGGACGACGGCGCAAGCACTACCTGATCACCGAATCGGGGCTGGCCGCGCTCGCCGAACGCCGCGCGCAGTGGACCGTGGTGGCCGAGGCGCTCGATCAGGTCTGGCGCACCGCCACCGAGGGGCCGACCACGGCGAAGGGATGGGCGTGATGGACACCGAGCTGCAGGTCCACATCGAGCAGTGGCGCGGTTACGTCCAGCGCCACCAGGCGATCTCGGTCGCCGACATCGACGAGATGGAAGACCATCTGCGCGAACAGGTTTCGAGCCTGCGCAACGCCGGGCTGAGCGATGACGAGGCCTTCCTCGTCGCGGTCAAACGCATGGGCAGCTTGGACGCCATCTCGCGCGAGTTCGCGCGCGAGCACTCCGACCGGCTCTGGAAGCAGCTCGTCCTGCCGCCGGAGTCCGAAGGCGATGCGCGGCAAGGGCATCGGGAGTTGATCGTGGTTCTCGCCTTCGCCCTCGGCGCGGCGATCACGGCCAAGATCGGTCTCACCCTGCTCGACGACGCCGCGCTCGGACTCAACCTCAGCCTGTTCGTCCTGCCGTTCCTCGCCGGGTATTTCGCCTGGAAGCGGCAGGTGAGTGTGCGGATCGGCGCGGCGCTGGTGGTGCCGTTCGCGCTGGCCGCGCTGGTGCTGAACTTCTATCCGTTCGAGCCGGGCGGGTCGACCGAGGTGATCGCCGCGATCCACGCGCCGATCGCCCTGTGGTTCGCCGTCGGCCTGGCCTATACCGGCGGCGACTGGCGCTCGGACCGGCGGCGGATGGACTTCATCCGGTTCACCGGCGAGTGGTTCGTCTATCTCACCCTGCTCGCCCTCGGCGGCGGGGTGCTGATCGGGCTGACGGTCGGCGCGTTCGAGACCCTGGATCTCGACATCGAGCACATCATCACCGACTGGGTGCTGCCCTTCGGCGCCGCGGGCGCGGTGATCGTGGCCGCGTGGCTGGTGGAGGCCAAACAGAATGTCGTGGAGAACATCGCGCCCGTGCTCACCCGGGTGTTCACGCCGCTGACCATTCTCATGCTGTTCGCCCTGCTCGCGGCGTTCGCGACCACGCGCAGCGTGATCGACGTGGACCGCAGCCTGCTGATCCTGATGGATCTGATCCTGGTGCTCGTCCTCGGCCTGCTGCTGTACTCGATCTCCGCGCGCGACCCGCTGACCCCGCCCGGCTTCTTCGACCGGGTGCAGCTGGTGCTGGTGATCAGCGCGCTGGCCGTCGACGTGGTGATGCTGGCCGCCATGCTCACCCGCATCGCCGAATTCGGGTCGAGCCCGAACAAGATCGTCGCGCTCGGGATGAACGTGGTGCTGCTGGTGAATCTGGTGTGGTCGGTCCGGCTCGGCATCGGTTTCCTGCGCGGAGCCCGCTCCTTCGCCGATCTCGAGCGCTGGCAGACCCGCTACCTGCCGGTGTACGGCGCGTGGGCCGCCGCGGTGGTCGTCGTCGTTCCGCTGCTGTTCGTCTTCGCCTGATCGGTGCCGGTGAAGGTGGCGCGGTAGTCGTTCGGGGTGACGCCGAGCAGGCGCCGGAAGTGGACGCGGAAGCTGCTCGGGCTGGTGAAGCCGACATGGCGGGCGATGCGTTCGACGCCGTGCTCGGTGGTCTCCAGCAGTTCCTGCGCGTGCCGGATGCGCACGCCGGTGACCCATTCCATCGGGCTCTGCCCGGTTTCGGCATGGAAGCGGCGGTTGAGGGTGCGCACGCTGGTGTGCGCGGCGGTGGCGAGGTCGGCCAGCGACAGGTCGCGGTGGGCGTTCTCCTCGATCCACACGAGTACATCGGCCAGTGAATCCGTGGCGTAGGTGGGCGGATTGCGGACGATGAACTGGGATTGGCCGCCGCCGCGATGCAGCGGTGCGACGGCGATCCGGGAGGCATCGGCCGCGACGGCGGCACCGTGATCGCGACGGACCAGGTGCAGGCACAGGTCGACGCCCGCGGTGGCGCCCGCCGAGGTCAGGACGGCGCCGTTGTCGAGATAGAGCACATCGGCGTCGACCCGCACGGCCGGATACTGCCGGGCCAGCGCCTCGGCGGCGCGCCAGTGCGTGGTGGCCCGCAGGCCGTCGAGGAGTCCGGCCTCGGCCAGGGTGAACGCGCCGACGCAGATCGACGCGATCCGGATGCCCTCGGTCGCGGCGCGGCGCAGGGCGGCCAGGACCTCGGGTGGTGTCGGCAGGTGCGGTTGGTTGCGGCCGGGGACGATGATCGTGTCGGCCCGGTCGAGTTCGTCGAGGCCGGCGTCGGTCGAGATGCGTAGTGGTCCGGCGTCGACGGTGGGGGCACTGCCGCACACGACGACGCGATAGGCCGGTCTGCCGTCGGGCAGTCGCGCACGACCGAAGACCTCGATCGGGGTGGCCAGATCGAAGGCGATCACATCGGGCAGTGCCACGACCGCGATGGTGTGCATTTCGCGATGGTAGCTGGACCGATGACTGTCATCGCTGGGTGACAAGAGTTGGCCATATTCAGTTGGATGATGGCACTCAGGCCACTTTCCGATAGCCGCGAGCGCCCCGACGATGGGTGGGGTCAGGACAACGGAAGGAACCGCCCATGCCGGTATCGGCCCAGATAGTGCTGTTCGACGGGTTCGACCCGCTCGACGCCATCGCCCCCTTCGAGGTACTCGCCGCGGGCAGCGACGCGCTCGGCGGTGACCTCGAACTCGAACTCGTCTCCGCCGAGGGACCGCGCCCGGTCGTCTCCGGGACCAGGGGTCTGGTCCTGACCGCGACGGCGACACTGGACCCGGACCGGGCGGGCTACGTCATCGTGCCCGGCGCCTCCGGCCCGGTCGACGGCGATCCGGACGACGGGGTGGAGACCATCCCCGTGCTGCTCGCCCGCTTCGCCGACAGCGCCGCGGCCCCGCTGCTGCGCCGGGCGCTGGACAATCCCGAGGTCACCGTCGCCACCGTCTGCGGTGGTGGGCTCGCGCTCGCGATGGCGGGACTGATCGAGGGGCGCCACGCCGTGACCCATGTGCTCGGCATGGACGTCCTCGAGGCCACCGGTGTCGATGCCGTGCGCGCCCGCGTGGTCGACGACGGCGATCTGGTCACCGCGGGTGGCGTCACCTCGGGTCTCGACCTGGCGCTCTACCTGCTCGATCGCGACTTCGGCCCGGCCATCGCCCGCGCCGTGGAGGAACTGTTCGAGTACGAGCGGCGCGGCACGGTCTGGCGCGCCGAGGGTCGGGTGCCGGTCGCATGAGCAACCTTGCTGGAACCTGGGATCTCGCGTTGAAGACGCCCGTCGGCACGCTCGCGGTCGAATACCGCTTCAAGGATCTGCGCGGCACCGCGACGAGCAAGGCCGAGACCGTTCCCCTGATGAACATCGTGACCACCGTGGCCGATGGCGTCGAGCGCGTCACCTGGCAGCAGCGGGTCACCAAGCCGATGCGGTTGAACCTCGACTTCGAGGTCGAGATCGACGGCGACACGATGACCGGATACGCCCGCGCGGGACGACTCCCCCACACCCGCGTGACCGGCCTACGAAAGTCGGCCTGACCGACGACCATCTGCGCGAAACTGCCTTGACCGCAGCACCTTTCGCCGCGTGGCGCTGACATCGCGCGCGATCACAACGCAGCGGCGATAGGTCCGCGAAAGGTCTTGCGGTAGGCCGACGGCGTGGTGCCGATCGCCCGCCAGAACTGTTCACGCATCGTGACCGCACTGCCGAATCCACTGAGTTCGGCGACACGTTCGATCGGCTGGTCGGTGGTCTCCAGCAGCCGCTGGGCCATCGCGATGCGCTGGGTGGCGACCCACGCGGCGACGCCGGTGCCGACCGATTCGCGAAAGCGGCGGGTGAAGGTGCGGCGGCTCATGTTCGCGTGGGCGGCGAGCCGGTCGACGGCGAGGTCCTCGTGGAGGTGCTCGATCGCCCAGCGCAGGGTGGCGGTCAGTGGGTCGCGCGAACCCGTTGCGGGTAAAGGATGTTCGATGAACTGGGCCTGGCCGCCCGCGCGATGCGGCGGGGTGACCAGGCGACGCGCGACCCGGTTGGCCAGCTCGGCACCGTGCTGTCGGCGCAGCAGGTGCAGGCAGGTGTCGAGCGCGGCCGTGGTGCCCGCCGAGGTGACGATGTCGCCGTCGTCGACATAGAGCGATTCCCGATCCAGTGCGACATCGGGGAATCGGCGGGCGAACACATCGGCCCACTTCCAGTGGGTGGCCGCGGGGCGGTGGGCCAGCAGGCCGGTGTCGGCGACGACGAACGCGCCCAGGCACAGGCCGACCAGCCGTGCGCCGTTGTCGTGCGCGTCGCGGATCGCCTCGACGATCTCCGGCGGCGCGGGCAGTTCGGGGTCGGGCCAGCTCGGCACGATCACCATCGACGCACCGGCCACCTCGTCGAGTCCGTGCCCGGTGGAGACGGTGAATCCGGCGGTGGTGGTGATCGGCGCCGCACCCGGTGTGCAGACCCGGATCTCGCACGGCGGCAACTCCGCCGAGGGCTGTTCCTCGCCGAACACCAGACACGGCACCGACAGGTGGAACGGGTTGATCCCGTCGAACGCCACGACGGCGATCACATCCACGACAACTCCTCCTTGGCCCGATTCCGTCGATTGTAGGCACACGCGCCACTGTCGACCGGCGAGCAGCCACGAGATCGTTGTCGTGACCTTGATTCACCCCGGAAAGGAACCCGATGCGCCGCATCATCCACACCACGCTGGCCGTCTTCGCCGTCGCGGTCTCGGCCACCGCGTGCAGCGACGCCACCACCGCCGCGAGCCCGGCCACCCCGGCGCCCACCGGCCCCGCGATCTCGTTCCCGGCCGACGACCTCGACTGGCGCGAGCTGCCCGACACCGGCGGGGTCCGGTACGCGAACGTACGCGGCGACCTGGCCGGGTCGGGACCGTACGAGGCCTTCGTCGAATTCCCTGCCGGAAAGGACAATCCGCCGCACACCCACACCAGCGACCTGCCCACCGTCGTGCTCAGCGGCACCTTCTACGCCGTCTTCGACGGCAAGCGCGTCGAGTACCCGGCGGGCTCGTTCTACACCCTGACCGCCGACGTACCGCATCTGAGCGGCTGCGCGCCCGGACCGACCTGTCAGCTGTTCCAGTACCAGAGCGACCACTTCGACCTGATCCCCACCACCGACTGATCCGGCGCGGGGCGGGTCACAGGCGCGCGATCACCAACGCGACGCAACCGATCAGCGGCGGGGTCAGCTGGATCAGGGCGGCACGGGCCTTGTCCGGCGAGGAGATCAGCAGCACCAGCCCCGCCGCCACCATCGAACCCGCCCCGGCCAGCACCAGCGCCAGCCCGATGCCCGCGTCGCCGAAGGCGGTGAAACCCATGCCGACCGCGGCGACAACGGCCAGGAACAGATTGTAGAAGCCCTGGTTGAAGGCCATTTCCCGGGTGGCCTCCGCCTCCTGCGCGGAGATGCCGAAGGTCGCCCTGGTGCGCGGTGCGGTCCACTGCACCGATTCCATGACGAAGATGTAGCCGTGCAGCAGCACGGCGATCCCGGTGAAGACCAACGCGACTGCCGTCATCGATCCGCCTCCCGACGTGGCCCGGCGAACGCCGTGCGCTGATCGTGATTATGACCCACGGTGACCGGTGGGGTCCGGGTAGAATCGCTGCCAGATGGCCAGCGTCGGCCGGATGGTCGGGTGTGGTCACGGGAGTGGCAGATGAGCGCACACGGCGGATCCGCTTCGACACAGCTGCCGCGCGGGCTGCGGCGGTCATTGATCGCGGTCACGGCGTTCTTCGTGGCGCTGATCATCGTGCCGCAGCTGGTCGGCGCCTACATCAACTGGTTGTGGTTCGGGGAAGTCGGTTATCGCGCGGTCTGGGTGACCGTGCTGTTCACCCGGATCACCCTGTTCGCCGTGATCGCCCTGTCGGTCGGCGGCGCCCTGTTCACCGCGATGTGGCTGGCCTACCGCTTTCGCCCCGCCTTCTTCCCCCGCGCGAAATCCGACGACCCGCTCGACGTGTACCGCCAGCTCGCGGCCAAGTGGCCGCTGCGCATCGGGCTCGGCATCGCGATCGGGCTCGGGCTGATCTGCGGCGCGATCGGGCAGGGGCGCTGGGAGACCGTGCAGTTGTTCCTGCGCGGCGGCACATTCGGCCAGCGCGATCCCGAATTCGGGCTCGACGTCGGGTTCTTCGTCTTCGATCTGCCGTTCTACCGGCTCGTGCTCAGCTGGCTGTTCGTCATCGTGTTCTTCGCCTTCGTGGCCTGCCTGGTCACCCACTACCTGTTCGGCGGGATCTACCTGCGCGGCAAGGGCATCGGGCTGACGCACGCGGCCCGCATCCAGCTCGCGGTCCTGGTCGGGACGTTCTTCCTGTTGAAGGCGGTGGCCTATTGGTTCGACCGGTACGCGCTGCTCACGAGCAGGCGGCGGGAACCGACCTTCGCCGGGGCTGGGTACACCGATGTCAATGCCGTGCTGCCCGCGCGATTCATCCTGTTCGCCATCGCGCTGATCTGCGCGGCCGCGGTGTTCTCCGCGCTGGTGATCCGCGATCTACGGGTGCCGGCGATGGCCGCGGCGCTGCTGTTGCTGTCCTCGATCGTGGTCGGTGGAGTGTGGCCGCTGGCGGTCGAGCAGTTCTCCGTGCGGCCCAACGCCGCCGATATGGAGAGCCCGTACATCGAGCGCAATATCCTGGCCACCCGGCAGGCGTACGGGATCGGCAGTGATCGGGTCGAGTATCAGTCCTATCCCGGCGTCGGGTCCGCGCCGCCGCCGCAGGTGCCCGCCGACCGGACCACCATCGCCAACATCCGGCTGCTCGACCCGCAGGTGCTGTCGCGGACGTTCACCCAGCAGCAGCAGCTGAAGAACTTCTACAGCTTCCCGGACAACCTCGACCTGGACCGCTACACCCTCGACGGTGACCTGCGCGATTACGTGGTGGCGGCCAGGGAGCTGACGCCCAGCGCGCTCAGCGGCAACCAGGCGCACTGGGTCAACCGGCACACCGTCTACACCCACGGCGACGGGTTCGTCGCGGCACCGGCGAATCGGGTCAACGCGGCGGTCAGGGAGGCCGGGGACGCCTCGGCCAGCAACAGCGGCTACCCGATCTACGCGGTCAGCGACATCGCCTCCCAGCAGTCCGGCAACCAGGTGATCCCGGTCGAACAGCCGCGCATCTACTACGGCGAGGTGATCGCGCAGGCCGACCCGGACTACGCCATCGTCGGCGGCGGCGACGAGCCACGCGAATACGACACCGACACCACCAAGTACACCTACACCGGCGCGGGCGGGGTGCCGATCGGGAACTGGCTCAACCGGATCGCCTTCGCGGCCAGCTACGCCGAGCGAAACATCTTGTTCTCCAAGGCGATCGGGCCCGAGTCGAAGATCATCTTCCATCGCGATCCGAGCACGCGGGTCGAGCGGGTGGCGCCGTGGCTGACCGTCGACAGCAATCCGTATCCGGCGGTCGTCGACGGCCGGATCGTCTGGATCGTCGACGCGTACACCACGATCGACGGCTACCCCTACGCGGCGCGGACCTCCCTGTCGGCGCTCGGCGGAGACGAACCGACCGCGCCGGGCTCGCGCCGCGAGATCTCCTACGCGCGCAACTCGGTCAAGGCCACCGTCGACGCCTACGACGGCACCGTCACGCTCTTCCAGGTCGACGAGCAGGACCCGGTGCTGGCGGCCTGGATGAGCGTGTTCCCCGGCACGGTCGAACCCGAGTCCGCGATCAGCGACGATCTGCGCGCGCACTTCCGGTATCCGGAGGACCTGTTCGTCATCCAGCGCGAGATGCTGGCCCGCTATCACGTGGACGAACCGCGAGAGTTCTTCACCAACAACGCGTTCTGGTCGGTGCCGAGCGACCCGACCTCCGACACCAATCCCCAGCAGCCACCGTTCTACGTGCTGGTCGGCGACCCGACGCCCTCGTTCCGGCTGGCCAGCGCGATGGTGGGCTTCCGCCGGGAGTTCCTCTCCGCCTACATCTCCGTGCGTTCGGACCCCGAGAACTACGGCAAGTTCACCATTCTGCAGCTGCCCACCGACACGCTCACCCAGGGACCGCAGCAGATCCAGAACTCGATGATCTCCGATACCAGGGTGGCCTCCGAGCGCACGTTGCTAGAGCGCTCGAACCGGATCCAGTACGGCAATCTGCTGACCCTGCCGATCGCCGATGGCGGGGTACTCTATGTGGAACCGCTGTTCACCGAACGGATTTCGACGAGCCCGAACGGGTCGACCTTCCCGCAGTTGGCGCGGGTGCTGGTGAGTTATCGCGAGCCAGGCACCGGCGGGGTCAGGGTCGGTTACGCACCCACCCTCGCCGAGGCGCTGGACCAGGTGTTCGGCCCGGCGACGGGCAATCTCGCCACCGCGCCCGGCGGCAGTCCCGCCGCGCCACCACCGCCCGGCCGACCGGAGACGACACCGGAGGAACCCGGCGAGGACGTGCCGACGAGCGCGCCGCCGATATTGGACGAGGCGGCGATCGCCCGGCTGGAAGCGGAACTGGATGCCGCCCGCCGCGCGCTCGACCGGCTCGAGCAGCAACTTGGTGAGGTGCTGCGGCCCGACGAGTGAGGCTCCGCCGCGTCTGGTGCGATCGGATCTGGCCGACGAGCCGAACCGAGATGGCGCGGCGGTGCGGTCAGATCTGGCCGACGAGTGGAACCCAGGTGCGCCCGGCGGTCAGCTCACATCTACGAGGGGACTGGTGCGCGCGCCGGGCTCGGGCGGAGCAACGCCGTCAGCTCGGCGGCGACGGTGAGTGGGTCGGTGACCGGGCGGCCGAGCAGCTTCTCCAGGTCCGGGCTCGGGTCCGCCAGGAAGCCGTGGCGGATGCTGGTGGCGATCGAGACCAGCATGGGTGGCTGGAAGGGCAGCAGGCCGTCGACGGCGAGGACGCGCGCCCGGTAGGTGCCGAGGTCGACGGTCCGGTGGGTGGTGCCGAGACGGTCGGCGACCTGGTCGGCGGTGATCGGCGGCCCGGTCAGTTCGTAGATCTTGTGCGCGTGAACCGACGGCGCCGTGGCGACGACGGCGGCCGCGGCGGCCAGATCGGCGCGCGCCACCGCCGCGAGGGCGCCCGTGCCGAACGCCGATTCCAGGGTGCCGTCGGCGGTCCAGGTGAGCAGTGAACCGAACAGTTCGGCGTAGAGGCCGTTGCGCAGGATGGTCCAGCCGAGTCCGCTGTCGCGGATCAATCGCTCGGTGGCCCGATGTGCCAGGGCGAACGCGAGATGGTCGCCGTCGCCGATCAGGCTGGTGTAGACGAGATGGCCGACGCCGTCGCGCACGGCGGCATCGATGACCGCGCCGTGGCGGTCGACGACCCGATCGTCCTCGGCGTATCCGGCCGAGACCATGACCAGGGTCTCGACACCGGTCAGGTCGAGGGTGGTCGGCTCGTCGAAATCCAGCTGCCGGATGCCGTCGGCCGTGGTGCGGCTACCCCCGACCGCGTCGATGCCCTGTGCGCGGAGTTGGGCGAGAATGCCCGAGCCGAGCTGACCGTGCGCGCCGCTGACCAAGATCATGGAATTGCCGTCTCCCTGCGTGGTTCTCTTCGGTAACTACAGTGGAAATCGTCACCCGGCACGGATCGGCTCACAAGAAGGCAGTCTCATGTCACCGACGCACACCGAAGTAACCACCTCCGCCGATCTGGCGCCGTGCGGTCGCGCCGAGCACCCCGACTGCGGCATCCGGGACGTGCTCGACCGGGTGGGCGACAAGTGGTCGGTGCTCGTCATCGTCGAACTCGCGCGCGGACCACGCCGATTCCGCGAACTCCAGCGCGCGATCGACGGCATCTCCCAGCGCATGCTCACCTTGACCGTGCGCCGCCTCGAACGCGACGGCCTGCTCATCCGCACCGTCTACCCGACCGTGCCCGCCCAGGTCGACTACCGCCTCACCGAGACGGGCGCCGGCCTCACCCACCTCGTCGAAGCCCTCGCGACCTGGTCACTGGCACATCGTGATTCGATCGCCGAGTCCCGTCGTGCCTACGACGCCGAGCATCCGGGCAACGAGATCCGCTGACCGCTGGTGGGAAAACCAGTGGATCCGGCGTGACAAGATCGTTCAGTGCTGTTGACGATCTCCACGACCCACGCACCCGCGACCGATCTCGGGTACCTGCTGGTCAAACATCCCGACCGGGTGCAGTCGTTCGAGACGACCGGTGGGACGGCACATGTCTTCTACCCGCGCGCCGATGTGGAGCGCTGCACGGTCGCCCTGCTGCTCGAGATCGACCCGGTGGAGTTGGCGCGACCGGCCAAGGGCCACAACGGGTCCGCGCTGGGGCGGTATGTCAACGACCGGCCCTATGTGGCGTCGAGTCTGCTGGCGGTGGCCATGGGCAAGGTGTTCCGGTCGGCGCTCAACGGCACCAGCCGCGACCGCGCGGAGCTGGCGGACACCGCGATTCCGCTCGAGATCGAGGTGCCCGCGGTACCGTGCCGCGGTGGGGCCGAGATCGTGGAGCGCCTGTTCGCGCCGCTGGGCTGGACCGTCTCGACGACGACGGCCGCACTGGATCCTGAGTTCCCGGAATGGGGCGATTCGCCCTACGTCCAGGTGCGGCTGACCGGCACGCTCCGGCTGGCCGACGCGCTCAACCACCTCTACGTGCTGCTGCCCGTACTCGATGACGCCAAGCACTACTGGGTCGATCAGGACGAGGTCGACAAGCTGCTGCGCGCCGGTGACGGCTGGCTCGGCGGCCACCCTGACCGGGACCTGATCGCCCGCCGCTACCTGGCCGGACGACGCTCGCTGACCCAGTCCGCGCTCGAGCGGCTGCGCGCGGTCGATGAGCAGGCCGAGGACGCGGACTCACCCGCCGACGCGGTCGAACGCGCCGAAGCCGCCGAGCGCCGCACCCCGCTGGTGCGGCTGCGCACCGACGCCGTGCTCGCCGCGCTGGCCGAGTCGGGTGCGACCCGCGTCCTCGATCTCGGGTGCGGGCCCGGCGCGCTGCTGCTCGCCCTCGATGCCGAACCCCGCTACACCCAGATCGTCGGGGCGGATGTGTCCGCGGCCGCGCTGGCCATCGCGGAACGACGGTTGAAATTCGATCGCAAGTCCGACCGGCAGCGTGCCCGGACCACCCTGATCCAGACCGCGCTGACCTATCACGACGACCGTCTGCGCGGCTTCGACGCGGCGGTGCTCATGGAGGTGATCGAACACGTCGACGAGGCCAGGCTGCCCGCGCTCGAACGCGCCGTCTTCGGCCACGCCGCGCCCGGTGCGGTCATCGTGACCACACCGAACGTGGAGTACAACGCGCGCTACGAGACCCTCGACGGACATCGTCACCACGATCACCGATTCGAGTGGACCCGTGCGGAATTCGCCGCCTGGAGCACCCGCGTGGCCGAGACGTTCGGCTACACCGTCGACCTGCGTTCGGTCGGCGACCTCGACCCGCAGCTCGGCTCCCCCACCCAGCTCGCGTTCTTCCGGAGGGCCGCATGAATCTCGACATCCCCGAGCTCTCGCTCATCGCCCTGATCGGCATCTCCGGGTCCGGCAAGTCCACCTTCGCGCGCGAGCACTTCAAGCCCACCGAGGTGCTGTCCTCGGACTTCTTCCGCGGCCTGGTCTCCGACGACGAGAACGACCAGTCCGCGACGAAGGACGCCTTCGACGCGCTGCGCCACATCGCGGGAATCCGGTTGCGCGCGGGTCGCCGCGTCGTCATCGACGCCACCAATGTGCAGAAGCACGCGCGTGCCGAATTGGTCGCGCTGGCACGCTCTTTCGATGTGCTGCCGGTGGCGATCGTGCTCGACACCCCCGAGGCCGTGGCCTGGGAGCGGACCCAGGGCCGCACCGATCGCAGCTTCGGTCGCGGGGTGTTGAAGCGGCAGAGTCAGGATCTGCGCCGGTCGCTGCGGGAGCTGGGGCGGGAGGGATTCCGCAAGGTGCACATCGTGCGTGATCCGGCCGAGGTCGAGATCAGCTATCAGCGCGCGTGGAACGACCGGCGCGAGCTCACCGGGCCGTTCGACATCATCGGCGACGTGCACGGCTGCCGGTCCGAATTGGAGAGCCTGCTGGGCGAACTCGGCTGGGAACTGGTCCGCGACGAGGCCGGGCGGGCGATCGACGCCACCCATCCGGCGGGTCGCCAGGCGGTGTTCGTCGGTGATCTGGTCGACCGCGGTCCCGATTCGCCCGGGGTGCTGCGGCTGGTGATGGGGATGACGGCGAGCGGTAATGCGCTGTGCGTGCCGGGCAATCACGAGCAGAAGCTGCTGCGGGCGTTGCGCGGGCGCAAGGTGACGGTGTCGCACGGGCTGGCCGAGACGCTGGCCCAGCTCGAGCACGAGACACCGGAGTTCGTGGAGTCGGCGGCGCAGTGGATCGACAAGCTGGTCAGCCACCTGCGGTTGGACGGCGGGAAGCTCGTCGTCGCCCACGCGGGCCTGAAGGAGGAGTACCACGGGCGGGCCTCGGGACGAGTGCGCGATTTCTGCCTCTACGGCGAAACCACCGGGGAGACAGACGAATACGGGCTGCCGGTGCGGTATCCGTGGGCGCGCGACTATCGCGGCTCGGCCATGGTCGTCTACGGCCATGTGCCGACCTCGAAGGTGGAGTGGGTCAACAACACCGTGTGCCTCGACACCGGCGCGGTGTTCGGCGGTGAGCTGACCGCGCTGCGCTATCCGGAGAAGTCCTTCGTCGCGGTGCAGGCCGAGGACACGCACTACGAGCCGATTCGGCCACTGGCCGAGGTAGAACCCACGCGCGAGGACACAACGCTGGCCCTGACCGATGTCACCGGGCGCAGGCACCTGCGCACCGACTACGGCACGGTACTCGTCGACGCCGAGAGTTCCGCGGCGGCACTCGAGGTGATGAGCCGGTTCGCGATCGACCCGCGGGCGCTGCTGTGGCTGCCGCCGACGATGTCGCCGCCGTCCACCTCGACGGTCGAGGGCTACCTCGAATACCCGACCGAGGCGTTCGCCGACTATCGCGCCGCGGGCGTGGACCGGGTCGTGTGCGAGGAGAAGCACATGGGCTCCCGAGCCGTGCTGCTCGTCTGCCGCGATACCGGCACCGCCGCAACACGTTTCGGGATCGGTGACGGCTGCTCCGGCGCGATCTACACCCGCACCGGCCGCTCGTTCTTCGCCGATCCCGCGCTCACCGAGACGCTGCTGACCCGGGTGCGCGTGGCGGCCGGACCACTGTTCGACGAACTCGACACCGACTGGCTGCTGTTCGACGGTGAGCTGCTGCCCTGGTCGGCCAAGGCCGGTGGGCTGATCCGCACGCAGTACGCCGCCACCGGCGCGGCCGCACGCACCGCCCTGCCCGCCGCGCTCACCGCCCTCGATGCCGGGCTGGCACGCGGCCTCGACCTCGGCGCCCTGCGCGACCGCACCGCCGCGCGCGCCACCCAAGCCGACGATTTCGTCGCCGCCTATCGCCGATACTGCTGGCCGACAACCGATCTCGACGGCATCCAGTTCGCGCCGTTCGCTCTGCTCGCCAGTGAAGGCGCCAGCCACGCCGGACACGACCACGACTGGCACCTCGCCCTGAGTGACCGGCTGGTCGAAGCCGACCCGTCGACCTTCCGCCCCACCGGTCGTCGGGTGGTCGACCTGTCCGACCCCGCCGCCGAAGCCGAAGCCACCGCCTGGTGGCTCGCGCTGACCGAGGCCGGCGGCGAGGGCATGGTCATCAAGCCCTACGCCGGCCTGTCCCACCGCGCCAACGGCAAACTCGTCCAGCCCGGCATCAAATGCCGCGGCCGCGAATACCTCCGCATCATCTACGGCCCCGACTACACCACCCCCACCCACCTCACCCGCCTCCGCGACCGCACCCTCAGCCGCAAACGCGGCCTCGCCCTCCGCGAACACGGCCTCGGCCTCGCCGCCCTCGACGCCGCCGCCACCGGCGCCCCCCTATGGCGAATCCACGAACTGGTCTTCGCCATCCTCGCCATGGAATCCGTCCCCACCGACCCCCGCCTCTGACCACCAGCCGTGGTGCGGCGGATCCGCTAGGCGAATCCGGATTCGTAGGCGACGATGACTGCCTGGGTGCGGTCTCGGGCGCCGAATTTTGCCAGGATCGAGCTGACGTGGGTTTTCACTGTTTCCGAACCTACGTACAGGTCGGCCGCGATCTCCGCGTTCGACAGGCCTTTTGTCATCAGCCGTAGGACCGCCACTTCTCGTTGGGTGAGGTCGGCGCGTTCCAGTGTCGCGCGGGCGCTGTCGTTTCCGCGGCCCGCCGCCAGTGACCGGATGGCGGACGGGTAGAGCACTGAATCGCCTTGTGCGACGGTGCGTACCGCGTTCGCGATCTCGGTGGGGCGGGCGCGTTTGAGCAGGAAACCGTCGGCGCCGGCGCGTAAGGCCTCGTAGACGTAGTCGTCGTTTTCGAAGGTGGTGATGATCAGGATCTTCGGTGGGTTCGGGATGACCCGAAGTACCGTCCGGGTGGCTTCGATCCCGTCCAGCAGCGGCATTCGCACGTCCATGGCGATCACATCGGGGCGTAGTCGCTTGACCTCGGCGACCACCGACACGCCGTCGGCCGCCTCGCCGACCACCGTGATTCCTTCTTGCGCATCGAGAATCGCGCGCAGCCCAGCCCGCGCCAACGGTTCGTCGTCCACCAGCAGCACCGAGATGGTCACCGGATCACCCTAGGCTGTGGGTCGGTAGCCGAACCCAGGTCCGCCACTGCCCGTCCTCCGGGCCCATGCGAGCATCGCCGCCGAGGAGTTCGGCACGTTCCCGAATCCCGCGCAACCCGCTGCCGTGACCGGCTCGATCGGCCGCCGATTCGGCGGCAGGGACGGGATTCGACACCTCCAGCTCGAGCCATTGCGCGTCCGCGTGCACCCTGACCTGGACGGCGACCCGGCCCGCATGGCGTAGAGCGTTGGTGAGTGCTTCCTGCAGAATTCGGTAGCCCTCGCGCGAAATCGGACCGGAAACCCGGTCGATGGGTCCGGTGATGTCGGCATCGACGGTGGCTCCCGCCGAACGGGCCGAGTCGAACAGCCGGGAGGCCGCGGTCAGCGTCGGGCGCTGGATCACGGGCGTGCTCGGCTCACGCAGCACCGCGAGCACGCGCTCGAGATCCTCCAACGCGGTGCGGCCGGTGTCTTCGATCGCGGCGAGCGCGGTGCCGGTGAACTCCGGCTCACCCGTCGTGCGGGCGGCGCCGGCCTGCAACACCATCGCGGTGAGCGAGTGACCGATCGAGTCGTGCAGTTCCCGGGCGATCCGGTTGTTCTCCAGCAGCCGCTCGGTGCGTTCTTCCAGCGCGTGCAGCCGCGTCGAGGCCGAGGGTCCGAGCAACCACCGCGCACAGGCGGTGACCAACTCGCCGAGGCCGACGAGCAGGGCGAGCAGCACCAGAATCGGTAGCGGCGCGGCAAGCGCGAACCACCACCGCGGACCGTCGAGGTGGAGCAGCGTGTCCCCGGTGGGCCCGGCGCCCAGCGCCGCTCGCACGAGATCCGAGCACAGCAGGATCGACGGTACGCCGATGCCGAACAGCGCTGTGCTCAACACCAATCGGATCTCGAGCCACAGCACGGTCCGCCAGCGATCCGCCCAGTCGGCGGCGGGCGCCACGGCGATCGTGGCATCGGTGGCACCGCGTTCGTGTGGGGTGAGGAACAGTTGCGCCTGGATCGCCTCGGCCAGCCGCATTCCCGGGATCAACCCGATCGGTACGGCCAGCAGGAGCGGCACCCAGGGGCTCTGCTTGTCGATGAACAACCACAACGCCACCGCGGTCATCGGCAGGGCCAGATGCAGTCCGCGGGTGTAGGTCACCGACCGCGCCAGTGGCCGCAACGGTGTTGTGAACACGATGCCATCGTGCCAGCGTTCGGTGGCCGACGAATCCCCCGCACGGGGGAGGTGATACCCGCTCGGTGGGGACGTTTTGTCCGCGCGACCAGGCGATGGTGTGAGTATGACCAGTATCGAAGTCCGTGAACTCAGCAAGGTTTACCGACGCACCAGGGTTGTCGACGGGATCGACTTCTCGGTCCGCCCCGGGCGCGTCACCGGATTCCTCGGCCCCAACGGCGCGGGCAAGTCGACCACGATGCGGCTGATCCTCGGCCTGGATCGGCCGAGTTCGGGGACAGCGACGATCGGCGGTCGCCGGCTTCGCGACATCGATTGGCCGCTGCGCACGGTCGGCGCCCTGCTCGATGCCGCGGCCGCGCATCCGGCCCGCACCGCGCGGGACCATCTGCTCGCGCTCGCTGTCGGCAACCGTATTCCGGCCCGCCGGGTCGCCGAGGTTCTCGAGGAGGTCGGGCTGGGGGCCGTGGCAGGGCGTCGAGTCCGCACCTATTCGCTCGGCATGCGCCAGCGCCTCGGTATCGCGGCCGCGCTGCTGGGTGATCCACCGGTGGTCATGCTCGACGAACCGTCCAATGGGCTCGATCCGGAGGGGATCATCTGGATCCGGGAAACGTTGCGCCGCTTGGCGAGTGAGGGCCGTACCGTGCTCGTCTCCAGTCATCTGATGGGCGAGACCGCCGCGTTCGCCGACCAGCTGATCGTGCTGGGGCGCGGCCGGGTGCTCGCCGATACCGACCTGCAGACCTTCATCGGCGATCACGTGCAGCCGCGGGTCCGGGTGCGGACGACCGACGACGCGCGGTTACGCGAGGTGTTGGCCGGTGCCGGAATCGAGGCGGTCCAGGACGCCGGGCACTGGTTCATCCACGGCCAGCGCCTCGACCGGATCGGTCCGCTGCTCGCGGGCGCGGGCGTCCCGGTCCTCGAACTCGCCGACGAGCAGGCCTCGCTGGAACAGGCATACCTCGAATTGACCTCGGCCGACAGTGAATACACGGCCACCACCCCCGCACTCGAGAAGGCAGGACGATGACGTTCACCCCGGTACTTCACTCGGAATGGATCAAGGCTCGATCACTGCCATCGCTGAGCGGCATTCTGGTGCTGTTGTTCGCGGTGACGGCCGGACTCTCCCTGCTCGGCAGCGCCACGCTCGCGCACGAAGCGAAGGGCACGGCGGATTTCGATCCGGTGCTGCTGTCGTTCTTCGGCATCAATTTCGGGCAGGTCATCGCCATCGCCTTCGGTGCGGCCTGCGCCGCGGGACCGTACCGCGACAACGGCATGCGGGTATGGCTGACGGCCGTTCCCCGGCGGGGCCTGCTGTACTCGGCCAATCTGAGCGTGATCGGTGCGCTGACCTTCGGAGTCGGACTCGTCACCGGCGCGATCTGCTTGCTCGCCGGCCGGCCACTCATCGGTGACGGCGCGATCGGACTGGACGATCCGGTCGGCTGGCGCGCCGTGCTCGGTTGCGCGGTGTACCTGACGCTGATGGCGTTGATGGCCGCCGGGGTCGCCACCCTGCTGCGCAGTTCGGCGGCCACCATGGGCGTGCTGATCCCGCTCGTGCTGATGCTGTCGTTCGTGCTCGGCGATGTCACCCAGGGTGGGAGCGTCGCGGAGTTCCTGCCGGACCGTGCGGGCCGCCAGGCCCTGGTGTCCGACCCCGCCGGCGTCCTCGGTCCGTGGACAGGTCTCGCGGTCACCGCGTGCTGGGCGGCGGCCGCCATCGGAGTGGGCTGGATGGCGCTGCGCCGCCGCGACTCCTAGCTCGAACCGCTGGGCAGCAGGCCCGCCGAGCCGCTGCCCAGCTGGGGGTCTCCGGTGATCTCGACGACGAGGGTCTTGGTGGACGAGCCCTGCGTGGCCACGATCGTGTAGGTGCCCTTGGCCGGCGGGCGCCAGATGCCGCGCAGCGCGCTGCGCTCCCGGTCCGGGTAGTCCAGGCGCTCGGCCGACGTGAGTTCTTGGCCGTTGATCGTCAGGGTGGCCGGCAGTGCGTAGTCGGAGCCGAACATCCGGGCCATGACGGTGCAGTTGGCGTTCACGTAGTCGCACGCGACGGGAATCTCACTGTTGCCCCAGGCGGAGATGGTGATGTCCTCCACCTCCGCCGATGCCGCGGGAGCCAGAACGGCCGGAAGAACGAGTGCGCCCGCCGCGAGAGCGGTCAATCCTGCGATTCGCATGGGTTCGGTGATCCTTCGCCTCGGTGTGGTCGGCCCGGCGCTCGTCCGGGAACCTCGTGAAGCAGTAGCGTTCCACGGCTCACGTGGGGCCGGTAGCCCGAAAACCCAGGGCTTGCCGCTGCGCGGAGTCCTCGTCGACTCGCCATACATACAACTCGACGACTAGGTCGGCCAGGGTTGGGCTCCGAGTCGATTGTGGCGGTGAGTCGACTACCTTTTCGTAGTCAATGGAGGGTTTTCAGCATTGCTCCGTCGAAGGGGGTGATGGATTCGGTGCGGGTGGTGAGGGTTTTGGTGGCCCATTCGGGGTCGGCGATGAGGGCTCGGCCTACGGCTACGAGGTCGAATTCGTCGCGTTCGATGCGGTCGAGGAGTTGGTCGATGCCGGTGACGGCGGAGTTCTCGCCGGTGGCGAGGGCGCCGAAGAAGTCGCCGTCGAGGCCGACGGAGCCGACGGTGATGGTTGGTGTGCCGCTGATCTTCTTCACCCAGCCGGCGAGGTTCAGGTCGGAGTCGTCGAACTCGGGGAGCCAGTAGCGGCGGGTGGAGGCGTGGAAGACGTCGACGCCCGCCTCGGCCAGGGGGGTCAGGATGGTGTCGAGTTCCTGGGGGTTCTGCGCGAGCTTGGCGTCGTAGGCGCCCGACTTCCACTGGGACATGCGGAAGACGATCGGGAAGGCGTCCGAGACCGCCGCGCGGCAGGCCGCCACGATCTCGGCGGCGAAACGGGTGCGGGCGAGGATGTCGCCGCCGTAGGCGTCGGTGCGGCGGTTGGTGCCGGACCAGAGGAACTGGTCGATGAGATAGCCGTGGGCGCCGTGCAGTTCGATGCCGTCGAAGCCGAGGCGCTCGGCCGCGGCGGCCGCATCGGCGAACGCGGCGATGACGTCGTCGAGATCCCGCTGGGTCATGGCGCGGCCCTTGGGTTTGCCGCTCAGCGAGATCCCGGAGGGCCCGACCGGCTCCGCGTCGGCGATCGGCGGGGCGCCTTCGCTACGGGTGACGCCCACGTGCCACAGCTGCGGAATGATCGTGCCGCCCGCCCGGTGGACGGTGTCGACCACGCCCGACCAGCCCGCGAAGGCGTCGTCACCGTAGAACCGCGGGATCTGGTCGCTGGTGCCCGCCGAGGCGTGGTCGACGTAGGTGCCCTCGGTGATGATGAGCCCGACACCACCGGCCGCGCGTCGGCCGTAGTAGTCCGCCACGTCCTGGCCCGGGACGCCGTTCGGCGAGAACTGCCTGGTCATCGGCGCCATGGCGATCCGGTTGGGCGAGGTCAAGCCGCGCACGGTGAAGGGTCGCGCGAGCGCGTCGGCTGCCCGGCGGGCGTTCTCGTCGGTCACATCAGGTCCTGTTCGCGAGTCGGTTCGATCCTCTGCGAGCAACACCCGCGTGCGCCGACCGCATCCCGCGGCGCACCGATGTGACGGAGGTCTCCGCTCACCCGGCGACGAGCGAACCCGCCGGCGACCGGGTCGTGAGGAACACCGCGACGACCGCCACCAACGCCTCCGACGCCGCGACGACGAGGGTGATCGCGGTCAACGGGTCGAGTGCCGCGAGGCCGACCGGGTCGCCGTGCCCGGCGTGCCCGTGTGCCCCGCCGCCGACCATCGTGGCGTGGACCGCGAGCATGGCCAGGGTCATGCAGGCCACCAGCCCGAACGTCCCCGGCACCGGCCGCCGCCACAGCGCGGGAACGCACCGGAAGCAGGCCGCGGCCATGGCCACGAGCACGACGCCGACCGCCACACCGTGGGCAGGCGCACCGACCAGATGCAGTGCCGCCGACCCGATGGTGAGCACCGCCGTCGTGCGGCCGAGGAGCAGAGTCCACGGCCGCACGACCGAATCAGCCGCCATGGCAGGAGGATTCGCTCGGACCACAGTGCGCGCTCACCGTGGCGGGCACGTTCATCACCGGATTGGCGTCGAAGAACCCGTAGGGCTTGAGGGTGAAACCGCAGTAGTCGGTCGGCATGACGGGCCAGTCCTCGAGCCGCGGGAAATGGGTGAGGCCGAAGGTGTGCCAGACGACGATGTCGGTGCCGTCGACCGAACGATCCGCCGCCATGTACGCGGGCAGCCCGTCGCCGCCGGGATTCTGGTTCACCAGGTCACCCGCGGGATACCGCTCCTGCGGCGAGTATCCGGTCACCCACAGCTGCTTGGTGGTGAAGGCGGCCCTGGCGGCGATCGACGAGCTCGGGTCGGCGAGCAGCGTCGGCGTCTGGTCCGGATACAGCACGTACGCGGTGGGCGCGCCCATGCGATTGGTCTTCTCGGTGCTGACGATGTGCCACACCCGGCCCACTGCGGCGTCGGCATCGCGCGCGGCCTCGGATTCGCGCGAGATCCGGGTGGATTTGGCGGTGAACGCGTTGCCGTGCGGATTGCCCTCGCCGACCGGAACGCGCTGGACCTCGACCTCGTCCACGGCATTGGCCAGGCCGTCGACCATCATGTCCAACCGGGCGCTGAACAGGTGCTGGTGATAGGGCAGGCCGAGGCCGGGCGCGACCTCGCTCTGATACGGCGACCCCTCCGGCGGGTAGGCGGCGCTGAAGGCGACACCGGTCAGCTTGGACTCGCATTCGATGGTGCCGTCGAGGTAGAGGTACCAGTAGAAGCCGTAGTCGTAGTTGCCGACAGTGGTGAAGAAGCTGATCACCAGGCGCCGCTGACGGCGCACCTCGCTGACCCCGGTGAACATGTCGGTGTGCTTCCAGAGGGTGCCGTAGTCCTCCTCGTGCAGGCAGATGGCGTTCTCGATGGTGCGCGGCATGCCGAGCTCATCGGTGAGGGTGGCGTCGAAGTAGTGGATCTCGCCGAGGCAGTCACAGCCGAGGCGCAGCGAATTGGCGAAGCGGCCGAACAGGTATTCGCCGGTGTCGAAGTAGTTCTGCCAGAACCGGTTCGGCGACGGATCGCCGTAGGGGACCACCATTTCGGCGATGGAGGCACGGTAGACGATCGGGCGGTACTCCCCGCCGTCACGGAAGGCCAACTGCCGCAGGATCAGTCCCTCGCGAGCGTCGAAGCCGATGCGCAGTTTCCAGTTGGCCCAGGTGATCTGGTCACCGTCGACGGTGAAACTCGGCCCTTGCGGCTGGGTGATCTCGATGGGACGCAAGCCTTCCAGCGGCGGGCCCGCCTGGGCGGGGTCCTGGAAGTTTCCCGGCTCCTCGGGCACGTCGAAGATCCGGTAGTCGACGAGTTCGATGAGCTCGCGCGCGACGATGTCGACATAGGCGCACAGCCCGTCGACCGGATGCGCCCACGGGTGATCCTGCGGGTGGTCCTGCCGGAACGCGAACACCCGAATGACGCGGCGGCCCTGCTCGTTCAGGTGCTCGTAGGACCCGGCCGACAGCGGCACGCACACCACCGACTCCGGGTCGACCCCGCGGGTGCGCAGCGCGGCGCACCACCGCTCGTTCCCGGCCAGCACGGTGCCGACCTCTTCGAACTCCTCAACCAGGATCGGCACCTGACCGCGGGCGGTGTCGATCACCGAACTCGTGCGCACCGCGCCGTGGGTGAGTGAGACCAGGACATCGCGTGACACACCGGATGCCATGTCCAGCAACAGGACTCGGGCCAAGCGTTCGGGCGCCGGACCGGTGCCCGCCTGGTGGGCGAGTACCTCGGCCTTGTCGGGTTCGTCCAGCCCGACGTAGACGAAGCGGGTGGTGCCGGTGAGCAGGTCGGCGACGATCTCGCGGATCGCGGTGATCTCGGCGGCGGACAGATCCGCCAGCACGTCGACATCGGTGGCGGGGGAATCGAATTCGATCGTGGACATGGTCTCTCCAGGGTCGGGGGATCAGGAAGCGAGGGTGTCGTGGTGCCGGCGGCGCAGGACGGCGGCCTGGACGAATCCGGCGGCCGGGAAGGCCGCGGCGATGCACAGCAGGATGGTGGCCAGCGTGGTCGAGCCACCGATGAGCAGGGGGAAGTTGGCGATGATGATGCCCGCGGCCACGACGAGCCCGATCATCCCGAGCACCGGCGCGATCCGCGTGTGCCAGACCCGCGTATCCGCCTGTGTCCGAGCGAAATACACGATCACGGCCAGGCAGGTGGCGGCCATCAACACCGCGACGCCCAACGTGGCGACACCGGAGAACCAGGTGAACACCTCGAGTTCGGGGTCGAGGCCGAACAGGGCGAACGCGATCATCAACGTCGCGGCGGTGGCGGACTGCACCAGCGAGGACAGATGCGGCGACCGGTGCTCGGCGTGCACCCCGGCCAGCGGACGGGGCAGCACACCGGTGGCGGCCATCGAATGCTGGTAGCGGGTGACGACATTGTGGAACGACAGCACGCAGGCGAACAGGCTGGTGAGCAGCAGCACCTCGACGGCCACCGCGCCGACCGAACCGAGGTAGGCCGAGGCCGTGCGCACGATCATCCCGGCCGGATCCTCCGCAGCCGCGGCCACCACCTGATCGGGGCCCCACGCCATGACCAGCGCCCAGGTGCCGAAGGTGTAGAACACGCCGATGACCAGCACCGCCGCGTAGGTCGCGCGCGGGATGGTGCGGGCCGGATCCCGCGCCTCGTCGCGGAAGACGGCGGTCGCCTCGAAGCCGATGAAGCCGGCCAGCGCCAGCATCAGGCCGATGCCGGGCGAGCCGGACAGCGCCGCGTGCGCGGTGAACGGTTCGAGCGACAGGCCCGCCGCTCCCCCACGCGCGAGCACCACCGCGCCGAGCACGAGGACGATCCCGACCTCACCGATCAGCAACAGCCCCAGCACTTTCGAGCTGAGTTCGATGTGCCGGTAACCGAGGACGCCGACCACGGCGACCATCGCCACCGCGTACAGGTACCAGGGCAGCTCCGGCCCACCGAGCTGAGCGACCGACTTGGCCAGCGCCGAACTCAGGAAGCCGTACACCGCGGCCTGCACCATGGTGTAGGTCAGCAGCGCGAGATACGCCGCACCCAGCCCGGCGGGCCGGCCCAGCCCGTAGCCGACATAGGTGAAGAACGCGCCCGCCTTGGGTACATACCGGCTCATCGTGCTGAGCCCGACCGCGAACAACAGCAGCACGAGGGCCGAGACCACGAACATGGCCGGATACCCCGCGCCGTTGCCGATGAGCATGGCGATGGGCGCGGCGCCACCGATCACCGTGAGCGGCGCGGCGGCGGCCACCACCATGAAGACGATGGCACCCGGCCCGAGCGCACCGCCCAGGGCTTCGGCCGGTGGCGCGGCCGTGGATGTGGATGTGGGAGTCATTCCCACACTGTTGGCGGCGGGGTTTTCCGCGACGTCACCCAGCGGTAAAGCTCATCGGCGGCCCGAATGAGACCCCGCGCCGCGCGGCGGTCCCGTTTGCCGATCACCGATCGATGACGCGACAGCAACACCGTCGAAACATGCGCTTCCTAGATTTCCGGGCACATGAATCCGCCGCCCAGCGCGCTCGACCGCGCCATCGCCCATCCCGAACCCGTCGCGGGTGTCGGGCCGACCTCCCCCATGTCCGGGCTGGAGCGGCGCAGCCTCGGGTTCGGCGATGTGCTCGCGCAATCGGTGTCGGCCATGGCGCCGTGCGCGGCGGCCGCGACCATTCCGGCGATCCTGGCCGTGCGCAGCGGCGGCGACGGCCTGCTTGCGGCGGTGCTCGGTGTCGTGCTCATCCTGCTCACGGCGGCGACCATCAACCAGTTCACCCAGCGCATGGCGACCGCGGGTTCGCTCTACACCTTCACCGCCAAGGGCCTCGGCGCCACCGCCGGGTTCGTGAGCGGGTCGGCGCTGGTCCTGGGCTACGGGTTCATCGCCATGTACGCCCTGGTCTGCGTGGGTGCGCAGGTGTCGAATCTGCTGTCGTACTTCGGGTTCGCGCCCGACCCGACGGTCGTGTCGCTGGTGTGCGTGCTCGTGTGCGCGGCGGGGTGCGCCGTGGTGATGGTGCGTGGGGTGCGGCTCTCGGCCCGGGTCAGTCTGCTGATCGAGTCGGTGGCGGTGGCGCTGCTCGTGGTGCTGATCGTCGCGCTGTTCCTGCGCCAGGGTGGGGTCTCCGTGGCCGCGCTCGTGCCGCGGCAGGTGAGCGCGGGCCAACTCGTGGCGGGTGTCGTCATCGCCATGACCGCCTTCGTCGGCTTCGAGAGCGCCGCCTCGCTCTCGGTGGAGACCCGCAAGCCCTTCGCCACCGTGCCCCGGGTCCTGACCTGGTCACCGATCGCGGCCGGGGTGCTCGTGGTCGCCGCGACCGCGGTGCAGACCACCGGCTTCGAGGCCGCGAACGTGGCGCTCGACGGTGCGCCCGCGCCGGTCTCGACCCTGGCGAACTTCTACGGCGTCGCCTGGATCACCCCGCTGCTCGACCTCGGCGTCGCGGCCTCGTTCGTCGCCTGCGCCCTGGCCTCCACCACCGCGCTGGTGCGGGTGCTGCTCGCCCTCGGCATCGACGGGGTGCTGCCCGCGGCGGTCGGCCGCACCCACCCGCGGTTCAAGACGCCGCACATCGCCCTCTACGCGACCATGCCGGTGATCACCGCGGTGCCCGTCGTGCTGCTGCTCGCCGGGGTCACCTCCACGCAGACCTTCGGCATCCTGCTCGCGGTGTCGGCGGGCGGGTACGTGCTGGCCTATGCCCTGGTCTGCGTGTCCGCGGTGGCGTTCCTGCGCCGGATCGGCGAGCTGACCCTGCGTCCCGCGCTCACCGCCGTCGGCACCGCGCTGCTGCTGGGCGGCTGCCTGCTCGTCTTCCTGGTCACCGAGGCGCGGAGCCCGCGTGCCTGGGGCGTGTGGCTGCTGCTCGGCTGTCTCGCGCTGAGCCTGGCCTGGTTCGTCCGCGCCCGGCTGCGCATGGACCCGACATCCATCGGCACCCATGACATTCCGATTCACGACGAGGTACTCGGCGGAGTACCGGTCGAGCCCACCCGGCGGCCGTGAGGTGTCCGACCAGTTCGCCGGGCGACAGCCCAAAGCTGTGCTCAGCGCACTCGTGCTGCTCGAGGAGGTGGCCGCGTGCGGGCCCGGCGTCACCGCGCGCGAGATCAGCCGCAACCTCGGCATGCCGAAGGCGACGACCTACCGGCTGCTGAATCTGCTCGTCCAACAGGAGTATCTGGTCCGCACGCCCGATCTGAGCGGATTCGCGCTGGGCAGCAAGGTGACCCGACTGGCCGGGCTGGCCGCGCCGACCACCCTCCCCGACGGCGCGCTGACGATCCTCACCCAGCTGCGCGACCGCACCCGCGGTGGCATCCACCTGACCGGCTATCACCGCACCGACACCGCGCGTCCCCGGGTCCGCATCCTCGACGCCGATCCCGACTATCCGATCGAACACCCGAATCTCGTCGTCACCGATCTCGCCGCCAGCGCCATCGGACGCCTCGCCCTGGCCGAGACCGACCGGAACACCGAGGCCCATCGGCGCGGCTACGCCCTGCAACTCGACGAACTGCGTCCCGGCAACGGCTGCCTGGCCCTGCCCATCCGCGACCGCACCGGCACGCTCATCGCGGGCCTCACCCTCTCGGCCGCCTCGGCGCGCCTGCGCGACCCGCGCGCCGCCGTGGAATCCCTGCGGGCCGGGCGCGATCGTCTCGAACGGGAGTTGGCGCCGCGCTGAGCGTCAACGTCGCCGGATGACGACTCCGCTCATCCCGGAGATCGCACCGGCCAGCCGGATCGACTGCCCACCAGGACGTTTCGGCGGACCCGCCTTGTCCTTCACACTCGACCAGCCCATGGCGTCGACACCGCTGACGTCGATCTCGTGATCGGCGCCGAGCATCAACTTGACCGTCGACACCGACACCTGCAATTCGATATCGACACTCGGGCCGAGGAACTCGGCATTGACGAAGTTCAGATCGATCGTCCCCCACGACCCGGTGACCAGCAGCCGCGCGGGCACCTGCCAGACGCCCTTGCGCCGCACCGTGGTCCAGTCGGCCGCGATCTCGATCGGCTGCGCGCCGTGCGGAACAGGCACCAGCGCGGTCGAGCGCGGCACCGCATCGGGAAACAACTGCCCGGCAACGGGAAGCTGCGCCAGCACGGCGCGCAGCTCACCGCGCGTCCGCGCGCTGTACGCCACCGCCGACCGCTCCTCGAACTCGGCGATTTCCAGATACCCCGCCGCGAACGCGTCATTGAGCAACGCGATGGCGCGTTCACGCTCCGGGTTGCCGACCCGCAGGTCGTCGTCAGGGAGTGATTCGGCCATGGGTTACACCCTAACGAAGACTGTCAGCGCGCCGTGATGGTCCAGCTGCCAACAGGTTCGGCCGGATGAACAGCGATCGGCTATCCCCGGTTCGCGTTCTGTCGGTAGTGCCGTTGCTGGCATGCGCGCGAACAGTAGGTGCGGCGGCGGCCGCGCGGTGACCGGGTGAAGGGCGATGCACAGACGGCGCAGCGAGGTTGCGGAGCGGCATTTTCGTCACGCGGGGTGATTGTTTCATCACGTCGACCGCGGGTCGGTGTGCGCTGGGCGGCGGCGACGAGGCTCTCGGTGGCGGCGGGTCCGAGGGGTGTGTGGTTCCTCAACTCGTCGTCGAGGTCAGGGCATTCGTTGACGATGTCGTCGTCGGGGCACAGGAGCAGGTGCCGCAGGTAGGCCTGGGCGCTCCGCAGTTCCGCGATGCGCTTCTCGATCAGCTCGGCGTGGTCCTGCACGGTGGCCCGCCAGTGCTGATTGCGGCTGGTACCGGCGGTGACGACGGAGGCCTGGTCGAGGGGCATCGCTCCGGTGACGCAGCAGAGATAGGCCAGCCCGATCCGGCGGAGTTCGGGTTCGGTGTAGACGCGGCGGCCGTTGACGCGCGGCGGCTCGGGGAGCACCCGTTGGGATTCCCACCATCGCAGTGTCGACGGGGCCAGGCCGAAGAGGGCCGCCGCCTGGCCGATCAGGACACCGTCCGGCTCGTTCATGCCTCCATTTGACATCAAGTTGCCTTGAAGACTCAAGATGAGATCGAGGTTAGGCATGCCTTAGTTTGCCGACGAGCAACTCCCAGGAGGTCCCGAACTTGAGCACGACAGACAGACACGCGGTCGCCGCGCCGGCGGCCGAACCGTCGGCCGGACTCGCCGACCCCGGGGCGCTGGCGCGGCTGTTCGCCCCGATCAGGCCGTATCTGATCGTCTGCGGGATCCTGTCGGCGCTCTCGGCCGCGGCGGGGATCGTGCCCTACATCGCCGCGGCCGAGATAGCGCGGATCATGCTCGAGCGGTCCGGCGCGGCGGCCACCGCGGTGTGGACGTGGGTCGGGATCGGTGCCGCGGGAGCCGCTGTCTGGCTGTTCCTGCTCGTGCAGTCCTCGCGGCTGGGGCACTACGCGGACGCGAAGATCCTGCACGATCTGCGCGTGCGGATCGTGCGCCACCTCGGTGCGCTGCCGCTGGGGTGGTTCCGGGCCTCGGGATCGGGGCGGGTGAAGCGGTCCATGACCGGGGACCTGGAGGAGATGCACGAGGTCATCGCGCATGCCCTCGGTCAGCTGGTGGGCGCGGTCACGGTGATCGTCGTCGGGGCGGGCTATCTGTTCTTCATCGATGTTCCCATGGCGTTGGTCGCGCTGGGTGTCGTCGGTCTGATGGGGCTGTCCTACCGCGTCTCGATGCGGTCCATGACCGCGCACATGAACCGGCTGATCGCCGCCGAAGGGCGGATCAGCGCCGCCAGTGTCGAATACGCCGACGGCATCCAGGTGGTCAAGGCGTTCGGCACCGGCGGTCGCGTCCTGAACCGCTTCGACGAGGCCGTCGACGAGTACGCCGACGCGTTCGCCGCCTGGGTCGCCGAGGTGCGCTACAGCTCCGCGGCGACCCGGCTGCTCGGCTCGGAGATGGCCGTCCTCACCGCTGTGACCGCCGCCGGTCTGGCCTTCATCGCCCACGGCTCGCTCACCGTGGCCGATCTGGTGGCCTTCCTCGTCGTCTCGGTCGGCCTGCCCGCCTCGATCATCCCGGCCGTCACCGCCGCGCAGGGGGTGCGCAAGGGGCGGATGGGCGCGGCGCACATCGAACAGCTGCTGGCCCGCGCGCCGCTGCCCGAGCCGACGCGTCCGCTGACACCGGTCGGCCACGGGGTGGAGTTCGACCACGTCTCGTTCTCCTACGACGGTGTCGCGAACGCCGTCGAGGACATCAGCGCGGTCTGCCCGCCCGGCCAGGTGACCGCGATCGTCGGGCCATCGGGTGCCGGGAAGACGACGCTCACCAGCCTGCTGCCCCGCTTCTACGACGTCACCGGCGGCACGATCAGGATCGGCGGCGTCGACATCCGCGCCATCCGGTCGGCCGATCTGCTGGCGTCGATGTCGCTGGTGTTCCAGGATGTCGCCCTGCTCCGCGACAGCGTGGCGGAGAACATCCGCATCGGCAGGCCGAGCGCCACCGACGAGGAGGTCCGCCGGGCGGCGGTCGCGGCGCACATCCACGACGTGATCGAGCGGCTGCCCGGCGGATACGACGCTGCCCTCGATGCGGGCGGCGGCGGACTGTCCGGCGGTGAGCGGCAACGGTTGACGATCGCCAGGGCGATCCTGTCCGGCGCGCCGATCGTCGTCCTGGACGAGGCGACCGCCGCGCTGGATCCCGACAGCGAAGCCGCGGTTCAGGACGCGCTGGCGACGCTGGCCGTCGGCAAGACGGTGATCGTGATCGCCCACCGCCTGCACACGATCGCCGATGCCGACCAGATCCTCGTCCTCGACCGCGGCAGGCTGGTCGAGCGGGGGCGCCACGAGGAACTGCTCGGCCGCGACGGGCTCTATGCCCGCATGTGGGCCGCTCAGGAAGGGGTGCTCGCATGATCCGCCGTCTCTACCGGCTGTGGCCCGACCCGCGACTGCTGTCCCGGCTGTGGCTGCTCACCGCGGCGCAGGCCGTCCTGCAGGGACTGCTCCTGGCGCTGCTCGTCCCGATCCTGGACGCGGTCGTCCGGCCCGAGCCCGATGTCGCCGCCGCGACCCCGTGGCTCGTGCTCGGCGGAATCGGTGCGCTCATCTACGGAGTGCTGAGCATCATCGCCGACCCGGTGGGGTACGCGGCGGCCGGTTCGCTCGCGGCGCAGCTGCGGAAGCGGTTGATGCGCCATGTGAGCACGCTGCCGCTGGGCTGGTTCACCGCCGAGCACAAGGCACGGCTGGCCCGCGGCGTGACCGCCGATGTGGGCGATGCCGCGCAGCTGGCCGTGACGATCGGCGGGCCGATGATCACCTCGACGCTGCTGCCCACGACGGTCGTCGTCGTGACGTTCCTCGTCGACTGGCGGGTCGCGCTGCTGCTGTGCCTGATCGCGCTGCTCGCCTCCTTGGCCTTGCGGCGCGCCGCACGGGTCTCGGGCGAAGCGGAGATCGAGCTGGAACGGGCGGCGGCCGAGGTCGCGGGCCGGGCGATCGAGCTCGGGCAAGCCCAGCCGGTCCTGCGTGCGGCGGGACATGCCGACGGCACGCCCCGGATGCGCGCCGCGCTGGCGGATCATCGCGAGACCTATCGGGAGGGCATGCGCCGCGCCCGCAGCCCGTTCTTCGTCTACACCGGTGTGGTCGCGGGCGGGTTCGTCGCGGCGCTCGCGCTGATCGCCTGGTTGATGCTCAGCGCGCGGATCGAGGTCGCCGCGACGATCGCGTTGCTCGTGCTGGCCGCCCGGTTCCTGCAGCCGCTGGGCAATCTCATCGACCTCATCGGTGCCCTGCGCGCGATGACGAACAAGATCGGGCGCATCGAAGGGCTGCTCGCCGCTGCCGCGCTCCCCGTTCCGGCCGAACCGGCACGCGGGATCGAGAACGCCCACGTCGAGCTGTCCCACGTCACCTTCACCTATCCGGGCGGCGACACTCCCGCGCTCCGGGACGTCTCGCTGCACTGCCGACCCGGCACCACGACCGCGCTGGTCGGCCCGTCGGGCTCCGGGAAGACGACCGTGACCCGGCTCATCGCCCGGTTCTTCGACGTGGACTCGGGACACGTGCGCGTGGGCGGCGTCGACGTTCGCGAGCTGGACCCGAACACCCTGCTCGACGAGATCGCCATCGTCTTCCAGGACGTCTACCTGTTCGACGACACCATCGAGGCGAACCTGCGCCTCGCCCGGCCGGACGCGACCTGGGCCGAGCTCGAGGAAGCGGCGGGCGCGGCACGGCTCGACGAGGTGATCGAGCGGCTGCCCGCGGGCTGGCACACCCGCGTCGGCGAGGCGGGCGCTCAGCTCTCGGGCGGCGAACGGCAGCGGGTCGCGATCGCCAGGGCGATCCTCAAGCGCGCGGGCATCGTGCTGGTCGACGAGGCCAGCTCCGCACTCGATCCCGAGAACGAGGCCGCGATCACGCAGGCCATCGCCAATCTCGGCGACGACCCCGATCGCACCGTCATCGTCATCGCCCACCGTCCGGCCACCTTGGCCACGGCGGATCAGGTGGTCGCGCTGGACGACGGGCAGGTGGTCGAGGCCGGGACACCCGAGCAGCTGCTGCGCACCGGCGGTTCGTTCGCGCGCATCAGCGAGCAGTACGAGCGGGCACGGCACTGGCGCATCGGCCACGTCCCCGATACCGATCCACAGGAGAACACCCGATGAGCACCATTCCCCGTCGCACCCCGCTGCTGATCGTCCTCGCCGCGGTCGCGCTCCTGCTCAGCTCGTGTGGCTCCGGCGGCACGGGTGCCTCGGGCGACAGTCCGAGCGTCACCCTCGCCGGTGCCTATGGCGAGGTCGACATCGCCGTCACCGACGAGAAGGTCTGGGCTCTCGATCCGCGGACCGCGACCGAACTGCTCGCGCTCGGCGTCACCCCGACCCACTCGGGCAACTCCGCGCACAAGGGTGACGCCGCGTTCGTCGCCCGTGAGCAATTGCTGGCCGAGGCGGGCGTCGAACTCGTCGATCCAGGCCGGATCGAGCTGATCCTCCAGGCTCGGCCGTCACTCGTCGTCGGCGAGCAGACCCCCAGCAGTGACGAGCTGATCGACGAACTGTCGAAGATCGCGCCGGTGCTGATCATCGACGCCGCCACACCCTGGGACCAGGGCCTCGGGCTGCTCGGTCAGGCGACCGGACACCGGGACCGGGCCGAGGCGATCATCGAGCATCTCGACCAGGCGATCGCCACCACCGGAGCCGACATCGAGCAGGCGGGATCGGCCGGCGAGATCGTGTCGCTGATCTCCGCGTGTGGGGCGGGCACGTTCTGCGCCTACGGCAGTGGCCGGACCGCCGGGTCGATCCTGACCGACGTGGGCCTGCGTCGCCCCGCCGCGCACGGGCAGGACCGGGGCGACGCCAGTTACGGCTACACCACCGTGAGCGAGGAGAAGCTGAGCGAACTGACCGCGCCCGTCATCTTCGTCTTCACCGGGTCGGTCCAATACGGTGCGCCGAACCCACTCGACAACCCGCTGTTCGAGGTCGGCGATGCCCGCGTGGGCGAGGTCGACTTCGCGGCCTGGTACGGCTCCGGATCCTTCGATGTCCCTTGGATTCTCAACGACATCCGGGCCGTCCTCCTCGGCGAGGGCACGATCGCGGACCGGCAGCGCGGCACCGAACTCTTCCAGGAACTCCGGAAGGTCACCGCCTGATGCCACGTCGGATGGTGGTGAACTGCGTGCTCGCCTCCCAGGGATTTCCCTGGGAGGCGTGGCGCCACCACAGCATGGATGTCACCCGCGTCAACGATCTCGACTTCTACCTGGAGCAGGCCCGCCTCGCCGAGAACGGCCGTTTCGACGCCTTGTTCATCGTCGATCATCGCGCGCAGTTCCCCACCCCCGATGCCGCGCTGTTCTTCAACCTCGACCCGGTGCAGCTGCTCACGGCCATCGCCGCCCACACCACGCACATCGGCCTGATCGCCACGCTCGGCACCAGCTACTGGACGCCCTACGCCGCGGCGCGGCAACTCGCCACGCTCGACCATCTCTCCCGCGGCCGGGCCGGCTGGAATGTGGTCACCTCGGCATCCGAGCAGGAAGCCCGCAACCACGGCTTGACCGAGGTCGAGGACCGCGAGATCCGGTATGGACGGGCTCGGGAGTTCATCGATGCCTGTCTGCAACTGTGGCATTCGTGGGAGCCGGACGCGATCACGGCCGACCGGTCGCGATACACGCCGGTGGACACCGCGAAGATCCATGCCGTCAACTTCGCCGGTGAGCACGTCCAGGTCGCCGGACCGCTCGGCGTGCCGCGATCACCGCAAACGGTTCCGGTGATCTGCCAGGCCGGTCCCTCCCCCGCCGGACGCGAGATCGCCGGCGCCTACGCCGATCTCGTGTACGCCGCCTACACCGATCCCGAGGAAGGGCGCGCGTACCGCAGGGATCTCTCGGATCGAGCGGTGGCCTCGGGGCGCCCGGCCGACTCGATCAGGATCGTCCCGAGCCTGGTGCCCTTCGTGAAGAGCACCGAAGCCGAGGCCCTGGCCTTCCAGCGCGAACTCCTCGACCTCGCGCCCGCCGACTCGCCCGCGCTGCGGTCGCCGAACATGGTGGTCGGCACTCCCGAGCAGGTCGCCGACCGGATCGCGACGGGCTTCGAGAACGGTGCCTACGACGGGGTTTGTCTCGATGTCCCCACCCTGTCGAGTCTGGCCGAATTCGTGGAGACGGTGGTTCCGCTCCTGCAGGCACGCGGCGTCCACCAGCGCGAGTACGCGCCCGGAACGCTGAGAGACAAGCTCGGTCTGCCGTTCAGCCTGCCGGTCCCGCGCGAGCGCTGGACCCGGTTCTACGCCTCATGACCTCGGTGGTCGCCAGGATTCCACACGGAACACGCCGTTGGATCGGGCTGACGATCCTGGTCGCGGCGGTGCCCGCCGTCGCCGCACTCAGCGTGACGGTGGGAGCGGGCGGAATCCCGCCGGGGACGGTGTTCGACGTGCTGGTCCATCCCGACGGCAGCGAGGCGGCGATCATCGTCCACAACCTGCGCATCCCGCGGACGGTGCTGGCGCTCGCCGTCGGGGCGGCGCTCGGCATCGCGGGGGCACTGATGCAAGGTCAGACCCGCAATCCGCTGGCCGATCCCGGCCTGCTCGGCATCGAGGCGGGCGCCGCGCTGGCAGTGGTGCTCAGCATCGCGCTGCTCGGCATCGACACCATCGGCGGCTACCTGTGGTTCGGGCTCGCCGGGGCGGGTGCGGCGGCGGCCGCGGTCCTGGCCATCGGCTCGCGCCGCGGCGGACCGGACCCGCTGTCCCTCGTCCTGGCCGGTGCCGCGACCTCCGCCCTGCTGATGGCGATCACCCAGGCCATCGCGATGCGCGACGCCGACTCGATCCACGCCTACCGGGTCTGGGGTACCGGCACCGTGCTGGGGCGGGGGCTCGACATCTTCTACCAGTCCCTGCCCCTGCTCCTGCTCGGGGTGATTCTGGCCGCCGCAGGCGCGCCCGGGCTCAACCTGCTCCAGCTCGGCGACGACGTCGCCCGGTCGCTGGGGCAGCACCCGCTGCGCCAGAAGATCCTCGGTGTCAGCGCGATCATGGTTCTCACCGGGACCGCCACCGCGGCCTGCGGGCCGATCGGGTTCGTCGGGCTCACCGTTCCGCACGTCGCCAGGTACCTGTGCGGGGTCGATTACCGCTGGGTGACCGCGTACTCGGCCGTCCTCGGTGGACTGCTCCTGGCTTTGGCCGACACGATCGGCCGGGTCATCGCGCTGCCGTCCGAGGTCCACGTCAGCATCGTGATGGCGCTGCTCGGCGGTCCGATCTTCGTGCTGATCGTCCGTCGCCCCCGGCTGGTGCGGATATGAGCACCGGACACCTGGCGACGGTGCGGGTCGGCGGCGCGTCCTGGTTGCTCCCGCTGCGCGCGCTCGCCGTCACCCTCGCCGGTGTCGCGCTGCTCGTCCTGCTCGTCACCGTCGACCTCGCCTCCGGCGACTACAGCATCGGCCTCGGTGCGGCGCTGCGCGCTCTCGTCCTCGGCGACGATCCTGCCCATGCCCTCCTGATCAGGGAATTCCGGCTGCCCCAGACCACGGTGGCCGTCCTGGTCGGCGCCGCCCTCGGACTCTCCGGTGCGCTGACCCAGACCTTCGCGCGCAACCCACTGGCCAGCCCCGACATCCTCGGCGTCACCCGGGGCGCCGCGCTGGCCGCCGTTCTGGTGATCGCCGGGACCACGAGCGGCGGCTACGGTGCCGGACTGATCGGCGGCGGACTCCAGCGCCTCGGGCTCGCTCCCGCGGCGTTCGCCGGCGGCCTCGCCGCTGCCGCCCTGCTCTGGATACTCGCGTGGCGGCGGGGCCTCGACCCGCAACGGCTCGTGCTGATCGGCATCGCCGTCGGCGCGACCTGCACCGCCCTCACCCACTGGATCCTGGTCCGGGCCAGCATCGACGATGTCGCCAGCGCCCAGGTGTGGCTGCTCGGCAATCTCAACGGACGCGGCTGGGATCACGCTGTCCCCGTCGCGGTCGTCCTCGCGGCGGCATTCCCGTTCTCACTACTGCTCATCCGCCACCTCAACGCCATCCAACTCGGTGACGACACCGCCCGCGGCCTCGGCGTCGCGCTCCAGCGGACCCAGGCCCTCACCCTCCTGACCGCGGTGCTCCTCGCGGCCGCGGCCGTCGCGGCGGTCGGTCCCCTCGACTTCGTCGCCTTCGTCGTCCCCCAGATCGCCCTCCGCCTGACCGGCACCTCCCGCCCTCCGCTGGCCGCCTCCATGGTCTTCGGCGCCTGCCTCGTCGTCATCGCAGATCTGCTGTGCCGCACCGTACTTCCCACCGGCGTTCCCGCCGGGGTCGTCACCGCCTGCATCGGAGCGCCGTATCTGATCTGGCTCCTCCTCCGCACCAACCGGCGCCACTCGGCGTGACAGGAACCAGCTCGGTTCCACACTCGCGAAGGTCGAGGTGGCTCCTCCGTTTACGGCTCGGTAGTCTGTCGGCCAGACGGTAGGTAGAGGGCGCCGGGTGGTGGCGGTTCGACTGCGGAGCGGGCCTTCTACGAGTTCTTGGCTCGGCACAATTCGGTGACCTCTAGGAGAACCCGCGTGTCCGTATACCTGTATCGGTGGGGAAGATTCGCATTCCGCCGGAAGTGGATCGTGCTACCGGTCTGGCTCGTGCTCTTCGGAGTTCTCGGTACGGCCGGCGCCCTGTTGAGCACCTCGATGAGCGACGAGTTCAGCATGCCGTCGCTGCCGTCCGAACGTGCCACCGAGATCCTGGACAAACAGTTTCCCGGCATGTCCGCCCAGTTCGGCATCGACGCTGTCAGTGGTGATTACGTCTTCGCGGCACCCGCGGGAACCAAGCTGACCGACAAGGCCAATCGCGCGGCCATCGACGCGGTGATCGCCGATCTGCGGACGCTCACGGTCGACGGCAGGCCACTGGTCACCGGCGAAGACGGTGCGACACTGCGGAATCCGGTCGATACGGCCGAAGCGATGCGATGCCTGACCACGCCCGACCCGGCACAATGCTCCAGCGCCCCGCTCAACGTACTGAATGCGCACGCCCCGGCCACCGTCGCCGTGCTCACCGTGCCGTTCGACATCGCCTCGGCCATCGACGTCACCGCTGCGGAACGGGACGCCGCCTACCGGGTGGCCGACCCCGCCCGAGCGAGCGGGCTGACCGTCGAACTCGGCGGCGCGATCGCGCAGGAGCAGCAGCAGCCCGGCGGGCAGGCCGAGATGATCGGCATGGGCGTGGCACTGGTCGTGATGGTGATCGCCTTCGGCGCGATCGTGGCCGCCGTCGTCCCGATCATCACCGCCATCGTCGGCCTCGGCGCCGCGCTGTCGGTGATCATGCTCGGCACCGCGATCATCGAAGTGCCCAGCTTCACCACATTTCTGGCGTCCATGATCGGCATCGCGTTGTCGATCGACTACGCGCTGTTCATCGTCTCCCGGTACAAGCACGAACTGCGGGTGGCCGCGAGTCCCGAAGAGGCCACGGGGATCTCGGTCGGCACTGCCGGTTCCGCCGTGGTGTTCGCCGGTCTCACCGTGATCATCGCGTTGGGCGCGCTGAGCATCGTCGGCGTCAATTTCCTGACCTTCATGGGGCTCGGTGGCGCGATCGCCGCGTTCTTCGCCGTGCTCACCGCCATCACCCTGATGCCCGCCCTGCTCGGCGCGTTCGGCCGGATCCTGTTCAAGCCGAAGATTCCGCTGGTGGCTCGGCACGATCCGGAAGACGACACCTCCGTCACCTTCGGCATGCGGGTGGCTCGGCTGATCGGCAGGGCGCCCTGGGCCGCGCTGGTCCTTTCGGTGGCCGCATTGGCCGCGCTGGCATTGCCCGCGCTCGACCTGCAACTCGGTCTGCCGGGCGAGGACAGCTTCCCGACCGAATCCACGGTCCGGCAGGCCTACGACATTCGCACCGAGGGCTTCGGCGAAGGCAGCAACGGCATCCTGACCGTGGTCGCCGACCTCGAGAACGTGCCGCAAGGCGAACGGGTGAGCGCGGTCGACGCGCTGCGCGAGCGACTCGCCGCGTTCCCGCAGATGGACTACCTCAGCACACCGAAGTTCAGCGAGAACGGGCTCGGTGCGATGCTCAACGGCGTGCCGCGATCCGGGCCGAACGACCAGGGCACCAAGGATCTGGTGCGCGAGGCCCGGGCCGCCGAAGACGAGCTGACCCAGCGCTTCGGCATCGAGTACGGCATCACCGGCACCACCGCCATCTACGCCGACATGGACCACGTCCTGCTCGGCAAGATCGTCCCCTACCTGGCGATCGTGGCCGCCGCGGCCTTCGTTCTGCTGATCCTGGTGTTCCGGTCCATCCTGGTCCCGTTCACCGCGGCGCTCGGTTTCCTGCTGTCCATGGCGGCGACCTTCGGCGCCACCGTGCTGGTCTTCCAGGAGGGCGCCTTCGACCTGATCGCCGATCCGCAGCCGATCGTCAGTTTCCTGCCGATCATGTTGATCGGGTTGGTGTTCGGCCTCGCCATGGACTACCAGGTGTTCCTGGTGACCCGCATCCGCGAAGAATACGTGGGCGGCAAGTCGCCGAAGGACGCCATGATCTCCGGTTACCACCACGGCGCCCGGGTGGTCACCTCTGCGGCGATCATCATGATCTCGGTGTTCGGTTCCTTCCTGCTCGAGTCCGATGTCACCGCCAAATCCATGGGGTTCGCGCTGGCTGCCGGTGTCGCCATCGACGCTCTGCTGGTGCGCATGGTGCTGGTCCCGGCACTGCTGGTGATCATGGGCAAGTGGTCGTGGTGGATGCCGAAGTGGCTCGATCGGCTCCTGCCCGACATCGACGTGGAAGGCACGAAGCTGCGGCCCGATCACGCGCTGCCCGCGGACTCAACGGCATCGCACGCCGAGCCCGTACCAGCGATCGCCGACCGGTGGACCACGGTCGAGAACGGCCACGACGGGCACCGGGTGCACGGGCAGCAGATCCTCGGCGCGGCGACCGAACGGATGGTCACCACCGCGGACCGAAGCCGGATTCTCAGCGGCCGCGTCATCCGCGACAACGGGTATCCGGTGCCGGACGCGGCGCTGACCCTGATCGACGCACGCGGACATCAGGTTTCCCGGGCGACCGGCGACAGCGACGGCGCCTTTCTCATCGACCCGCCCACCTCGGGACGCTACGTCCTGATCGTCGCGGCGAACGGGCTGCAGCCGGAGGCGGTGCATGTCACGGTCACCGACGGTGGCGACCAGCACCTCGACCTGGCACTGCGAGCATCCGGCGAGCTGTCGGGAGTGGTCCGCACCGCCGTCGGGGAACCGGTGCCCGAGGCCACGATCACGGTGACCGACCCGCACGGCGAGGTCGTCGGTGCCGCGGTGACAGCGACCGACGGCACCTATGCCTGCCACGGGCTGGTCGCCGGGACCTACACCCTCGTGGTGGTCGCCGCCCAGATGCGGCCCACCGCGGCGACGCTGACCGTACCCGACAGTGGCCGACTGCGTTTCGATGTCGAACTGGCGCCGATGGCGATCCTGTCGGGCACGGTACGTGCCGACGGCCGCACGGTCTACGGCGTCCAGGTGACGGTGCTCGACAGTTCCGGCGCGGCGATGAAGACCGCCCGAACCGACGAGGACGGCCGCTACTCCGTCACCAACCTGCCCGACGGCGAGTACACCCTGATCGCCCGCAGCTATCCGCCGGCGACCAGCCGGGTGACCGTCTCCGGCCGCGAGATCGGCCACGACATGCAGTTGAGCTTCGACGCCGACGAAGGGTCCGAGCAGTACGCCCGGGAATCTCGCGACACCGCGGGTCGACGCGGTTTGTGATAGCACAAGCACATCGCGGGAAGTAGGCTGTGGCGCGATCGTCGCCACCGGGAGCCTGCGCCGTTCGACGGCGGTGGATTCGGGCGGCCGCCATGGCGACCCCGCAGTGTCGACCGAGGAGATGACGTTGGCAGATCAGCATGTGCACGACGACCCGCACGAACACGACCACAGTCACGGTGCGGCGACGCATTCGCATTCGCACACCACCCATGACCACGAGCATGTCAGTCACGAGCACACCCACACCCATGCCGACGGGACCGTGCATTCCCACTCGCACACGCACCAGTCGGATCTGCTCGACGAGCACACCCACACCCATCCGGGTGAACAGTCGCTCGACTGAAGTGACAGGCACGACCACTACGCGGAGGTGTCATGGACTGGGAACAGTGGCAGCACAGTTGGGATCGTCAGCAGGAGTGGTACATGCCGGACCGGGAGGAGCGGATCCGGGTGATGCTCGACCTGGTGGAAGCGGCGGCCGGACCATCGCCCAGGGTCCTGGATCTGGCCTGCGGACCCGCCACCATCAGCCGACGGTTGTTCGCCCGACTGCCCGCGGCCACCTCGGTCGGTATCGATCGGGACCCCGCACTGCTGCGGATCGCCGAGCGATCATTCGACGGTGATGTCCGCATCACCTTCGCCACCGCCGACCTCAACACCGCCGACTGGTCGGCGATCTTCGCCGACGAACCCTTCGACGCGATCCTCACCGCGACCGCCACGCACTGGATGACAGCGACAGCACTGGCCCGCCTCTACCGCGACCTAGTCAAACTGCTGCGCCCCGGCGGAATCTTCCTCAACGCCGACCACATGCCCGACCCGGCCAACCCGCTGCTCAACGCCCTCGACGACAAGGTCCAGCAAGCACACCGGAAACTGGCGAGCGAGAACGGCGCACTGGACTGGGACCACTGGTGGACGACCGCCGCCGCGGACCCCCAACTCGCCGAGGACGTCGCGGCCAGTCGTGAGATCCTGCGCGAACACACCACCGGCCAGGAACACCCGGCGGACTGGCACCTCACCCGCCTGCGCGAAGCGGGCTTCCTCGAAGCCGGAGTCGTCTGGCGCTCGGTCACCGACGCCGTCGTCGCCGCCATCCGCTGAGCGTCGCACGGACAAGTGACTGCCGAGGTGGCCGCGACGCATCGGCACCTGACCTAGCTGTACTGCCCAGGCAGGTTGGTCAACCGGGCCTTCGGGAGGTAGCCGGGTTCAAGAACGGGTCGGCCGAAGATGGAAGCGCTCGTGATTGTGGAAGCGGCTGTGGTCATGAATGCAACTGTGGTCGGTGACGCGCAACCCGTTGTGCACGCGCGTCTTCTCATCGATGCAGAAGCCGTCATCCCGAGTCGGCGGCACCTGGGCACTCGCCGTCACCGCACCGGGCGCCCCGATCGCCGCGGCGATCAGCGCTACAACCAGGGTGCGGCGTACCGGCGCGGCAGTCGCGAAAATTGTTCGCCTCATCGGGTTTCCTTCCGTCGCAGGAGATCTCACACCGTTCTATCAGCGCACGCAGCATGGCGACACCCGCCGATTCCAGGGGCAACTCGACGGCACCCGGAATTTCCGTTTCGCAGCTCGGCCGACTTCGGCTGGATACGGTTTCACCACCCCCGCCGAAGGATCATGATGTCTGATCAGAGTCTGCAGATCATCGCGCTCGTGGTGTATTTCGCCGTGATGATCTCCATCGGTTTCTACGCCTACCGCAAGACGGTCGACCACGAGGGATACATGCTGGCGGGACGTCAGCTTCCGCCGTGGACAGCGGCGTTGAGCGCGGGCGCCTCGGACATGTCGGGCTGGTTGATGATGGGCCTGCCCGGCGCGATCTACGCGGCCGGACTCATCGAAGCGTGGATCGCGATCGGCCTCACCATCGGCGCCTACCTGAACTGGCGGTTCGTCGCGCCACGCCTGCGCGCCTACACCGAGGTCGCGCAGAACTCGATCACGATCCCGAGCTTCTTCGAGAACCGTCTGCACGACGGCTCCCGGGCCCTGCGCGTGGTCTCGGGCGTGATCGTCCTGGTGTTCTTCACGTTCTACGTCTCGTCGATGATGGTCGCCGGCGGTGAGTTCTTCCGGCTCGCCTTCGACACCCCGTATCTCACGGGCATGCTGATCGTCGCGGCCGTGACCCTGGTCTACACGCTGATCGGCGGCTTCCTCGGCGCATCGCTGACCGACGTGGTGCAGGGCACGATGATGTTGCTCGCGCTGCTCATCGTGCCGATCATCGCGATGTTCGCGATCGGGGGGCTCGGCGACACCGCCGAGGCGATCCGCGAAGTCGACCCGAGCCGGCTGTCCCTGCTGGCCGGTGGCTCACTCACCGCGGCCACCCTCGTCGGCATCATCTCGGCCGCCGCGTGGGGCCTCGGCTATTTCGGGCAGCCGCACATCATCGTCCGATTCATGGCGATGCGCAGCGCGGCCTCGGCCGGACCGGCGCGGCGGATCGGCATGACCTGGATGATCCTGTCGCTGCTCGGCGCGGTCGCCTGCGGCCTGGTGGGTATCGGATACTTCCACCGCACCGGCAACGACCTGGGCAATCCCGAACACGTCGTGCTGGCGCTGTCGCAGCTCCTGCTGCATCCGCTGATCGTCGGCTTCGTGTTCGCGGCCGTGCTGGCGGCGATCATGAGCACGGTGTCGAGCCAGCTGATCGTCAGCTCGTCGGCCTTCGTCGAGGATCTCTACAAGGTCTTCGGCCGCGAGACCTCCGAACGCGGCCTGCTGATGCTGGGACGGTTGTGCGTCCTCGTCGTCGCGGTGATCGCGGGCCTGCTCGCCATCACCCCGAGCGGAACGATCCTCGAGCTCGTCGCCTTCGCCTGGGCAGGCTTCGGCGCCTCCTTCGGTCCGGCCATCCTGCTGTGCCTGTTCTGGCGCAAGCTCTCCAACTGGGGCGCGCTGGCCGGCATGATCGCCGGTGCCGTGACGGTCGTGCTCTGGTCCGAGTTCGGCCCGGACATCTACGGCGTCAGCCTGTACGAAATCGTTCCGGGCTTCATCGTGAACGTCGTCGTGTCGGTCGTCGTGAGCCTGCTGACCTACACCCCGAACGCGGAGATGTCGCGCGAGTTCGACCGTGCGGTGGAATTGGCCGGGGCGAAGAAAGACGCCACCGCCGATGCCGGCCCATCGAGTCCACCGCACGCCGGAATCAACGCTTGACGGCCTGCACAGCCATCCTGCGCGGGTCGCTTTTCGTCTGTCACGGTTCAGGTGTCCACACCGGGTGGGCGCGATCGCGGCCCCGCGTCCACGCATTTCAGCTGGCCACCCTCCGACCCGAATACCCAGCGGTCGAGCATCGGATCACAGTCCTTCCCGGCTGCGGGCGTCGTCGGACGCGGTGCGGCCGTGCTCGGCGCAACGGTGGTCGATTCGGTGGCAGCGGGCGGTGTGATCCGCAACGCGACCTGATCCAGTCCAGATCGGTCCCGATTCGTCCGGCAGAGTCGTATTCCTCGAAATGGGGAACGAGCGCGCCGGGTTTCGCAGCAAACTCTTCCTACCGAAAGGTGCAGCGTGGCTTATATAAAATTACTGCCAGAGGTACAGTGTTTTGCTACATGGAAATGCCAAGGAGCGGTCTGCGATAATATAAATCCAGAATCTCTCGGAATATCCGCACAGCTGACCAACGACTTGAACCAGTGGGCGGAGGAATGGGATTCCACATATGACCTTGCGAACGATCCAGGGAATCCAAGTTTTGAATCCGCCGAAGATGAGGAGCGGTTTTGGAAGACAGGGAGCGCTCTGGCAGACCGCCTTCGGACCGAAATTGGCGACCACTGGCCAATTGAATACTCGCCACCATTTTGAAATGGTGCCGCATCTGGCGGCACCAGGGCGACCGAGTGAAGCAGCCTCGACCGGATCGAGGCAGGCAGCTGTCAATCGTCGTACTGCAACCTGGATCGTGTTGACGACCTCGTCACCGAGCGCCGGGCTGCACGCCATCCAGGCCGGGAGCCTCGCCCTGAGGCGCGGCCACGGGCCTGAGACGGCCGCTGGCGTGGCGAGGAGCGTGCTGGAGCAACAGCTGCCAGAAACGACGATCGCCACCCCGAAGGGTGGCGATCGTCTGCGTCATAGGTTACTTCCAGTGGAGCTAAGGGGACTCGAACCCCTGACCCCCACACTGCCAGTGTGGTGCGCTACCAGCTGCGCCATAGCCCCGTGTTTTGTTGTTTCAGCGGCTCTCGCTGCTGCCTGAATGAAGTTACACCATGCTTCTCGGAGACAACAAATCGGCTGGTAGGCGGGGTTAAAGCGGAGTTGAGGGGGTGTGGGGAGGGAGGGACTTGTGAGGGCGGAGGGGTGGGTGGGTGTGCAACCTCACAGGGGTCAGGGGGCGAGGTCGACCACCCAGTTCTGGTTGGTCCAGTCGATCTTGGTTTCACCGTCGTAGATGGCGGGGGTGGCGGCCTTGTTGTCGGTGCGGGCGTCGAGTTCGGCCAGGGCGGTCGCGGCGGCGGCGCGGGCGGGGTCGAGCTGGGCGCTGTCGGCGATGCAGGTGGCGACGGATTCGGGGGCGCCGGATTCGGTGGCGAGGGTGGCCAGGGCGGGGTTGCTCAGGTCGTCGCTACCCTCGTCGGGCTGGCGGGTGGTGAACAGGGCCTCGTGGAACTTGCCGAAGGTCGGACCGGAGCCGGTCTGGGCGACGCACAGGTTCGCGGCGATCGCGCGGGTGGAGTAGTCCTCGCTCTTGGACTGGGGGTCGAGGAACGCGACGTAGTGGTAGTTCACCGCCAGCTTACCCTCGTCGATCTTCTGGGCGAGTTCCTGGCCGTAGCTGGTCTCCATGGTGCCGCACGCGGGGCACAGCGGGTCTTCGAAGATCTCGATGGTCTTCGCGGCGTCGGGCCGGCCGAGCCGAATGACGCCTTCGGGCGAGACCGAGACCTCGACGGTGGCCTCGCGCACGGGCCCGTAGCCGTCGTTGCGGATGCCGGGCGGCTCCGCGCTCCACTTGAAGGCGGCGAACACGATCAGCCCGATCAGGACCACCGCCACCGCGGCCAGCGCGTAGGTGGTGTTGCTGGAGACGGGACGTGGTTGGTGCGGGGAACCGGTGCTGCTCACCCGTCCACTTTGCCTCGAGCCGGGACCGGGCTGCCGACGGACCCGCCGACAACGATGCTGACCAGCGGATTCTCTCAGCGCGACGGGTCGTTGTCGGCAGGTCGTTGCGCCGGGACGAGCCCGGTGCGCACCACCGGGACGCCATCGCTGCCGTCGCAGGTGCACTGCGGGTCGATGCCGTCGCCCGCGTGATCGGGGTGCTGCGGATCCTCGGGATGCACGATCCGCGAGGGTTCCGGGGTGAACAGCCAGGCCACCGCCGTGACGGCGAGCAGCCCGCCGGTGACGGCCATGCCGACGCCGAAGGAGGTGTACTCGGCGATCCAGCCGATCGCGATCGGGCCGAGCACGGTGCCGAGGTCGGCCGACATCTGGAACGCGGCGAGCACGGGCCCGCCGCGCGCCCGCGTCCCGATCACATCGGCCAGCGCCGCCTGCTGCGCGGGACTGAACATGCCGGAGCCGAGACCGGCGACGAACGAGGCGAGCAGGAACCACGGCAGCGACGGCGCGAAGCCGAGCACACCGGTCCCCACCGCGCAGATGGCCGAGCCGAGGATGAGGAACGGTTTGCGACCGAACCGGTCCGAGAGCCGGCCCGAGGCGAACAGCACCACCGCGTTGCCCGCGGCGAACACCGTCAACGCGATACCCGCCATCCCCGGTTCCTGGTCGAGGATCTCCACCACCAGCAGCGGGACGAACGCCATCCGGACGCCGAACACCGCGACACCGCCCGCGAAACTCGACAGCAGGATCGCCCGGTAGGCGGGTTCGGCCAGGCCCTGCCGGAAGGTGAACGCGGGCGCGCCCGCCTTTTCCTCGGCCGACAGGATCGGCGAGTCACGCAGACCGAGGAACACGATCACGCACACCAGCAGCAGCGCGACCATGTAGATGACGAACGGCGCGCGCAGACCGAGCCCGGCCAGCCCACCACCGACCAGCGGACCCAGCAGCGAGCCGAGCAGGAAGCTCGTCGAATAGACGCCCGAGACGCGACCGCGCGCCGCGGGCGGGGACACCCGGATGATCAGCGCCATCGACGACACCGTGAACATGGTCGACCCGATGCCGCCGAGCGAACGCAGCACCAGCAGTTGCCAATACGTCTGGGCCAGCGCGCACGCACCCGTCGACAGCGCGACGATCACGATGCCCGCCAGGTAGACCCGCCGCTCCCCCAGCATCTGCACCAGCCGCCCGCTGGCCGGCGCGAACAGCAGGCGCATCAGCGCGAAGGCACTGACGATCGCCGAGGCGGCCGCGATGCCGACGCCGAACTCGCGCGCGTACTGCGGCAGGACCGGAGCGACCAGACCGAAGCCGAGCGCGATCACGAACGCCGCCGCGATCAGTACCCAGATCTCGCCGGGTAGCCGGACTTTGGTGCCGGAGCTCACTCGCCCAGCGCCTGGTTCACCATCTCCTCGGCGGCGGCCTGCACCTGGGTCAGGTGCTCGGGACCGAGGAACGATTCGGCGTAGATCTTGTACTTGTCCTCGGTGCCCGACGGCCGCGCGGCGAACCAGGCGTTCTCGGTGGTCACCTTCAATCCGCCCAGTGGCGCGCCGTTGCCGCGCGCGGTGGTGAGGATGCCGGTGATCTCCTCGCCCGCGATCTCGGTGCCGGTGACGGCGTCGGGGCTCAAGCGGGCGAGCTTGGCCTTCTGTTCGCTGCTCGCGGCCGCGTCGATGCGCGCGTAGGCGGGGCTGCCGTACTGGCGTTCGAGCTCGCCGTACCGGGCCGAGGGGGTCTGCCCGGTGACAGCGGCGATCTCGGCGGCGAGCAGGGCCAGCAGGATGCCGTCCTTGTCGGTGGTCCAGACGGTGCCGTCCATCCGCAGGAAGGACGCGCCCGCGCTCTCCTCACCGCCGAAAGCGAGGCTGCCGCTGAACAATCCGGGCACGAACCACTTGAACCCGACCGGCACCTCGTGCACATCGCGCCCGAGCACGCCGACCACCCGGTCCACCATCGAGGAGGTGACCACGGTCTTGCCGATCTTGGTGAGCGCGTCCCACCACATCCGGTTGGCGACCAGGTATTCGATCGCCACGGCCAGGAAGTGGTTGGGATTCATCAGGCCACCGTCGGGGGTGACGATGCCGTGCCGGTCGGCGTCGGCGTCGTTGCCGGTGGAGATGTCGTAGTCGTCCTTGATGCCGACCAACGCGGCCATGGCGTGCCGGGAGGACGGGTCCATCCGGATCTGGCCGTCGCTGTCGAGGGTCATGAAACGCCAGGTCGGATCGACGAAGGGGTTGACCACCTCGAGTTCGAGATCGAAGCGCTGCCCGATCTCCTCCCAGTAGTCCACGCTGGCCCCGCCCATCGGGTCGGCGCCCATCCGGATCCCGGCGCCGCGAATCGCGTCCAGGTTCAACGCGTTCGGCAGATCGGCGACATAGTGGTCGAGGTAGTCGTAGCGCTCGACGTGGGTGCTCATCGCCTGCGCGAGCGAGACCCGCTTGACCTCGGCCAGGCCGCCGCGCAGCAGTTCGTTGGCGCGCGCGGCGATGGCGTCGGTGGCCTTGGAATCGGCCGGACCGCCGTGCGGGGGGTTGTATTTGAAGCCGCCGTCGCGCGGCGGATTGTGCGAGGGGGTGACCACGATGCCGTCGGCCTGATGCTTGGTGCCGCCCCGATTGTGGCGCAGTACAGCGTGACTCAGCGCGGGCGTCGGGGTGTAGCGGCCGCGGGCGTCGATCACCGCGGTGATGTCGTTGCCCGCGAGCACCTCGAGCGCGGTGGTCCAGGCCGGTTCGGACAGGGCGTGGGTGTCGCGCGCCAGGTAGACCGGACCGGTGATCCCGCGGGTGGCACGGTATTCGACGATCGCCTGGGTGATCGCCATGATGTGGGCCTCGTTGAACGCGCCGTCCTCGCTGGACCCGCGATGACCGGAGGTGCCGAAGACCACCTGCTGGCTCGGCTCGGCCGGATCGGGGACGCGGCTGTAGTACGCGGTGACCAGGTGGGCGATGTCCACCAGGTCGGTCGGGCGGGCAGGCCGTCCGGCGCGATCGTGGGCCATGGTGGGGGTTCCCTTCCGTGTCGGCTGCGCGCGGCTGGTCATGAGGATCATGCGCACAACCACTGGGTCGGGGGACCGAGCAACGCCGAACCGACAATGCTAACGGCTGGCGACCGCCATGGCAGCCGGTCCCGAACCGGCGCCGCGCCGCCTCCCGGTGCGGGAGCTCGCATCTCGACCATCGGATGGCCCCCTTCCGTCGTCGGATTCACGTACTCGCCCCGTCCGCCGAGCACCGACGGCCGAGAAGGCCACCGCCGTACCCGTCGCACCGGTGCCGGTCAGTCTACGAAGCTCGCGGCGCCGATCCGATGGTGGTCGTTGCTCATGGTATCGAGCCGCACCGACACGACAACGGCCCGGACCGATGAGCGTGGGTCCGGGCCGTTGTCGTGTCAGTGGATCAGTGCGCGAGCACCGGTTCCCCCTCGGCGGGCGCGGGCACCGTGTTCGGCATCAGCACGCCGATCACGATCGCACCGAGCACGAAGGCCGCACTCGCCCACCAGAAGCTGGTGACGTAGCTCTCGATCGCGCCCTGCGCCATGGTGAGTGGGCCCGCCTCGTGCGAGGACACGTAATCGGCCATGGCCGAGGCCGCGATCGTGCTCAGCAGCGCGGTGCCGATGGAACCGCCGACCTGCTGGCTGGTGTTGACCATCGCCGAGGCCACGCCGGCATCCTCGTGCTGCACACCGGCCGTCGCGCCCTGGAACGCGGTGGCCATCGCGCCACCGAGACCGAGGCCGAGCAGGATCAGCGCGGGCAGGATGTGGGTGACGTAGGCGGTGTCGAGGCCGATCTGGGTCAGCCACACCATGCCCGCCGCGGCGACCAGGAAGCCACCGCTGATGACCACCTTCGGACCGACCCGCGGCAGCACCAGCGAAGGCACGGTCGTCGAGGACGCGATCATGCCCGCGACCATCGGCAGGAACGCCACGCCGGTCATGATCGGCGAGTAGCCCAGCGTCAGCTGCATGTAGTAGGTGAGGAACAGGAAGATCGCGAACATCCCGATGCCCATGACGAACACCGTGAGGTAGGCGCCACCGCGGGTGCGGTCGGCGACGATGCGCAGTGGCAGCAGCGGATGCGCGACCCGGGTCTCGAGCCAGACGAACGCGGCCAGCAGCACGGTGCCGCCGATCAGGAAGGCCAGGGTGGTCGGATCGCTCCAGCCGTGCGATTCGGCGTGGGAGAAGCCGTAGACGATGCCGAACAGCGCGGCGGTGACGGCGATGGTGCCGGGCCAGTCCAGCTTGGGCCGCGAGCTCGCGGTGTGCTTGGCCAGCAGCAGCACGGCGCCGACCAGCGCGATGGCGGCGAAGATCAGGTTGACGTACATCGCCCAGCGCCACGACGCCCATTCGGTGAGCACGCCACCGAGCAGCAGGCCGATCGCGCCACCGGTACCGGCGACGGCGCCGAAGATGCCGAAGGCCTTGGCGCGTTCCTTGGGTTCGGTGAAGGTGACCGTGAGCAGCGACAGCGCGGCGGGCGCGAGCAGCGCGCCGAACACGCCCTGACCCACCCGGGCCGCGACGAGCATCTCGAAGCTGGTGGCCGCACCGCCGACGGCGGAGGCGACCGCGAAGCCGACCAGGCCGACGATGAAGGTGTTGCGGCGACCGAACAGGTCGCTGAGCCTGCCGCCGAGCAGCAGCAGGCTGCCGAAGGCCAGCGCGTATCCGGTGATCACCCACTGCCGGTCAGCGTCGGCGAAGCCCAGGTCCGCCTGGGCGGCGGGCAGCGCGATGTTCACGATCGTCGCGTCGAGCACGACCATCAGCTGGGCGATGCCGAGCACGGCAAGCACCCACCAGCGCAGGGCGTGCGAGCCGCGGCGGCCGGTATCGGGGCCGTTCGCGGGGCTCGGTGCACCCTTTTCGAGTGTGGTGGTCATAACTCCCCTTGTCAGTGATCGGTGGGTTGCCCTGGTGGCATAATTGGAGATACCGCCTCCGCTTCAACCGAAGCTACCAGAGTAACGGAGAAACCACCTCCACTTAATCCTCGAATTGATAGGATGTAGTTGTGAATCACGCCACGACGACTGCCGCTCCACCTCGCCGCCTGCGCGCCGACGCCGTGCGCAACCAGCAGCGCATCGTCGCGGCCGCCCGCGAACTCTTCGCCGATCACGGACTCGAGATCACCCTCGACGACGTCGCCGAGCGCGCGGGTGTCGGCGTCGGCACGGTCTACCGCCGCTTCGCCAACAAGAAGGAACTCATCTCCGAGGTCTTCGAACAGCACATGGTCGACTTCGCCGATCTGGCCGACGAGGCCATGCACAATCCGGACCCGTGGCTCGCCCTCGTCGAGTTCTTCGAGGACGCCTGCCGCCACCTGGCCACCAACCGGGGCTTCAGCGAGGTGATGCTCGAGCTGGAGGAGGACCCGGCCCGCTTCGCCGAACTGCGCGACCGGATCCGCCCGTCGGTCAACGCGATCGTCGACCGTGCGCGCGAGGCGGGCGCGGTCCATCCCGATGTCACCGCCACCGATTTCTTCGCGCTGATCCACATGGTCAACGCCTTCGCCGAATTCGCCGGTCCGGTGAATTCGGAAGTCTGGCAACGGTATATGGCCATCACCCTGAACGGCGTGCGCACCGATGCCGTTCCGCGCAGGCCACTGCTGGTCGATCCGCTCACCGATCACGAGGTCGAGCAGGCCAAGGCCGCGAGCTGCCTCGGCCGTCGCCGCTGAGCGACAGCGCACCCCTCGCAGTAGCGCGCGTCACAGTCCATCCTCTAGTGTTGGACACATGACCAAGAGCACCTGGGTGAACTGGGCAGGCGAGCAGCGCTGCACACCCGCCGTCGTCGCCACGCCGCGTGACGTCGAAGAACTGGCCGAGACCGTCACCTCCGCCGCCGACGCGGGCCGGACCGTGCGCGTCGCGGGGTCGGGCCACTCCTTCACCGACGCGGTGCTCACCGACGGCACGCTCGTCGACCTGAGCAGGCTCAACAAGGTGCTCGACGTCGACGCGAGCACCGGGCGGGTCCGCGTGGAAGCCGGGCTCACCCTGCACGCGGCCAACCCACTGCTGCATCAGCACGGCCTCGCCTTCCCCAACCTGGGCGACATCGACGTCCAGAGCCTCGCGGGCGCCACCGCCACCGCCACCCACGGCACCGGCGCGAAGTTGCCCAACATCTCCGCCGCCCTGCACGCGGTGGAGGTCATGCGGGCCGACGGCACCACGGTCGAACTCGACGCGACGACCGATCCGGACGGCTGGCGGGCGGCGCGGGTGAGCGTGGGCGCGCTCGGCATCGTCACCGCGGCGACCCTGCAACTGGAGCCCTCGTTCGTGCTGGAGAACGTCGAGCGGCCGGTGCCGGTCGAGGAGGTCCTCGCCGACCTCGACGAATACATCGACGGCAACGACCATTTCGAGTTCTTCGCCTTCGCGCACAGCAAACTCGCGATGACCAAGGCGCTCAACCGGACCGACGCGCCGGAACAGCCGCGCGGCGCGGTCAGCGAGTGGCTCAACGACATTCTGCTCTCGAACCACCTCTACGGCGGAATGTGCAAGCTGGGCAAGCGAATTCCGGCGACCATCCCCTACATCCACCGCTTCGCCTCGCTCGTGGGCAGCAACAATCGCCAGGTCGACCGCTCCTACCGGGTCTTCGCCACCCCGCGCCTGGTGAAGTTCAACGAGATGGAATACGCCATCCCGCGCGAGCACGCCGTCACCGCGATCCGCGAGATCCTGGAGCTGAGCAGGCGATTCGACACCCTGATGCCGATCGAGGTGCGCTGGGTCGCGCCCGACGACGCCTTCCTCTCCCCCGCAGGCGGCCGGGCGACCTGCTACATCGCCGTGCACCAGTACGAGGGCATGGTGTGGGAACCGTATCTGCGTGCCTGCGAAGCGGTTTTCGACCGCTACGACGGCAGGCCGCACTGGGGCAAGCACCACTTCCAGACCGCGGCAACGCTGCGTCCCCGCTATCCCGAGTGGGACCGGTTCACCGAGGTCCGGCGGCGATTCGACCCCACCGGGGTGTTCGCCAACGACTACGTGCGCCGGGTGCTCGGTCCGCTCGGCTGACGCGGACACCGCCGGACAACCGGGTCGCCGGTCCTCGCCCACCACCGCACCGCGCGCCCGCACTGATGGAATGATGGTCGGTGATAACCGAAGCGCCACAAGCACTTCGCCCCTGCACCGAAAGGGCGACCATGGCCCACACCCCCAGCGTGCTGTTCGTCTGTGTCCACGATGCGGGCCGATCACAGATGGCGGCGGGATTCCTGCGCGCGCTGGCCGGTGACCGCATCGAGGTGCGCACCGGCGGCAGCGAACCGGCGAGCGAACTCAATCCCGCCGCGGTCGCGGTGATGGCCGAGATCGATATCGACATCTCCGGTGCGCGGCCGACCCCGCTGGCCCACGACGCCGTCGGCCTCTCCGATGTGGTGGTCACCATGGGCTGCGGTGAGGTGTGTCCGTACTTCCCCGGGATCAGCTACCGCGACTGGGTGCTCGCCGACCCGGCCGGACAGCCCATCGAGGTGGTGCGCAGTATTCGCGATCACCTGCGGATCCTGGTCGGCAACCTGATCGCGGAACTGGTGCCGGTACCGGCACGCTGATGTCCGATTCGTTCAAGACGACCCCGCGGCCGCGTCCCTAGGCTGCGGGTATGACTCCACAGCTCGATGTCGTCTCGATCATCGTCTCCGACATGGCGGCCTCGCTCGCCTTCTACCGCAAGCTGGGACTGGTGTTCCCGGACGGCGCGGAATCCGAAGGGCACGCCGAGGCACCGCTCGGTGGTGGCCTGCGCCTGGCGCTGGACACCGAGCAGACCATCGCCTCCTTCGTCGCGGACTGGCAGCCCCCGACCGGCCCCGGCCGGAGCAGCATCGCGTTCCGCTGCGCCGATCCGGCCGAGGTCGACAAGGTCTACGCCGAACTGGTCGAGGCGGGCCACCACGGTGAACTGGCGCCGTGGGACGCCTTCTGGGGCCAGCGCTACGCCTCGCTCGCCGACCCCGACGGGCACGGGATCGACCTCTACGCGCCGTTGCCCAGCGAATAGGCCGACCAGGCGTGCGGTTCGCGCAGCCGCCGCTCGTAGCGGCCGAGGATCTCGCGGACCTCGTCGCTGACCGGGAGTTCCCCGGTCAGCCGCGTCCAGAGGTGGGCGTCGTGCTCGGTCAGCGTCACCGGGCCGGTCGCGGCGACCTCGGCGACGAAGGTGAACTGCCGGGTGCGGGCGCCGCTGCTGGACAGGTAGTCGAAGTCGCCCAGGTAGTCGCTGACCTCGGTGACCCGCAGGCCGGTCTCCTCGGCGATCTCGCGGGTCAGCGCGTCGTCGAGGGCCTCGCCCGGCTCCACGACCCCGCTCGGCAGTTCCCACCGGCCACCCAGGAAATCCGATCGTCGACGGCGGAGGATGAGCACCCGGTGATGGCGGACGACGACGGCGCCGACGACAAGTCGACGGACTTCGTCTCGTTCGGCTTCGATACGGAGGTTTGAGTACACGGATTCGTCGATCATCGGGGTCACATCCTCTCGTCGGTGTTCCGGACTGGCCTTGTACAAGCGACGGGGCGTGCCCACTGAGCATAACTTTCCCCGGTGCGGTTTCCGAACGGGACTTTCCGGGCGCCGAGCACGGGTGATCAGCCCGTCCGCAGGGCGCCGACCGTGCATCCGGCCAGGTCACGCACCTCCCTGGACAGGTGCGCCTGATCGGCGAAGCCGGTGGACACCGCCGTCTCCACCGCCGATGTTCCGGCCCGGATGCGGGCCAGGGCGCGCTGGAACCGCAGAACACGGGCCAACATCTTGGGGCCGTAGCCGAAGGCCGACAGTGAGCGCCGGTGCAGCATCCGCGCGGACAGGCCCGTGTGGGCCGCGGTGTCGGCGACCGATCCGCCCGCGGCGAGCAGATCGACGACGGCGGTGAGCGCGGGATCGGGCGCCTTCGCCGCGGCCGCGAGCTCCACGGCGATCGCCTCGAGTGCCGCAACGCGGTCGGGCGCGTTGTCGACGCGGTCGACGAGCGCGCGGGCCCTGCGGTCGGTGAACACCTCGGCCAACTCGACCCGCTGATCGAGCAGTTCGACGGCGGGAATCCCGAGCAGTGCCGGTGCGGTGCCGGGCGCGAATCGGATGCCGACGTACTCGCTCGCCCCGGCCGCCGGGGCGTGGAAGGTACGCGAATCCGGTCCGGCGACCATCAGCGCACCCTCGGTCCAGATCAGGTCCATACAGCCGTCCGGATACACCGGGACCGGGCCGGGCCGCGCGGACACGCTCCACACCACGGCGCGGTCGAGCCGTGCCGCGCGCTCCCGGTAGTCGGTCATGTCACGACGGTAGACCCGGCCACCGACAGATCCCGATCCCGTCCGTGGCCGCTGCCGCGCCATTACCCTGGGGCACCGGGACAGCGGCGTCCAGCCGGGTCTGTCCTGTTCGGGAAAGGACGGGCAATGTCGGCAGAGGATTCCCTGGTCGAGACCATCAACGGCGCCATCGAACTCACCGTTCCGGCCGCCGCGAAAATGGGTGTTCGCGCGGTCGAGGCGCGGCGCGGTTTCGCGGCGACCACGGTGCCGAACGAGGGCAACGGCAACCACTTCGGCGCGATCTACGCGGGCGTGCAGTTCACCGTCGCCGAGGTGCTGGGTGGGGCGATCACGGCGAGCAGTTTCGACACCACCGCGTTCTATCCGCTGGTGAAGTCGTTCGACATCTCGTTCAAGGCGATGGCGCGCAGCGATCTGCGGGCCGAGGCCACCCTCGACGAGGCCGAGATCGCGCGGGTCGGCGCCGAGGCTGCCGAGCGCGGGAAGTCCGATTTCGTGTTGGAAGCGGTGGTCACCGATGCCGCGGGCACGGTCGTGGCGACCTCGCGCGGGGTGTATCAGTTGCGCGCGATCGGGCGCTGACTCCTCGCCTATGGTCTGCTCATGACCGTGTTGCGTTCCGTGTTGTTGTTCGTCCTGGCCGCTGTCGCCGAAATCGGTGGCGCCTGGCTGATCTGGCAGGGCGTGCGCGAGCACCGGGGTGTGGCGTGGATCGGGGCGGGCGTGGTGGCGCTGGGCCTGTACGGGTTCGTCGCCACCCTGCAGCCCGATGCGAATTTCGGGCGGATCCTGGCCGCCTACGGCGGGGTGTTCGTCGCGGGTTCGCTGCTGTGGGGCATGGCGCTGGACGGGTTCCGCCCGGATCGCTGGGATGTGATCGGGGCGCTGGTGTGCCTGGTCGGGGTCGGGATCATCATGTACGCGCCACGCGCGTTCGGCCAGGCCTGACGCCGCACGGCGACAGCCGATTCCGTAAGATCTGGCGGCACGACACTTCGGCTCGGCGGGAGGGGTGGGGCTCGATGCAACCGGCAGGATCAGTGCGCGGCGGACGACCGCGCGTCGCGGGGTTCCCCGGCCCCGACATCGACGCCGAACCCGATCTGTGGTGCGGCGCGCCGATCGACGACGACCGGATCAGGGCACTGGCCGTCGGCGCGTACTACGGCCGCAGCTGGGGCGCGCACTGCGATGGCATCGCCTTCCTGCCCGAGGAGGCCGACAGCACCTCGACCCGGCGCGAGACCGCGATCGAGGGCCTGCACGAATCGTGGGGCGTCGACAATGCCGAGGACGCGCGCGACACCATCCGCAGGCTGCTCGCCGGCATGCACGCGCCGCTGTTCGAACTCGTCCACCCGCTCGCCGTCGCCGCCGCGACCGACACCGGGCGCGTCGACCGGACCGGCGTGGCCGACGAACACCGCGAATTCCTGCACACCCTCTCGGGTTTCCGCGGTTACCGCGGTCCCGCCGGCATCGACCGCGACTACGACGCCTGGTTGCAGGCCATCAAACTCGGCATCACCGACAGCCTGCCGACCCCGCTGCAAACCGACGCCACCGCCTGGGATCTGGCCCGCCTGGTCTTCATCGCCAGGGCCGCCCGCACGGCCGAGTACCTCACCGAGGACGAGGCGTGGGAGCACATGCTGACCGGCCTGGACCGGGCGCGCCAGCACTACCGCAACTGGCGCCAGTTCGGCGACGGATTCCTCACCGGCGCCATCTTCTGGGCGGCCACCCAGGACCTGTCGGCCGCCAAGGAGCAGATCGCCCAGCGCCGACGGATGATCGCGGGCCTGCACCTGCGTCCGTCGAGCCCGTGGCGCCGGGTGGCGCTGCATCCGGGGGCGCCGGTGTTCAGCCCGGCATCGCCAGCATGATGCCGACCGCCTGACGCCGGAACGGGTCGTCGGCGACCATCCCCAGCTTGCGGCGCTCCACCAGCAGCTGCCATTCGCCGAACAGATCGGCCGAGGACGGCAGCGACTGCGCGATCGCCCCGTCGGCGTGCTCGATCTCGCAGGCCAGGCCGATCGCCTCGACCACGCGGGCGAAGTCGGCGGGCTCCCAGTCCAGGAAATCCAGCTCGGTGCCCGCGCCCGAGATCCGCAGTGTCACCACCTCACCCGGCGTGGTGCGCACCTCGGCCCCGGTCAGGACCGCGACCGGGAACTCGTAGACGGCCCACGCCGAGACGAACAACAGCCGCAGCGTGGTGATCGCGACCAGCCCCGGCGCGCCCTCGTGTCCGGCCTGGGCCAGCTCGAGCACGTATTCGTCCGGGCGGGCGCAACCGTGCAGAATGTCGATCTCGCGAAGGGAGTTGCCCGCGTAACGCATTCGGCCCGCCGCGGCCGATACATCGGGACGCTGCGGGCCGTTCGGACCGGGAACCGGGCGGGGCGGAACCAGACTCGGACGCGGCGGGAACACGCGACGCAGACTGATCAGGTCGCGTTCGACCGCTCTGATCAGCACTTGCGCCTGCTCGCGCAGCCCCGTCTCGAGGAACACCGGGACCGGATGACGGTCGGTGGGCGCGCCGTTCACGGCGAACTGCGCCGACCGGAAGAACAGCAGCATCGCCAGCTGGTCCTCGTCGGTGGTGGCGAGCGCGATCCTGGCCAGCTCGGCCACCGAGATGTCGAGCGCCGCCTCGTTGTCGGCGCGTAGCGGTGTCGTCACCAACCGGCCGTCGCCATACCGCACGGCCACCCGCGCACCCCACACTTCGATCACAGCCACGTCCCTCCTGGCCAGCCCCACCTGCGAGATCCTACCGAGACCTCGTGCGCACTCCACGACGCGGCGTCGTTTCGGCGGGGCGGGACTCAGCTGGTCCAGTCGACGCCGTCGGCCATGGCGAGCAGTTTGTCGCGGCGGTGCGGGCTGGTCTCGCCGATCCAGGAGATCAGGCCGTGGACGTGGGCACGGAAGTCGTTGTGCCCGTTCAGGTTCTGTGCGGTGGCGCCGGTGCGCAGGCAGTTGTGCAGCAGGGCGCGGACCGCGTCGTAGCGGTCGCGGGGTGCGGCGGGGTGCTCGTTGACGACGAGACCGGCCAGGACCTGGCGCTGGTGGGCGCGGCGGACGCGGGTCTTGGCCGGGTGCACCGTGAAGCCCTCGTCCTCGGCGATGCGGGTCACCGTCCAGACCAGCTGGGCGGTGTTCGGGGTGCCGGACAGGGCGAGGTCGTCGGCGTAGCGGGTGTAGGTGAGGCCGTGGCGGTTCGCGTAGCCGGTCAGGCGGCGGTCGAGGCCGCGGGCGACGAGGTTGGCCAGGCGCGGGGAGGTCGGGGCGCCCTGGGGCAGGTGCGGGACGGCGAGGAGGGTGCGCTGGGTGTGGTCGAGGCCGCGCAGTTCGGCGACCGGGGACGCGGTGGTGCACAGTTCGGCGAGCACGCGGGCCACCGCCGGGGAGTAGCCGCAGGCGGTGAACACCGCGCGGACCCTGGCCAGGCCGATCGTCGGGAAGAAGTCGCGCAGATCCATCCGGACCACGATCGGCGCACCGGCGTGTGGTGCGCCGAATGTCGCCGCGCTGCGTCCCTTTTCGAAGCCGTGGCAGGCGGGATCGGCGGGAATGCCCGCGAGAATCTTGTGCAGGATGCGGCGCTGGATCTCGCGCAACCGCACCTTCGGCGCCTCGACCAATCTGGTGCCATTGGCCTTCGGCAGCCGCCGATACCGGTAGTGCGACAACGGTTGCGTCGAGCGGCGCAGCCAGCCGCCGCGATCGGCGAACCACTCGAGCTCGCTCGGGGTGACATTCAGCAACACGGCCAGCGCGGCCAGATCCGGAATCTCCACCGCCCCGAACCGCATCCGCACCTCCGGCGGATCGAGCGGGACGACCGTCGTCGGCAGCTTCGGCAGATCGGCCAGCAGCCGCCGCAGGGTGTCCACGGGATCAACCGGTTCGACGGGCATCAGATCGATCACGCGACGCGCGATCTCCTCCGCCAACCCCGGCTCGACCACCTCACCGAACGCCTCGGCCAACATCGCCTGCGCCCACTCGTCATCGAGCAACTCGAACGACCGAGCCAACTCCGCGGCCACTTCGGCCGAGATCATCCGGCTCATGAAGATGCGACAGCGATGGAACGACCAGAATCCTTCGTCCACGGTGCCCCGAGGCACGCGAAGCGTGCGCCCGCGCTCCGGACGCTGAGCCCAACCGACAAGAAGCCCCCAGGGGTTACCCCTGAGATGGGTCCTACAAACCCGCTCTCGCTCCACCACTGCCGCACCGGGATACCTTGCCACACCCCCACCCCAACCCACATACCGACCGGTCCAATTCCTTCTCCCCGAGCCCTCGCGAACTCCACCAGCCATCACGACGCCACCCGACATCGCACGCCCCTGAACCTCACGCGAGCCGGTACTTGCCCGACGGTGGATTCGAAGTGGGCCCGGAGGTGGCAGGCTGTGGGTATGGCCGATGAACAGGAAGTCACCTCCGCGCAGTCCGGTGGCGAAGTGAACGAGTCGCCGGAAGAAGCGACGAAGCGGAAGTTCCGCGAGGCGCTCGAGCGCAAGAACGGGAACGCCGCGGTGGGCGGGGCGGCGCAGAACGCCGCCAAGGTCCGTGGAACGCAGTCCGCGGCAGGTGGCAAGCGCACCTTCCGCCGCCGTGCGGGCGGCTGAGCTTCACGGGAAGCCACGCACGGAAAGGCCCCTCACCGGGATTCCGGTGAGGGGCCTTGCTGTAGCGAGGGAGCTACGGCACCGGTTCGGTCCGATGACGAATCAGCTTGTCCGGCAGGACATGACACGCGGAACACGTAACAGAAACGGACGCCGAAGCGGTGTGCACGCCGTGAAGCTCTCTCGAGGTCAAAACGCTGCGGTCACCGCGCCCACAGTGACAGCAATACTCACATGGGGATCCCAGCAAGAAGTCGACCCACAGGCGCTTCTACTCGCCGACACCGGAAAGATCCGGACCAACGACGACTTCGTGTTCTACAACGCGGCCGATCATCCTTCTGGCGCAGTCTCATTGACCGAGTCCTCGCCCGGCCGCGCAGTGCTCACGGTCGCTCTCACCACCGTCGAAACCGCCGTGTCCCGCATCGTGATTTCCGGGTCCACCGACCAGGGATCCTTCCGCGACATCTCCGGACTCGCGCTGACCATCCGCGATGAAAGCAACAACACACTGATCTCGTTCGACGTCGACCAGCCCGATGCCGTGTCAGCGATGGTGCTCGGTGAGTTCTATCGGCGAAACGGCGCGTGGAAGTTCCGGTCGGTCGGCCAGGGTTGGATCAGCGGTCTCCGTGGACTTGCCGAGGAATTCGGTGTCGAGGTCGATGATCCGCCCAGCGCCGCTCCACCACCCGCCGGGTCGCCTGTTCCCGCTCCCAGTACCGCCCCGGCTCAGGCGCAGACGGAGCCGGGGTGGTATCCGGATCTGACGGGTTCCGGGCAGTTGCGCTGGTGGAACGGCGCGGCTTGGAGTGGCGACACACGACAGCTGTTTCCACCCGATCCGGCTGTGTGCGAGCGCTGTGGCCGAGAACGGCGGATCCCGCGTTTCGGCAGCTCGCCACCCTGCCGCTGGTGTGAATCAGAGGTCAACACCTTCATGGAGACGTGGCGGTCCCAAGCATGGCAAGTGCTGATGGCCTCCGGTCCCCGTGGCAGCGGCTGGGACGAGCTCTGGATCGCCCTCCGCTTCCAGCGGATCAACGAAGCCAGCGGCCGAGAAGCCTTGCGGCCACTGGCCATCGCGTACCTGGAGCGCGTTGTCACCTTCGCGTTCGCCGATGACGAGATCGAAGCGGGTGAGCTGAGCGACTTCGAACGTGCGGTCGACGATCTGCAGGCGACAGTGGACCTTGGCCTCGCCCGCCAACGTGTCGACGAACTTCGCCGGCGCATGCTCCGCGGCCGATCGTTGACCCAGGTACGCGGCGGCGAACTGCCTCGTATACAACGACCGGACCTGCACTTGGACGCAGGCGAGGCGCTGTACATCGATGTCAACGCGACGCAGATCAAGTACCTGGCCAGCGGACCCCGGCACAGCAGTGGCAGATTGATCGGCAGCAGCAGCAAGCTCCGATTCATCGGTTCGGGCGCGGGCACCGAGCTGCCCTGGGCGAAGATCGTCTCGATCGCGAGCGAGTACGGCAACGTCATCATCTCCGCGACCACCGCTCGGGGCGGAGGAACCTACCGTGTCCCGGATCCCGAGTACGTCGCCGCCGTGCTGGAGGGCGCACTTCGCATCGCGAAACGACTGGTACTCGCTCCCGGGCAACGCGACTCCCGCTCGATTCCACCAGATGTGAAGTCCGAAGTGTGGCAACGAGACGGCGGCCGATGCTGCCAATGCGGCGACGCCCACTACCTCGAGTTCGATCACGTCATCCCGTTGAGCCGCGGCGGCGCGACGAGCGTCGGAAACCTCCAGATCCTCTGCCGCAAGTGCAACCTCGAAAAGGGGGCACGCATCTGAGCACCCGGCGGTCATCGCAGACACAGCGTCTCTGGGTGGACCGCTCGAGCAGCGGCCGGTGTCGGTGGTGGCGTGCATGATCTGGCCATGAGTTTCGATCTGGTGGTGTGGGAGGGCGAGCGCCCGGGTACCGATGTCGATGCGATGGCGGTGGTGACGAGTCTGAGCGAGTATCTGGAAGGACGGCTCGTCCGGGATGTGCGAGCGGATCCGCCGACTCCGCCGATCGCGGAATTCGTGGCGGCGCTGCTGCGGCGGTGGCCGGACAGTGATGCGAGCAGTCCTTGGGCGACGAGCGGAACCGGCGATGCGGATGGTTCGTCGCTCCAGATCAATATCCGATGGGGCCCGCATGACGAGGTGGCGGCCTTTGTCGCGGGACTCGCGAAGGTCCACGGGCTCGTGTGCTTCGACCCTCAGGTGGGGCGGTTGCGCCCGTAGGCCTCGCACGGAAAAGCCCCTCGCCGGGATTCTGGTGAGGGGCCTTTCGAGTCATCGGGGCGGTTCGCCGGGCCACGGGGAAGGGGTGTCGGGGAAGGCGGTGCGGAGGGTGCTGTCGGCGTTGCCGCGGAGGGTGATCCACGACGAGTCGGCGAAGGCCAGGGAGAAGCCGATGGTGCCGTTGCGGCGGGAGGCGATGACGTGTGAGCGGTGGGCCCACCAGGCGATGAGCGCGGGGCCGAACTTTCGGCCGACGCCGCTGCGGATGCGCAGGAGGATCAGGCGGTTGTTCGTCAGGGCGAGGATGTGCTCGCAGCCGTTCGTCACCGGCTCGAATTGGATGCGGAGTTGGCCCGCCATGCTGTCGAACCCACCGTGGAGCGCGGTCGATTGCCGGGGGTCGCCGATCCATTCGCCCGAGGCGACGGCCGCGACCCCGATGGCCGCTCCGGCGAGCTTGCGCGTCGTCGACCGGCCCCCGAAGCCGTCTTCGACCTTTCGCCCCCGCGGCACCTTCGGCCAGTCGAGGTGTGGCGTGAACCGGTCGAACGCCACCCCCTGCTCGCCGGGCTCGACGACGGTGGCGAGGAAGGCGGTGATGTCCTCGTCGTTCAGCGCGAGCGACCCGCCCCGCTGCCTCGCCTCCTCGGCGACAGCCTTGGCCGCCTTCCCCGCGAAACTCCGAAAATCATTGACCACCGGGCGATCTCCCCTCCAGAGAACTGCCGGAAGGCCACGACGCCCTCCGGTACGCCGGACGCACACGACGCCGACGTGGAACCTTGCCACACTTCCAAACCAGACCGTCCCCGGCAAGACATCCGGCCGATTCCGATCAGCCGCCCGGCCGGGCACCGCTGCGACGACGGGCTCGCGCAACCCGATACGGGCCTGTTCACTGCATAAAAATCCCTCACCCAGTTCATGTGGGAGGCCTCGAGTGGAGCTGCCGGGAATCGGACCCAGATTGGGATCCTGGCAGCGACCACGATTCTGGATTGAACCTGCGGTACTACATCCCTGTGGATTACATAGAACCGCAGGCTTTCCTGCGGACTGTGCCCCAAATATGCCCGCTCACACGGGTGGCCGCTGGAGCAGCTGCGCTGACGCGCAACGCAACCAGCACCCCGCCGATCCCTTTCCAGCGGAGCGCTCCTGTATCAACTGCCGCACCATGAGCGATCATCCTGCGACACAACACCATCGCAAGGGGATGCACCGTGACACCTCAGCCGCCGACTGCCAAGCCTGTGGGCCGCAGCCAGCGAGGCCTACTGATCGCGGTGATCGTTCTGGCCGTAGTCGCACTGGTAGGCGCAGGCACGCTCGTAGCCATGCTCCGCTCGACGCCACCAGCAACCGACACTCAGACGGCCGGGCCCGCGAGCGGCGGCATCGGGACACCGTTTCAGTTCCGCCGCGCCGACACCGGCGAGGTCATCGGCACCATCACGATCCGGGACACGATCCTCGTACCGACCGAGTGTGTGATCGATCCCGTCTCGGGCACAGAGGGTTTGGCGATCCAGGTCGAGATCGACAACATTGGCACCGTAGGGCTGGGTAGCCCGGACATGTACACAGCGACCACCGTGCACTCCGCAGGGGTGACCCAGTCGACCGAGAACGGGACGCTCACCGGCGCGTGCGCGGAGCGCTGGCCGGGCGGTACGCCTGCGAACGTCGGCCTGAGGACCATGCAGTGGATCCTGCTGCAGGTGCGGGCGAACCCTGTTGCCCTGCAGTACACGCCGATCGTGGCCGACGAGGGTGCAACGCTGGAGAACCTCGAGCTGGTGACGACAGTGCCGGGGTCGGTGAAGATCCCACTGCCCGCGACAGTGCCGACTGTAAACCAGTCCCCGACATCAATCACCGTTGCAGTAGCGCCATCCACACCCGCGGTTGTCCCGATGACCCAGGCCCCCGCGCAGACAAAAATCGCCTCGTCTCCTGCCGCTGGGATGGCATGCGATCCAGGCGTCGACAACTGGGCGGTCGACGCCAGCGGCGGCCAGCTGAAATGCACATACGCAGGCGCACCGACACCGAAGTGGGTGAACTCCGCACCGCTCATCGGCACGCGACAGCCTGGCTCGCCATGCTCTTATGAAGATGGCATCGCCGAGTCGCCATCTGGTCAGACGCTGATGTGCACTGGCGACCGCGACAGCGCGGTGTGGATACCTGGGCCTTGACAGAACGAAACGCGTCCCGCTGGGCTGGTCGCGCCCACCGATTCCGTCGGCGGCACGACTCCCTGCCCTGAGTCTGCACGGCGACCGCGTCGGCGTCCAACGTCAACTTGCGGACAGTGTTGGAACGCCCGTCGACGTTCCAGCGCGACGGCTCATCAACTGCGGCAGACCGCGGCCTCGATCATGATCGCCAGCGGCGCCTATGCGAAGACGATCCAACCCCACCTCGGCCACAAGTCAGCGACGATGACGCTGGACAACCGCAGCATCTGTTCGACGGCGTGGCCCACAGGATTGGCGCGGGTTTCCGCGATGCCGCTGCAAGGTGTGCCAAAAACGTGCCCACACGGCCCGATCTATGGGTCGCCGGGGGCCGAAAAAGCCCCCCACCTGCTCTAACAGGTGAGGGGCCTCGAGTGGAGCTGCCGGGAATCGAACCCGGGTCCTCCGCCGCGTCTTCAGGGCTTCTCCGTGTGCAGTTCGCTAGGTCTCTGCTTGGACCTCCGGGTCTCGCGAACAAGCTCGGATGACGGTCCCAGTCACTGTTTGATGTTCCATCCGACCCCGCGACCGGGCCGGACAGTAAGTCTCTCTAGCTGATGCCAGGGTCCGGGTCGAGAGACGAACCCGGTCTGACAGAGACGACCTGCTACTTAGGCAGCGAGGGCGTACTCGCGCTGATTGGAATCGGCGCTTAATTGGTTGCAGCGACGCTTACGGTGGTCTCTTGCCTGCACCGACACGCTTCCCCTGAATCAACGTACGCAGTCGAAACCGTTCAGCCCCGTACGTGCCCGCACCGTGCGGGCTAGTCATATTAACACTCGCGGCGGCGCGGATCTTCCCATTATTTCTGCCAGCGGGCGGTGTCGCCGGGGTGACCGGGTAGCGAACCCGTCGGATCGGGCTCGGCGAATCCGGGTCTCCGGGCCGGTCGGGACGAGTACTGTTCTCGTTCGGTCGCACCGGGACAGTGAGCTCCTCTGGGCGGCTGGAGCGAGGAGTTACCTGATGGCATTCACCAGACCGCGTGCGCTGCGCCGCGCCGCGGCCATCTCCGTCGTCGCCGGTCTCGTCCTGGCCGCGGCCTGCTCGTCGGGCGAGCGGGACTACGGGCCCGGGGTGACCAGCGCGCCCTGTCCCGGCTCGGCGAACAAGGATCGGGGCTGTATCTATCTGGGGGTGCTCTCCGACCTCGGTGGTGGGCCGTTCGCGCCGCTCGGTACCTCGATGAACGAGGGTCAGCTGGCGTTCTGGAACCAGGTGAACGAGTCGGGCGGCATCGGCGGCTACGACATCGACATCACCACCTACAGCCGCAACACCTCCTTCGATCCGCGCGTGCACCGCACGGCCTATCACGAGATCGAACCGCACGTGCTCGCGCTGGCGCAGAGCCTCGGCACCGGGCAGTCGATCGCGCTGCTCAATCAGATGGACGCCGATGACATGGTCAGCGTCGCGGCCACCCAGTGGTCGGGCTGGAACTATCGCAGCGCCGACCGCAATCTGGTGCTCAGCGCGGGCTACTCCTACTGCACCGAAGCGGTGATGGGCCTGGACTGGTTCGCCGAGAACCATTACGCGCCACGCAACATCGCCGTGGTCGCCTATCGCGGCAACTGGGGCGGCGACTACGCGAGTGGCGCGCTGAAGTGGGCGCTGGCCAACGGGGCGACGATCGCCGACCGTATCGACACCGGCCCCAACGGCGAGGTCGGCAATCAGGACGGTCCGGTCGAGGAGATCCTGGCCGCGGCGCCGGATCTGGTCATGCTGGCCACCGGCCCCGCCGAAACCGCGGAGATCGTCGGCAAGCTGGTGCGCTCGGGCTTCACCGGCCGGTTCCTCGGCTCGCTGCCCACCTGGAACGCGGCATTGCTGCAGACGCCCGCCGCGTCCGCGCTGACCGCGCTCTACAACTACACGACGCCGGTCGACAGCTGGGCCGGCGACAGTGTCGGCGCGCAGCACGCCCGCGCCGCGGTGGACGGCGAACCGGCCAACTTCGGCTACTCGCTGGGCTGGGCCATCTCCTACCCGCTCAAGGCACTGCTGATCGCGGCCGCCGAGGACAAGGCACTCACCCGGCCCGGCCTGCGTCGCACCGTCATGAACCTGAAGCCGGACGGCGAGGGCATGGTGGTGGTCCATCCCACCGGCGCCGAGCGACCCGATCTGAGCGCGGAGTGGTCGGTGGTGTTCGAGCCGGACAGCCAGGCGCCGATGGGGGCGCGGGCGATCAGCACCGGCTATCAGGGCACGACGCTGGCGCGCTTGGGCATCCACGAACCCTGCACTCGGCTCTGACCTCAGTTCGCGGCGATCATGGCGACCGCGGCGAGGGCGAGCACCATGCCCACCTTCTGCATCCCGCCGATCCGCTCACCGAGCAGCACCATCGCCAGCAGCACCGTCGCGGCCGGATACAGCGAGCCGATCACGCTGACAATCGACAGCAGACCGCCGTGAAAGGCGTACAGCAGGGCGGCGTTGGCGATCACGTCGAGCACGCCGATGGCCAGCGCCAGCCGCAGCGGTTCGCCGTGCAGGCCGCGGAACTGGCCGGCCGCCAGCGCGGAGGTCCACACGACCGCGGTGGCCGCGGCGCGCTGGCCGAGCAGTGGCCACAGCCCGGCGCTCGGGCTGGTCGCGTGCAGGAAGTAGAAGGCGAAGCCGAAGGCCGCGCCCGAGCCGACGGTGAGCAGCGCGACCCGGCGGGTGAACCGCAGTTCGCGGCCGCCGATGATCTCCTCGGTGGTCTTGTCGGGCGCCTCGCGGCTGACCAGCACCACCGCGATCAGGGCCAGCGCGATCCCCGCGACGGCCAGCGGGCCCGGCCGTTCACCGAGGAACAACCCGGCGATGACCGGAATACCGGCGACCAGCACCGCGGTGACCGGGGAGACCACCGACATCGGCCCGTCGGCGAGCGCGGCATAGAACCACCACACGGCCAGGCCACTGGCGACTCCGGCGGCCAGGCCCCACATCATCGAGGCGGTATCGGCGTGCCCGCCGACCAGCGGCGCGATGAGCAGGACCAGCAGCACCGAGAACGGGTACGACACCACGACCACGCGCAGGGCGGTGACCCGGCGCGCGGCCACCCCGCCGAAGAAATCGCTGACTCCGTAGCCCGCCGCCGCGATCAGGGCGAGGGCGACGGAGATCACCGCATGCCTTTGACCCGCCGACCGATCTCGCGGGTGACCTCACGCTCGGCCTGGCGGCGAGCCAGATCCTGGCGCTTGTCGTAGTCCTGCTTGCCCTTGGCGAGCGCGAGCTCGACCTTCACCTTGCCGTCGGAGAAGTACATCGACAGCGGGACCAGCGTCTGGTTGCCCTCGCGCGACTTGCCGACCAGGTGCTCGATCTCGCGCTTGTGCAGCAGCAGCTTGCGGGTGCGCCGCGGCGAGTGGTTGGTCCAGGTGCCGTGACTGAACTCCGGAATGTGCAGGCCGCGCAGCCAGACCTCGCCGTGGTCGACGGTCGCGAAGGCGTCCACCAGCGAGGCCTTGCCCTCACGCAGGCTCTTCACCTCGGTACCGACCAGCGCGATCCCCGCCTCATAGGTGTCGAGGATCGTGTAGTTGTGCCGCGCGCGGCGGTTGGTCGCGATGACCTTCCTGCCCTTTTCCTTCATAACGGTCAACTCTAAGTGACGACGCCACCGGTTTATTCCGTGGTCTGATCAGCCGCCGGGACGCAGCGCCAGGTAGAGCGCCAGCGCGGCAATGAACAGCAGGATCAGACCGACCGTGGTCCAGCGGGGGCGGCCGCGGTGGACGACATGGTGGCGGGTGCCGAGCAGGGCGGGCGCGACGACCGGGTCGACGTGCTTGCGGGGCCGTACCGGGGCGTCCGCACCGCCCGCGCCACCGCCGCCGTCGGCCGTATCTCCTTCGGAGTCATCGCCGTTCGCCATGAATCGACAGTAACTCGCGGTCGCCGCGATGTGGGGCTATTCCTCGGCCAGCGTGGTCAGCACCCCTTCCCCGTAGCGGGCCAGCTTGTTCTCGCCGACGCCCGCGACGGTGCCGAGCGCGGTGAGATCGGCCGGCTTGCGCGCGGCGATCTCGCGCAGGGTGGCGTCGTGGAACACCACGTAGGCGGGCACGCCCTGTTCCTTGGCGGTGGCCGCGCGCCAGGCGCGCAGGCGTTCGAACAGGGGCACGTCGGCGGCGGGCAGGTCGACGGCGGCCTTCGCGGACTTGGGGGTGCGCGCGGGGCGAGCGGCCCGTTCGGGCTCGCGGCGCATCGGCACCTTCTTGCCCTCGAACAGCACCTCGTTGCTGGCGTCGGTCAGCGCGAGCACGCCGTACTCGCCCTGCACGGCGAGCAGCCCGCCGGCCAGCAGCTGACGCACCACCCCGCGCCATTCCGTATCGCGCAGGTCGGTGCCGATGCCGAACACCGACAGTTCGTTGTGCCGGTGCTGGGTGACCTTGGGGTTGGTCTTGCCGAGCAGGATGTCGACGAGATGGCCCGCGCCGAAGGCCTGTCCCCGTTCACGTTTGAGCCGCAGCACCGTGGAGAGCAGCTTCTGCGCGGGCACGGTGCCGTCCCAGGTCTGCGGCGGGTTCAGGCAGACATCGCAGTTGCCGCAGGCGGCGCCGGGCTGGCCGAAGTAGTTCAGCAGCTGCACGCGGCGACAGCCCACCGTCTCGCACAGGGCGAGCATGGCGTCCAGGTGCAGTTGCAGCTGTCTGCGGTGGGCGGCATCACCCTCGCTGGAGTCGATCATCTTGCGCTGCTGCACGACATCGTTGAGGCCGTAGACCATCCACGCCGTCGACGGCAGTCCGTCGCGCCCGGCACGGCCGGTCTCCTGGTAGTAGCCCTCGACCGACTTGGGCAGGTCGAGGTGGGCGACGAAGCGCACGTCCGGCTTGTCGATGCCCATGCCGAAGGCGATGGTGGCGACCACGACCAGACCGTCCTCGCGCAGGAACCTGGCCTGGTTCTCGGCGCGGATGCGGTTGTCCAGGCCCGCGTGATAGGGCACCGCGCGCACCCCGTTCTCGTTGAGCAGGGCCGCGGTCTTCTCCACCGAGTTGCGCGAGAGGCAGTAGACGATGCCCGCGTCGCCGGGGTGCTCGGCGCGGATGAACTCGAGCAGCTGGCGGTCGGCGCGGTTCTTGGACTCGATCCGGTACTGGATGTTGGGCCGGTCGAAGCTGGAGACGAACTGCTTCGCCTCACCCAGATCGAGGCGTTCGACGATCTCGGCGCGGGTCTTCTCGGTGGCAGTGGCGGTGAGCGCGACGCGCGGGACATCGGGCCAGCGCTCGTGCAGCAGCGACAGCGCCAGATAGTCGGGCCGGAAGTCGTGGCCCCACTGCGAGACGCAGTGCGCCTCGTCGATGGCGAACAGCGCCACCGTGCCGCGTTCGAGCAGGCGCAACGTCGACTCCATGCGCAGCCGTTCCGGCGCGAGATACAGCAGGTCGAGTTCACCGGCGACGAACTGCGCTTCCACGGTGCGCCGCTGGTCCGGCGACTGGGTGGAGTTGAGGAAGCCCGCGCGCACACCGAGGGCACTGAGCGCGTCGACCTGGTCCTGCATGAGCGCGATCAGCGGCGAGACGACGACGCCGACGCCGGGGCGCACGAGCGAAGGCACCTGGTAGCACAGGGATTTGCCGCCGCCGGTCGGCATCAGGACCAGGGCGTCACCGCCACCGACGACCTGGTCGACAATGGCGGCCTGGTCGCCGCGGAAGCTGTCGTAGCCGAAGACGCGGCGCAGCACGTCCTCGGCGGTCTCGCCGGGGGCAGCGGCGGCCGGACGGGCCGGGGCTCCCCCGGTGCCGGACCGGGTCGGGTCGGCCGGGGCGAGGTCGTCGAAGTGGAAGCCGCCGGTGTCGTCGAAGTCGTGCTCGGAGACGTAACCGCCCTCGTGGGGGTAGGCGTCGTCGGGCGGGAAGTCGTCGACATCGGGGGCTGTGGCGCCGGAATTGCTCACGGGGCCATCCTACGAGTGGCCCCGTGCGCGTGAGCTGCTGAGCGAGGCAGACCTCGACGTCGTCACGAAGTTGTCCACATGTGGACAACTCGCGGCTCCGGCGGGCGCCGACCGGCCACGCGCACGTCTCAGCTGCGCAGACGTCCCAGCACGTCGTCGTGGAGCAGTCCGTTGGTCGCCACGGCGTCGCCGCCGTGCGGCCCGGGGCGCCCGTCCAGGGCGGTGAACGTGCCGCCGGCCTCGCGGACCAGGATGTCGAGGGCGGCCAGGTCCCACAGCGACACCTCGGGCTCGGCCGCGATGTCGACCGCGCCCTCGGCGACCAGGCAGTAGTTGAAGAAGTCGCCGAAGCCGCGCACCCGCCACACCTCGTCGGTGAGGTCGATGAACTTCTCCCGCAGGCCACGCTCGTGCCAGCCCGACAGGCTGGAGAACGCCAGGCTGGCCGAATCCAGCTCCCCCACCGCCGACACCGAGATCGGCTTCGGCGCCCCGGGGTGCACCTGCGCCCACGCCCCGGACCCCGCAGCGGCCCACCAGCGACGGCCCAGTGCGGGCGCGCTCACCACGCCGACCACCGGAACGCCGTTGTCCAGCAACGCGATCAGACTCGCCCACACCGGAACCCCGCGCACGAAGTTCTTGGTGCCGTCGATCGGATCGACCACCCACTGCCTGCCGGTGAACTCGGCATCGCCGCCGAACTCCTCGCCGAGCACCGCATCGTCGGGGCGTTCGGCGCCGAGCACCCGCCGGATCACCTGCTCCACCGCGAGATCGGCGTCCGAGACCGGAGTCAGGTCCGGCTTCGAGTCGACCTTCAGATCGACGGCACCGAAACGCGCCCGCGAGATCGCGTCGGCTTCGTCGGCCAGTCGCAGGGCAAGGTCCAGGTCAGCGGAGTAAAAAGCCACGCGCCGAACTCTAGCGCCCACCGCGGTCCCGACCTCGACGGCACCGCCGCGAGCGAGGCACCCGCCGACCATCGTTTGCCACCAACGGGATCGTCACCCAGGATCGTGTTCGATGACAACAGAATTGGACGATGCCCGGCGACTGCTCGCCGAGGGTGACCTCGCCGGATCGGTGCAGGCCGTGCGATCCATCGCGGAGCGCGTACCGCTGCAGGATCTCGCGACGATGCTGGCCGAACTCGCCACCGCGGCCGGGTTCGCGGATCTGACGAGTGCCGCCCACGCGGTGCTCGACGCCCCGGCCGACCCGCGGGCGTTGACCGTCCTGGGATACGAATGCATCGAGTACGGGATCTCCTTCGCCGCGATTCCGGTGCTCGGCCAGGCCCTGCGCCTGGAGCCCACCCTGCACCAGGCGCTCGCCGAGCTGGTCACCGCGCTCGAAGACGAGTTCCGCCATGCCGAAGCGGTCGAAGTCCTGCTCGCGCACGAAGCGATCCTGCGGCCGTGGCCGGAACGCTATCTGCTGGCCTACAACGCGATCCTGTCCGCGGACCTGCCGCGGGCACGCGCGGAGTTCGCGGCGCTGCCCGATCCCGGGGACGAGTGGACCTTCGCCCGGGACCGGGTCGGGCGGATGCTCGCCCGCGCCGATCGGGTCGAGGCTGTGAGCGCGCTGGATCATCGGGATCTGCGCGGCTGGCAGTTCCTCTCGACCGGCGGCTACCTCGGCACCCTGTCGCCGTACGGGTTCGATGCCGGAATGACGGGCCGCTGGGCCTACGTCGGTGACACGCCCGCGCAGTGCCGCCACGGCCTCGATCGACTGGCCCTGACGCTGTCCGCTGCGGGTCGGCGGCCACGCTCGGTGTCGCTGCTGCCGGATCGGGCCGATCGCATCCTGGGCCTGGCGGCCGCGCGCGTGCTCGACCTGCCCACTCGGGAGTTCGAACCGGGCGCCACCGACACTGTGGTCGTCGCCTACGACCTGCGCACTCTCGCCGACAACTTGCCCAAGAGCCTGTACGAGCGGGCGCCCGGCCAGATCCTCTACGAACACGCGACCTGCTGGACCCGGCCGCCCGCAGTGGCCGCCGATGTCAGCGGGCTGCTGCACCAGACCATTGTCGAGCCGTGGGCCGCCACCCAACGATTCGGCGGCGAGGGTCTCGAGCAGGTGCCCGCCGACCCGCGCTCGGTCACCGAGATCGCCGAGGACATCGTCGCGGCCGACGGCACCCCCGATCCCGGCGACGGTGCGACCCCACCGGACCCCGACACGACCTTCGCGGCCTTCGTCGCCGAGACCTGCGACACCTGGCTGACCGGTCCCCGGACACCGACTCGTTCCCCGGGCCCGGTGCGGAGTTCGTACTTCACCTGACCGGCGCCGGGTTCATCCGTGGGGTGGCTCAGGCGGCAACGGCCGCCGAGCGGGCCGCTGACAGCGCGCTCGCCCACCAGTGCACCCGGTCGAGCATGGTGGCGGCCGCCTCCGCGGGCTCTTCGGGGTCGCGCAGCTGCCCGTTCTCGTCGAAGAGCAGGTAGTAGCGGGGGAAGGACACGTACTCGCGCACGGTGTGGGCGTCGAGTTCGTTGAACACCTGGCGCAGTCCTTCGATGGCGAGCAGCCCGCCGGACATGCCGCTGTAGCCGACGAAACCGATCGCCTTCTCCTTCCACTCGGTGAAGTGCCAGTCGATGGCGGCCTTGATCGAGGACGGGTAGCTGCGGTTGTACTCGGGCACGACGAGCACGATCGCGTCGGCCTCGCCGATCACCCGGGTGAATTCGGTCATCCCGGTGGGTCGCACCGGATGCGGTTCGAACAGTGGTGAGACGGCGGGTAGTTCGTGCGGCAGGTCGACCTCGGCCAGGTCGATGGTGGTCACGTCGAATCCGCCGTGGATGTCGGCCTGGTCGGTGAACCACTCGCTGACCACCGGACCGAACCGGCCGTCGCGGACGCTGGTGGTGATGACGGCGAGTTTCAGGCGCTCGGTCATGGGGACTCCTTCGAAGCTTCGAATCGGCTGTTCGACACCCAGATTCGTCGAGCGGTGCACCCACGGGGAGGCCGCCGTGAGAGTGGTAGTGACAGGGACACCCTCGGCGTCGATCCCGCCGGTAGCGTGGAATTCGTGAGCGACAACGAGTTGGGCCTGTTCCTGCGCTCCCGGCGCGAGGCCGTCACCCCCGCCCAGGTCGGGCTGCCGACCGGCGCCCGCAGGCGCACCCCTGGTCTGCGCCGGTCGGAGCTGGCCACGCTGGCCGGCGTCAGCGTCGAGTACCTCACCCGCCTCGAACAAGGCCGCGATCGCAGGCCCTCGCCGCCGGTGCTGTCCGCGCTGGCCGAGGCCCTGCGGCTGGCTCCGAGTGAACGCGTCCACCTGCACCGGTTGACCAAGTCCGCCGACAGCGGATTCAGCTGCATGGGCGGCGCGCAACCCAACCGCACCGTGCGCCCGACTGTGCGGGCCATGCTCGATCGGTTCGAGCCCGGCGCCGCACTGGTGGTCAACAACATCCGCGAGGTGCTGGCCTACACCGACGGCTACCACCGGCTGATGGCGGATTCGGGTCTCTTCGACGCGGCGGAGCCCGATCTGGCCACCTATCTGCTCACCGATCCGCGGGCGCGCACCGTGTTCCCCGACTGGTCCCATGTCGCCGATGAGCTGGTCGCGGCGTTCAAGCAGGGGCCCTTCCGCGCCGATCCATACATTGCCCAGCGCGCCGACGAGCTGACCGTGGTGGCCGGGTCCGAATTCACCGAGCGGGTCGAGCGGGTGCCGAGCCTGCCCGCCGCGACCGGCGTCATCCGGCTGGCCCATCCCAGTGCCGGTCCGCTGCGGCTGGCGTTCGAAACACTCGACCTGCCCGCCGACGACGACCAGCAGCTCATCGTCTACCTGCCCGCCGACGACGCCACCGCGGCCGCGCTCGACGGCCTGGCGGGCCGTCGTCCCGGCGGACTCCGGTCGATCACCGGCTGAGTTCGCGTCGCGCGGTTTCACCGCCGCCGAGCACGACCGGTAACCTAGGACATCGTGCATCCTGACGTTATCGCCGACCTCGCCGAACTCGACACCACGCTCAAGACGGTCGAGTCGGTCCTCGATGTCGAGGAGCTACGCCGACGCATCGACGAGCTCGAGCACCAGGCCGCCGACCCCGAACTCTGGAACAACCAGGACCACGCCCAGCAGGTGACCAGCGAGCTCTCGCACGCGCAGAGCGAACTGCGCCGGGTGGAGGAACTGCGTCAGCGGCTCGAGGACCTGCCGGTGCTCTACGAACTGGCCGAGGCCGAGGAGGGCGCCGCCGAGGCGGAGGCCACCGCCGACGCCGACGCCGAGCGGGCCGCACTGCGCGAGGACATCGAGGCGATGGAAGTGCGCACGCTGCTCTCGGGCGAGTACGACAAGCGCGACGCGCTGGTCAACATCCGTTCCGGCGCGGGCGGCGTCGACGCGGCCGACTGGGCGATGATGCTGATGCGCATGTACATCCGCTGGGCCGAGCGGCACAAGTACTCCGTGGAGGTCTACGACACCTCCTACGCCGAAGAGGCGGGTATCAAGAGCGCCACCTTCGCGGTGAAGTCGCCCTACGCCTACGGCACCCTCTCGGTCGAGATGGGCACCCACCGTCTGGTGCGGATCAGCCCGTTCGACAACCAGGGCCGCCGCCAGACCTCCTTCGCCGAGGTCGAGGTGCTGCCGGTGGTGGAGACCACCGACCACATCGAGATCCCCGACGGCGACATCCGCGTCGACGTGTACCGCTCCTCGGGCCCCGGCGGCCAGTCGGTCAACACCACCGACTCGGCGGTGCGCCTGACCCACATCCCCACCGGCATCGTGGTGACCTGTCAGAACGAGAAGTCGCAGCTGCAGAACAAGATCTCGGCCATGCGCGTGCTGCAGGCCAAGCTGCTCGAGCGCAAGCGCCAGGAGGAGCGCGCCCAGATGGACGCGCTCAAGACCAACGAGGGCGCGTCCTGGGGCAACCAGATGCGTTCCTACGTGCTGCACCCGTACCAGATGGTCAAGGACCTGCGCACCAACTATGAGGTCAACAACCCCTCGGCGGTGCTCGACGGTGACATCGACGGCTTCATCGAATCCGGAATCCGTTGGCGCATGCGGGATCAGGCCGACGCGTAGCCATCTGTTCGCTCGCCGGGACCGTCCCGGTCACGGTTGACCTGGCACCGTGACCGCGCTGTAACCTTTCTGGTGTGTGTTCGAACGAACCGGAACTGTGCCAGCGCCAGCCCCGATCACCCGGGGGCGGGCCGGCGTGGTGACCGACATCCTCGCGGTCGACCCTGGCTCGGGCATCACCACCTGGCTGCGTTCGAGTGGGCTCGAGATCGTGTTGCTGATCATCGGCGCGATGCTGTTCGGGCGCCTAGCGGCGTTCATTCGCGACCGGGTGACCAGCAAGATCGACGCGGGCTTCCACTCCAGCGACGCCCTGGTCCGCACCGAGGCCGCCAAGCATCGGCACGCACTGGCCCAGGTGGTCACCTGGGTGGTGTTGACCATCGTCTATGTACTGGTCGGCATGGAGGTGCTGCAACGGCTCGGCTTCGCGGTGACGGGTCTGGTCGCGCCCGCGGCGGTGCTCGGCGCGGCGCTCGGCTTCGGCGCCCAGCGCATCGTGCAGGACATCCTCGCGGGGTTCTTCCTGATCACCGAGCGCCAGTACGGCTTCGGTGACGTGGTGCAGATCTCGGTCACCGGCGGCAGCGAGGCCGAGGGCACCGTCGAGGACGTGACCCTGCGCATCACCACCGTGCGCAACTCCGACGGCGAGGTGATCACGGTCCCGAACGGCCAGATCGTGAAGGTCACCAACCTGTCCAAGGACTGGGCACGCGCCGCGATCGACGTGCCGATCTCGGCCCAGGCCGACATCACCAAGATCAACGAGATCCTGCACGAGGTCTGCACCAAGGCCTACCAGGACCCCCGTCTCGAACCGCTGCTGCTCGACGAGCCCTCGGTGATGGGTGTGGAGGATCTGTCCCTCGACGAGATGAACATCCGGATGGTTGCCCGCACATTGCCGGGCAAGCAATTCGAGGTGGGCCGCGAGCTGCGCGTCCGGGTGGCCGCGGCCCTGCGGAAGGAAGGAATCAGTGAAACCACGTAAGTCCACAGCGATCCTGATGGCTGCCTGGGTATCCACGTTCGTCGTCTACGTGTTCGTCAAGCCCGCGGACCCGACGGCCACCGGCCCATCGACGCTGCTCAATGCCGTGCCCACCTGGGTCGATTCCGAACCGTAGGTCCGCTGTGCGCCTCGCCGGTGTGCTCGGGGCCCGCTGAGCGGCCTGGTCGCTGGCTAGACTGGCTCCCCGTGATCACCATGCGCAACGTCACCAAGTCGTACAAGACGTCGACGAGGCCGGCGCTGGACAACGTTTCCGTCGAGGTGGACAAGGGCGAGTTCGTCTTCATCATCGGGCCGTCCGGCTCGGGTAAGTCGACGTTCATGCGACTGCTGCTCAAGGAGGAGGCGCCCAGTTCCGGCGAGATCCGGGTGGCCGATTTCCGGGTCGACCGGTTGCCGGGGCGCAAGGTGCCGAAGTTGCGCCAGCGGATCGGCTGCGTGTTCCAGGACTTCCGGTTGCTGCAGCAGAAGACCGTGGAGCAGAACGTGGCGTTCGCGCTGGAGGTGATCGGCAAGCGGCGCCAGTTCATCGAGCGGACCGTGCCCGAGGTGCTCGACATGGTCGGGCTCGGTGGCAAGGGCAATCGATTGCCCTCGGAGCTGTCCGGTGGTGAGCAGCAGCGGGTGGCGATCGCGCGCGCGTTCGTCAACCGGCCGCTGGTGCTGCTGGCCGACGAGCCGACCGGCAACCTCGATCCCGAGACCAGCGCCGACATCATGGCGCTACTCGAACGGATCAACCGGGTCGGCACCACGGTGCTGATGGCCACCCACGACAACCACATCGTCGACGCGATGCGCAGGCGGGTGGTGGAGCTCGACCACGGCAGACTCGTGCGCGACGAAGCGACCGGTGTCTACGGGGTGGGGCGATAATGCGACTGAGTTTCCTGTTCACCGAGGTCGTCGACGGCCTGCGCCGCAATCTCACGATGACCATCGCGATGATCCTGACCACCGCGGTCTCGCTGATGATGCTCGGCGGCGGCATGCTGTCGGTGCGGATGGCCGACAAGACCGAGAACTTCTTCATCGGCCGCCTCGAGGTGCGCTTCTACCTCGACGACGCCGTCTCCGACACCGATCCCGACTGCGCGGCCGAGCCGTGCGCGGGACTGCTGACCGACCTCAAGCAGACCTCGGGCGTGGAGAGCGTGCAGTTCCTCAACCGCGCCGACGCGCTGGAAGAGGCCAAGGAGCTCTTCGCCGATCAGCCGGAGATGGTGCAGTACATCGCCGATTCGCCGCTGCCCGCCTCGCTGCGGGTGAAGATGACCGACGCCGATCAGTACCAGCACATCTACGACAGCTTCGCCACCCGCGACGGCGTGCGAATAGTGGCCAACGACAAGGAGTTCGTGGATCGGCTGGTGAGCCTGTTCGACGGGTTGCGCAACGCCGCGTTCGGTTTGGCGTTGGTGATGGCACTCGCGGCGATGCTGCTGGTGTTGAACATGGTGCAGATCGCCGCGTTCACCCGCCGCACGGAAGTCGGGATCATGCGCCTGGTCGGCGCGACGCGCTGGTACACCCAGCTACCGTTTCTGCTGGAAGCGGTGGCCGCGGCGTTCGTCGGGTCGGTGCTGGCGGTGCTCGGGCTCGTGATCGCGCGACCGCTGGTGATCGATCGGGCCTTGGGTCCGCTGTTCGACAGCAATGTGTTCCCGCGGATCACCGGTGATGACATCGCGGTGGTGGCGTTGACGATCGCGCCGGTGGGCATCCTGTTCGCCGCGGCCACCGCCTATCTGACGTTGCGGTACTACGTGCGGGAATGACGTCTCGTGGGTGAGACCGGCGCCAACACTTCGCCCCTCAGCGTGCTGCCTGATCGGCGGCGCGGCCGGGGCCCGTCGTCGCATGCGCGAGGCTCGCGCCGAGTTGCTCGGCGAGTTGGGCGCGCTGACGGTCCAGGACGGCGATGCGGCGGTTCAGTTCGGCCGTGCGGTCTGCCATGATGCGCACCGACATCTCGCACGCCTGGACCGGTCCCTCGTGCTCGGCGCACGGGAGCAGCGCGCTGATGTCCTCGGTGTTCAGGCCCGCGTCGAGCAGTTCCCTGATCCGCGCCACCCGCGCCACCGCGGCCTCGGGATAGGAGCGGTACCCGTTGGCATCGCGCTGTGGACGCAGCAGCCCCTGCTCCTCGTAGTAGCGCAGCAGCCGTGACGCGACACCGGTTCGCCGGGCCAGTTCGCCGATCAGCATGTGACCTCCAGCACCCGAGCCTTGACCTTCACACCCATGTGAATACCTAACTTCGCCGGCATGACAACGATTCCCCTGCAGACCACCGTCCACGGCTCCGGCCCCGGCATCGTGCTCGCGCACGGCGCGGGCGGCGGGATCGAGAGCAACTTCGGCGCACTCGTTCCCCTGCTCGCGGCCGATCACACCGTGGTCGCCTCCGACTACCCCGCCGACGAGACCCCTCTGACCCTCGACGGCCTCGCCGACGCGCTGGTCGAGGCCGCGGTGGCGGCAGGTGTGGAGACGTTCACGATCATCGGGTTCTCGCTCGGGACGGCAGTGGCCGTGCGGGCGGCCGCGCGGCATCCCGAGCGGGTGACCGGCCTGCTGCTCACGGCGGGCCTGGCGGTGCCGGACAACCGAGCACGGCTGATCGTCCGGGGTTGGCAGAATCTCCTCGCCCGGGACGACCGCGACGATTTCGCCCGCCTGGTGCTGGCCACCGGCTTCTCCACCCGCTATGTCAACGAGCTGTCCGCCGAAACCGTCGACGAGATCATCCGCCAGACCGCGGCCGCGATCCCCGGCGGCACCCGGCAGCAGGCCGCGCTGGTCGACACCGTCGACACGACCGCCGACCTGCCGGGCATCACCGTGCCGACCCTCGTCGTCGCCACCACCGCCGACCTCCTGGTCGATCCCGCCAACTCCCACGCCCTCGCCACCGCGATCCCCCGCGCCGAATACGTCGAGATCGACGCGGGCCACGTGGTGATGGTGGAACAGCCCGAAGCCTGGCAGAAACTCCTCGCCGACTTCCTCGACCGCCACAACCTCTAGACCGAGCGACACCCCCACCCGCGTGGCCAGGCGTCCCCACACCTGCGCCAAGGCGAGATGTCTCGACCTGGACAGTCGATCACCAGGCACTGGTAGCGCACGCTACTCGGCCGATACTTATCTGAGTGCCTGGTGATCAACCGTCCAACCCGGTGCCGCCCCGATCCGGCAACCCCGATCTGATCGCGACGCCGCGTGCACCGGGTCAGCCCGAGAACGCCCAGGGCGTGGCCACAGCTGCGACCGCGGCGGTATCCGTGGGATCGCGACAGTGTGGTCACGTCAGCTGAGGGTGCACAGGGGCCGCAGCGGCGACCACGGCCGTGCCGATCGGATCGCGACGGCGGGTCGGGACAGCCGAGAGCGCGTGGCATAGGAGCACACTCCGGCCGTGTCGGTTGGGTTTGCGACAGCGTGTGCGCCAGGTCGACCATGAGCGCACGGTGTGGTCATAGCCGCATACCCCGATCGGATCGCGACGGCGGGTGCGCCGGGTCAGCCGAGGGTTCGCAGGTGTGGCCACAGCTGCGACCACGGTTGGCGTGGATCGCGGCAGAGGAACAGTGGTTCGCCCTGTTCGTCGTTGTCGATGTCGAGGCCGTTGTCGAGAACACCGAGGGGTTCGACGACCGCGCAGAGTTCGGTGAGGCGGTCGTGGTCGATTGCCTACGGTGAGGACTTCGGTCGCCGAATCGGGTGGCGGTCCCCACCACCAGTAGGCGTTGTGGCCGGAATGCGGTGTGGGCAGGCCGTATTCGGCGCCGTAGCGCTCGATCGCGCCTGCCTCGCCGTAGTTGGCGGTGAGGATGGCGGCGCCCGGTGGGTGGGCGGCGGCGATCTGTTCGACGTAGCGGGGCCAGCCGATGGTCTCGCCCGCGTCGTAGTTGACGGCGAGGACCGGGGAGTCCGGGATCGCCTCGACCGGCAGCAGCGGCAGGAACAGCGATGCCGACAGCGCGGCGTTGAGCGCGACCACGGAACCCGCTGCCACCCAACGCTTTCCATACGCACCGAGCCATCCGCTCAGTCCCACCACACCGGCGGCCAGCAGCACCGGATACATCCCGCCGAGGTAATACGCCTTGCCACCGCTCACCAGGAACACCACGAACAGCACCGCGTACGCGACCGCGAAAGCTCGGTGGCGCGAACGCCACAACCGCCACAGGCCGTAGATCCACAGCGGCGCCAGCAGCGGACCGAACAGACCGAACTGCAAGAGCACGAACATGATCGGCGAATCCGAGGTGCCCGACGAGCCACCCGCGATCGCTCGGCTCAGCGCCCACTGCGGCCACCCGTTGCTCGCCTGCCACCACAGATAGGGCGTCACCAGCAGTGCCGCGATGCCGAGCGCACCCGCGAAGTACCTGGTGGCGAACATCTTTCGGGATCCGGTGAGAACCAGCGCCAGGGCGAGTACGCCGACGGGCACGATCAGCAGCACCTTGTTCAACAGACCGACGCCGACGACGAGCCCGATCGGCAGCCACCAGCGCGGATCCGCTGCCGACGCGCCGTCGTCGGAGGTCCGCAGCAGCTTCAACACCAGCAGGCAGAGCAGCGACCACGCCGCCAGGTCGAACACCGTCGTCCCGAACAGGTGCCCGGCGCCCTGAACCATCGCCGCGCTCGCCACCGTCGCGGCGGTCAGCGCTTTGGCACCGCGCCCACCGCCCAGCTCACCGGCGATCAGCCCGGCGCAGATCACCACGAAGGTGGCCGCGGCGACGGCGGGCAGGCGCAGCAGCCATAACGAATCGGGATCGATCGCCGACATCAATCGGGCGAGGGCGGGCGTCAGCGGTGGCTGATCGGGGTAACCCCAGTCCAGTCGACGACCAGCTGTGAGGAAGTACAGCTCATCGCGGTGATAGCCGTAGCGGGTCGAAGTCGCCAGCAGAATGAGGGCGAAGGCCGATGCGACGACGAACACTCGTCCAGCGTGACACGATTCCGGCGAATATGCTGACGATCATTGCACTTCTTACTCCGGAGTAAGATAGTCTTACCGAGGAGTAAGATAGCTGGGGTCGCAACCGCCCCGACAGCCGAGGAAATCAGGTGATGATGAGCACTCGAGACAGCGCGACGAAGCGACGTCCGAACGACACGTCCGCGGTCGGCCTCAGCCAGCCCAAGCGGGACTGGATGGGCGCCGCCATGCGCGCTTTGACGACCATTACCGGGTCGGAGCTCGCCGAGAAGTACAACCTGCGCAAGCCGATCGAGCGAGTCACCTACGAGGGCACCAAGACCGGGTTCCGCACCCTGGGCGCGGCCACCCGCACCTTCGCCAAGGTGACCGGCGGCGGCCAGCCCAAGCGGCTGCCCGACAACGAGGCGAAGACCAAGGACTACTTCGACCTCACCCCGTCGGACGAGCAGCAGATGATCGTCGAGACGGTGAAGGACTTCGCGGGCGAGATCCTGCGGCCGGCCGCCTACGACGCCGACAACGCCGCCAAGGCCCCGCGCGATCTGCTCGAGCGCGCCGCCGAACTCGGCATCACGCTGATCAATGTGCCCGAGGAGCTCGAGGGCGCGGCATCCGAGCGTGGCGCCGTCACCAATGCCCTGGTGGCCGAGGCTCTTTCCTACGGTGACATGGGTCTGGCGCTGCCGATCCTGGCGCCGAGCGGTGTCGCCGTCGCACTCTCGCAGTGGGGCACCGACGCCCAGCAGAAGACCTACCTGCCCGCCTTCACCGGCGAGAACGTGCCGCAGGCCTCCGTGGTGATCAACGAGCCGCGCGCCCTGTTCGACCCGTTCGCCCTGCAGACCAAGGCCACCCGCTCCCCCAGCGGCTACCGCCTCAACGGTGTGAAGAGCCTGGTCCCGGCCGCCGCCGACGCCGAACTGTTCGTCGTCGCCGCCGAGCTCGACGGTCGTCCGGCACTGTTCCTGGTCGAGTCCGACACCGCCGGACTGTCGGTGGAAGCCGATCCGAGCATGGGTCTGCGCGCCGCGGGCCTGGGTCGGCTGATCCTGGACAACGTGGCCGTGGGCACCGAGGCCGTGCTCGGCGACGGTGACGCCAAGGCGCGTGCCGCCGAGTACGCCGATGCCGTGCAGCTGGCCCGCCTGGGCTGGGCTTCGCTGGCGATCGGCACCGGGCAGTCGGTGCTCGACTACGTGATCCCCTATGTCAACGAGCGCGAGGCGTTCGGCGAGCCCATCTCGCACCGCCAGGCGGTGGCGTTCATGGTCGCCAACATCGCGATCGAGCTCGACGGTCTCCGTCTCGTGACCCTGCGGGGTGCGTCACGCGCGGAGCAGGGTCTGTCGTTCGCTCGTGAGGCGGCGCTGGCGCGCAAGCTGGCCACCGACAAGGGCATGCAGATCGGTCTGGACGGCGTGCAGCTGCTCGGCGGCCACGGCTTCACCAAGGAACACCCGGTCGAGCGCTGGTACCGCGACCTTCGTGCCATCGGCGTCGCCGAGGGCATCGTGCTGGTGTAGCGGCCCCGTTTCTTACCTTCCAGGAGACTTCCCATGATCAATCTCGAACTCCCCAAGAAGCTGAAGGCGAGCGCCAACCAGGCCCACCAGGTCGCCTCGCAGATCTTCCGTCCCATCTCCCGCAAGTACGACCTCGCCGAGCACGCGTACCCGGTCGAGCTCGACACCATGGCCGCCATGGTCGAAGGCCTGGCCGACTCGGGTACCCAGAAGATCGGTGGCGCCGCGGGCGGCCGCAATGACGAGGCGGGCACCGACCTGCTCGCCAATGCCAACGGCGGCAACATGTCCGCGCTGCTCAACGCCCTGGAGACCTCCTGGGGCGATGTCGGCCTGATGCTGACCATCCCCTACCAGGGGCTGGGCAATGCCGCGATCGCCGCGGTCGCCACCGACGAGCAGCTCGAGCGCTTCGGCAAGGTGTGGGCCGCGATGGCCATCACCGAGCCGTCCTTCGGGTCCGACTCCGCCGCCGTCACCACCACCGCCGTCCTCGACGGCGACGAGTGGGTCCTCAACGGCGAGAAGATCTTCGTCACCTGTGGTGAGCGCGCCACCCACATCGTGGTGTGGGCCTCGGTCGACAAGAAGCTCGGTCGCGCGGCGATCAAGTCCTTCGTCGTCCCGCGTGACGCCCCTGGCCTGTCAGTGGCGCGGCTCGAGCACAAGCTCGGCATCAAGGCCTCCGACACCGCCGTGCTGCTGCTGCAGGACTGCCGGATTCCCGCCGACAACATCCTCGGCTCGCCGGAAGTCAACGTGGAGAAGGGCTTTGCCGGGGTCATGCAGACCTTCGACAACACCCGTCCCCTCGTCGCGGCCATGGCCGTCGGCGTGGCCCGTGCCGCGCTCGAGGAACTGCGCACCATTCTCACCGAGGCCGGTGTCGAGATCTCCTACGACACCCCCGCGATCAACCAGCACGCCGCGGCCGCCGAATTCCTGCGCCTGGAAGCCGATTACGAATCGGCCTACCTGCTGTCGCTGCGCGCCGCCTGGATGGCCGACAACAAGAAGCCCAACTCCCTCGAGGCTTCCATGTCCAAGGCCAAGGCCGGCCGCACCGGCACCGACGTCACCCTCAAGGCCGTCGAACTCGCAGGCACCCTGGGCTACTCCCAGCGCCTGCTCCTGGAGAAGTGGGGCCGCGACTCCAAGATCCTCGACATCTTCGAGGGCACCCAGCAGATCCAGCAGCTGATCGTGGCCCGCCGAGTCCTCGGAAAGTCCAGCGCTGAACTGAAGTGATCTGGTAGACATAGAAATCCGGTGCGAGTCGACTTGTCGACTCGCACCGGATTTCTATTTCCGGAGATGGCCGCTCGGGGTAATGGTTTCCCCGAGGCCATTGCCGAGAGGCAGCGTCAGAGCGATAGCTTTGATTGTGCTCACAGTGGTGATGAACGACCTGGCGGCGAGAGTGCTCGGCGTGCGGGGTGGATTCGGCGGGCTCGATCCAGACGGTGGCTTGGCGGCCGGTTTGCGGACGTGGGTGGACAGCGGGATCGAATGCCACGGCGAGGTGGTGTGCTGGCGACCGGTTCCGGCGCACGCTGACGACGCGCCGGGGCAGGCCTTCGATCCGACCGGATGGGAATGCTCGCAGACCAGCTTCCATCTCGAAGATTTTGTGCCAGTGGAGACTACGTATGCCGAGGGACCGATCATCAGCGTCGACGCACAGCGAACCCTGCTTCGGCAAGGGATCGCACTGGCGCGGGAGGTCGGGCGACTGGCTGGCGACCTGGACACGCCGATTCCACTGCGCTGCGTCATCGCGACGAACGAAACGAATGGCACGTTCAGGTTTCATCGGATCAGGCCCGAGGAAAGCTGGTTGGTCGACGACCTCGACAGTTACGACGGAGACTGCGTAGTTGCCATCGATTTCCCCGCGATCCGACCCCCACAGTCACCACCGGCTGCAGCACAACCGAGCTGGTAGAAGATAGAAACCCGGTGCGGGTCTGTTCGACGCACACCGGGTTTGTTCTTTCGTGGGTGTCGGCGGTCAGGGTGAACGGGGCGGCTGGGGTTGACCGGACATATGGGCGTCCGCGGCTGCCTTCAGTTCTTGGATCGCCGCGTCGACGCCGCGATCGGCGATGGTCAGTGCCACCTCCAGATTGGTCTGGAATGCCACGGTGGCACCGGCGAGCAGCAGGCCGGACACCTTCTGACGGTTCTGGACGTGGATCAGGACTGTGCCGAAATCGGCGTCGGCGTCGATGCCGACCAACTTGTCGAACCGCCACTCCCTGGTGGCCTTCCAGCCGGTGAAAATCACTCGGGTAGTGGTGATCACGGCCCGGCCGACATCGATCGGAGTCTGCAGCTCCGGCCCCGGAATGTAGGTTCCGCGATAACTGCCCGTGCGATACCAGACCCCTCTCGCGATGCGGACGCTGATTCCGGACGAGCGGCCTGAATAGTGTCCCCGGAGCTTTCTCGGTTCGATCAACTGCCCTTCGCAACCGAACAGCGCAGACTCGTTCGACTTCAGGACGACGCCGAAGTCGGTCCTCCCGCGATCACGCAGAGTCGCTCTTGCCACCGCGACCAAGGTGTCGAGCCGATCCTGCTCGGCCTGCCATCCGGCCAATTCGACGTGATAGGCCCGTTCGGCGGGCGTATACGCCGCCCGAGCACCGACCACGCCCGGAATTCGTTCCCGCGCACCGCGTCCGACCTGCCACCATCGATTCCCCGCCGCACCAGATGCCACGACAGCCCCCTTTCTGTGATGCGCTACCGGTCCCTGGCCTCGTTGAGTTGCTGCATCAAGACGGTGTCACCGGTCTTGATGTTGTCGGGATGAAAGACTTTCGTCAGCGCTCTGAACACGGCCTCCGTGCGGCTCGCACCGAGGGCACTGAACAGCTGCTCTGCCCAGGTCCCGCCGGCGGGCGATCCCCGAAACCGCTCCGCCGACTCCTTTCGAAGTTGCTGCACACTCGTACGCAGTTCCTCGAGCTCGTCCTGCAGTTGCTGAATGTAGGTGTGCTGCTGCCTCGCTGCGGAGTCCATCGCGTCGTACTTCTTCTTCCAGTGCGCGGCGTCGCCGTGATCGTTGTCGCGCGCGGGCTGTTCCCCGTTCCGTTCGACCCGTGCGCCCAGGCGTCCGAAGGTGGACAAGAGTTCGGTGACATCGGCCCGGATGTGCCATTCGACGTTGGACCTGTCATAGCTGCGCGAGCGCTGGGGGATCGCCGTCTTGAGCGCGTCGAGCAACTCCTCGTCGCGTCGGCTGAAGGCGATGACCCAGTAGTCATCCCTGGCCTCGACGGAAACAGTCGTCTGCGCCACGTATCCCCCTGTCACTCGACCCTGCCCCGCGAGAACGAACTCCATTGTTACGCAACGCTTGCGAAGTAGCCATCGAGAGCGCGCTATCGCGGAGCGGATGGACTCAGGTGGCGGGTGAAGAAGTGGTTTGCGTATTCACCGGCGTGGGCCGGGACGCCGGTGTGGCCGCCCATGTTGGCCAGGAGGGTCTTTTCGGGGGAGGCGAAGGTGTCGAAGAGGTCGAGGGCGAGTTGGCGGTCGTTGCCCTCGTCGTCCCATTGGAGGAGGACTTGGAGGGGGATGGTTAGTTGGCGGGCCTCTTCGAACATGGCTCGGGGGACGTAGCTTCCGGCGAAGAGGACGGCGGCGGTGATGCGGGGGTCTAGTCGGGCCAGGCGGATGGCGATGGCGATGATGCCGCCGGAGAGGCCGACCGGGCCTTCGATGTCGGGGAGGGACAGGAGGGCGTCGAGGGCTGACTGCCATTCGGGGACGGACTGGTCGACCAGGGGGCGGACGAGGCGTTCGATGATTTCGTCGTCGACGGGGACGCCTGCCTTGATGGCGTGGCGCAGGTCGGCGCGGGCCTGGTCGGCGGTGGGGGAACGGGGGCGGTCGCCGCTGCCGGGGAGTTCGATGGTGGCCGCGGCGAAGCCCTGGGCGGCGCAGGCGCGGGCCCGGGCGGCCAGTCGGGGGTACATGGCGGGGAGTCCGCCGGGGTGGCCGAGCAGGATCAGCGGGGCGGGGGTGGATCCGGGCGTCCAGAAGATGCCGGGGATGTCGCCGAGGGTGAATTCGCGTTCGAGGACATCGTCGTCGAGGCGGTGTTCGGAAAGGAAGTGCATGGTCGTGCCTTTCGGGAGTGATGGCGCTCCCGGACGACCTATCGCCCGACCGTGACCCCGGAGGAGAGCACCCACGTCGATACTGCGTTCACGGGTACCACCTCCTCGTTCTCTCGCACGGTCTCCAGCAAGCTAGCAGCGGTGGACCCCGGGCCGCCAACGATTTTCGCCGGCCGAGCAGGCGGGACGTTCAGCCGAGCGTGAAAATTCGCCGATCCTGGCGCCGCGGCTGACAAGCTGAGCAGCATGGAAGATCTACGGGATGCCGAGCATCGGCTACAGGCCGCACAGCTGGCGGGCGATGTCGACGCGTTGGACAAGCTGCTGGACGATCGCCTGATCTTCACCCTCGGCGGTGACGTCTACGGCAAGGCCGACGACCTCGAGCTCCATCGCACCGGGGCACAGGTGTTGACGAAGCTGGTCGAGGAGGATCTGACCGTGCTCGCCGACGGTTCCACCGGGGTGACCTGGTTCCTCGGCACCGTCGAGGGCAGCGTGCACGGAACGCCGTTCGCCGCCACGATGCGCTACACCCGGACCTGGTTGCACGACGAGGTGCACGGCTGGCGGATCATCGCCGCCCACGCGGGCACCACCTCCTGACGCGGGCCGTCCGCCCAGGTCACGGACCCGACGGTCTGTTTCGGGGGTCGGCGCGGGGTGTGATGCTGAACGCTCCTCGATTTAGCTGATGCTTACTTAGGCTAGGCTCTGCTCATTTGCCGTGACGCGGAGCGGGCGGCTGAGCATCAGTGGGTGCGCCGTTCGCGGCGCGGGCCGAGGAGATTCGTCGTTTGAGTGGGCTGTATGACGCGGAGCAGGAGAAGAGCAGTTGTGGTGTCGGGTTCCTGACCCGCAAGGACGGCGTCCAGACCCACGAGATCATTCACAAGCTGCACGAGGCACTGTGCGCGGTGCCGCATCGCGGTGGGATGTCGTCGGAGGGTGTGGGTGACGGTGCGGGGGTGAACCTCGACCTGTCGCTGCGCTTCTTCGCCGAGCTGACCGGGCGCGCCGATCTGGCCCACGGCCAGTTCGGCGTCGGCAATTTCTTCCTGCCGACCGATCCGGCGTTCCACGCCGAGGCCGAATCGGTGATCGAGGACGCGCTGGCGGCACAGGGTTTCGAGATCCTGTGCACCCGCGACGTGCCGGTCGACGACGACGCCATCCGCCCGGCGGCCAGGAAGTACCAGCTGCCGATCCGGCAGTGGGTGTTCCTGGCCACCGACGACCGCAAGATCCACGACGCGCTCATGGCGATCGAGGCCGTGGCCTACACCCGCCCCGAACTGCTCGGGATGTACCCGCTCTCGCTCAGCGCCCGCACCCAGGTGCTCAAGGGCAGGCTCAACTCGAACGAAGTGGTGCCCTACTTCCGCGATCTGAACGACCCGCGAATGGAAGTGCACTCGATGTTCTTCCACACCCGGTTCTCCACCAACACCGCGCCCAACGCGACGATGGCCCAGCCCTTCCGGCTGATGGCCCACAACGGTGAACTCAACACCGACAAGAAGAACCGCCTCTCGGAGAACGCGATCGCGCTGGCCCGCAACCGGGCGATCATCCGGCCGCAGGGCCAGTCCGACAGCTGTCGCCTCGACCAGACCCTGCAGAACCGGGTGCTCGAGGACGATCTCGACCTGGTCACCGCGGTCGTCGCGATGATGCCGCCGGCCTGGGAGAACGACACCACCCTCTCCCCGCAGGTGACGGCGATGCTCGAGTACTTCAGCCTCTACGAGGAGAAGAACGACGGCCCGGCCGCGCTGATCTTCGGCAACGGCACGATCATCGGCGCCCGCCTGGACCGCCTCGGCCTGCGCCCGCTGCGCACGGTGGAGACCGCCGAGTACCTGGGCGTGATGTCGGAGGCCGGGCAGGTGTACTTCCCGCCCGAGCAGGTGCTCCAGCGCGGCCGGATCGAAGCGGGCGGCATGCTCTACTTCGACCACGCGCAGCGCCGCTCCTACACCACCACCGAGGCGCTGGAGATGCTCGCGGCGCGCCACGACTACCCCTCGATGCTGACCGCCGCCCGCACGAACCTGGCCGACCTACCGCCGGTCACGCCGGTGCCGCAGGACTCGCCCGCCCGCTACGACGGCGACCTGACCAACCATCAGCGCTACGTCGCGTACTCGCTCAATCAGGAGAGCTTCAAGTTCCTGATGGACCCGATGCTGGCCACCGGCCAGGAGAAGATCTCCGCGATGGGTTACGGCGCGGCGATCAACGCGCTCTCCGATCAGGAAGGCGGTGTCGCCAAGTACTTCTCGCAGCGCTTCGCGCAGGTCACCAACCCGCCGCTGGACAGCATCCGCGAGGCCGACGGCATGACCCTGCGGGTCGCGCTGGGCGCCAAGCCCAACAGCGGCGCCACGCCCGCACCGCAGATCGTGGTCGGCTCGCCGATCCTCACGCATCTGGACATGCTCAAGATCCGCGACCAGGACCAGACCCCGGTGCGCCGGTTCGGCATGCGCTACCGGGTCGACCTCACCGACCCGCGTGCCAATGCCGAGGCGCTGGTGCGCGCGGTCGACGCCCTGTGCGACGAGATCGAGGCCTTCGCACGCGAATCCGGCGGCATCGCGGTGATCACCGACCGGCACGTCGCCCGTGAACGCGCGGCGATGCCGCTGATCATCGTGGTGTCGGCGATCAACCAGCGGCTGATCGAACAGGGCCTGCGCCTGCGGGTCTCGGTGATCGCCGAGAGCGGTCAGCTGTGCTCCTCGCACCACATCGCCGCGGTGCTCGGGTTCGGCGCGTCGGCGGTGTATCCCCTCGCGGTGCAGATGCGCGCGGAGGAGAAGTTCGGCGGCGATGCCGACCAGGCGTTCAAGTACTTCGCCAAGGCCGCCGAGAAGTCGCTGATGAAGACGATGGGCCGGGTGGGTCTCTGCACGGTCGAGAGCTACATCGGCGGCGAGTTCTTCGAGCCGAACTATCTCGACACCGGTGATCCGGTGCTGCACAAGTACTTTCCCAATGTGGTCTCGCCGGTGGCGGGTGTCGGCTTCACGACGCTGGCCGCGGCGGTCGCCGACTGGCACGCCCGCGCGCTCGCGGTGACCGGCGACAAGGACATCCCGCTGCTGGGCCTGTTCAAGGAGCGCGCCGAAGGCGCGGGCCATTCCTACGGCACCACCGCGGTGCGCGGTTTCGTCGACATGACCGAGGAGGCGATCTCCTTCGACGACACCGCCCGCCCGGACAACCCGGCGATGACCGACGCCACCTTCCTGCGACTGCTGCCGCTCAACCAGCTCGAGGGCGCCTTCGGCCTCGACGACGAGGCCTACCGCAACACCAGCTTCGACCAGCTGAGCCCACGCGCGCTGGACAGTTTCGACATCACGCCCGGCTACCGCCATTTCGTGCGGTCGATGAACGCCGAGCGCACCCGTCGCCCGGCCGCGCTGCGCGATGTCCTCGCCCTGCCCGCCGACGTGAACTTCGTGCACACCGCCGACGAATTCCGCAGCGAGCTGGGGCAATTCACGCTGACCGGCAACAACGACTTCCAGGTGCGCGGCCTGTCGTGCGAGCGGGACGGCGCGGACTTCGTCCTGCGGCTCACCCACGGCCCCGAACGCCTCGCCGCACTGGCCACCGCCTTGCGCGCACGGTTCGGCGCCGCGATCGTGAGCACCGACATCGCCGGGGACACCCTGCGACTGCGCGCCACCGGTGACGCGGAGAGCTTCCTCGCCGATGTCAGGACCGCACCGGAATCGATCCCGCTGCATCGGGTGCAGCCCGCCAGCGAGATCACCGGCACCCTGGCCTCGGGCGCGATGAGCCACGGCGCCCTGGTCGCCCCGGCCCACGAGGCCGTCGCGCACGGCACCAACATGGTCGGCGGCATGTCCAACTGCGGTGAGGGCGGCGAGCACATCACCCGCTACGGCACCATCCGCGGTTCACGGATCAAGCAGTTCGCCTCCGGGCGCTTCGGCGTGTGGTCGGGGTACCTGGCCGATCCGATGCTGCAGGAACTCGAGATCAAGATCGGGCAGGGCGCCAAGCCCGGCGAGGGCGGTCAGCTGCCCGCGCCGAAGGTGACCGTGGAGATCGCGGCCGCGCGCGGCGGCACGCCCGGCGTCGAACTCGTCTCTCCCCCACCACATCACGACACCTACTCGATCGAGGATCTGGCGCAGCTGATCCACGACTGCAAGGCCGCGCGGGTGCGGGTGATCGTGAAACTGGTGTCCTCGGAGGGCATCGGCACGATCGCGGTCGGTGTGGCCAAGGCGGGCGCCGATGTCATCAATGTCGCGGGCAACACCGGTGGCACCGGCGCGGCGGCGGTGACCAGCCTCAAGTACGCGGGGCGCAGCGCCGAGATCGGCGTCGCCGAGGTGCATCAGGCCCTGTGCGCCAACGGTATTCGCCAGAAGGTGATCCTGCGCTGTTCCGGCGCGCACCAAACCGCCAGTGACGTCGTGAAATCGGCACTGCTGGGCGCGGACAGCTTCGAGTTCGGCACCACCGCGCTGATGATGCTCAAGTGCGTGATGGCCAAGAACTGCAACATCAAGTGTCCGGCCGGGCTCACCACCAATGCCGAAGTGTTCGAAGGTGATCCGCGGGCGCTGGCGCAGTATCTGCTCAACATCTCCCACGAGGTGCGCGAGATCCTGGCGACGCTGGGGCTGCGCTCACTGCGCGAGGCGCGCGGTCGCAGCGATCTGCTGCACCTGCACGACCACCCCTCCAGCATCGGCACCCTCGACCTGCGCCGCATGCTCGAGGTGGCCGAGGAGGTGCTCGTCGAGGACCCCATCTACATGGAGAAGGACTACACGATCGACGACGCGTTCCTCGACCAGCTCGACCTGGGCGGGGCCACCCTCGCGCCGGTCGCGCTGAGCAACCGGAACAAGAGCGTCGGCGGCCAGCTCGCCATCGACATCGAACGCCTGCTCAACCACGGCGGTGGCGACGGCCCCGCGGTCACCACCGACGATCGCGGACGCCGCTACCTGCTGCCCGACAGCGTCACCATCACCACCACCGGGTCGGCGGGCCAGAGCTACGGCGTGTTCTGCACCGACGGAATGTCGTTGACCCACACCGGAACCTGCAACGACGGCGTCGGCAAGGGCGCCTGCGGTGGCACGATCGCAGTGCGCTCCCCCGGCGGCGGCGCGGACGTGCACGGCGGCAATGTGCTGATCGGCAACTTCGCGCTGTTCGGTGCCTCGGGCGGCCGATTATTCGTCGAGGGCCAGGCCGGTGACCGGTTCGCGGTGCGCAATTCCGGCGCGACCGCAGTGGTCGAGGGCGTCGGCGAGTTCCTGTGCGAGTACATGACCAACGGCGCCGTGCTCAATATCGGCGGCTTCGGCAAGGGCGTCGCCAACGGCATGAGCGGCGGCTTCCTCTACCAGTACAACCCCGACGGTGACCTGGCCTCGAAAGTGAGCGCCGACTCGGTGCTCGTGCTGCCGATCACCGACGCGCCGTTCCACGAACTGGCCGCGCGCACCATGCTGGAGTGGCACGTCGCCGCCACCGGTTCGGCGAAAGGCCGTGCGCTGCTGGCGGACTGGGACAGCACCCGGCACCTGCTCAGCTACGCCATGCCGCGCGCGCTGCTGCAGTACCAGGACTCGGATGCGATCCTGGCCGCCAAGACCCGCCGCGAACTGCTCGACGAGCTCGCCGCGGCACTGGCCGGACACCAGGTGCGCAAGTTCAAGCTGTCCTACCGCGATCAGCGCACCGTGCTCGACGGTTCGGTGCCCGGCTACGGCGACACCGACAGCGAGGAGATGTTCGCCCTGCTCAACACCTACACGGTGCTGAACATGGCCCAGCAGCTGGCACTTTCGCGGATGTCGGGTCCGGCCAAGGTCGACGATCCGGTGGTCGGCAAGGCCGTGCGCAATCTGATCCTCACCGAGGACTTCTTCCTCATCCAGAAACTGCAGAAGTACGCGCGCGAGGCGATCGACGGCTTCAGCGACGACGATCTCGCCGTCCTGGTCGCCGACAAGCGGCTCGGCGACTACAAGCAGGCCCTGAGCAGGCGCAACGTCCGATCGATGGACAGCCCCGGCACCTACGGCTGGATCCTGTTCCAGACCGCGAAGAACATCGACAAGATCGGTCGCCTGCCCTCCTTCGAGGAGCTGTTCGCCCACCAGGCCGTCCCCGTCGTCGCCCTGTCGGGCCCCACTCTCGAGACCGTGAAGAGCTCATGAAAATCGCCTACATCCCCGAAGACGCCCCGTTCAACGAGGACCAGCGCGCCTGGTTGTCCGGCTTCCTTGCCGGGCTGCACTCGCGGCTCGCGATGAACCTCGCCGCGCCGCCCGCGGCCACCACCGATACGGGCGCGCCCCGCCCGCCGCTGCGGATCCTCTACGGCACCCAGACCGGCAATGCCGAGAGCGTCGCCGGTGACGCGGCCGCCGCGGCCAAGGCGCAGGGCTTCGACGCCACGGTCAGCGGGCTCGACGAGATCGAACTCGACGAGTTCGCGGGGCTGAAGTATGTCCTGCTCATCACCTCGACCTACGGCGAGGGCGAGATGCCCGACAATGCCGAATTGTTCTGGGACGCACTGTCGGCCACCACGGCGCCGCGCCTGGAAGGCGTCGCCTACGGCGTGCTCGCGCTCGGCGACACCGGCTACGACGGGTTCTGTCAGGCGGGCAAGCTCTTCGACACCCGGCTCGAGCAGCTCGGCGCGCACCGGATCATCGGCCGGGCCGACTGCGATGTCGACTACGAGACCGCGGCCGCCGAATGGGTGCACAGCGCGGTCTCCACGCTGGTCACCCTGGCCGGGGCCAGCGGCAATTCCGGAACACCGCCGCCGAGCACGGTGGCCCGCTCCGGCTGGACCCGCAAGAACCCGTATCCGGCGCTGCTGCCGGTGAACCGGGTGCTCTCGGGTGCGGGCTCGGGCAAGGAGATCCGGCACTTCGAGTTCGCGCTGGCCGACAGCGGCATCGTCTACGAGGCGGGCGACGCGCTGGCGGTGGTGCCCGCCAACGATCCGGCGCTGGTCGCGGCCATCGCCGAACACTTCCGCGTCTCACCCGACACCCTCGTCGACGGCGAACCGCTCGGCGAGCTGCTCGGCCACCGCTACGAGATCAGCACCCCGTCCAAGGATCTGCTCAGCGAGGTGGAGAGCCGCGCCGAGCACGAGGAGCTCTCCCACGTCCTGCGCGGTGGCGTGAAGGACGTGCTCGACCGCTGGCTCTACGGCAAGGACATCCTCGACATCCTGCGCATCGGCGGCGACGCGCTGAGCCTCGAGGAATTCGTCGGCCTGCTCAAACCGCTTGTGCACCGGGCCTATTCGATCTCGTCGAGCTCGCTGGCCCATCCCGACCACATCCACCTGACCGTGGCCAGCGTGCGCTACCAGGGCGCGGGACGCGAACGCGGCGGCGTCTGTTCGACCTTCCTGGCCGACCGCAGCGAAGGCGCCAAGATCTTCCTGCAGCCCAACAAGCACTTCCGGGTGCCCGCCGACGACGACGTCCCGATGATCATGGTCGGGCCCGGCACCGGCATCGCCCCGTTCCGCGCCTTCCTGCAGGAACGCGAGCAGCGCGGCGCGCAGGGACGCAACTGGCTGTTCTTCGGCGATCAGCATCGCGAACACGACTACATCTACTCCGACGAGCTCACGTCCTGGCACGATTCGGGCGTCCTGGACCGCCTCGATCTCGCGTTCTCGCGCGACCAGGCCGAGAAGATCTACGTGCAGACGCGGATGCGCGAACACGGCGCCGAGCTGTTCGCCTGGCTCGAGGAGGGCGGGCACTTCTACGTGTGCGGTGATGCCACCCGGATGGCCAAGGACGTCGACAAGGCGTTGCACGCCATCGTCGGCGAACACGGCGGACTCGGCCTCGAGGACGCCGACGAGTACGTCAACACCCTCAAGCGAGAGAAGCGGTACGTCCGCGATGTGTACTGACGACAGGCGCTGCGAGCGCTGCCCGGCCCGGCGGATCGGCGCGGGACCACGCGTGGTCGCCGCGGCACTGCCCGCCCTCGGCACCGTCGTCTCGGTCACCGCCAACGACGCCGCGCTGCTCAGCCACACCGGCGAGTACCAGCCGCCCGCGCTCCCCGGCGAGGCGCTGCGCTGCGGCGACCAGCAGATCGCGCTGCGCGTGCATCCGGGTCTGGTCAGCGACACCGTGCTCACCGAGCGCGCGCTGACCATGGCCAACGCGACCGGCACGCATCGCGCCTATCTCACGCCGCTGTCGGACCGGCTCGTGGTCGAGGCGCTGGAATCGGCGCCTGTCGCCGAGCCCGAGACCGCGGACGCGCTGGACTGGTCGAGCGTGAACTGGAGCGAGGCCGACCAGATCACCCACCTCGACGACCTGACGCCCGAGCGCTACCGGGTCCTGCCGTTCACCGGCGCGCGGCGCGTCGATGCGCGCGTCTTCCCGCATCTGCTGACCCATCTCTCCGACATGAGCCTGGCCTACACCGTCGCGGTGCCCGGTGGCGGCTGCGTCCAGTTGCACCGGGGCCCAGCCGCTTTCGTCGAACACACGAGCAGTCATGTCTCGGTGATCTTCGGTGCGGCCCGCTACGCGGTCGACCCGTCCTTCGTCGCCGAGTGCTGGGTCACCCAGGCGCACGGCGTGACCGGGACGACCTCGTCGGTGGAGCTCTACGACCACAGCAATCGGTGCGTCACGGTGCTCACCCAGACCGGGCCGGTGTGTCATCACCTGCACGAGGCGTGGGAGGCCGTCGTCGCCTCGCTGCCCGCGGACGAGCAGTAGGTCAGATCCGGGTGTGGTCGTCGGCGTCGATCCGCCGGTCGAGGCGGTGCGGGTCGACGTCGAGGAGCTTGCGGTCCCAGTGGGCGAGGTCGGCGGCCGCGGCGTAGGTGGTCTGCAGGAAGTCGAGCAGCGTCGCGTCGGGGTCGTCGGACTTGCGGACCACGTCGTAGGGCAGCACGAATTCGCCGAGATCGGCGTCCCAGCGCGCGCCCTCGGGACCGGCCGCGTGCTCGGTGTAGCCCTCGGGGGCGGGGTAGCTGTAGGCGTAGAACATGCCCTCGGTGCCGCCCGCCCAGAACCCGGCGCTGGCGCATTCGCGCGAATAGCCTTCCTCCATCACCCAATTCGCGCAGTTCGGCGCCCCGCCGGGATGCAGCGGCGCGGTGCGCCCGGAGAAGCGGGTGCAGGCGAGGTCGAGCGCGCCCCAGAACACGTGCACCGGACTGGATTTCCCGGCGAAACCGGCGCGCCAGAGCTGGAAGACCCGATTGATCTGCACGAGCTGCTGCCAGAACTGTGTGGCGGCCTGCGCGTCATAGGAGTGGTGGGTGGTGTCGCTCGCGAAGGGGATCGCCGGATCGACCTCGTTGGGCGCGGCCTCGATGTCGAAGGCGACGTCGAGTTGTCCGAGTGCCTCCCCGACCGCGGCGTAGAAGTCGGCGACCGTCCGGGGCCGCAGTGCCACCGTGGCACGACGGGCATCACTGGTGCGCAGGACGAGTTCGTGGTCGACGAAATCGAATTCGATGTCGAGCAGCCGCCCCTCGGCCGGGATGGCACCGGTGCTCAGTCCACGCGCGCTCACCGCGAACGTCACGTTCCACCAGTGGTTGATCAGCGGTGTCCCGGCCAGTTTCACCTTGCCGATGATCTGGGTCCACATGTGCAGGGTGTCGCGGGTGTCGGACCAGGAATCGACCGTCAGTTCGGGCCAGATCGCCTTGGCGGGGGTCAGACGGGTCATCGGAGCACTCACTCTCTCGGCGCGGGGCCGGTTCGGTCGGGTCCGTTGAGCAACCGGGACATGGCATCGATGCCCTCGGCGAACACATCGCGGCGGTCACGCTGTCCACAGGAGGTGAGCAGGCGGACGTAGTCGGCGGCGGCCTTGTCGATGCGCGCGGCCAGCCCGCCCGACTCCCAGGCACCGAAATCGTCGGTGGCGGCGTAGACGCCGGTGGGTGAGATGATCGCGTGCAGGTACGAGAACATCGGGCGCATGGCGTGTTCGAGCACCAGCGAGTGCCGGTCGGTGCCGCCGGTGGCCGCGATGAGCACGGGCATGTCGGTCAGCGATTCCTCGGGCAGTACGTCGAAGAAGGATTTGAACAGTCCGCTGTAGGAGGCGTTGAAGGCGGGCGTCACGGCGATCAGCCCGTCGGCGCCCGCGACCGCGTCGAAGGCCGCCTCGAGTTCGGTGCTCGGGAACCCGGTGAGCATCGCGTCCATGATCGCGCGGCCGTGGCGGCGCAGGTCGACCACCGTCACCTCGACCGGCCGATCCCCCAGCGCCGCCTCGACACCCGCGGTGAGCCGGTCGGCCAGCAACCGGGTCGAGGAGGGTTCGCGCAGGCCGCCGCTGACCACGGCGAGCTTCGTCACGACTGTGCCTCCTCGGTCTCGGCTCGCTGCGCGGCCGCGGCGACCCGGGTGGCGTGGGTCGGTGCGTCGGGCACGTCGTCGGGTCTGCCGACCGCGAACTCCTTGCGCAACACCGGAATCACCTCTTCGCCGAGCAGGTCGAGCTGTTCGAGCACGGTCTTCAGCGGCAGCCCGGCATGGTCGACGAGGAACAGCTGACGCTGATAGTCGCCCACGTAGTCGCGGAAGCTCAGCGTCTTGTCGATCACCTCCTGCGGCGAACCGACCGTCAGCGGCGTCTGCGCGGTGAACTCCTCGAGCGAGGGTCCGTGCCCGTAGACCGGCGCGTTGTCGAAGTAGGGCCGGAACTCGGTGACCGCGTCCTGGCTGTTGGGCCGCAGGAACACCTGCCCGCCGAGGCCGACAACGGCCTGCTCCGCGGTGCCGTGCCCGTAGTGGGCGAAGCGCTGCCGATACAGCGCGACCATGCGTTCGGTGTGCGAGGACGGCCAGAAGATGTGATTGGCGAAGAAGCCGTCACCGTAGTAGGCGGCCAGCTCGGCGACCTCGGGAGTGCGGATGGCGGCGTGCCAGACGAACGGCGCGACATCGTCGAGCGGTCGCGGCGCCAGGGTGAAGCCCTGCAGGGGCGTGCGGTATTTGCCGCTCCAGTCCACGACCTCCGAATCCCACAGTGCCCGGAGCAATTCGTAGTTCTCCACGGTCAGTGAGACGGCCGCGCGGATGTCCTTGCCGAACCACGGGTAGACCGGGCCGGTGTTGCCGCGGCCGAGCATGATGTCGACCCGGCCCTCCGCGAGATGCTGCAGCACGCTGAAGTCCTCGGCGATCTTGACCGGGTCGTTGGTGGTGATCAGCGTGGTCGAGGTCGACAGGATCAGCCGCTCGGTGCGGCCCGCGAGGAAGCCGAGCAGGGTGGTCGGTGAGGAGGGGACGAACGGCGGATTGTGGTGCTCACCGGTGGCGAAGACATCGAGGCCCACCTCTTCGGCCTTCTGCGCGATCGCGACGGTCGCGGTGATCCGCTCGTGTTCGGTGGGCTCGCGGCCGGTGGTGGGATCGGGCGTGACATCGCCGACGGTGAAGATCCCGAACTGCATTCCGCTCATGCGCTGCCCCGCTCACTCAGAGCCGGTGAACCGGCTGACCGGTAGATCGTTCGGCGTGTCCCGCGACGACCCATCGTACGTCGGCGCAGGTCACTCGCGCAGCACGCGAGCCGGGACCGGCGTACAGTTGTCTGAGACCGCGAGTCTCATATAAAGTGCGACGCGCGCCACATGAAGGAGACATCGCCGATGCTGTCGACAGCCCCCAAGAACACCGCCACCGATCCCGAGTACCACGAGATCCTGCGCAGCCTGTCCGAAGGCTCGGTGAACCGGCACTTCGATCCCTACGTCGACATCGACTGGGACGCACCCGAATTCGCCGTCCACTCCGACGATCCGCGCTGGATCATGCCCGACGAGGACCCGCTCGGCCGTCACCCCTGGTACAAGGCCCAGCCGATCGACCGCCAGATCGCCATCGGCATGTGGCGTCAGGCCGGCATCGCCAAGGTGGGCCTTGACTTCGAGCAGCTGCTCATCCGCGGGTTGATGCAGTACCTCATCTCAGTGCCCAACGGTGACCCCGAATTCCGCTACATCACCCACGAGGCTGCCGAAGAGTGCAACCACACGATGATGTTCCAGGAGATGATCAACCGCATCGGCTACCGCGATGTGGTGGGCATGGGCACCATCGACCGCAAGCTGACGATGATCATCTGGCCCGCGGTGAAGTACTTCCCCGAGCTGTTCTTCACGATGATCCTCGGCGGCGAGGAGCCGATCGACCACCTGCAGAAGTCGTTGCTGCGCGGCGGGGTCGACCTGCATCCGATGGTGCAGCGGGTGATGCAGATCCACGTGGCCGAGGAGGCCCGCCACATCTCCTTCGCGCACGAGTACCTGCGCCGCAATGTGCCGGGGATGAACGTGGTCACCAAAACCGCGCTGTCGGTGCTGTTCCCGATCGCGATGCGGATCATGCTCGACATGATCATGACCCCGCCCAAGGAGTTCGTCGAGAAGTTCGACATCCCCGCCGAGGTCATGCGCGATGCCTACTGGCGCAGCCCGGAATCGCAGCTCACCATGCGCAACATCTTCGGTGACGTGCGCGCGCTGGCCACCAACAGCGGGATGATGAACCCGGTCGCCAAGCTCACCTGGCGCCTGCTCGGCATCGACGGTCCGGCCACCCGGTACCGCAGCGAACCGGCCCGCAAGGTCGCCTGATCGAGCCGCCCACTGTACACAGCGGTGTACAGTGGGCTATGGCCGATTATGAGACTGTGCCGTTGACCGAGTTACGGGGGCAGCTCGGCAGTGTTTTCGACAGTGTGTCCGCGAGCGGACGACCGGTGATCGTGACGCGGGAGGGGAAGGAGCTGGTCGCGGTGGTACCCGCCGAGGTCCTACGGCACGGGGCATTGCCCCCCGCCTACTTCAACGACGATCTGCGCGAGCAGATCCTCGGCGGTCTCGACGACCGCATCAAACAGCATTCCGAGGCCGAGATCGCCGACGCGGAAGCGAAACTGAGTGCACTGATGGCAGCGTTGAACGGCACCGGCGTGAGCCCACGGTGAGCGTCGCCGACCACACCGCCCTCACCTCACTGGCCCGCTCGCCGCTGTTCGGGCAGGTGATCATGCGCCAGTTCACCCAGCAGCGCCGGATCCTGGTCGTCCCGTCGGTGAGCCTGATGGCCGCCATGCGCGCGGTCGACAACGTCGACGAACTCGGCCGCCTGCTCGACAATCGCGTCGCCGTGCGCTGGGCCGAACTGGACGCGGCCACCGCCATCCGCATCGGCACCACCGTCGCCATGGTCGACGATCACACCGACTGGCCGCTCGTCGCGCCCGTCGTGTTCACCGCGCTGCACCTCGACATGCCGGTGCTCACCGCCAAACCCGAGCTCTATCGCGGCTACAAGGTGCAGATCGCACCCATGCCGTGAGTCGCGACCTCGACTTTTCCCAGGGCAGTAATTCCGTCGAATGTGATGTCCGTTACGGTGCGTTGGTGGCCGGGGAGCCCGCCGGGGGATGATCCGCGGCGGCCCGCGACCGACACGTTCAGCGAACGATTCACCCAGGGAAAGCTGTACCAGGAACACTCGAGGAGAGCTGGTTATGCATCATCTGAGTTTCACGCGTCGCTTCACCACCGTGGTCGCCGCCGCCTCGGCCGCGGTCGCCATCGTCTTCGCCGGCCCCGCGGTCGCGGATCCGGCGCCCGCCACCGTGGACGTGGCCGAGGCCGTCACCCAGCTGCGCACCTCCGTGGGCGACAACCCCGGTGCGCTGGCCGCGCTGGACAAGCTCGCCGCCGAGGGCACGGTCGACGTCGCCCTGCCCGCGCAGCCGTTCCAGATCCCCGCGACCTCCGACATCGGGCAGAGCGGTGGTGGTCCCGGCGTGTACGGCTCGGGCATCGCCCTCGACCTCGACGGCTTCCGCTTCGGCTTCTTCGGTGGCCCGGGCACCATCTCGCCGAATCAGGGCGAGGCCAGGCTCGAGGTCATCTGGCTGAACCTGTCGAACGGCCAGAGCGGCACCGCCCAGCTCACCGAGCACCAGGACATCCCGGTCGACACCACCATCCGCACCGGGGTGCTCAATCCCGGCGGCGGCCTGATCGTGGCCGCGGTGTACGGCCAGCTGTGGCACCGCTGGTCGGTGCCGGTCAGCGAGGCGCACCCGGACGGCTACGCCTACCAGCTCGCCACCATCCAGCAGCCGTCGTTCGGCGCTGTTCAGGGCTGATCCGCGACACCCACGCACCCCCGGCGCGAATGCTCGCGCGGGGGTGCGTGCCTGTGGCACAGGCGATCCGCACCGTTCGACCCGCTCACGACCGGGCGCGTGGCGTAGGTTGACCGCGTGGAACTGGTCGACCGAATCGAAGAGTTGGAACGGCGCGTGGCAGCGCTGGAGAGCGCGCGGCCCGAGGGCGAGAGCGCGGGACTGCCGTGGGCGGTGACCCGGCTGCGGCACGAGTTCGACGACGCCGGGGAGCGCAACGGCGGGGTTCTGCTGGCCGGCGCGCTGCAACTGCCGACCGGTGAGCGGGTCGACTGGCAGGCCCAGTACGCCACCGATGCCATCGTCGGCGACATCTGGACCATCGAGGCCGCCAACTGCCTGGCCGTGCTGGCCAATCCGGTGCGCCTGCGGCTGCTGCGCGAGATCGTCTACGGCCGTCGCACCGCGGCCGACCTCGCCGCCATCGAAGAACTGGGCACTTCGGCCGACATCTACCAGCATCTGCGCCAGCTCGCCGCCGTCGGCTGGCTGCAAACCGCAGGTCTGGGCCGTTTCGAGGTTCCGGAGGGCAGGCTCGTCCCGCTGCTGGCCGCGCTGGCCAGCGCACAACGCTGACACGGAAATTTGTCCGAATTGCCGGTTTAGAACACTGTGATGCAGGGCACATCAACTGCTACCGTAAGCATCGATACATCGATGCTGTGGAGGTAGACGAGTGAGCATGGCCCATCTTCTCGAAACCGTGAAAGGCCTCGGGGTCCTGCGCAAGCGCGGAGTCTCCGATCCCACCAAACCGCTCGAGACCCTGCGGACCATGAAGGAATCCAAGATCTACGGCCCGCAGGCCACCCTCGTCCGGCACTCCGCCCGCGTTGCCCCCGATCAGATCGCCCTGGCCGACGAGCGCGGCGAGCTGACCTACCGGGAACTCGACGAGCAGTCCACCGCGGTCGCCCGCGGCCTGCACGAGGCGGGCATCACCCAGGGCACCGTCGTCGCCGTGCTCGCGCGCGATCACCGCGGCCTGATCATGTCGATGATCGCGGCGGGCAAGCTGGGCGCGCGGATCGCGCTGATGAACACCGGCTTCGCCAAGCCGCAGTTCGCCGAGGTGTGCGAGCGCGAGAACGTGCGCGCCGTGCTGCACGACAGCGAGTTCCTCGACCTGCTCGACGCGCTGCCGCCCGAGCTGCCGCGCTACCTGACCTGGGTCGACGAGGGCACCACCCTGCCCGAGGGCGCGACCACCTTCGACGACCTCATCGCGGGCAACTCCGTCGAGCCGCTGCCCGCGCCGAGCAAGCCGGGCGGATTCATCATCCTCACCAGCGGCACCACCGGCCTGCCCAAGGGCGCGCCGCGCACCAAGGTGACCCCGCTGGCCACCGCCCAGTTCGTCGACCGGGTGCCGTTCCCCAAGAACGGCACGATGATGATCGTCTCGCCGATCTTCCACAGCACGGGCCTTGGCACCTGGCTGGTCGGCACGATCCTGTCGAACAAGATCGTCATGCGCCGCCGCTTCGACGCCGAGGCCACCCTGGCGGCCATCGCCGAGCACAAGGTCGAAATGCTGGTCTGCGTGCCGACCATGCTGCACCGGATGACCGAACTGCCCGCCGAGGTCCGCGCGAAGTACGACCTGTCCTCGCTGAAGGTCATCCTGTTCGCCGGGTCCGCGCTCACGCCCGAGCTGTGCGTCAAGGCCACCGAGGCCTTCGGCCCGGTGCTCTACAACCTCTACGGCTCGACCGAGGTCGCCATCGCGTCCATCGCCACCCCCGCCGAGCTGGCCGAGGCACCGGGCACGGTCGGGCGCTCGCCGATCACCTGCGAGGTCCGCCTCTACGACGACAACGACCAGCGGGTCGAGACGCCCGAGACCACGGGCCGGATCTTCGTACGCAGCGGCGCGCCCTTCGAGGGCTACACCGACGGCCGGAACAAGCAGATCATCGACGGCTACATGTCCAGCGGCGATCTGGGCCGGTTCACCGAGAGCGGCCTGCTCATGGTCGAGGGCCGCGACGACGACATGATCGTCTCCGGCGGCGAGAACGTCTTCCCGCAGGAGGTGGAGAACCTGCTCGTCGAGCGGCCCGACGTCTTCGACGTGGCGGTCATCGGCGTCGACGACGCGGAATTCGGCAAACGGCTGCGCGCGTTCGTGGTGCTGGAGGAGGGCCACAGCCCCGACCCGGCCGAACTGCAGGCCCACGTCAAGGCCAATCTGGCCCGGTTCAAGGTGCCCCGCGAGGTGGTCTTCCTCGACGAGCTGCCCCGCAATGCCACCGGCAAGATCTTGCGGCGCGTTCTCGTCGACTATGAGATCTCCCAGTGAACGTCACCTTCTGAGACGGACCCCACAGCGCGGCCGGATCGCTTGCTATTGTCAGCACCAGCACTGGATCTCGATGACGCGGTCCGGCCCCGCGTCTTCGGCCGGGATCGGTCTGCCGAAAGGCTGTTCGATGTCTCTGTCTCTGCCCGCGCTCGGTGGGACCGCTCGGCGCGCAGGTGATTTCGCGCTCGGCGTCAAGGTCATGTACGACCGCAAGCTGTTCAATCCGCTGCGCCTCGACCATGCCGCCCGCTCGTTCCGCAATGTCTCGCGATTCGGCCCGTTCGCCGGTGTCGTCATGCACGCCGCCCAGACCAGGCCGGACGCGGGCGCGATCGTCGACGAGCTCGGCGAGCTCACCTTCGGCGCGCTCGACGAGCAGTCCAACGCCTTCGCCCGCGGCCTGCGCGCGAACGGCATCGGCGAGGGCGACGTGATCGCCCTGCTCGCCCGCGACCATCGCGGCATGGTGCTGAGCATGCTCGCGGCGGGCAAGCTCGGCGCCCGCGCGGTGCTGATGAACACCGGTTTCGCCAAGCCGCAGTTCGCCGACGTGGCCGCGCGCGAGAAGGTCAAGGCGGTGCTGCACGACAGCGAGTTCCTCGACCTGATGAGCGCCATCCCCGCCGAGATCCCGCGCGTGCTCACCTGGGTCGACGAGGCGCACGGCGTGGATCCGGCCATCCCGACCGTGGCCTCGCTGTCGTCGGGGCGTTCGGTCACCCCGCTCAGCCCGCCGAGCAAGCCGGGCGGCATGGTCATCCTGACCAGCGGCACCACCGGCACGCCGAAGGGCGCCCCGCGCGACAAGGTGAGCCCGTTCGCCTCCGCGCAGTTCGTCGACCGGGTGCCGCTGCCCAACAACGGCACCATGATCATGGCCGCGCCGATCTTCCACGGCACCGGACTGTCGCAGTTCACCCTCGGGCTGGCGCTGGGCAACCGGGTGATCTTCCAGCAGCGGCGCTTCGATCCGGAGAAGACCCTCGCCAATGTCGTGAAGTACCGGGCGAATTCGCTGGTCGTGGTGCCGACGATGCTGCAGCGCATCCTGGATCTGGACGAGCAGATCCTGGCGAAGTACGACCCGCGCACGATCGATGTCATCTTCGCCGCGGGCTCGGCCATCGCCCCCGACGTGGTGACCCGCACGCTGGACTACTTCGGTGACAGCCTCTACAACCTCTACGGCTCCACCGAGTGCGCGGTGATGACAGTGGCGACCCCGGCCGACCTGCGCAAGGCGCCGACCACCGCGGGCAAGGCGCCGGTCGGCATCCGGATCGTGCTGCTCGACGAGAACCGCAAGCCGATCACGGCGCCGAACGTCACCGGAACCATCTTCGTGGACAACGGTTTCGCCTTCACCGGCTACACCGACGGCCGCACCAAGGAGATCGTCGACGGGATGATGTCGTCCGGCGATGTCGGCCACTTCGACGAAGACGGCCTGCTCTACATCGACGGCCGCGACGACGACATGATCGTCTCCGGCGGCGAGAACGTCTTCCCGCTCGAGGTCGAGAACCTCATCGCCGGCCGGGCCGACGTCTTCGAAGCCGCCGTGGTGGGCGTCGACGACAAGGACTACGGCAAGCGACTGCGCGCCATCGTCGTCCCCGGCCCCGACTCCGCACGCGACGCCAAGGAGATCAAGGACTTCGTCCGCGACAACCTGGCCCGCTACAAGGTCCCCCGCGAGGTCATCTTCCTCGACGAGCTGCCCCGCAACGCCACCGGCAAGCTGCTGCGCAAGCCACTGGTCGAGCTGGAGTTCGACGCCGACTGAGGCTCCGGTCGATCGGGTGTCGACGTCCTGACGCCGTGCCGGCCAGGCCGGCGTCCAGGTGCCGATGCCGTGCCGACCAGGCCGGTGTCCAGGAGCCACACCGTGCGTCCACACGCTGACACCGTGCCGACGAGGGCGGTGTCGGCCGTGCGGCCATCGCTGCACAGTCCACTCGGGTGCTGCCGCGTCGCGGGGGATCACTCGTGATGGTTCGGTCCGTTGGAATCGAGTTGAGCCGGACGTCTCCGTGGGCTGAGCGCCCGCTTATCATCAACGGGTGATCATCGAGTTCGCGCAGGCATCTGCGCCGTCGCGTGCGGTTGGCGCGCGGCTGCGTGGTGCCTGCGCGGGCGCGATGTCGGGGGCGTTGTCGCTGGCCGCCCACGGACTGGCCTCGGGTGGCGCGCTGCCGGGCAGTACCACCGTCGTCCTGTTGGCGGCGGCCTCGGCGGTCGTCGGGGCCTTGGTCGCCGGACTACCCGCGCTGCGCAGCGGTGCCGTCGGTCTGGCCGCGGTGCTGCTGGGTGGCCAGCTGCTCGGGCACACCACGATGAGCTGGTCCGGGCACGGCCACCACGGTGCCGACACCCTCGGACTCGGCATGCTCACCGCGCACACCGTCGCCGCGCTGCTCGCCGCGGTGGTGATCATCGGCGCCGAGACCGCCTACCGCATCGGCGGCGCCGCCCTGGCGCGCATCCTCCCGCTGCGCTACCGCACACCCCGCATCCCCGATCCGGCGCCACTGCGCCTGATCCACCGCGACCGCGTCATCCTGCGGATCTTCGCCACGCAGTCCCTGCGAACCCGCGCTCCGCCACTCGCGATTCCTTTCTGATCCCTCCCCCACCCGGTGCACACGGACATTTGTCCTGCGCTGTTCTCCCGCCGCAACCGGCGAACCCGACGGCCCGATCCGCTCCGCGCACCCGCGCTGATCGCCTCGACCGCGTGCTCGCCGAACCGTCACGCCACGACCAAGCCACCGCTTGCGACCGGACATGGCGCTACTGCCGAACCGTCTCGCCACAGCGGGACGGCTACACCACGGCCGAACCGTCGTCATGACACGACCGAGCCACCGCTCGCGACCGGACATGACGCTGCAGCCGAACGTTCTCGCCACAGCTGGACGGGCCACGTCACAGCCGAGCCGTCACGACGTCGTTGGACGGGTTGGGCCGCGGCTGAACGGTCACGCCATGGCCGGACGGTCACGGTGCGGCCGAAACCGTCGCGGTGCGGCCGAACTGTGCGGGCAGCGCCCGAATTGCTGCGTGGCGTGTTCATGTCGGCTCAGCGTCCCGCCGGCTTCGGCCGGTCGTGGCCTCGTAGTCGACGGCGCGTGCCAGCCGATCCGTGCGCATCGGGTATCCAGTACTCCAGAAAAGAATCACTGATGAGCATCACGGACACCCGTCCGGCCGAGGATCAGCCCACCTCGGCACCACCGGTTTCCGGTGGACGTCCACGCTCCGGCGCGCGCCGGGGTCTCCACCTTCATCCACTCGCCCTGCGCCTGCACTTCTACGCGGGTGTCTTCGTCGCCCCGTTCATCCTGATCGCCGCACTCACCGGCGCGCTCTACGCGATCGCGCCGACGATCGAGGGGTTCGTCTCCCGTGATCTGCTGCGGGTCGAGACCACCGGACCCGAGCAGTCGCTGGCCGCGCAGGTCGACGCCGCCGTCGCGACCCGGCCGGACCTGACGCTGGTCGCCGTCGCCCCCGCGCCGAACGACGGCGACACCACCCGCGTACTGTTCAACGATCCGGCCCTCGGCGCGTCCGAGCGGCTGTCGGTGTTCGTCGACCCGCAGACCGCTCAGCCGGTCGGCGAGTCGGTGGTCTACGGCAGTGGCGGCGCCCTGCCGCTGCGAGCCTGGCTCAGCGAATTCCATCGCAACCTGCACCTGGGCGAGCCCGGTCGCCTCTACAGCGAGCTGGCCGCGTCGTGGCTGTGGGTGATCGCGCTGTTCGGCCTGGTGCTGTGGGTGCACCGGGTGCGCAAGCGGCGCGCGCGGACGGCCGCGCAGTGGCTGCTCGCGCCCGATCTGTCCCAGCCGCGACGCCGGAAGCTGAACTGGCACGGCGCGATCGGGATCTGGATCCTGCCGGTGGTACTCCTGCTCTCGGCGACGGGGATGACCTGGTCGACCTACGCGGGCGAGAACGTCACGAAACTGCGCCAGGAACTGAGCTGGACCACCCCCGCGGTGAGCGCCACCCTGCCCGGTGCCGCGGCACCCGCGCCTGCCCCCGGCGGTGACCATCACGCCGCCGGACACACGGCACCGGCCCCGGTCGACCAGGGGGCCCGGATCGCCCAGCTCGATCGCGTCTACGCGGCGGCCAGGGCCGAGGGCGTCACCCAGGGCGCCGAGATCGCGGTCCCGGCGAAACCGGAACAGGCGTTCGTGGTCAAGGAGATCCGGCTGCCCGGCACCTACACCATCGACGCCGTCGCGGTCGACGGCGAGAACGCCACGATCACCGACCGACTCCCCTACGCCGACTGGCCGCTCATGGCCAAGCTCACCAACTGGGGCATCGCCTTCCACATGGGCCTGCTGTTCGGGCTGCCGAATCAGCTGCTGCTGCTGGCGATCATGGTCGGCCTGATCACCGTGCTGGTCCTCGGTTACCTGATGTGGTGGCAGCGTCGCCCGACCCGCAAGGCGACCCGGCTCGCGCTGGCCACCCCGCCGCGCCGCGGGGTCCTGCGCCGGACTTCGCCGTGGATCACCGTTCCCCTGGTCCTGGGGGCGATCGTGGTCGGCTGGTTCATCCCGCTGGTCGGCCTGAGCCTGCTGGGCTTCCTGATCATCGACGTGGCACTCGGCTTGGCCGCGCGCGCCCAGCCCTCGTCCCGCTGACCGGCAGGCCGCGTTCGACCAAGGTCTCGCGAGCCTGGTCGAACGCGGCCGAACCGACCAGGCCGCCGCTCGTGTCCTACTGCGCGCGGAACCCGCGCTCGCGGCCGCCACGCGCACCGAACCCTGAATTCGGACAGAATCGGAGGTGCACTCGGTCGGTCGTGGCGAAAGGATGTCGAGGATGACGCTCTCGCGTCGGGAACTCCTGCGCTACGGCGTGGCCGGATCGGTCGCGGCCGCGGTGGGCGTCTCGGCGGTGAGCAGCGCCCGGTTCGCCGCACCGCGACGGCTGGGCGATCCGTTCTCCCTCGGCGTCGCCTCCGGCGAACCCACCGCCGACGGGGTGGTGCTGTGGACGCGGCTCGCCCCCGACCCGCTCGCACCGGACGGCTACGGCGGAATGGCGATCGACCCCGTGACGGTGGACTACGAGGTCGCCGAGGACGAACGCTTCACCCGGGTCGTGTCCCGAGGTTCGGCCGTGGCCACCCGCGCGCTCGGGCACAGCGTGCATCCGGAGATCGGCGGGCTCGCACCGGATCGGTGGTACTACTACCGATTCCGCGCCGGCTCGGCGATCTCCCCGGTCGGCCGCACCCGCACCGCCCCGCCACCGGGGGCGCCGACCGACCGGATGCGCTTCGCCTTCGCCTCGTGCCAGTCGTGGGCCTCGGGCTACTACACCGCCTACGACCACCTCGCCGCCGAGGATCTCGACCTGGTGGTGCACCTGGGCGACTACATCTACGAGTCGTCCTGGATGCTCGGCCGCCGGGGCGCGACCGTGCCGCCGCAGCTCACCGACGAAGCGGTGAACCTGATCGGCTACCGGCTGCGCTACGCCCAGGCCAAGGTCGAGGCGCCGCTCCAGGCCGCGCACGCGGCGTTCCCGTGGCTGGTCACCTTCGACGATCACGAACTCGACAACAACTGGGCGGGCACCAATCCCGGCCTCGGCTTCGACGTGTACCGGCTGCCGCCGCTGTACCGGCGCCGCAAGGCCGCCGCCTTCCAGGCCATGTACGAACACCAGCCGATGCGGTTGGCCCAGCTGCCGGTCGGCCCCTCGGTGCGGATGCACCGCCGCTACGGCTTCGGCGATCTGGCCGAGTTCACCATGATCGACACCAGGCAGTACCGCACCGAGCAGGCCTGCGGCGACGGTTCCGCGGTGGTCGGTTGCGACGATCGTTTCGACCCCGACCGCACCATTCTCGGTGCGGCACAACGCGACTGGCTCGTCGACGGCTTCGCGGCCTCGACCGCGCGCTGGCAGGTGCTCGGCAACCAGGTCGCCATGGCGCAGTCCGACTACGATCCCGGCCCCGATCTGCTGCTGGGCACCGACGCCTGGGACGGCTACATCGCCGACCGCAACACGGTGCTCGGCGCGGCCACCGATCACGACGTCGCGAACCTGGTGGTGATCACCGGCGACCGGCACGAGAACTACGTCGCCGACCTGCGCCGCGACTACAGCGACCCCGAATCCCCCGTCGTCGCCACCGAATTCACCGGCACCTCGATCAGCACCGGTGGCGACGGCGCCGACATGTCCGACACCGGACGCATGCTGCTCGCCGCCAACCCGGACCTGAAGTTCTACAACCGCCAGCGCGGCTACGTCCGCGTCGAGCTGGATCATCAGCAGTGGCGCAACGACTTCCGCGTCGTCCCCTATGTCACCCGGGAGGGAGCCCCGATCTCCACCCGCGCGAGTTTCGTCGTCCAGGACGGCATTCCGGGCGCGCTGGAAGCGTAGTCGAGGCGTCGCCGGTCTCGGCCGAGTCATGGCTGCGAGGTCGAGGGCCGCGAGCCTTGGGTGCGGTCGAAGAGTCGGTCGAGGTAGTAATCGATGGCCGCCAGCGCGGCCTCGGGATCGATGACGTCGAACTCGAGCAGCGGGGTGAAGCCGGTGAGCGCGAGCAGGAGGTTCGTCTCGATCGCCGGGTCACGATCCGGGGGGAGGTGGCCGTCGGCGATCGCCTGCCTGATCAGGCGTTCGGTGAGCGCTCTGCCGTCGTGGAGTCCGAGGCGGGCCTGCTCGTGCAGCTCCGGGTCGTGCAGCGCCTCGAGGGTGTAGGCGGCGCTCATCCGGCTGGTGGCGCGGGCGTCCGGGTGCAGGGGCAGCATCTCCATGAGCGTCACTCGCAGCACGTCCCGGGGGTGCGCAGGTGAGCCGAGGCCGTCGAGGCCCTGGGTGACGCGCCGTGCGGTCTGTTCGGCGGCGAATTCCATCGCGAAGACGAGCATCGCTGTCCGGGAACGGAAATAGTGCTGGACCTGCCCCAGGGAGGCATCCGCCGCACGGGCGACCTCGCGCATCGTCGCGCGGGCCCAGCCCTGTTGTTCGACTACTCGCCACAGGGCGCGCGCGATGGTTTCGCGACGTTCGCGGTGGTCGACCTGTTTCGGCACCCGAACCCCTTCCATTCGTTTCCATACATCTGACATAATACAGCTGACTTGCAAAAGGAGACGCGATGAGCACATTCGCCACCCCTGAGCTGGCGGCAGCGTATTTCGGGACCTACGACGCGGTGCTGGCCCACTGGCCGGTACCGGTCGAGACGGTAGATCTTCCGGGCAGGTACGGAACGACGCGGGTCACCTCCGCAGGCCCGGCCGCGGCGCAGTCGCTGGTCCTGTTGCACGGATACGGCGGCACGTCCGGGATGTGGTACCCGGTCGTCGGCGCGCTGGCCGAGGAACATCGCGTGCGGGCCGTGGACATCATGGGCGAGCCGGGCCGCAGCCGGCATACCGGCGCGGCCTTGACCAGCATGGACGATCTCGTGGACTGGCTGGCGGAGACGTTCGATCTGCTCGGGCTACCCGCGGCCGACCTGTGCGGCCAGTCCCTGGGCGGTCACCTCGCGCTCCGGTTCACGCTCGCCCATCCCGAACGGGTGCGCCGGCTGGTCCTGCTCGACCCGCCCCTGGTCTTCGCCGGGTTCAGTCCCGAATTCGAGGAGCTGGGCCGAAACCGCGACCCGCACCCCACCTTCGAGGCCGCCCGCGCGCTGCTGGCACCGGGCGGCCCCGGCAGCGCACCGGCGCACGTGGAGGCCTACTTCGATCTGCTCGCGCACGGAGCCGCGCATTTCCCGGCCTCGCCGATCGTCTATCCGCACCTGCCGGATGAGCTGACCCAGCTGCCGGTCCCGACCTTCGTCGCACTGGCCGGGGCGAGCGAGGTGCACGATTCGGCGGTGGCCGCGGAGGCCGCGCAACGTGCCGGGGCCCATACGGTGGTTCTCCCCGGTGCCGGGCACGGTCTGCTGGCCGACGTCGAACCCGTCCGCGGCCTCGTCCTGGAACACCTCCGGCCGCACGACTAGGTTGTCCAGGCTCCGCTTCACAGACCAGCGCGCGGTGCGGCCGGTGCAGGACGCGCCCGCTGCTCGTTCGGACGGGGTGGCCAGTCAGACGAGCCGGTGTGCCCCGGTGGCCGGCTCGACGGCGAACACCCACGGTGCCGAGAGGCCGGACGCCGCGAACCGTTCCGCGAATCCTGCGATGACGCGCTCGGTAGCGTCATGGTCGATCAGGGAGATGACGCTGCCGCCGAATCCCCCGCCGACCATCCGCGCACCGTACGCGCCGACGTCCATGGCCGCGGCGACCGCGAGATCCAGTGCGGGCGTGGACACCTCGAAGTCGGCCTGTAGCGAGCGATGTGACGCGGTGAGCAGCGCACCGACAGCGCGCGGGTCCATGCCGGTGCGCAACTGCTCGACCATCGCGAGGACCCTGGCGTTCTCGGTGACCACGTGGGTGGCGCGGCGGCGCAGCAGGGGATCGGTCAGGCGCGTCAGGTCGACCTCGGTGGCATCGCGCAGCGCACGGACACCCAGCGCGGCCGCGGCTGCCTCGCACTGCGCTCTGCGTTCGGCATAGGCACCGTCGGCCAGGTCGTGGGGGTGGCCGGTGTCGGCGACCAGCAGCGTGAGCCCGGCGGCACCCAGGTCGAAGGGAATCTGTTCGGCCACAACAGCTTCGGGATCGGCGGCTGCGGTGAACGCGCGGACGTCGAGAAACAGGGCGTGGCCTGCGGTACACAGGATCGACGCCGACTGATCCAGCACGCCGGTGGGCACCCCGGCGAATTCGTTCTCCGCCGCCTTGGCGATCTCGATCAGCGCGCGCTCGGTGAGGGCGGGGGCGAACAGATCGCGCAGCGCCACGGTCACCGCGCAGCACAGCGCCGCCGAGGAGGACAGTCCGGCGCCGATCGGGACCGCACCGTCGATCGCCAGCGTCACCCCGGTGACCGGATGCCCACGGCAAACGAACTCGTGCACCACGCCGAGCGGGTACCGGGCCCAGCCGGGCACCCGGTCGCGCTGGGCCGCGAGATCATCGACGGCCACCTCGACGACCTCGCCCGGCCGCTGCGCCGAGGTCAACCGCACCGATCGGTCCGTGCGGGGCCCGGCCGCGCAGACGACGCCGAGCGACAGGGCGATGGGCAAGACGAACCCGTCGTTGTAGTCGGTGTGCTCACCGATGAGGTTGACCCGGCCCGGCGCGATCCACCTGTCCACCAGCACTCCCCTTCCGCTCGTCCGGCGGCGGCGATCCGCCCCGCGTCACCCACCGAACACCGCGCCGCGCTGATGTCTGGCACCGGGTGCCGAATCGGTATCTCCGAATGCGCCACAACGCGTCGACAGCACGGTGGCGAACGTGTCATGATCGACTGAGTTGTAAAGGTTTTGAGCGTCGGCACTTGTCGGCTGGGATTCTGCTCGGACAACAACACTCGGTGCTCCTCGGCCGACAAAAATCCACGAGCGAACTCACCGGCCTCCGTTCGATCGGCGCTCGTCGCGTGCGCAGCAGGATCGAGGGGGGCTGATGATCATCAGCGAGACACGCCACGGCAGTTGGCGACGGTGGGCGCTGCCGCTCGCCGCGGCGGGGGCCGTGCCGGTCGCGGCATTACCGAACGCCCGCACGCTGTCGTTGCTGTTGCTCGTGGTGATCGTCGCGGGCAGCCTGGCGATGATCGGGTTCGGCCTGCACCGCCACCGGCCCGCGTATCGGCTGCCCTGGCACCTGCTCGCCGCCTCGGTGCCGCTGTTCGCCGTCGGCGCCGCGCTGCGGGAGACCGGCCTGCATCAGAGCTGGCATCCGGTCGACGATCTGAGCACCCTCGCCGCCTACCTCTGTCTGGGCTGGGCCGCCGTGGGCTGGCTGCAACCGCGGCGCGTGGCCGGCGCCCGCGATCTGTGGCTGGACTCCACGTTGATCGGACTCAGCGCGCTGCTCGCCTCGTGGACCTTCCTCATCTCACCGATCCTGCGGCACGGCAGCGGGTTCGACACCGTGCTGGCGGCGAGCTATCCGGTGATCCACGCGCTGCTGCTCACCGTGCTCGCGCATTCCCTGGCGACCACGGTCGGTTCGCGGACCTCCCTGCGGCTGGTGCAGGCCGCGTTGATCGCCGTACTTCTCGGCGGGCTGCTCGAAAGCCTGACCGCGGCGGGCACACTCACCATCGGTGGTGAGTTCGCGCTGGTCCCCTACCAGTGGGCGTATCTGCTGGCCGGGCTCGCCGCGCTGCACCCGTCCATGGGCACACTGCCCGATACCGGCGATGTCCATCCGCATCGGTCACGGCGGCGCGCAGGCGTGATCGCGGTCGCGCTGGTGGCGGCCTCGCTGGTGAGCGTCATCGGCGCCGACCTCGGCTCCGGCGACCGTGTGGTGATCTGCCTGCTGCTGACGCTGTTGCTGGTGGGGGTGCTCGTGCGCAGTGAGCGCGCCATCGCCCGCAGTGTCCGCAGCGAACGCCGCGCCCAATACCAGGCCGACCACGACCTGCTCACCGGCCTGCTCAACCGGGCCGCCCTGCTGCGCGCACCACACCGCTACCGCGGCCAGTGGGCCGGAAAGCCGCTGTGCCTGCTGTTCATCGACCTCGACGGTTTCAAGATGGTCAACGACAGCTACGGCCACGCGGTCGGCGACGAACTCATCGCCCATGCCGCCGCCCGCATTCGCCGCACCACCGGCCGCACCGACGTCACCGCTCGCTACGGCGGTGACGAGTTCGTGGTCCTCGGCGCACGCACCCGCGCCGAGGCCGCCATCCTCGCCCAGCACCTGCTCGGCGCCTTCGTCCGGCCCTTCGACCTCAGCTGCGGGGAGATCCCGATCACCGCGAGCATCGGGATCTCCTGCGTGAGCACCCGCCCCACCGAGACGACCATCTACGACCTGCTGCGCGCCGCCGACGCCGCCATGTATCACGCCAAGGAATACCGGCTCGGCCTGACCTTCCACGACGACCTACGAAAAACATTGCGCCGCAATATCGTTCACACCACGAAACACACGAGCAAGGCCGTTTAGCGGGGCAGGCGCCGTGGCGTTCGCGGCCCCGCCCCGATCACTCAGTCACCGAGTTCGGCCAGGAGTTTTTTTGCCGCCTCCAGCTCGGCCTGCAACTGGGCGACCTTGGCCTGCTGGGCACCGCGCACGGCCTCCAGCACGCCGTCGACCACCTCGGCCACCTCCGGGTGCAGGATCTTCGCGGCCTGGGCGACCGCGGCACTGCTCACCGCCATCCCCTTCACACTGCGCTTCTTGCCGTTGACCACATCGACGGTCCACTCCCCGTCGGCGGTGCCGGTGAGGGTGACGGTCACCTCGGGCGCCTTGGTCTTGCGCGCGGCAGGCGTTTTCGCCGGACGCGGGGCGGCCGGCGCCGGCTTGGCCGCGGCCTCCTCGGGCACGGGGGCGAGCGACCGTGGCGCGGGCGACGTGGACGCGGCGCTCGGCAGGGTCGACGGCTGGGTCACAGTGGTGTCCTTTCGGTTGCTCGGCTCGGGGACGCTCGCGGGGCGGGTCCGGGCGGACCCGCCCGGCGCGACAGTGGTCCCGCGGGCCGGTTTGGTCAGCGTCACCTCGCTCGGGCCGAACGAGAGCACATCCTTGGAACCGGTGGGCCGCACCTGCAGGAAATCGCCGTCGGCCGGGTTACCGAGCGCGACGACCTTGCCCGACTTGCCCTCGGCGACACCGACAGCGGCGGCGGTGAACCACACCATCGGCGGTTTGCCCTCGGCCAGCTCACCGGCGATGCGCGCGAGTTCGGCCTCGGACAGGACCGGTGGGGCGGTTCGGCGGGATGCGGATTTGGTGCTCGGCGAGGACATCGTGGACTCCGGGAGGTTGGTGCGTGGCGTGCTTTCAGCGTGGTGTGCCCACGATGATGCCTCGAGCCACCGACAGGTTCCGCCCGAGGCCGCCGTCCCGGCCCGAAAACCCCTCCCGATCCAGGTTTCCGGGCCGTCCGCGGATCAGCCGCGCGAGGCGTTGCCGCGCGTGCTCGGCCGGATGTTCTCGCGGACCGCAGCCACATCGGGATAGCCGTTGACCGCCATCAGCAGATCGGCTTCGGCGGCGTAGCTGCGCAGCACGTGCACCAGACCGCGCACCCCGCCCAGTGCGAGGCCGTACACATACGGCCTGCCGAGCCCGACCATGCTCGCGCCGAGCCCGAGCGCCTTGACCACGTCGGAACCCGAGCGCACACCGGAGTCGAACAGCACCGGCACCCGGTCGTCACAGGCGGCGACGACGGCGGGCAGCGTCTCCAGGGCACTGAGCCCGCCGTTGGCCTGGCGGCCACCGTGATTGGAGCAGTAGATGCCGTCGGCGCCCAGATCGATGGCCCGGCGCGCGTCCTCGGGATGCGAGATGCCCTTGAGGATCAGCGGCAGATCGGTGAGCGAGCGGAGCCAGCCCAGATCGTCCCAGGTCAGCGAGTTGCCGAAGGTGGAGATCCAGTGCAGGACAATCAGCTTGGGATCGTCGGAGCCGACCATCGCCTGGAACACCGGATCGCTGGTGTAGTTCTTCAGCACGTGCCCGCGCAGCTGCGGGAAGTTGCCGCTGGCCAGGTCGCGCGGGCGCCAGCCGGGCACCCAGGTGTCGAGGGTGACGGTGATGCCCGCGTAGCCCGCCGCCTCGGCGCGGTGCACCAGGCTCTCGGCGAGTTCGCGGTTCTTCGGGGTGTAGAGCTGGAAGAACGACGGCGTGTCACCGGCGTGCGGGCGCACGTCCTCGAGCGGGTCCTCCATCAGGGTCGAGTAGATCGCGGGCACACCGGTTTCCGCCGAGGCCTTGGCCACCGCGATGTCACCGTGGCCGTTCTCGCCGACCAGACCGATCACCCCGACCGGGGCGAGGAACAGCGGGCTGGCGAAGGTGTGGCCGAAGGCGGTGACCGTGAGATCGCGTTCGGTCGCGCCGACCAGCATGCGCGGGACCAGTCCCCAGTCGGCGAAGGCCTCGGCATTGCGCCGCTGGGTGAGCTCGTCACCGGCGCCACCGGCGATGTAGTTCAGCAGTGGATCCGGCAGCGCGGCGGTTGCTTTGCGCTCCAGCGTGGCGTAATCCATCGGGAATTCGGGCTGGATCCCCCCGAGCGCGGCAAGGTAGATCTCGTTCTGATAGTCGGCGAACTGACTCATCACAGAACTTTCGCATGCGAGCCCTGGTCCACGGACCGGAGGGGGGATGTAAGGTGCGTCATACTCGAAAATAGGCAGCAGCGTACCCAGCAGCGCGTTCCGAGATTGTGAGTGCCCCTGTCGTGACCGTCGTCGAACACTCGGCCGCACCCGCCGACCCGGACGTCCTCCTCGCCCAGCGCATCAAGTGCGACGCCATCCGCCGGCTCACTCGCCTTGCCTTGGGCCTGTCGCAGGACTCGATGGATCTGCTCACCTCCGTCACCGACCGGCTGCGCGCCGCCGAGGGTGCCCTGCGCGATCCGCTCACCGCCGATCTCGGCTTCGACTGAGTCTCACCGCCGTCGCGCCGTCATCGCCGCCAGGTCGGCGAGCCGGTGCGCGCGGGCGATCTCGGCCGGGGTGAACGGTTCGTCCGGTCGCACGAAACCCCAGTGCCGCTCGTCGCGCTCGAGTTCGAGCACGGTCCCCTCCCCGGGATCGAGCGCCGCGGGCGTGCCGGGCGCCAGGTAGCGGGCGCCGAGCAGTTCGGCTACGGCCAAGGGCAATTCGTCCGGATCGCCGACGATGCGCGCGGCGATGGCCAGTGCTTTGGTCTGCCCGTCGATCAGCGAGAGCACGGTGGCCGGCCACACCCGCACCCCGGAACCACCCGCCTGCACCACCGCCGAGGTGATGCTGTGCGCGGAGATCCCGGCGGGCGCGGACACCACCAGTTCATCGAGCACCGCGTCCTCGAGTTGATGTACGTGCACGGTGAGGATGTTGGCCTCCCGGTGGGCCAGCTGGGCGGCCAGCGTCTCGAGTGTGCCGGGCCGGTCGGCCAGGCGTACCCGGATCCGCCACAGTGTGGGCGCGGCGTCGATGCGGTCGCGGTGGCGCAGCTCCGGGCCGTGCAGCCAGCCGCCGAGCATCCGCATCGCCGAGGGCTCGACCACCCAGATCACCAGGATCGTGGTGGTGACCGTCAGGACCGCGACGGTCAGCAGATACGGCGGATGCAGATGGATCACCAGCGCGTGCAGCGCCAGTTCCACCGGGAACACCGCCGCCAGCTTGGCCAGGGCCAGCCGGGTTCGCCGGGGGTGCGGCAGCCGCCCGCACACCTCGCAGGCCAGCGCCTTGACACGGGGTCGCACTGCGAATCGCCACATGCGGGTCAGCCTCACCGGCGTGCGTGTCGATCACCGAAGAGGTGCGTAACAGCGGCGTGACGGCTGCCGCGAAAGCCGTTGACCTGCAGTGTCTTCCCTCGTGATACCCACCACCCGCGGCGCGGTCGTGTGACCGCTGGCACCTTTCACCTCGATGCGCTCCGGCAACGATTGTGACTCGGCTCACCAAAACTGATTGACAAAGCAACACAAATGGGCATAAAACAACATATGTAAAGATTTCGTGGACCGGAGGAACCATGTACGCCGAGGAACGACAGCAGGCCATCGCGACCCTCATCGGGCAGCGCGGTCGCGTGTCGGTGGCCGATCTGGCCGACCAGTACGGGGTGACCACCGAGACCGTGCGCCGCGACCTCGCCGTCCTGGACCGGCTCGGCCTCATCCGCCGGGTACACGGCGGGGCGGTCGGCTCCGGCGCGCTCACCACGATCGAACTGGGCACCGTCGAGCGCGACAGCACCCGGGCCGCCGAGAAGGACCGCATCGCCGAACTCGCCCAGCGGTACCTGCCCGATTCCGGCGGCAGCGTGCTGTTCGACGCGGGGACGACGACCGCGCGGGTGGCCGCCGCGATGCCGGCCGATCTGGATCTGGTCGCTGTCAGCAACTCCCTGCCGATCGCCACCCGGCTCACCGGATTCGCCGGGGTGCGGGTGCATCTGCTCGGCGGGCGGGTCCGCGGGGTCACCCAGGCCGCGGTCGGCGCCGAGACGCTGCGCCTGCTCGGCGAACTGCGCGTCGACGTCGCCTTCCTCGGCACCAACGCGCTCACCGTGCGCCACGGCCTGTCCACGCCCGATCCGGAGGAGGCCGCCGTCAAGCGCGCGATGATCGCCGCGGCCGACCGGGTCGTCGTGGTCGCCGACGCGCGCAAGATCGGCCGCGAGGATTTCGTCCGCTTCGGCGATCCCGCCGATATCGACGTCCTGGTCACCGATACCGACATCCCGGCCACCGCGCACGCGGAACTGGTCGCCGAAGGAATCGAGGTGGTGCTCGCATGATCGTGACACTGACCGCCAATCCGAGCGTCGACCGCACAGTCACGCTCACCGAGCCGCTGCGGCGCGGGCAGGTGCTTCGCGCCGAGGGCGCCACCTCGCATCCGGGGGGCAAGGGTGTCAATGTGGCGCGGGTCGTCGCGGCCGGTGGCGGGCCGGTGCTGGCCGTGCTGCCCGGCGCCGACGAGGACCCCGTGGTGACCGGGTTGCGCGAGGCGGGGATCGGGTACCGCACGGTGCCGGTCCCCGGCGAGCCGCGGACCAACCTGACCATCGCCGAGACCGACGGCACGACAACCAAGATCAACGAACCGGGCCGGGCGCTCACCGGGCCGAACCTGGCCGAGCTCACCGCGCTGCTGGTCGAGCTGGCCGCCGATGCCGAGTGGATCGTGCTGTCGGGTTCGCTGCCGCCGGGCGTGCCGGTCGACTGGTATGCCCAGCTCGTCAGCACGCTCTCGGTGCTCGGCGGTGCGACGAACGGACGACGGACCCGGGTGGCGGTCGACACCTCCGATGCGCCGCTGCTCGCCCTGTTCGCCGAATCCCGTGGAGCGGTCCCGGATCTCATCAAACCGAACGCCGAGGAACTGGCCCAGCTCACCGGCCTCGACCCGGTCGCCCTCGAAAACCCCACCGCCGCCGCCGAAGCCGCGACCACCCTGATCGAACGCGGAGTCGGCGCGGTCCTCGCCACGCTCGGCGCGGCCGGCGCGGTCCTGGTCACCGCCGAGGACGCCTGGTTCGCGCCGGCACCGCCGATCGTGCCGCGCAGCACCGTCGGCGCGGGCGATTCGGCCCTGGCCGGTTACCTGCTCGCCGACCTCGCCGGAGCCGGACCGGCGGACCGGCTGCGGCACGCCGTCGCCTACGGCAGCGCCGCCACCGCGCTCCCTGGCACCGGATTGCCAGGACCAGCGGACATCGCGCTCGACGCGGTCACCGCCCAACCCCTACCGAGCACCTCGGTCCAACCGCCCACCCTCTCCTGATCCACACCTGTCCCTCGCCTCCCGAGGCGACCAGCCCACCCGAACCCCACACCTACCGAGCACCACGCCCGACACGCCATTCGCCCGCCTGCCACGCCGACACGAACCGCTACCCGCTCTAAACCGCCGGCCACGCCAGAACCACCCACCACTCGACCTCGACCGCCGCATCCTCCGATAGCCAGCCAGTTCCGCCGCCCCGCTCGGCAGACCCGCAGCTCCACAACCGCTTCCACCCGACCGACACCCTGCTCCGCCCCCACTCCGGAAAGACACGACGATGGCCGATTCGATCATCACCCCCGACCTGATCGCTCTCGACGCCGATCTCGGCACCGACAAGACCTCGGTGATCACCGCGCTCGCGAACCAGCTCGCCGCCGCCGGGCGCGCCACCCAGGCCGCGACGGTGGCCGAGGCCGCCCTGACCAGGGAGGCGCAATCGGCGACCGGCCTGCCCGGCGGCATCGCCATCCCGCACTGCCGATCGGCCGCCGTCACCACCGCGTCGCTGGCCTTCGCCCGCCTCGCCCCCGCCGTCGACTTCGGCGCCCCGGACGGCCCCGCCGACCTGGTCTTCCTGATCGCCGCACCGGAGGGCGCGGGCGCCGAACACATGAAGCTGCTGTCGTCCTTGGCCCGCGCCCTGGTCCGCCCCGCCTTCGTCGCCGATCTCCGCGCCGCCGCCACCCCGGCCGACGTGGTCGCCCTCGTCGACGGCGTCATCAATCCCGCGCCTCCGGCGGCCGGGTCGACAGCATCCACAGGCACACCGCCGGGCGCAGTGCCCCCTGCTGCCGGTGGAGGTGAGGCGGGTGGCGCGCCCTCGGGTACCGGGACCACGGCCGGCGCCAGTGCAACCGCCGGTGCCGATGCAAGTGGTAGTGGCGGAGCGCCCGCCGGTTCGACGGCAGGTAGCGCCTCGTCCGGTGCCGACACGGCCGCCGGTCGCGGTTCCGCCGGAGGTGCAGCGGCCGCGAGTGGGGTGGCTGCGGGCAGCGCGGCGACCTCCGGCGGTCTTGCGAAACCCGGAGACGCCGCGCCCGGCAGCGCGGGATCGGCCGACGCCGGAACTCCCCCGGCACCACAGGGTTCCGGCCCGCGACGCAAGATCGTCGCCGTCACCGCCTGTCCGACCGGCATCGCCCACACCTACATGGCCGCCGATTCCCTCACTGCCGCAGGCGAGCGCGCCGGAGTCGACGTGGCGGTCGAGACGCAAGGTTCCAGCGGCGGCGACAAGCTCGATCCGGCCACCATCGCCGGGGCCGACGCCGTCATCTTCGCCACCGATGTCGGTGTGAAGGACCGCGAGAGATTCGCGGGCAAACCGGTCGTCGAATCCGGCGTCAAACGCGCCATCAACGAACCCGACACGATGATCGCCGAGGCACTCACCGCGAGCACGACGCCCGGCGCGGCCACGGTCGGCGGCACCGTACCGGCGCCCGGACAGGCGGCCAAGGGGATCGGCTGGGGTACCCGCCTGCGCCAGATCCTGCTCACCGGCGTCAGTTACATGATCCCGTTCGTCGCCGCGGGCGGCCTGCTGATCGCCCTGAGCTTCCTGCTCGGCGGCTACACGATCTCCGACAACGCCGGCTCGATCGTGCTCGACAACTCGATCACCGATCTGCCCGATGGCGGCCTGAAAATCTATCTCGGCGCGGTGCTCTTCCAGATCGGCTCACTCGCCTTCAGCTTCCTGGTCCCGGCCCTGGCCGGGTACATCGCCTTCGCGATCGCCGACCGCCCCGGTCTGGCACCGGGTTTCACCGCGGGTGCCATCGCGGTGTTCGTCGGCGCCGGATTCCTGGGCGGCCTCGTCGGCGGTCTGATCGCCGGATTCGCGGCACTGTGGGTCGGCAAGCTGCCGGTGCCGGTGTGGGCGCGGGGGCTCATGCCGGTGGTGGTGATTCCGCTGCTGGGATCGCTGATCGTCGGCGTCGTGATGTTCGTGCTGCTCGGCAAGCCGCTCGCCGCGGTGACCAACGGACTCACCGACTGGCTCAACGGCCTGTCCGGCACCTCCGCGGTCGCGCTCGGTGTCATCCTGGGCGTGATGATGTGCTTCGACCTGGGCGGGCCCGTCAACAAGGCCGCCTACGCGTTCGCCGTGGCCGGACTGTCGGTGAACGACCCCGCGACCCTGCGGATCATGGCCGCGGTGATGGCGGCCGGCATGGTGCCGCCGCTGGCGATGGCACTGTCGACCCTCGTGCGGCCGCGCCTCTACACCGACGCCGAACGCGAGAACGGCAAGGCCGCCTGGCTGCTTGGCGCCTCGTTCATCTCCGAGGGCGCGATCCCGTTCGCCGCCGCCGACCCGCTGCGCGTCCTGCCGTCGATGATGGTCGGCGGCGCGGTCACCGGCGGCCTGGTGATGGCGACGCAGGTGACACTGAGCGCACCGCACGGCGGCATCTTCGTCTTCTTCGCCATCGGGCACCTCGGCTGGTTCATCGTGTCCCTGGCCGCGGGCACCGTCGTGGCCGCCCTCTGCGTCACCGTCGCCAAGGAACTCACCCGCAAGCCGACGCCCCAACCCGTCCTCACCACCGCGTAATCCACTCGCACACAAGGAGATATCCATGGCAAGCACCACCGTCACCGTCGGCTCCTCGGTCGGCCTGCACGCCCGGCCCGCCGCCCTGATCGCCGAGGCCGTCGGCGCGGCGGGCGTCCCGGTCACCATCGCCGTCGTCGGCGGCGACCCCGTCGACGCCGGCTCGGCCCTGATGATCATGACCCTCGGCGCCGCCCAGGGCGCCGAGGTCGTCATCACCAGCGACGACCAACCCACCCTCGACAAGATCGCCGAACTCGTCGCCAGCGACCTCGACGCCTGAGCGACACCCGACGAAGCCTCCCGTGATCGCGGGGGGCTTCGTCGTGTTCGACGGCCGACCTGTCGGCCGGTGCTGGTACGGTTCCACCCGTCCCGGCGGCCTCGTGCGCCGTTCCCGGACCGAGCTCCCTGTGTTCACCGGGGTGAGTCCACCCCACATCGTTGCGCGTTGCCCGTGATTCCGGGTGTCGAAGCCCGGTGGACGAAAGGTGTGATCGCTGATGCGTCGAGGCTGGTCCGGAATGGTGGCGACGGCGCTCGCCGTGGCGACGGTGGCCGCGAGCGCACCGGCGACGGCCGACGAGTGGTGGCCCTTCGGCGTCCTGCCCGAGCCGCTGAGCTGCGCCGCGTTGACCCTGCCCGGTCGCGCGGGCGCCTGGCCGCTGCCGATGCACTTCCCGAATGTCGGCATCGGCCTGCTGACCATGCCGTTCGCCCCGCCCGAGGTCGCGCGGCGACTGCCAGCCAGGATCGAATTGCGCACCCCGCAGGGCGGTTTCAACGAGGCGTGGCAGTACGCCCTGCTGGACGGGAACCTGTATGTGAAGGCCTTCGCCGGGGAGTCCGGGTGGCGGATCGCGCCGCTGCCGAACTGTCTGCGCGGGCACATCTCGGCCATCTCGGTGGATCGCAGCAGGCTGGTCGCCGTGGTGCCGGGCGGGCGGGTGTTCACGATGGACCTCGCCGATCAGACACCCGAACTGTGGTGGTGGACGGCGCGTTTCGGCTCCCCGATCTGGCTCGATCCGACCGGCACGCAGGTCAGGCCCGCCTCGCGCGCCTGGAGTCTGTCGTGGCTGGATCCGGAATACGTCGAGCTGATTCCCTTCCGTCAGCAGGGATTCTGGACCGACCCGGCGGGCAAACAGCAGCCGGTCGGCGGCGCCGGGGTCACCACAGTGTTCGTGCTCTCCCCCGACGGCAATCGCATCGTGATCCTCGACCCCTGGTTGCCGGGCAGCGATCCGCTGCGCCCGTTCGAACCCGAGTTCGCCGACGACTACAGCTACGAGCTGCCCGGCCCGCTCGACGGTCGTTTCCAGGCGATCAATCTGAGCGCGTCGGGATCGCAGACCTTCCTGATCAACGAGTACGGCGACATGTACACCCGGCTCTGGGATTTCGACATCTCCGGCGCCGACACCCTGTTCTTCTCCTATACCTACGGCGACACCCCCGACCTGGCCGAGGCACCGACGAATTTCGACGCCTGGGTGGGCCAATTCGAATTCCTGCGCCCGTTCTTCCCGCAGTACACCGGAATTCATCTGCCGCCGCCGGATTGGGTGCGCCAGCCCAAGATTCCCGGCGAGATCACCTCGACGATCTCCATCCACACCACCGGGGGCCGTTCCGAACAGCGCGAGCTGCGCGTGGAGGGCCGCCGCGACGGACGAACCGGCTTCTGGCACAAGGCCATCGACGCCGACGACTGGGCCTTCGCCGCCGACGACCGCCCGCTCACCGCCGACGTTCTCGACAATCGCCCCGGCGACACCTCGACGCTGACCCTGGTCCCACCGACCGGCGTGCACTACGACCACCGCGATCCGGCGGGCTGGACGATGAGCCTGCGCGACTACGACTACGCCGACGACAACATGGCAGTCCGCGTCTGCGCCGACGACGGCGCCTGCACCGACCTGAGCCTGTTCCTGGCGAGCACCCCTCGTTTCGGCTGGCAGCCCGAGGGCCTGTCCGACACCGCGCGGATCTACCACGGCATCCTGCAGTCCCGGGAACCGGAGTGGAACACCCTCTCCCCCGCCCTGCGCACCCTCGTCGAGTCGATCACCGGCGACGATCGCGCGGCCAACGTGATGGCGACATCGAACACCGGCGAGTTCACCCTGCGCACCACGGAGGGCTTCCAGGTCACCCTCCGCCGCTGAGCCGAATATATTTGTACGATGGTTCTACTTGTACTATCGTACAAATAGATTGTTGCGGCGAGGCGGGAGTTGTCGATGCGTGCGGAAGCCAGACAGTGGGCGGGACTGGGACTGTTGGCATTGCCGACGGTGCTGCTGGGACTCGATGTGACGGTGCTCTATCTCGTCGCACCGAGCATGGCGGCCGACCTCGCGCCGTCGGGGACACAACTGCTGTGGATCATGGACGCCTACGGCTTCTTCATCGCCGGTCTGCTGATCACCATGGGCACCCTCGGTGATCGGATCGGCCGGCGTCGACTCCTGATGATCGGCATGATCGCCTTCGCGGCCGCCTCGGTCCTCGCCGCGTTCGCGCCGACGGCCGAATCGCTGATTCTCGCGCGCGCCCTGCTCGGGGTCGCCGGTGCGACGCTGATGCCGTCGACGCTGTCGCTGATCTCGAACATGTTCCCCGACGCTCGCGAGCGCGCGGTGGCGATCGGGGTGTGGGCCACGATGTTCGCCCTCGGCATGGCGGCCGGGCCGATCGTGGGCGGGCTGCTGGTCGATGCCTTCTGGTGGGGCGCCGCGTTCCTGCTCGCGGTGCCCGTCGCGGTCGTCGTCCTCCTCGGCGCTCGGACCCTGCTGCCGGAGTACGCCGATCCCGCGGCGGGCCGGCTCGACCTGGTCAGCGTGGGTTTGTCCCTGGTGTCGATCCTGCCGCTGATCTACGCGATCAAACATCTCGCCGTCGACGGGGTCGGCGGGCAATCCGTGCTGCTCGTCGTGGTCGGTGTCGTGGGTGGCGTGCTGTTCGTGCGCCGTCAACGCCGACTGAGCGACCCTCTGCTCGACCTGTCACTGTTCGCGAACAAGGCCTTCACCGTGGCTCTGCTCGTGCTGCTGATCGGGTTGGTCGGCGTCGGCGGTTCGATGTACCTGGTCACCCAGTACCTACAGCTCGTCGAGGGCCTCACACCGTTCACCGCGGGCCTGTGGATGGGACCGCCCGCGCTGGCCATGTTCGCCGCCGCGGTCGGCGCGCCCGTACTCGCCCGGCGCATCCGCCCCGGCTACCTCATGGGTGCCACCCTCGGGCTCTCGCTGGCCGGTTACGGCCTGCTCGCGACGGCCGGACTCGACGACCAGGTACCCGTGGCGATCGGATTCGCGTTCGTCTACCTCGGGCTGGGCGCCATCGCGGCTCTCGGCACCGACATCGTCGTCGGCGCGGCTCCGGCGGCGAAATCCGGTTCGGCCGCCTCGATGTCGGAGACGGTCCAGGAGCTCGGCATCGCCGTTGGCGTCGCACTGCTCGGCAGCCTCACCGCCGCGGTCTATCGCGCCCGGATCACCGTGCCCGCGGGACTCTCGCCGGAATCGACCGCCGCGCTCGATGACAGCCTCGGCGCGACGATCGCCGGTGACCTGCCGGAACCGGCCGTGCAGGCGGCGCGGCTGGCCTTCACCACCGGAATGAACGTGGCCGCCCTGGTCGCCGGCGTCGCCATCGCCGTGGCGACCGTGCTGTGTTTGCGCATGCTTCGCCATGTCCCGCCGCTCGGCCGCGAGCAGAAGGACAGCGTCGGCGTGTGACCATGGTCGGACACCGTTCGTGGAGTCAGCGCTGAGGAGAGACGCATGGTCGACGACGACTTCGATGAGCACGTCGACGGACGCCGGGTGCGCGGCGAGCGGCGCCGCGCCGAGATCATCGACGCGACCCTGGCCGTTGTCACGCGCGACGGCGCGGCCGGGGTCACCCACCGCACCGTCGCGAAGCAGGCGGGCATCACCACTTCCCTGAGCACCTACTACTTCGCCACCCTCGACGAGCTGATGGTCGCCGCCTTGACCAGCGTCGCCGACGGCTACACCGCCCGGATCCGCGCGATCATCGACGGCGACGGTGACAAGCTGGCCGGCCTGGCCGCACTGATCGCCGAAAGCGGCGGCCCCGGCCGGGATCGCGCCCTCGCCGAACGCGAACTGGCCACGATGGCGGCCCGCAGGCCCGCCCTGCGCCCGGTCGCGCGGCGATGGCGGGAGAACATCGCCGAGTTGGGCGCCACGCTCACCGACGATCCGCGGGCCATCGCGGCGCTGGTGGCCGCCTCGGACGGGCTGTGCACGGCGATCCTGCTCGACAACGGACCCGCCGACGTCGAGCACCTACGCGCGGTCCTCGGTCTGGCCGTCGCGGGCCGACCGGTGCCATAGGACCTGGACAATGAAGAAGGCCCGGAACCTGGTGGTTCCGGGCCTTCGCTTTGTAGCGGGGACAGGATTTGAACCTGCGACCTCTGGGTTATGAGCCCAGCGAGCTACCGAGCTGCTCCACCCCGCGTCGGTGAATACAACATTACACACGGGTTAGCGTGGATGCCAAATCGCCAGGTCAACACCGATTTTCGGGCCAGGTTCGCCGATCTTCGGCACGGCAGCGTCACAGAAATGTGAGGTGAGACACACTTATGGTGAACGTTGAGCTATGGGTCCGAATTCCAGTGAGCGGGGTCACTATTTCGGCGTGATCTCACGCACATAACGACCAGATAACAGACCGACCGGGATCTATGAATTACCCAAGGGTACCCGGCATAAACATCGAAAAGACGCCTGTTCCGTTCATAGAATCGACCCGTTATCAAGATGTGATCGTCATGGATTTGTTGGTTAGCGTCTCCCCCATGACTGAAACCCGGAAATTCCGCACCCGTGCTCTTGGCGTCGCCGCCATCACCGGCGCCCTGGTTGCCGTTCCGTTCAGCCTGGCCACCGGCACCGCGTCCGCCGCGAACTACGACTGGGACGGCGTCGCCCAGTGTGAGAGCGGTGGCAACTGGAACATCAACACCGGCAACGGCTACTACGGCGGCCTGCAGTTCTCACCGAGCACCTGGGCCGCCAACGGTGGGCAGGGTTCGGCGCACACCGCCAGCAAGGAAGAGCAGATCCGCGTCGCGGAGAACGTCCTCAACACCCAGGGCGTCGGCGCGTGGCCGCACTGCGGCCAGTACCTGCGGGCGGGCAAGTCCGAGCCCGCCCCGGCGCCGGTCGAGGAGCCCGCCGTCGAACTGCCCGCCGAGGCCCCCGCCCCCGTGCAGACCGCGGTGCAGCAGGCCGAGGCCGCCGCTCGCGCGCTCGCCGAGCAGCACGGTCTGGAACAGCAGTACGCGGAACTGGTCAAGGCGGCCACCCCGCTGGTCGCGGTCGCGGCCCCGCTGGTCGACGGCTCGCCGCTGCTCACCTCGCTGGGCCAGTAAGAAACCATCTCTCCCCCTGCACGCGAAAGGCCCCGCCGTCCGGCGGGGCCTTTCGTGTGTTCGGTGGCGGTTACCCGCCGTTGGCGTCCTGGTACGCCTGCACGGCCTTGTCCAGTTCGTCGAGCGCCCTACCGAATTCGGTGAAGTTGCCCGACTGCATCGCCGTGCGCACCGCCTCGATCTTGCGATCGAGCTCGGCGGCCGCGGCCTCCGCACCGGTCCCACCGGTCACCGGAGGCGGCGTGACGCCCGGCCGGCCGGTCCCGTCGTCCGGCGGGGTGGTGGCGGTGCCCTGATCCACCGGCGGCGTGGCTCCGCCGCCCGGCTTCGGCTTCACCGCCGGATCACCACCGGACGGAGTCGCCAGCGCACCGGCACCCGGCATCACCTGGTTGAGCGCTTCGGCCAGCGTCGGCGCGTAGCCGACCTTCACGCTGCCCGCCGCGTCGCGGTAGCTCACCAGCACGCGCAGCAGCTGCGGGAACGTCGAGGAACCGGTGTTGCGCTCGTTGTAGAACGGCTCGACATAGAGGATGCCGCCATCGGCCACCGGCAGGGTGAGCAGATTGCCGTAGCGGATCTTGTTCGAGTTCGAGAGCAGGGTTTTCTCGCGGGACACCGCGTCGGCGGTGGTCATCGAGTTCTGTGTCTGCTGCGGACCCTGGGTCTGCGTCTCGACCGGCAGCTGCTTCACGGTGAACTTGCCGTACCCGTCCGGGTCGGAGCGCACCGAGATGTAGGCGGAGAGGAACTGCCTGTTGTAGCCGACCATCGCCGAGGTCAGGTTGAACACCGGCTTGTTCGTGGCCGGATCACCCAGCAGCACGTAGTACGGCGGTTGGTTGAACGTGCCGCCCTCGATCGTCGGATCGCTGGGCACCGACCAGAACGCGTTGTTGGTGAAGAACTCACGCGGGTTGTCCACGTGGTACTTGGTGAGCATGTCGCGCTGGACCTTGAACAGGTCCTCCGGGTAGCGGAAGTGCGAGCGCAGCTCGTCGGAGATCTCGCTCTGGTCCTTCACCGCGTCCGGGAACACCCCGCGCCAGGCCTTGAGCACCGGGTCGGTGGTGTCGGTCTCGTACAGGGTGACGGTGCCGTCGTAGGCGTCGACGGTGGCCTTCACCGAGTTGCGGATGTAGCTGACCTCCTTGCGCGGGATGACCCGGCCGGTCCGCTGATCGATGCTGTCCTCGACCGCGCCGTCGAGCGAGGTCCGCTGGGCGTAGGGGTACTTGTCCAGCGTGGTGTAGGCGTCGACGATCCAGACGATGCGCTGGTCGACGACCGCCGGGTAGGCGTTGCCGTCGGTGGTCAGCCAGGGCGCGACCTTCTGCACCCGGTCGCGCGGACCGCGGTTGAACAGGATCTTGGAGTCCGCGCTGATCGCCGAGGAGAACAGGATGTTGCGCTCGGCGTACTTGGCCGCGAAGGCCAGCCGGTTGAACCAGTTGCCGATCGGCACACCACCGCTGCCGCTGTAGGTGTACTGCGCGGTGTCGGAGTCGTACTCGCGCGGTGCCTGGCCCTCGGCGGTACCGACGATGGCGTAGTCGGGATCGGTCTGCGCGATCAGCTCGCCGTAGTAGATGCGCGGCTGCTCGACCTTGATCTGCTGGTCGTCGATGTCGGTGAACAGGTCGCTCACCATGAACAGCGGATAACCGGAGTCACTGCCGCCCGCGGCGCTCTGGGCGTCGGACTGCGGCTTGTTCACCCGGTTGGCGGGCGCGGCGACGAAGCCGTTGCCGTGGGTGTAGACGGTGTGCTGGTTGATCCAGTCCTTCTGGTTGCCCGAGAGCGCGGCAGGCTGCAGCTCACGCGCGGCGACGATGTAGTCCTGGACGTCACCGTTGAGGTTGTAGCGGTCGATGTCGAGGGCCTCGGGGAAGCCGTAGAAGTTCTTGCGCTGCTGGAGCTGGGTGAACGTGGCGGAGAGGATGTTCGGGTCGAGCAGTCGGGCGTTGCCGATGGTGGCCGCGTCGGCGGGCACGTCCAGCGGGCTCTTGCTGCTCTCGCCCTTGTAGGGCTCGTACTCGACCTTGTCGTCGGTTATCCCGAACGCCTGGCGGGTGGCCAGGATGTTGCGTTCGATGTAGGGACTCTCCTTCTCGGCCGCGTTGGGTCGCACCGAGAACTGCTCGACCACCATCGGCCACACCGCGCCGACCAGGATCGACGACAGCACCAGCAGCGCCGCCGCCATCGCGGGCACCCGCAGATCGCGCAGCACGATCCCGGCGAAGAACGCGACCGCGCAGATCACCGCGATCGAGAGCAGGATCAGTTTGGCGGGCAGCACCGCGTTGATGTCGGTGAACGACGGGCCGCCGAAGGTGGGTTCCTTGCGGGTGCTCGACAACAGGTCGTAGCGGTCGAACCAGTAGGCGACCGCCTTGAGCAACACGAAGACACCGGCCAGGATCGCGAGCTGCACCCGCGCGGCCCGGGTGAGGGTGCCCTCGCGCCCGGCCAGACGCAGGCCACCGAAGACGTAGTGGGTCACCAGGTTCGCGAAGAACGCGATCACCACGGCGACGAACAGCCAGTTCAGCACCATCCGGTAGAACGGCAGATCGAAGGCGTAGAAACCGACGTCGAGATGGAACTGCGGGTCCTGCTCGCCGAACTCACCGCCGTGCAGGAACATCTGCAGCGTGGCCCAATTCGCCTGGGCGACCAGCCCGGACAGCAGACCCAGCAGCACCGGGATGCCGATGCCGAACACCCGCAGCTTGCTCATCACGGTGGTGCGGTAGCGCGCGATCGGATCGTTGGGCCCGGCGATCGGCACGAACACCGGCCGCGACCGGTAGGCCAGCAGCAGCGCCGCCCACACGACCAGGCCGATGAACAGCGCGACGACGACGAACAGGATCAGCCGCGTGCGCAACACACCCAGATACACACTGCGATAACCGACCTCGCCGAACCACAACCAGTTCGTGTACGCGTCGGTGAATCGGGGCCCGAGCAACAGCAGCGCCGCGAGGACGACTGCTGTCACCAGCAGCACACGGCTGCGTCGGGACAGGGAAGGTAAGCCGGTGGGGGGCCGCATGCCCACGGTGCCACTCTCCAGGGTCCGGCGGCTACCACGCCGTTGATCGGCGCAGACACCGCAGTCCGATGTTCCATGGTCCGGATTCGGACCGTTGGCGCCCACTCTACGGAAATCGGACACTGTGCAAGCGGCGGGGCCGAAAATGATTGGATGGACGAGTGACCGATGACCAGCACGCCGAAGTCGTCCTCGCCCGCTGTGTGCGCGAGGTCGTCGAGTTCGCCGACGCCGAGGGATGGGGCAATCCGCCGCAGATGTTCGCGTTGGTTCCCACCGCTGACCTGGTCGCGGCCGAACCCGGGCTGCTCGATCAACTCGACGACGGCAACGAGCTCACCCCCATCGCCCAGGACGCCTTCCCCGACGACATCGCCGGCGGTTCGATGGCGATGGACGAGTTCCTCGCGACCACCACCTGGCCGCCCGCGGTCGAAGGATGCGTGCTGGTCCAGGAGATCGTGGTGCTGCCGCCGGACGCCGAGAGCGATCTGGACGAGGCGCTGGTTCCGCTGCTCGCCGACGACGACGCCGCCGACGCGGCCGGGCGCGCCGCGGCGCACGCCCATCCCGGCCGCCGCGACGCCCGCCTCATCGCGGGCGTGCTGCGCCACGGCACGGCGCTGTGCCTGCTGCAGATCCGGCCCGACGACGACGACGGCTTCGGCGAGCTCGACCTGCGCACCTACCCCAACCTGGCGCCCGGCCTTGTCGAGGCCCTGCACCACACGCTGGAGTGATCAGCCGCAGCTGACAGCCTCTCGGCCGGCGTCGATGTCGGACAGCGAGGTGATGGCGCTGTCGAGGGTGTCGACCTTCACCAGCCGCAGGCCCTCCGGCACGCGCTGCCGGGCCTCGTTGCAGTTGTCCGCGGGGACGAGGAAGGTCTCCGCGCCCGCCTCGCGCGCGGCGATCATCTTGTACTGGATACCGCCGATCGGGCCGACCTTGCCCTCCTGATCGATGGTGCCGGTGCCCGCGACGAACCGACCGCCGTTGAGTTCGCCGGGCGAGAGCTTGTCGATCAGCGCGAGGCTGAACATCAGCCCGGCCGAGGGTCCGCCGATGTCGGCGAGGTTGAACTCGACCTGCAGCGGCGGCCTGCCACCTTCGCCCGGGGTGAGGCCGAGGTAGCCCTTGGCCGGGTCGTCGGGGCGGGCGGCGAGGGTGATCGGGGCGGTCTGCTCGGCGTCACCACGGCGGTAGACGACCGAGATGGTGGTGCCGGGGGCCTTGGTGGCGACGATGTCGACGACATCCTTGGGCGTGGTGATCGGCGTGCCATCGATGCTGATCAGTTCGTCACCCTCGGCCAGGACGTCCTTGGCCGGGCCTTCGTCCCCGATGCCGCGCACCAGCACCACGGTCGGCAGCTTCAGGAAGTGCAGCGCGGCGACCTCGGCATTGCTCTCGGAGTCCTTGAAGTCCTGCTGATTGGACTTGTCGACCTCCTCGCGCGACACGCCGGGCGGGTACACCTCGGCGCGCGGCACGAGGCCGTGCTCACCGCTGACCCAGAACCCGAACGCCTCGAACAGGTTGAGGCCGTCGCGCACCGAGACGGTGGTCATGTTGAGCTGGCCGGTCGTCGGATCCACCGGCGCTCCGGTGACATCGACCACCTCCTTGCCATCGACCTGGCCGAGGGTGTCGAAGGTCGGGCCGGGCCCGAGCGCGACGAACGGCACGGTGACCACGCTGCCGACCACGCCGAGCACGAGCACGGGAACCAGGGCGACGATCAGGGTGAGGATCCGACGATTCACTCCGACCACAGTAGTGATCAGGTGCCGTGACCGACCGCAGTGGCACGCATTTGCGCCGCGGGTGATGTCGGCGATTTCGCGATGCGCGAACACCGAGGACCCGGTGGTCCCGCGTAACGTTAGAGGTATGAGCGATCTCCCCTTCGGCTTCTCGAACCGCGACGACGACGAGTCCGGCAAGCGTCGCGACGAGGCGAACGGACCCGGCGGAACCGATCCGTTCGGTTTCGGTGCGGGTGGCGCGGGCGGTTTCGATCCCTCGCAGCTGGGTCAGATGCTGACTCAGCTCGGGCAGATGATCAGCGGCATGGGCCAGGGCATGGGTCCGGGCGGCGCGCAGGCGGGCCCGGTCAACTACGACGTGGCCAAGCGGCTGGCCCGCCAGCAGCTCGGCGCCACCGTCGCCCCGATCGCCGCGCGCACGACCACCGCGGTGGTCGACGCCGCGCACCTGGCCGAGCTGTGGCTCGACGGCGCCACCGTGCTGCCCGCAGGCGCCACCAAGACCGTCGCCTGGACCCCCAACGACTGGATCGAAGAGACCCTGCCCACCTGGAAGCGGCTCTGCGATCCGGTGGCCGAACAGATCTCGGGCATGTGGACCGCGCAGCTGCCCGAGGAGGCCAAGCAGTTCGCCGGGCCGATGGTCGGCATGCTCGGGCAGATGGGCGGGCTCGCCTTCGGTTCTCAGCTCGGTCAGGCGCTCGGTCAGCTCGCCAAGGAGGTGCTGACCTCCACCGACATCGGTCTGCCGCTGGGCCCGGCCGGTACCGCCGCGCTGCTGCCGACCGCGATCTCGGCGTTCAGCGAGGGTCTCGAGCAGCCCGAGAGCGAGATCATGGTCTTCCTGGCGGCCCGTGAGGCCGCCCATCAGCGCCTGTTCGCCCATGTCCCGTGGCTGCGCCCGCAGGTGCTCGGCGCGGTCGAGGACTACGCGCGCGGGATCAAGATGGACTTCTCCACGCTGGAGGAAGCCGCGCAGAACATCGACCCGATGTCGCTGAGCGATCCGTCCAAGCTCGAGGAACTGCTCTCCCAGGGCACCTTCGAACCACAGACCACCCCCGAGCAGAAGGCCGCGCTCGAGCGGCTGGAGACGCTGCTCGCGCTGATCGAGGGCTGGGTCGACGTCGTGGTCATCGATGCCGTCGGCGAGCGGCTGCCCGGCGCGAGCGCGCTGTCGGAGACGCTGCGCCGCCGCCGCGCGACCGGCGGCCCGGCCGAGCAGACCTTCGCGACCCTGGTCGGTCTGGAGCTGCGGCCGCGCAAGGTTCGCGAGGCCTCGGCGCTGTGGCGGCGGCTGAGCACCGACGCGGGCATGGAGCAGCGTGACGGCGTGTGGGCGCATCCGGATCTGCTGCCCGATTCCAGCGACCTCGATTCCCCCGCCGGGTTCATCGACTCCGTGATCGGTGGTGGCACCGGCGCTTTCGACGATCCGCTGGCCCAGCTCGCCGAGACCGAGGCCCGCGAACGCGACGAGCGCGGCAAGTCCGGCCCGGACTCCGACCCGGATACCGGCACCGACCGCCCCTGATCCACCGTGTCCAGCACGGTCGGTGAGAAATCGCGGATCGTGGTGCGCGACACGCTGACACGGTCCGCGCCCGTCCGCGGATTGTGGCGACGACGGGCGGTACACCGGCTGTTCACAGTTCGACCGCACGGCACCGACACGCCGAAAGCCTGTGGATAACCAGGCTTTCGGCGGCCGTCCCGGTAGCGCTCGCCGCCGATACTTCAGGCATGACGACCTCGACGCCGCTCCGCGGACCGATGCTCCATCCGCGGGTCATCACCCTGGTTCGCCCGTCGGGCACGGTCCAGCTGGGCTGGGATCCCGAACGCGCGCTACTGCTCGATACCGACGAACTCGACACCGGCACGGTGCTCGCGTTCCTGCGGCTGCTCGACGGTTTACAGTCGCGCCCGCAGATCATCTGGCGCGCGGGGGAATTCGGGATCACCCCCGAACGCACCGGCGCCATGCTCGCCGCGATCGAGGGGGCGGGCCTGCTGCTCGAACCCGAACGCAGGCAGGGCCGGATCCGCGCGATCACGGTGCACGGCCTCGGACCGCTCTCGGACGCGGTGTCGATCGGGCTGCGGCGCATGGGTCTTCGGCCCGCGCGCTCGCGGGCGCATCGGCCGGATGTGGCGGTGGGTGCCGCGATGTGCGATCTGATCGTGCTCGCCGACGCGCTGATGATCGATCCACGCCTTTCGGTGGACCTGGTGTTGCGCCGAATCCCGCACCTACCGGTCCGCGTGCGCGACGGCGTCGGTGTGGTCGGGCCGCTCGTCCTGCCGGGTGAGACCAGCTGTCTGCGCTGTGCCGACCTGACCCGCGCCGGATTCGACGCCGACTGGCCGCACTTGGCGGCGCAACTGCTCGGGCGCACCGGCCACGCGTCCCCGGCCGGTGTCGCGGCCACGGCGGCGCTGGCCATGGGCGAGCTGGAGGCGATCGTCGCGTGCTCACCGCGCCGACGGCCCGGCACGCTCGACGCCACCGTGGAATTGGACCTCGACACCCACCAGGTGCAGCGCCGGCTCTGGCCGCCCCACCCGGAGTGCGGGTGCCGCACGCTGGCCCCGCAGACCCCACAGACCTCGGAGGCGGCCGGATGAGCGCCCGGTGTGAGCATTCCCATGGCACGCAGGCCACTGGTTCGGCCATGATGGGTAACGTGTCCGAGATCGTGCGCCGCAGTTCCAGCCGCAATGCCAAGTTGGCCAAGATTCCACTCGGCATCGCCGGCCGAGCCGCCGTCGGCTTCGGCAAGAAGCTCGTCGGTGGTGACAAGCAGCAGATCAACGCGACGCTGAACCAGAAGGCCGCCGAGCAGTTGTTCACCGTGCTAGGTGAGCTCAAGGGCGGGGCGATGAAGTTCGGCCAGGCCCTGAGTGTGATGGAGGCCGCGGTCCCGGAGGAGTTCGGCGAGCACTACCGCGAGGCGCTGACCAAGCTGCAGGCCGCCGCGCCGCCGATGCCGGCCGAGACCGTGCACCGCGTGCTCGACCAGCAGCTTGGCACGAAGTGGCGCGAGCGCTTCGAGTCGTTCGACGACACCCCGGCAGCCTCGGCCAGCATCGGCCAGGTGCACCGGGCGGTGTGGTCGGATGGGCGCGCGGTGGCGGTGAAGGTCCAGTACCCGGGCGCCGACGAGGCCCTGCGGGCCGATCTGAAGACGCTGTCGAGGATGACCGGCCTGCTGTCGTCGGTGATCCCCGGCGCCGATGTGAAGCCGCTGCTGGCCGAGATCACCGAGCGCACCGAGGAGGAGCTCGACTACCGGATCGAGGCCGCCAACCAGCGCCGTTTCGCCGCCGCGTTCGACGGGCATCCGCAGATCACCGTGCCGAAGGTGGTGGCGGGCGCGCCGAAGGTGATCGTCACCGAATGGCTCGATGGCACCCCCGTCTCGGCGCTGATCAAGGCGGGCGCCGAGGACCCGGAGGGCACCCGCGCCCAGCGCAACCGGATCGCCGAGCTGATGGGTACCTTCCACTTCTCCTCCCCCGAGCTGGTCGGCCTGCTGCACAGCGACCCGCACCCCGGCAATTTCCTGGTGCAGGCCGACGGCAAGCTCGCCGTGCTCGACTTCGGCGCCTGCGCGCCGATGCCCGACGGTTTCCCCGAGGTACTCGGCCGGATGCTCGCCCTCGCCGTCGCCGAGGACCACGCCGCGCTCACCGAGCTGCTCTATGAACACCACTGGGTGATCCCGGGCCGCACCGTCTCCCACGAGGAGATCGAGGCGTACCTGCTCCCGTTCAGCGACCCCATCCGCACCGACACCTTCCACTTCACCCGTTCCTGGATGCAGCGGGTCGCGGGCACCGCGTCGGAGTTCTCCAGCCCGGAGATGAAAACCGCTCGCGCCCTGCAACTTCCGGCCGAATATCTGATGATCTTCCGCGTCCTCGGCGGCTCGGTCGGCATCCTGGCCCAACTCGACGCCGAACTGGGCTTCATGAACCTGGTCCGCACCTGGGTCCCCGGCTTCCGCGCCGAACGCGCCTCCTAGCCGCCCGTTGGAGCTGTGGGGACCCTTCGGGTGCGAGGCGACTCCTCCCGCACCTCGCACCCGAAGCCGCGACTGTCGCCGCGGCCCCCATCAGTTCAGATGCCGTTCGGACCGACTTCGGTTCACGCACTGTCCCGGTCGTGCTCGTTCGTGACGAACGCCACACGACGGCGATGGACCGTGCACAGCACGTGGACCAGGACACCGACGACGGCGGCCATGGTGACGCCACTGCCGAGGAGCAGGCGCAGGTCGTCGGGGAAGCCGCGGTAGAGGCCGGGGACCAGGATCGGGAGCAGGCCCGCGGTCAGGGCCGCCGTGGTGGTGAGCAGGGCGGCGTCGTCGTCGAGATCGACCTGGCGGAACATGCCGATCGCGGAGGCGATGATGGTGGCGAACACGATCGCGGCGGTCGCGCCGACCACCGGGCCGGGTAGCGAGTTCACGATCCGGCCGACCGGGGCGACGAAGGCGGCCAGGATCAGTAGCAGGCCGGTCAGTGCGGTGACGTAGCGGCTGCGAACGCCGGTGAGGCGGATCAGGCCGATGTTCTCGCCGCTGGTGACCATGGTCGGTCCGCCGAACAGGCCCGACAGCAGCGAGGTCACCGCATCGCCACGGATCGTGCGCCCCACAGTGGGCGCGGTGTCGATCTTCTTGTCGACCACCTGGGCGTTGAGCACCGTCTGGCCGGTGGCCTCGGCCATCGAGCCGATGCTGAACACCAGCAGCGGGATGGCGGCGAGCAGGTCGAAATGTGGTGTGCCGAACAGGAACGGGTCCGGCAGTTGGACCAGCGCGTCGCCGGGTTGCAGGGTGAACGCGCCGAGCGCGGCGGCGGTCGCGGTGCCGATGGCCATGCCGATCAGCACCGAGACCCGGCGCCAGCCGGTGGGCAGGAAGCGGTGCGCCAGCACGGTGGCCACGATGGTGACACCGGCGATGGTCACCGAGCGGATCGGTGTCGGGTCCTCGGCGGAGGTGATCAGATTCGCGCCGACCTTCACCAGGTTGACCCCGATCACCAGGATCATGCTGGCGATCACCACCATCGGCAGGAACCGCACCAGCCTGCGCGCGACCGGGACCAGGGCGATTCCGGCGACCGCGGTGATCAGGACGGCGCCGGTCGCGGTCGCCGGGTCGTAGGTCTGGGCGATCTGGATGAACAGCACCACGGCCGCGCCACCGGGCAGCATCACGAACGGCAGGCCGGCGCCGAGGCCGTAGCGGCCGCCGGACTGCAGGATGGTGCCGATGCCGCTGAACAGCAGGGCGCCGCAGAGCAGGGCCCGCGCGGCGTCGTCGTCGAGGTTCAGGCTGCGGCTGATCAGCAGCACCGAGGTGAGCGGCATCGCGATCATCACCACGAGGTGCTGCAGCGCACCGGCGAAAGCCCGTCCGGCGGGCGGGATCTCGTCGACCGGTGCCACCGGGGTCGCGGTCACCGCAGCCACGGCAGATCCTGCGCCTGGTACCGGTAGGCACGGAAGATCGCGTTGGAGATGCCGGGAAACACCTGGGCGGTATCGGGATCGGGGTATTCGGTGAAGGAGGGCACGACGTATTCCCAGCAGATCCGCCGGTCGGGGGTCACCTCGAAGATCCGGCCGAAGGCGGCCTCGGTGATCAGCGTGTTGCCGTTGGGCAGTCGCTGCGCGCCACCCATGAAGGGGGTGAAGAACGCTTCGCGCGGTGAATCCTGGTAGGTCCAGCCGATATCGCCGGTGGCCGTGTCGATTTCGACGACGCGACTGTAGGTGACCGATTCGCCCGTGCGGAAGGTGCCGTTGTCGAACACCAGGATCTTGCCGTCGCCGACGGGGGTGGCGTGATGCTGCTGGGCCACAGTGGCACGGTCGGCCAGCTTGGTGACCGCGCCGGTGCGCCGGTCGATGAGGATCACCGCCGAGACACTGCGCAGACTGGCGACCACGGTGTGCTCGTCGAGCGGGTACACGCTGTTGATCAGCGGCCAGTGCTCGCGCCAATAGTGCGGCTGGAGCGCGAATTCCACGGGATCGAGGTGCTCGACCGCGCGCCACTCCCAGCTCGGCGCACTGTCGGCCCCGACCTCACGGATCACGTCCGACCACACGACGCCGTCGGCTTCGGTGCCGGGGACGCCGCCCTGGATGCGGGCGGCGTCGGCGCCGGTGAGCGCCTCGACCGCCGCGTAGAGCACTCGTCCGTCGTCGTAGTGGTGGGCGTCGTGGTGCTGCAGGTCGTCGCGGATCTCGCTGAGCTGGACGCCGGTGTGGTCGTAGCGCGCCATCGAGCCACCGGAGTACTTGCGCCACATGGCGAACAGCGGGGTGCGGGCCAGCGTCGCGCCGTTGTAGGCGAGGCTGCCGTCGGCGAGGATGCGCGCGTGCCTGCCGGGCCGGTAGGGCAGCTGCCACTGGTGGGCGATCTCGCCATCCAGATCGACCAGATCGACCCGGCCGTTGCCCGCCAGCGGCGCGTAGAGCGTGTAGCCGGGCGAAGCCAGATCCGCATCGCTGCCGATCAGCCCGATGCCCCGACGCTTGAGCGTGTTCTGTTCCATGTCGCCTCTCCTGAATATTCGACTCCACTGAATATTCAGTACGACTGAACTCGCGGGAACAGTTCCGATCAGGCTGCGCGAAACCAGTCCATCCCCTGGTACAGCCACGCGCCCCGACCGAACCGCATGCCCCGACGCCTTCGGTGCCACTGAAAATTCACTAGAGTTCGAGGAGGACACCGGACACACGGAGGCGAGCGACACGTGCCAAACGGCGAGGATCACCAGCGCAATCGACAGCTCGGCGCCGTCATCCGCGAGCACCGCCGCGCCGCCGGACACACCCTGGCCCGTCTCGCCGCCGATACCGGCCTGTCCCCCTCGTTCCTGAGCCAGCTGGAGAACGGCCGAACCAACACCAGCCTGCGCTCGCTCCAGCAGATCGCCGACGCGCTCACCACCACCGCGACCGCGCTGCTCGCCGCCGCCGACGCCACCGCGCCTGCCCCACTGGTCCGCGCCACCGACGACACCGCCCTGCCGCAGACCGAGCCCGGCGCGGGCACCGTCCGCGCGCTCGTCCACGGCGACCGCGATCTGCGCGCCCTCGAATTCACCGGCGGCACCGACCACGGCGACCGCGAATTCACCCATCAGGGCGACGAGATCATCCACGTGATCCGCGGCCGGATCTCGATCGTCGCCGCGGGCACCGAACACGAACTCGGCCCCGGCGACACCTACTACTGCGGCGCGGGCGAGAGACACCGGTGGTGGGCGCACACCCCGGACACCACCACCCTGGTCGTCGCCGTCGGCGACCACCGCACCGTCAAACGCACCACCCGCAAATGACAAACGAACCGCTCACCAGAACTCGGTGAGCGGTTCGCTTGCGGTACAACCCTTTTCCCGGGTTCATGCCGAGATCGCGACCTTGCGCGGGCGGCCACGCGGGCGCTTGCGGGCGATCACGACACCCTGGTCGAAGATCTCACCGCCCCACACGCCCCACGGCTCGGCGCGGTCGATGGCCGCGGTCAGGCAGGTCTTGCGGATCGGGCAGGAAGCGCACAGCTGCTTGGCCTGCTCGAGATCGGTGGGGCTCTCGGCGAACCACAGATCGGGGTTTCCGGCCCGGCAGGGCAGGGTCCTGGTGACCTCACGGACGCGAGGGGTCTGCGCCACGGTTCGGCATGTCACGTCAGTAGTGGCCGTCGGCCAGTCCTGGGCGGTGAACACGTCGTTCTCCTTCAGCTCGTTTGCAGCGGTCGTGGTGTTCGGTGTGCGAACCCGGTGCCAACGGCTGAGGAGCCGAAATAACAATGGCCACGGAATTCGCTTCTCGCGATCCGTGGCCAGGAGGTCGGGGAGTGTTCCCTACCTAGTTCGACATCTGTGTCGAGACCTGTTCACGGTCGCTGGGTGGACGCGGAGGCGGGTTGCGCCGAGGAAAGCCGGTTCGTAACCGGCCTCCTTCGCGACTGCTGCCGGTGCCGAAATGGCGGCCGGCTGCCAACCCACGCTGGGCTTGTCCTGGAGACGAATCGGGGTGTGCTGATGGATGACAGCCATCGGCACAGCGGTGGTATCGACGCCGGACAGACCGGTCCCCTGCAGAGCGAGGACCCCCCGGGAGGCGGACACCATGAATTCGTTCACCAGGACGCGATTGCCCGCGTCGAACGTGGTGTTGCTGTTCATCTGACTGCCTCCCTCCTGAACTCGTGTGCTGATAATTACCGCGCACCGAGATCACTCTCGGTGCGTGTTCTCCACCATAGGCAATGATCGAGAACCTAACAACCTATTTTCTACCTGCGGTTTTGTGTCGTCGCCCGCATTCTGGACGCGACGATGGCGAGCACGTCCGCGCCGTACTGTTCGATTTTCTTCGGGCCGATGCCCGCGATCGCCGCCAGGGCCGTGTCGTCGGCGGGCAGCTGTTCGGCGATGGCGGTGAGGGTGGTGTCGGTGAAGACGACGAAGTCGCGCACCCGCAGGACCTCGGCCTTCTCCGCCCGCCATTCCTGCAGCGCCTCGAGCAGGGCCGGGTCGTGCTCACCGGGACAGCGACGGCAGCGACCGAGCATCGTCGCATAGGTCCCGATCAGCGGTTTCGCGCAGACCCGGCACAGCGGGCGCTTGCCGTCGGCGTCCTTGGGGCCGGTCGCGGTGGCGGCGATCCGGGAGGCGGGCGAGTCGTCGGGGACCAGGCCGTTGAGGAAGCGTGAACGCCTGCGCACGCGCCGCCCGCCCTCGGTCCTGGCCAGCGACCAGGACACGGTGAGGTGTTCGCGCGCCCTGGTGACGCCCACGTAGAGCAGCCGGCGTTCCTCTTCCAGCCCCGTCTGATCCGACGGACTGCCGTCATCGCCGAGCACGTGCTGGATGGGCAGGGTGCCGTCGCTGACGCCGACCAGGAACACCGCGTCCCATTCCAGCCCCTTGGCCGCGTGCAGAGAGGCCAGGGTGACCCCGTCGACGGTCGGCGGGTGCTTGGCCTCGGCCCGGGTGGCGAGCTCGCGCAGCAGCCCGGTGAGGTCGATGTCGGCGTCGTGGCCGACCAGTTCCTCGGTGAGCTGGACCAGGGCGAGCAGCGAGGACCAGCGCTCCTTGGCCTGGGCGCCCGCCGGTTCCTCCGCGGTGAGCCCGACCGGCGCCAACACGGCCCTGACCAGGGTGATCAGCTCGGCGCCGCTGCGCGCCTCATCGGGCAGATCGTCGCGCGCGTCGGCCTGGCGCAGCGCCTGCACCGCCTGGCGGACCTCCTGCCGCTGGAAGAACCCCTCACCGCCGCGTACCTGGAAGGGGATGTCGCGGTCGTTGAGCGCCTGTTCGAACGGCTCGGACTGGGCGTTGATCCGGTAGAGCACCGCGATCTCGGCGGCCGAGGTGCCCGCGGCGATCAGCTTCTTGATCCGGCCCGCGACGGCGGCGGCCTCGGCGGGTACATCGGGATACTCGGCGAACTCCGGTTCCGGACCGTCCGCGCGCTGTCCGATCAGCGCCAGCCGGGTGCCCGCGATGCGACCGCGGGCCGCGCCGATCACCCGGTTGGCCAGCGAGACCACCTGCGGGGTCGAGCGGTAGTCGCGTTCGAGCCGGATCACCGTGGCGTCGGGGAAGCGCCGGGAGAAATCGAGCAGATAGTTGGGGGTGGCGCCGGTGAAGGAGTAGATGGTCTGGTTGGCGTCGCCGACGACGGTGAGATCGTCGCGTTCGCCCAGCCACGCGTCGAGCACCCGCTGCTGCAGGGGCGTGACGTCCTGGTATTCGTCGACAACGAAGCTGCGATAGCGGCCACGGAACTCGTCGGCGACGGCCGGATAGTCCTCGAGGGCGGCCGCGGTGTGCAGCAGCAGGTCGTCGAAGTCGAGCAGCAGGCCGTCGGCGGAGGTCTTCATCGACTCGTAGCCCGCGTAGACCTGCGCGACCCTGGTCACGTCGACCGGTGCGTCGCGGTGGTGCCTGGCCGCGGCGGCCGGATAGTCCTCCGGCGCGATCAGCGAGGCCTTGGACCATTCGATCTCGCTGAGCAGGTCGCGCACCAGTTCGGTGGAGTTGCCGAGGCCCGCGCGGTTCGCCGCCTGGGCGACCACCGGGAACTTGCTGTCGAGCAGCCGCCACGGCACGTCACCGACCACCTGCGGCCAGAAGTAGCGCAGCTGGCGCAGGGCCGCGGCGTGGAAGGTGCGCGCCTGCACCTGACCGGCCTCACCGCCGAGCCCCATCGAGCGCAGCCGATTGCGCATCTCCCCCGCGGCGCGGGCGGTGAAGGTCACCGCGAGTACCTGATCGGCCTTGACGTGCCCGCCCGCGATCAGATGCGCGATCCGATGCGTGATCGTCCTGGTCTTACCGGTCCCCGCACCGGCCAGCACACACACCGGCCCCCGTGGTGCCCGCACCGCGGCGGCCTGTTCCGGGTCGAGGGCGGTGAGATCGAGTGCTGGCACGCGCACCATCATGACAGCGACCCCCGACAATCGCGCCGATGCCCGCGCACCGGACCCGCCCCACGCGGTGACCTGGCGGGTCGCGGAACACGGCGGGCCCCCGCGACGTTGCACATCGCGTGACTGAAGCAACCCCTGATCTGACGATGTACTCGACCACCTGGTGCGGCTACTGCCGCCGCCTCAAGACCCAGCTCGACGAGGCGGGCATCACCTACACGGTGATCGATATCGAGGACGACCCCGCTTCGGCCGAGTTCGTCGGCAGCGTCAACAACGGCAACCACGTCGTCCCGACCATCAAGTTCCGCGACGGCTCCACCGCCACCAACCCGTCCCTGGCCGCGGTCAAGCAGGCCCTGGCAGCCCAGGCCTAGAGTTCCGCCCAGGATTCGATGATCGTTCGCGCGATCGAGATGGATCCCGGGACCAGGAGGCGGGCGCCGGTTTCCCTGGCGGTCCAGTCGCCGAGTTGCAGGGCCGTGCGGACTTCGTCGCGGGTGAACCAGTGCGCCTCGGCGATCTCGCCGTCGGAGAACACCAGGTCCTGGGTGGGGTCGCCGACGGCGGCGAAGCCGAGCATGAGCGAACGCGGGAACGGCCAGGGCTGGCTGCCGAGGTAGTGGATGTCGCGCAGGTCGACGCCCACCTCCTCGCGGACCTCACGTTCCACGCAGTGCTCGAGCGATTCGCCCGCCTCCACGAAACCGGCGAGCAGCGAGAACATCGTCGCGGGCCAGGCCTGCTGACGGGCCAGCAGCACCCGGTCGGCGCCGTCGTGGACCAGGCAGATCACGGCCGGGTCGATGCGCGGGAATTCCTCGTCACCGGCCGCCGTCAGCCGCGACCAGCCGCCGCGCGCGGAGCTGGTCGTCGTGCCGTCGCCGCCGTGATAGCCGGCCCGGTCGTGCCAGTTGAGCAGCGCGTAGGCGGTGGCGAGCAGATCGGCGGTGAAATCGTCGACGCCGCCGAGCGTACGCAGATCCTTCAGCGTGCCGTCCAGCTCCGGTGTCCGGATCGCCCACAGATGGCTGTCCTCGGCGACACCGAGGAAAACCGCGCCCTCACCAGGCTGTTCGGCGATGGTGACGGCCGCGTCCAGCACGACGCCACTCTCGGTGACCCGCACCCGGCCGCGCGCGTCGACGCGCAGGATCTTCGCTTTGCCCCACCCTTCGCGCAGTGCGTCGGGATCGAGCCGGACGTGCTCGGCGCGATCGATGGTGGAACGCGACAGCAGCGGAACATCTTTCAGCCGGAAGGACACCTCCCGAGCCTAACCGGTCCCCCGTGCGCGCGAACCGCGGATCACTTGCCGGTGCGCCGGATGTAGAGCAGCTTGTCGCCGGAGTCGAGCGCGTCGACCGCGGGCTCGCCGACCCGGATCAGTTCACCGGCGCGCACCACGCCGAGCACGATGTCGCTCAGATGACGCGGTGACCCGCCGACCTCGCCCGGCTCGACCTCGCGTTCGGCGACTGCGAAGCCCTGCTCGGGCGTGAGCAGATCCTCCATCATCTCCACGACCGTCGGCGTGGTGGTGGCGATGCCCAGCAGCCTGCCCGCCGTCTCCGAGGACACGACCACCGAATCGGCGCCGGACTGCCGCACCAGGTGGGTGTTCTCCGCCTCCCGGATGGCGACGACGATCTTGGCCGACTTGTTGAGCTCGCGCGCGGTGAGCGTCACCAGCACGGCGGTGTCGTCACGATTGGTGGCCACGACCACCGCCGCGGCCCGCTGCACACCGGTCAGCCGCAGCACATCGGACTTGGTCGCCGAGCCGTGCACGGTGACCAGCCCCGCCGACGCCGCCGCCTCCAGGGCGATGTGATCGGTGTCGACGACCACGATGTCGGACTGCTTGATCCCGTCGCCGATCATGGCGTCGATCGCGGTGCGTCCCTTGGTGCCGTAACCGACGACGACGGTGTGATTGCGCACGGTGTGCCTCCATCGCTGAATCTTGAACGCCTGCCGGGACCGTTCGGTGAGCACGCTGAGAGTGGTGCCGACGAGCACGATCAGGAACAGGATGCGCAGGGGGGTGATGACGATGATGTTCGCCAGCCGCGCCGTCGGCGTCACCGGGGCGATGTCGCCGTAACCGGTGGTCGAGAGCGAGACCGTGGAGTAGTAGAGCGCGTCGAGATAGGACAGTTCACCGCCGGTGACGTCGCGATAGCCGTCACGGCCGATGTAGACGACGGTCGCGGCGGTGAACAGCAGCGCCGTCGCGAACAGGACGCGGCGGGTGAGTGAGATCCACGGACTGGTCTGCGCCGCGGGGATGCGCAGCAGACCGACCAACGAATAATCGGGACTCGCGTTCAGCCCAGCCGAACTACGCGGATCACCGAACATCGCCCCCTCCTGTGTTTGTTTGGCGGCTGGCGCCGCGGGTTTTCGGCCTGTTCCCTCGATCTTCCCTCCCGCCGGGCACTCCTTCGTCGCACCCTCTGGTCAGTCCAGATCGAGGCGGCCGAAAACCGGATCCTTTGGCGGCTGGCGCCGCGTATGGGAGACCGTCGGCGTTGCTGCCTTCGGCGTGTTGAGGTTACCGGCCGTTTCGGGTCGAGGGGGTGTCGGCTCATCGAACGTCCGGTGGTGTCGCGTCGTCGTTCTCCGGGGCGGCGTCGCGGATGAGGTCGGCCAGTTCGTCGGGGCCCGCCAGGTCGGTGGGGGCGATGGTGCGGCCGGAGCGGATGTAGTGGAAGGCGGCGCCCACCCGGCGCAGCACCCGGTCCTCGGGTTCGCCGGTGCGGGCGGCCATCAGGCGAGCCCAGGCGAGGCGGTAGACGGCCAGCTGGACGGCGACGGCGGGTTCGTCGGCGGGGCCGGGTTCGGCGCCGGTCTTCCAGTCGACGACGATCCAGCGGTCGCCGGGTTCGGCGAACACGGCGTCCATGCGGCCGCGGATGACGGTGCCCGCGATGGTGGTCTCGAACGGGACCTCGACGTCGATGGGGTTGCGGTGCGCCCACGGTGAGCGGCGGAACGCCGCCTGCATGGCGGCCAGTTCCTGATCGGCGCGGCCGAGTTCGGCGGTGCTGTCGGCGGCGCCGGGCAGTTCGTCGAGGCCGAGCAGCTGTTCGGTGCCGAACCAGGACTGCACCCAGGCGTGGAAGGCGGTGCCGCGCCGGGCCATCGGGTTCGGCGGGTAGGGCAGCGGGCGGCGCAGGCGCGCGGCCAGGCGGGTGGGGTCGGCGCGCAGTTCCACCAGGGCGGTGGCGGGGAGCTGGCCGGGCAGTTCCACCTGTTGTTCGGCGAGTTCGGCGGCAGTGAACTCGGCGAGCAGGGCGTCGACATCGTTCGCCCAACCCTCGGGGTCGTCATCGGTGTTCTCGTCTTCCGCAGCGGAATCGGCTGGGCTGCTGCGCAATTGATCGAGCGCCTCCCGGACCAGGGCGGCACCCTGCTCGATGGGGTCGCGGCGGCCGCCGAGCGGGTCGCGGGGCCACTGGGCGGTCGGCGGGTTGTCCGCGAAGGGGTTCACGGCATCGGGTGGCGGCTTGTCGTCCCAGCGGGCGATGGTGGCGACGCCGTGCGCGTCGCTGCCGGGATCTTCGTTCGCCTGTTTCAGTTCGAGCAGGAACTCCGACGGACCCTTCTGCGAGGTGCCGGTCTCGGGCCAGTGGTAGGCCGAAACCAGCAGTACCCGTTCGGTTCTGGTGAGCGCCACGTAGAACAGCCGTCGTTCCTCGTCGAGCCTGCGGCTCTTGAGCGCGTCCTTGTGCTCGCCGATCGCGCGTTCGAGTTCGGCACGGTCGCCGACGTGGGTGAGGTCGAGCACCGGAACACCCTCGGCGGCATCGGGTTGCGCGCGGTCACCGCGCAGGGTGGTCGGCAGTTCGGCGAGCGCGCCGAGCCAGGTGCTCAGCGCGGTGGTCGAGGGGAACACCGTCGCGCTCACGTGCGGCACCGCGACGACCTCCCATTCCAGCCCCTTGGCGGCGTGCACGGTGAGCACCTGCACGCGGTCGCGCGCGACCTCCACTTCGCCCGGCTCCAAACCGTTCTCGACCGATTCGGCCGCGGTGAAGAAGGCGAGCAGACCGCTCAGCGAGGCACGGGAATCGGCCGCGTACCCGGCCACCACCTCCGCGAAGGCGTCGAGATGCTCGCGTCCGGCGCCACCACTCGCGATGGCCCGGCGGGTCTGGGTCTCCACGCCGACCCCGATCGTGCGCTCGACATCGGCGACCAGTTCGACCAGCGGTTGCCCACTGCGTTCACGCAGCGCGGCCAGCTCCTCGCTCAGCGCGGCGATGCGCGTATACCCCGCCTCCGAATACCGTTCCGGCGCACCGGGATCGGCGATGGCATCGGCCAGGCCCGCCCGCTCGGTGGGTTCGGGCGCCACCTCACGCAGCGCGGTCGCCAGGCCCGCGGCGTCGGTGATCGCAGCCGAGGCGTCCCCGGACAGACTCCCGATCGACAGCATCCGCGCCCGCTCGGCCAGCGCCGCCAGATCGGCCACCCCGATCCGCCAGCGCGCGCCGGTGAGGATGCGAACGGCCGCGCTGCCGGTACCCGGTTCCGCGATCAACCGCAGCGTGGCGACGATGTCGGCGACCTCCGGCGTCGCCAGCAGCCCCCCGAGGCCGACGATCTCCACCGGCAGTCCCTGCTCCCGCAGCGCCTCGGCGAGCGGCGCGGCATCGGCATTGCGCCGAATCAGCACGGACGAGGTGGGCGGCGGTTTCTCTTCTTCCCGCGCGAGTGCCCACTCCCGCGCGATCCGCTCCGCGATCCAGTCCCGCTCCTGCGCAATGGTTTCGGTGAGCGCGAACTCGACGGTCCCCGCGCGCGCCTCGGGCTTGGCTCGCAGGGCGTCCACCGTCGCACCACCGGCCGCCTTGGCCCGCAGCCGCAACGGGTCCGCCACCAGATTCGCCAATGCCAGCGCCTCCGGCGGGTTCCGCCAACTGGTCAGCAGCGGCAGGATCGGCGCGGGAACCCCTGGGGCAGCGGGGAAATCGGTGGCGAAACGCGGCAGATTGGCCGCCGATGCGCCACGCCAGCCATAGATCGACTGCATCGGATCGCCGACCGCAGTCACCGCCAGCGCGGCGGGCCCAGCACCGAATCCCGCTGCCGCACCACCGCCAACGCCGACAGCCGTCTGTCGGTCGGCCCCCGCGCCATCCGTCCGTTCGTCAGCCGCGCCACCGTCCGTGACGCCCCCGGCGTGATGCCCGGCGGTGTGCGCGCGGCTACCGGCGCCGCCGGGTCCGTGCTCTCGCATCCGCCCTGCGGCAGAGTCCGACCGTTCTTCGTCCAGCGCCCAGAGCGTGTCCTCCTGGGGTGCCGGGGTGGTCGACGGCGCAGCGGCCCGAACGCGGACCGGGGAGCGGGGGCGGTCGTGTCGTACCGCGTCGGCGTCGCCGAACAGGGCGGAGAGCAGGACGCGTTGGGCGTGGCCGGTGTCCTGGTATTCGTCGAGGAGGACCAGTTTGAAGCGGGCGCGTTCGGCGGCGGCGACTTCGGGGTGGTCGACGGCCAGGCGGGCCGCCAGGGACATCTGGGAGCCGAAATCCAGTGCGCCACGGCGGTTCAGGGCTTCGGCGAGCTGGTGGACCAGGGGTAGCAGGGCGACGCGCTCGCGTTGCGCGGCCACCACGTTCTGCAGCGCCTGGCTCGGTCCACCGCGCTGGCGTGGTCCGGCGGGCAGCGTGTAGACCAGCTTTTCCAGCTCCGCGTGCGCTTCGGCCAGCTGTTCGGGTTCCACCAGGTGTTCGGCGAGCTGTCCGGCCAGGGCGAGCACGGCTTCGGTCACCGAGACGGGGGTGCGGTCGGTGTCGAGGTCGCCGTCCCAGGAGCGCACCACCTCGTGCGCGAGTTGCCAGAGCTGGGTCTGGGTGAGCAGCGCCGCCGAGGGTTCCACGGGCAGCAGCAGTCCGTGCGCGGTGAGTAGCCGCCCCGCATAGGAGTGATAGGTGCTGATCTCGGGTTCGGCACCGGCGATCAGCGTGCGCAGCGCACCGCTCGGGTCGACCTCGCGCAGCAGCGGCGCACCGGCCAGCCGGGCGAGGCGGGTGCGGATGCGCGCGGTGAGCTGCTGGGCGGCCTTGCGGGTGAAGGTGAGGCCGAGGACTTCGTCGGGCGCGACGAGCTGATTGGCCACCATCCACACCACGCGCGCGGCCATGGTCTCGGTCTTGCCCGCGCCCGCACCGGCGACCACCAGGGTCGGCCCGGGCGGTGCGGCGATGACGGCCGCCTGCTCGTCGGTGGGTGGGGGTAGTCCGAGCGCGTCGGCCAACCGTTGCGGGGTGACGCGCACGCCGCTCACTCGTCGGTCACCTGCCGCCCGGTGTCGCGCACCGGGCAGCTGCCCGCGACCGGACAGTGCCGGCATCCGTCGTTACGCACGGCCAGATAGCCGGGCCCCTTGGTCGCGGCGGCGGCATCGTGGATCGTCTCGCGCCACTGCTCGAGTCCTTCGTCGTCGAGCGCGGTCTGGGCGCGTTCGGTGGCGCCGGTCTTGTTGTGCGGCTTGGCGACATACACCAGTCGCGCCCCACCGGGATCGGCCACCGGCGCCGACTCGTCCTCGTCGAGGGCGCCGTGCGCGGCCGCCACCTGGTAGGTCGCCAGCTGGGCGTGGTCGTCGACGGCCTTCGCGGCGACCGGTGTCTTGCCGGTCTTCACGTCGACGATCACGAAGCGCCCCTGCGCATCCCGCTCGAGCCGGTCGATCCGTCCCCGGATTCGCACGGCCCGCGCGCCCTCGGCTCGCGGCGGCAGCACGCAGTCCACCGGCACCTCGACACCGGCCTGGGTGAGTTCGCCGCGGGTCGTGCGCACCCACGCGAGGAAGGTCTCCAGCATGGTCTCGGTGCGCCGCAGCTCCTGTCGCGAGTGCCAGCCGGTGGCCGGATCGACCGTCTTCCACGCCTGATCGAGCGCGGCGCGCACCTGTGCCTCCGGGACGTCACCCGCCAGCGCCTGCACCAGGGTGTGCACGAGATTGCCCTTCACCGCGTGCGGATTGTCGCCGTCGGTGCCGCCGTGCCGTTCCAGCGCCCAGCGCAGCGGGCAGGTGCGCAGCAGCTCGACCGTCGACGGGGACAGCCCGATCGGGGAATCGTCGTCGTCCCACAGTTCCCGCTCCGAGCTGAGCGCGGCGGTGCCGTACCAGTCGCCGGGGTCGGTGCCTGGTACGCCCGCGTCGGCGAGCCGGGCCAGCTGACGCGCCGCCCGGTCGCGCCGCTGCGGGTCGGTGCCGGGATCACAGACCACACCGCGCAATTCGGCGACCAGCGCGTGCATCACCAGCGCGCGACCGGGATCGGCGACCGGCAGCGTGCCCGGTTCACCGGTGTCGTCGTCGCCGAGCAGTTCGGTGAGGAATCGCGAGGGCACCAGATCCTGGTCACCCGCGGCGGATTCGACGGCGGTGACCAGCAGCGAGCGCCGGGCCCTGCTGCACGCGACGAGCAGCAGCCTGCGTTCCTCGGCCAGGATCGGCGCGGCCCGGCTCGTCGTCGCCCCCGGATCGACCCCGGCGACCAGGTCGACGAGATCCTCGGTGTGCAGCAGGGTTCCCCTGGCGCGCGGATTGGGCCAGATGCCCTCCTGCACGGCCGCCACCGCCACCACATCCCATTCCCGGCCCGCCGCCGCGTGCGCGCTGAGCAGCGACACCGCGTCGCCCTCGGCGGTCAGCGGCCTGCCCTGCTGCGGAATCTGCTGGTGCAGCAGGTATTCGACGAAACCCTCGATACTCGCCTTCGGCAACCGGTCGACGTATCCCGCCGCGGCATCGAACAATTCGACCGCCGCGTCGAGATCGCGGTCGGCCTGCATCCCCGCCGCACCGCCGCGCCGTGACTGCCGGAACCAGCGCCGTTCCAGCCGTGAACTCGTCCACAGCGTCCACAGCACGTCCTCGAGTCCCTGTCCCCTGGACTGGGTCTGGCGTGCCTTCTCCACCGCGCGCAGCACGCGTCGCAGTGGCGCGGCCTCGACCTCGGTGAGTCCGTCGAGCAGCCGGTCCTCGCCGATGCCGACGATCAGATCGCGCAGGACCTCGGCCGAGGACTGGTCGATCAGCGGCACCGCGGGTGGTTCCGGCTCGGTACGCACCGGTTCGACCGGCGTTGCGGCAGCGGGCATCTCGGTGTCGAGGAGGTCGATGTCGTCCGGGATGCGTTCGGCGAGATCCCAGTCGGGTTCGGGTTCCGGGCGCAGCGGGTCCTCGGGGTCCGGTGGCGGGGGCAGCCATTCGTCCTCGATCGGATCCGGTTCCGGCTCCGGCATTTCCGGTGGTGGCGGTGTCTCGCCCCACAGCAGGAACTGGTCGGTGCCGTCGGCGTACGGATCGGCGTCGGCCAGCGCACCCGTGCGTTCCAGATCCAGCACGCTGCGCCGCACACCGCGGCGCAGGCGGCGCAGCGCGATCTGATCGGCGCCACCGAGCGGTCCCGCCAGCAGATCCATCGCATCGTCCGGCGAGAACACCGCGTCGATCGCCCGCCGCGACCCCGGCCGCGACGAATCCCCCGCCAGCAGCACCCGCAGGGCGAGCACCATCCACGCCGCCCCCCGCCGACGCGCCAGCGGTTCGGCCACCGCGGGCCTGCGCACCGGCACCCCGGCCCCCAGCAGCGCCCGCCGCAGCGGCGCCAGCGACAACGGCACCGACCGCACGATCACCGCCATGGCCGACCACGGCACCCCATCGGTGAGATGCGCCCGCCGCAGATGATCCGCGATCAGCGCCGCCTCCTTGGCGGGGGTGGAGAGCACCCGCACCCGCACGCTCGCCTCGTCGACGAGCGCACTCGAAGCGGAAGCAGATTCCTCGGTGGGTTCCGGCGGACGGTTCTCCTGCCCCGGCAGCACTCGATGACGCGCACTACCGGGCAGCCGAGCGGCGATGCGGGCATTGGCCAAGCGGATGGGTGCACCGCTGCGGTGGTTGTGGCGCAGGATGATTCGGCGTTGCGGCACCGTCTCGAGATCGGTGAGGAAGTGTGTGTCGGCGCCGCGGAAGGTGAACACCGCCTGGTCGGGGTCGCCGGTGATCACGGTGCTCGCGCTGCCGCTGCCGACGGCGCGGACCAGGATGGCGGCCTGCGGGTCGAGGTGCTGGGCGTCGTCGACGAGCAGGTAGCGGATGCGGTCGCGTTCGGCAGCGAGCAGGTTGCGGTCACCGGCGAGCGCGTCCAGGGCGGCGCCGACGAGTTCGGCGGCGTCGAGGGCGGGCGCGGTGGCCTCGGGCGCGGCGACGCCGACCGACCAGCGCAGCATCGATGCCTCTTCGTAGCGCTGGAAGAACCGGCCCGCCGCCACCCAGGCGTCGTTGTCGTGCTCACGCCCGAGCGCCATCAGATCCTCGGGGCCGAGTCCGCGTTCGGTGGCGCGCAGCATCAGGTCGCGCAGTTGTTCGGCGAAGCCGCCCAGCGCCAGGGCGGGCTGTAGTCGTGGCGGCCACAGGCCGGGGGCGCCCGCCTCGATGTCGGCGAGGTCGCCGCGCAGCATCTCGCGCAGCACCGCGTCCTGTTCGGCGCCGGTGAGCAGGCGCGGGGGCGGGTTGCCGTGAAGTTCGGCGTGACGGCGCAGCACCGAGAACGCGTAGGAGTGCAGGGTCCGCACCATGGGTTCGCGGCTCGCACCGGGGATGCCGCCGGATCGGGGCCCGAGCTGGTGGGTGATCGCGTCGCGCAGCGCGGCGGCGGCGTGCTTGGTGTGGGTGAGGACCAGGATCGAGGCGGGGTCGGCACCGTCGACTACACGCGCGCAGACCAGGTCGACGAGCAGCGCGGTCTTGCCGGTGCCCGGTCCGCCGAGCACCTGCCAGGGCAGCCAGCCGGGCCGGGGCGGCGCGGGCTGGGCCTGCTCGGCGAACAGCGCGCGAACAGCAGCGCCCCAGGCCCGCGGCCGGGGCGCCCGCGTCGTCCGGCGCACGAGTCGCACCGAGCTATCCGATCGCACCACATCGGCTATTGCAACAGACCAGTACGACACCCCCGCGTTCCCCTACCGGGGCACGCGCTGCGCGACCGGGCGCGACCGGCCAGAATGGCAGGTGTGTCGTCGCTTCATGTGCACCGGTTCGGCCCCGCCGACGGTCCCGTCGTCCTCGCCCTGCACGGTCTGACCGGGCACGGCAACCGGTGGGAGAACCTCGCCACCGAGCACCTGCCGCGGGCCCGCGTGATCGCCCCCGACCTGCGCGGACACGGCCGTTCCCCTGCGCTGCCACCGTGGGACTTCGAGACGATCGCCGACGATCTGGCCGAGCTGCTGCGCACCGAGACCACGGGCCCGGTCGTGGTGGCCGGGCACTCCTTCGGTGGCGCCGTCGGCATCCACCTCGCCCGGCGTCATCCCGAGCTGGTGCGCGCGCTGGTCCTGCTCGATCCCGCGATCGGCATCGACGCGAAGCTGATCGAGCAGATCGCCCTCGCCAACCTCGCCTCCCCCGACTACACCGATCTCGCCGAGGCCAGGTCCGACAAGCAGGCCAGCGCGTGGAGCCCCGACGAGGTCGACCCCGCGATCCTGGAACGCGAACTCGCCGAGCACCTCGTGCCCACCGAGGGCGACCGGGTCGGCTGGCGGATCTTCCAGCCCGCGATCACCTCCTACTGGGGTCAGCTGGCACGCCCGTTCGTCCTGCCGCCCGCCGACCTGCCGACCGTGCTCGTGCGGGCCGCCAAGGTGCAGCCGCCGTACGTGACCGCCGAGTTCCGCGCCGCCCTCGCCGAGCACCTGGGCGACCGGCTCACCGCCCACGACTGGGACTGCGACCACATGGTCGCCCAGGCCCGCCCCGCCGAGACCGCCGCGCTGATCGCGGCGGTGCTGTAGGCCGATGGCGGCGACCACGGAGGAACAGGTCGAACGGGTCCGCGAGCTGGTGGCCGCGATCCCGCCCGGCCGCGTCGCCACCTACGGCGACATCGCCGCCGCCGCGGGCCTGTCCTCCCCGCGCACCGTCGGCTGGATCATGCGCACCGACTCCGCCGACCTCCCCTGGCACCGCGTCATCGGCGCCTCCGGCCGCCCCGCCGCCCACCTCGCCACCCGCCAGCTCCGCCTGCTCACCGAGGAAGGCGTCCCGATCACCGACGGCCGCGTCGACCTCCGCACCGCCCGCCTCTGAGGCCACACGCCACCATCCACCGCACCCGACATCGACGAGCGCATCAGCTGGACAGCTGATCACCAGGCTCTGGTGGCGTTCGCTTCTCGGCCGATACTCACCTGAGTGCCTGGTGATCAACCGTCCAACGCGATCAGCGGCGATCGGGTATCCGCGTCGCACACGGCTAGCATGACTTTCGTGCCGACCACCCGACGCCGAATCAGCCGATGAGCACCGCCGATGCGATCGTGCTCGCGGGTGGTCGAGCGAGTCGGATGGGTGGGGTGGACAAGCCCGCGATCATGGTCGGGGGGCGGTCGATGCTCGACGCGGCGTTGGGCGCGGTGCGTGAGTGCGGGCGGGTCGTCGTGGTCGGGCCGCACCGGCCGGAGTTGGACGCCCGGATCGAACAGGTTCGCGAGGTGCCGCCGGGGTCGGGGCCGGTCGCCGCGATCGGGAGCGGTCTGAGCGCGCTCGGTGCGAACGCGGCGCCGTGGATCGTGGTGCTCGCCGCCGATCTGCCGTTTCTCACCGAGGACACCGTGCGCGAATTGTCCAGGCAGGCCGCCGAATCCACGGCAGATGCCGTCTTCGCGATCGACGCCTCGGGACGTCCGCAATATCTGGTCGGTATCTGGCGCCGCATCGCACTCGAAACCGCACTGGCCCAGTTGGATTCGCTGGTGAACCAGCCGATGAAGGCGATCATGCCCACCGAGTCCGCCGTGGTCGAGCTGCCGGGTACCGACGACTGCGATACCGAGGACCAGGTTCGCTCGGCCCGGGCCACCATCGCCGTCGACCGCACCTCGCCACGCCTGAACCTCACCGAGGCAAGGGAACTCATCGGTTCGGGCCTCACGCCACTGGTCGCCTACGACGCCGATCTCGGCGAGGTCCCCGGCGCCGCCCTGGCCGCGCCGATCCACGCCGCGGGCGCGCTGCCCCGCTTCGACGTCTCGGCCATGGACGGCTACGCCGTCTGCGGTGACGGCCCGTGGCGGCTCCGGCGCGATATCGGATTCGCGGGCGGCGCGCGCCCGGCCGGCCTGCTGCCCGGCGAGGCGGTGCGGATCGCCACCGGCGCGCACGTGCCCGACGGCACCACCTCGGTCCTGCGCGACGAGTTCGCCGCCATCACCGGCGACACCCTCGCCCGCCGCCCCGACGCCCCGGTCCGCGGCGATGTCCGCCGCAGCGGTGAGGACCGCGAGGTCGGCGACCTCATCGCCCCCGCGGGCACCCCGGTGACCGTGGCCCTGCGCTCGGCCGCGGCCTCCGTGGAGGTCACCGCGGGTCTGGTCCGCGGCCCGGTCCGGGCCCGCATCGTGATGACCGGCGACGAAATCCGCAGCACCGGTCCGTTGCAGACCGGTCAGACCCGCGACTCGATCGGCCCCGTCCTGCCCGCCCTGCTCACCGGTCTCGGCGTGCGGGTCATCGACAGTGTCCACCTGCGCGACACCACCAACGGCTTCGACGACATGCTCACCACCACTGATGGTTTCGACCTGCTGATCGTCGTCGGCGCCACCGGCGGCGGCGCGGCAGACCAGCTGCGCACCGCCATCGCCCGCACCGAAGCCCACATCCTGGTCCCCGGACTCGCACTGCGCCCCGGCGGTTCGACCATCGTGGCCGAACTCCCGACCGGCGCAACAATTCTCGGCCTGCCCGGCAACCCTTTCGCCGCGATCGCCGTCCTGCTCACCCTCACCCCCACGATCGTGGCCGCACGCACAGCCGCGCCCCCACCACGCCGAATCCTCGGCCCGCTGCACAACGCGAGCGAGATCGCGGCCCCGCTCCAGCGCATCACCCCGGCCCGCTACGCCCCCGAGGGCGGCTGGCTCGGCGACCCCTCGGTCCGCACCGCCCACCTCGCCGGCCTGATCGACCGCGACGGCATCGTCATCGTCCCGCCGGACGCCACCGACGGCACCCTCGTCGAATTCCTGCCCATCCCGCGCTGACCAGCGCTAAACTAAGATGACATCTTAGTAAGATTCCATCTCAGTTAGGTGCAGCATGCAGTTCACCGGCCGAGCGACAGACCTCGATCACCTCACCCGCCAGCTCCACTCGGTCGCCGACGGCGCCGCAGGCACGCCTGGTCGCGCCGTGGTCGTCACCGGCCGACGCCGAGTCGGCAAGTCACGTCTCGTCCAGGAGTTCTGTGATCGCTCCGGCACGCCCTACACCGTCTTCCAGGCGACCCGCGGGCGATCCCCCGTAGCCGAGCGTGCCGAGTTCGTCGAGGCAGCGCGACGACTCGGCTCTCCCGGCGCCGAATTGATCCACGGGCTCTCAGCGGCGGACTGGAACCAGGCATTGCGAGCTCTGGCAGTCGCCACGCCCGACGATCGCCCCTCGATCGCCGTGCTCGACGAGGTGCCCTGGCTCGTCGAGCAGGACCCCGAGTTCGAGGGTGCGTTGCAGACAGTCTGGGATCGCAACCTCTCGCACAAACCGCTGCTGCTGATCCTCATCGGCAGTGACATCTCGGTGATGGAGGCGCTGGGTGCCCGCGACCGCCCGTTCTTCGGCCGTGCCACCAAGATGACCGTCGACCCGCTCGACGTCGCGGATGTGCAGACGATGACCGGCCTCGACGCGGCTGCCGCCATCGACGCCCGCCTCATCACCGGCGGCTTCCCTCAGATCCTGGCCTCGTGGCGCCACGGCATGAACCGTCTCGACTTCTTGCGCGAAGCCACCGCCGATCCCCTGTCCCCACTGTTGATCGCCGGCGAGCTGTCGATGCTCGGCGAATTCCCCGAGGGCACCCGCTCGCGAGCGGTACTGCGGGCCATCGGCAGCGGCGAACGCACCTTCAGCACCATCGCCGCCCAAGCCGGCTCGAAGGGCGAGCTTCCCGCAGGCACGCTCAACCCGCTGCTGAAGACCCTGCAGGACAAGCGAATTGTCGCCGCAGACCTCCCGCTGTCGACCACCGCCGACACCAAGAACAAGCGGTACCGGATCACCGACTCCTACCTGCGTTTCTGGCTGGCCTTCCTGGAACGTGGCATCCCGCTCGTCGAGCGCGGCCGCGGCGACCTCGCCCTGACCCGCATCGAACGGTCTTGGACCTCATGGCGCGGCCGCGCGGTCGAACCGTTGATCCGCGCCGCCCTGCTCCGCCTGCTCCCCGATCAGAACTGGCCCGATACCGAAGAAGTCGGCGGCTGGTGGAACCGCAACAACAATCCCGAGGTCGACCTCATCGGCACCGACCGGGCACCCGTCGCGAAAGCCATCCACTTCATCGGCTCGATCAAATGGCTCGAGAACCACCCCTTCGACCGCCACGACTACGACGCCCTGGCGCGCTCCGTCCTCGCCATCCCTGGTACGGCCGCCGACACACCTCTGGTCGCAGTGTCCCGCTCAGGTGTCACCCCCGACGCACCGGTGCAGACCTGGTGGGGCCCCGACGAGCTGGTCGAGGCCTGGCGGAACTCATGAAGTTCGACCCGCTCCACCACTGACGAGTCAGCCCCTCATCCGTCGTGACAGATGTCATGGCGCACCGGTGAGTCTGTCACTCGAATACGTGTTTGCGCGCACTGTTTTCCGGAGTTCGAAGCGACGAACGTGGTAGTCGGCCCTCGCACGACATCCACTCGCGCAACCTCTTGGAGAACACCATGTCTCAGCCTGAAACCCGCCAGGTACTCGGCGATATCGACGAGACCGCCCGGCGCGCATCGACGGCCGATCCGACGCAGCAGCTGATCGACCAGCTCGGCGGTCGGACCGGCATGATCTACACGGCCATCCCGATCATCGTCTTCGTCACGGCGAACGCGCTGGTGGCACTGCCGGTGGCCATCGGGTCCGCTGTCGCCGTCGCCGTGGGGATCATGGGACTTCGGATCGCCTACGGCGAGTCCGTCGTCCAGGCGAGCGGCGGGCTGGCCGGTGTGCTCGTCGCCGGTGGAGTCGCCGCGTGGACCGGCTCGGCCGAAGGGTTCTTCCTGGTCGGCATCTGGGCCAGTCTGGTCGGTGCTGTCGTCATGTTCCTCTCGCTGCTGGCACGTCGCCCGCTGACCGGTGTCGTGTGGAACGCCTTGCACGGCAACAAGTTCGACTGGCGGCGGGACAGCCCCTCGCTGCGCGGACACGATGTCGCCACCCTCGCCCTCGCCACCCTGTTCACCGCCCGCTACGTCGTCCAGGACCGGCTCTACGACGCCGAGGCGGACGGTTGGCTGGCCACCGCCAAGATCGGGATGGGGACCCCGCTGCTGGCCCTGACGCTGGTGGTCGTCGTCTGGGCATTTCGTCGCACGACGAAGCGACTGACCGCATGAACAAGGAAGGAATTTCGATGAAAGAGCGAACACGCCGCAGGACAACGATTTCCGCGGGCGTGGCGGCGGTGGTTCTGCTGGTGACCGCCGGTTGCGCCCAGTCGGCAGGTCCGCAGAACCCGTCCACCGACACCGCGATGGACCGATTCCTGCAGCAGCAGATCGCCTTCGGGCCGTGCGACGCGGCAGCGCTGGGCGGAGTGGAGGGGGACGCCGCCGCACGCGCGGAGTGCGGCACAGTGACCGTGCCCTTGGACTACGACGCTCCGGAGGGCGATGTCGCCGAGATCGCGGTGCTCAGAGTGCCCGCGCGGGGGCCCGACCGGATCGGGTCGATCCTCACCAATCCCGGCGGACCAGGGGCGAGCGGAACGGCGATGGCCCCGCTGCTCGCGCAGGCCTGGACGTCGACTCCGATCACCGAGCGGTTCGATCTGATCGGTTTCGACCCGCGCGGTGTGGGGGCAACCACGCCGGCGATCGACTGCGCCACCGATGCCGAACGCGATGACGACACACCGTTGTTCACGCCGATGTCGGGTCGCGAGGAATGGACCGAGGAGCGCGCACAGGACTTCGTCGCGGAGTGCGCGCGGCGATCGGGCGGCGAGAATGCGTTGGCACACGTCGGAACCCGTGACGTCGCCCGCGATATGGACATCATGCGACAGGTACTCGGCGACGAGAAACTGAATTTCGCCGGAGCCAGCTACGGAACGCGATTGGGCGCGGTGTACGCGCAGATGTTCCCCCAGAATGTGCGGGCGCTGGTCCTGGACGGCGCACTCGACCCGACCCACGACAAACAAGAATGGCGCGTCTCCCAATTCACCGGTATGCAAGCCGCTTTCGACGACATGGCCGAATTGTGTATTCAGCAGGGCGATTGCCCGCTCGGCACCGATCCGGACAAAGCCTTGGATGTTTACCTCGACCTCGTTCGCGGACTGGACACCCACCCGGCACCCACCGACAGTGGGCGGGAACTGAACACCGTCAAAGCCATGGACGCCGTCTTCTCGGGGCTGTACTCGTCGGCATTGTGGCCGGTCGTCATCAAGGGCCTGCAACAGCTCCGCGACGGGTCGGGCACCGTTCTCCTGCTGCTGCGTGACGCCTACCAGGGTCGCGCCGCCGACGGCGTCTACAGCAATCTCGCCGAAGCGAATGTCGCGATCAACTGCATCGACGACAACCGTCACTCCAGGGAGCAGGAGACCGCCTACAAACGCGCGGTCCTCGACGCGGCACCGTTCATGGACCCGGGCCACGTCGTCGACACCACCGATGTCTGCGCGGCGTGGCCGGGAGCCGATCCCGTCCGATTCGACGCGGGCGCGGTGAGCGCGGAGCTGCCCACCGTCATGGTGGTCTCCACGACGGCCGATCCCGCCACTCCGCACCGCGACGGCCTCGGTCTCGCCGACACGCTGGGCGCGAGCTTGTTGACGGTCGAGGGTGCCCAGCACGGCGCGATCATCGTGCAGAACCCGTGCATCGAGCAAAAGCTCGCCGACTACCTGATCGACCTCACCCCACCGGCCGACGGGAGTGCGTGCGCATTGTGAATTCCTTTGCTCGAATGCGGACACGCCGATAATCGGCCGGTCGGAGGACAATTTTCGCCCGGCCTCTTCCGGAGCGGATCTTCGCTGGTTATCGTTGGCGCGTTAGGCGAATCACTATCCCTCGGAAAGGACCGTGTGGAGATGGCTGACAAGTCGAAGAAGACGCCTAAGAAAATGCCCAAGCAAATGCCGCGCCAGCAGCAGCAACAGCGGCAGGAGCAGGGCGAGGAATCGCGGGGAATGCCGCGAGCAGGCCAGGACGATCGGCGCGAACCACGCCGCCCCGGCCATCACTGATCCACGTGTGTCGACGAGCCGCCGGTGCCCCTACCGGCGGCTCGTCCACGTTATGCCCCGACTGTCTGGCGCGCGTTCACCGCGGATTCGGCCCGCCCCCGGCGAGCCGTCGTCGGATCGGGAGCGGGTACCGCGTCGAGCAGGCGGCGGGTGTACTCCTGAGCCGGTGCGGCGAATACCGCGCGTACCTCGCCGGTTTCGACGATCCGGCCCTGCCGCAGCACCACCACCCGGTCGGCGACCTGGTGCACCACGGCCAGATCGTGACTGATGAACAGGCTCGCGAACCCGTATTCGGCCCGCAGATCGGCGAACAGATCCAGCACCTGCGCCTGCACCGACACATCGAGCGCGCTGGTCGGCTCGTCGGCCACCAGTAGCCGCGGCGCCAAGGCCAGCGCCCTGGCCAAGGCCACTCGCTGACGCTGCCCACCGGAGAGCTCCCCCGGCCTGCGCTGCGCGTAATCGCGTGGCAGCCGCACGGATTCGAGCAGTTCACCGACCTTGGCCCGCAACAGCGCACCCGAGGCCGCCCGGTGCACTTCGAGTGGCTCGCCGATCGCGTCGGCGACACTGCGCCGCGGATCCAGTGACGCGCTCACATCCTGATGCACCAGCGCGACATTCTTGCGCAGTCCGCGCAGTTCCCGTCGCGACAGCCCCGCCAGCGAAACACCCTGCAATTCCACGGTTCCCGAGGTCGGTGGAATCAGCCCCAACGCGGTGCGACCCAACGTGCTCTTGCCCGAACCGGATTCACCGACCAGACCGAGTACTTCGCGCGGACCGAGGGTGAGCGAGATGTCCGCCAGCGCGGAGAACGGCGCGGCACCGTGCCGGCCGGGATACACCACCGACAGATCGTCGATGCGCAACACGTCGTCGTACTCGGATTCAGCTGTTCCGCCGCCCTTCTCGGCCACCACAGCGGGTCCACGCACCACCACTCGCCGCAGGATCGCGCGGGCCGACCGGTCAGTGGATTCCGTTGTGGACGGCTTCTCCTCCTCGGATTCGCCGGGCTCTTCCACGGCGCCGCCGGTCTGTTCCGCGTCGACCGACGTCTCGGAGTTCTGTGTATCCCCGGCGTCACCAGCGGCGGCTACCGTCTCCGTCGGCTCGACCCCGCGCGCCGAGGTCGCAGGCAGCCGTGGCACCGCGGCCAGCAAGGTCCGCGTGTACTCGGCCCCCGGCGCGCCGAACAGCCCGAACACCGCCTGCTCCTCGACCACCTGCCCCGCGCGCAGCACCACGACCCGGTCGGCGATCTCGGCGACGACACCCAGGTTGTGGGTGATGAACAGGATGGCGGTGCCGCGGCCGCGCTGCAGGGTGCGCAGCAGGTCGAGGATCTCGGCCTGCACGGTGACGTCGAGCGCGGTGGTCGGCTCGTCGGCGATGAGCAGGTCGGGTTCGCCGGACAGGGCGAGGGCGATCACCACGCGCTGCTTCTGGCCGCCGGAGAGCTGGTGGGGGTACCAGTCCAGCCGCTTCTCCGGTTCCGGGATGTCGACGGCGGTCAGCAGTTCGATCGACCGGGCGCGAATGGCGGCCTTGTCGGTGGTGCCGTGTGCGCGCAACGCCTGGGCGAGCTGGGTGCCGATCTTCTGCACCGGGTTCAGCGCGGTCTGCGGCTCCTGGAACACCATGGCGGCCTTGGTGCCACGCAGCTCGCGCAGGCCGGATTCGGTCGCGCCGATCACCTCGGTGCCCGCGAGCCGGATGGACCCGCTCGCCGTGGCGGTGCCCGGCAGCAGCCCGAGCACCGAACGCGCGGTGAGCGACTTGCCGGACCCGGATTCACCGACCAGCGCGACCACTTCGCCACGGCGCACCCGCAGGCTCACCTGGTCCACCACGGTGGTGTCGCCGAACCTGACGATCAGGTCCGCGATGTCGAGCACTACCTCGTCGTGGTCGCTCATCCCAGCCTCCTAGCCCGGCCCAGCGCCTGGGCGATCAACAGGAATCCGAGGGTGAGCGCGGCGACCACGGTCAGCGGACCGATCGCCATCCACGGATTGGCATCGAGATTGTCGATGGAATCGGCGATCAGCGAGCCCAGCGAGGGATCCGGCGGGCGCACTCCGATGCCGATGAAACTCATCGCGCCCTCGATGAACACCGCCACCGACAGCGACAGCGCGAACTGCACGCCGAGCGGTTCGATCGCGTTGGGCAGCACATGCTTTCGCAGAGTCCACCAGGTGCCGGCGCCGATCACCTCCGCGGCCTCGACGAAGGGCTGTTCGCGCACCGCCAGTACCGCGGTGCGGATCTGCCTGCCGAAGATCGGGATCTCGGCGGCCACGATGACGATGACGACCGCGTGCGCGCCGGGTCCGGTGATCGCGGCCAGCGCGATCGCGAAGATCAGCGTGGGGAACGCCAGGATCAGGTCGAACACCCGCTGCGCGGTGACATCGGCGATCGGGTTCACCGTCGCGGCGAGGCCGACCAGCGCACCGATCAGCGCGCCGATCGGCACCGCGATCAGCACGATCAGCAGGTTGACGCGAATGCCCGCGAGTACCCGGGCGGCCACATCGCGGTTGAGCTGGTCGGTGCCGAGCCAGTGCTCGGCACTCGGACCGAGCAGATTGGCGCCGGAGATCTGCGCCAGCGGATCGTAGGAGCTGAGTGCCCCCGCGAACACACCGGCGAGCGCGACCACCGCGATCAGCAGCACCCCCGCCAGGCCCTGCCCCCTGCGCAGGGCCGTGAGCACGCCCGCACGACGCGACGACACCTCTTCGGGGACAGTCGTTTTCTCGAGCACGAGACTCTCGGTCATGACCGACCCCCGATCCTGATTCGCGGATCCAGCCAGGCATGCGCGATATCGGTGAGCAACTGGATCACCACGAACACCGCCACCGACAGCAGCAACAGCACCTGCACCAGCGGATAGTCGCGGCGGCTGATGCCCTGTTCGATGAGCTGACCGATACCCGGCCAGACGAAGGCCGCCTCGACCAGCACCGCCCCACCGAGCAGCTGCCCGGTCTGGATGCCGAGCACGGTGAGCATGATCGGTAGCGCGCTGCGCAGCGCGCCGCGGGTGATGATCTCGCGATGGCCGATGCCGAGCGAACGTGCCGTGAGCACATAGGGTTTGGCCAGTTCGGTGCGCAGCGACTCGGTGAGGAACCGGGTCAGGGCCGCGGCCACCGGCAGCGCGAGGCAGATCGCGGGCAGCAGCAGGTACTGCACCGCGATGTCGGGCCGGGCGATGAAGCCGTCCGGCGGCGCGCCACCCGCGGGCAGCACCGGGATCGCGATCGCGAACACCAGCACCAGCAGCGGTCCGACGACGAAGGTCGGCAGCGCCACCGCGATCGTATTGGCCGCGGCGACAACGGTATCGAGCCACCGGCTCGGCCACAGCACCGACGCGACCGACACCGTGAGGCTCGCCAGCAGCGCCAGCACCAGCGCGGTCACCGTGAGGACCAACGTGTTGGTCAGGCCGCGGCCGACCAGATCGGTGATCTCGCCGCCGATGATGTAGGAGCGGCCCAGATCCAGGGTGAACAGATCGGCCAGCCAGCTCAGGTACTGCACCGGAATCGAGCGGTCAAGCCCCAGCTGGTGGCGGATCGCCTCGATCGACTCCGGGGTCGCGTCGTTGCCCGCGAGGATGGTGGCCGGATCACCGGGCACCAGCCGCAGCAGCAGGAAGATCAGCACCGACGCCCCGAACAGCACGAGCAGTGCCGACGGGAGCCGATGTAACAGGTAGCGGGTCATGACAGGAAGGTGTCGGTGAGCAAGGGCTCACGGCGCTTGGTCCAGCCGAGGTCGTGCACCTTGTTCGAGGCGGCGTACTGCTGGTAGCGCACGCCGATCTCGATCAGGAACAGCCCCTCGAGCAGCTGATCCGACAGCGCCTTGTACGCCTGCACCGCCTCGGGGCCGGTGCTGTCCGACCGCTGCCACGCGGCGTCGGCGGCGGCCACGTAGGCGGGCGACTCGTAGTGCGAGGCATTGCGGCGCGCGTTGAACGGGTACGCGCTCACGGTCAGCGTCGAGGGCACGAACTGCGCCCACGAGTGGTCGGTGACCCACAGGCCGCGGAACTGGGCGCCGGTGAGCAGCTTGACGAAGGTGGCGCCGTCGACCGGATCGAGTTCGACCTCGACGCCGATGTCGGCGAGGTTGGACTGCACGATCTGCGCGGTCTCCTGGTAGCCGGGCGCGAAGGTCAGCGGGAGCTTCGGCGGTGTGCCCGCCTCGGTCAGCAGCTGCTTGGCCTTGTCGATGTCGCGGCTGTAGCGGGAGTTGCGCGACTCGTCGTAGGCGGGCGAGTTCTTCGGCCACGGCACATTGAGCGGGTAGCCGGCGCCGCGGTAGACCTCGGCGACGATCCGATCGCGGTCGAGCGCGTAGGCGATGGCCTGGCGCACCCGGACATCGGCCAGCTCCGGCACGGTGACATTGACGCCGACATAGGACTGCAGCTCGGCGCCCTCGAGGTCGAGCACCTGGTAGCCACCGCCCTTGGCGAGGTTCTCGGCGTCGCGGTAGCCGAGTTCGCGGGCGGCGGCGATCTGCCCGGACTTCAGCGCGTTGAGCAGGGCCTGCGGGTCGGGGATGATGGCGATCTCGACCCGGTCGAGGTAGGGCCGCTCGGGCACCCAGTACTCGGGGTTCTTCTCGAACACCAGCTGGGAGTTCGGGATGCGCTGGACGAACTTGAACGGGCCGGTGCCGATGTAGGTCTCGCCGGTGCCGAGCTGTTCGATGGATTCGCTGTCGAGGATGGGCACGGTGTCGAGCAGGTCGTAGACATTGCTCAGCGGGTGCGCGAACTGCAGCACGATCCGGGTGGGCGAGACGATGTCGAAGCCGGTGACGGCGGTGGCGGTGCTGCGCAGCTGGGCCGACCACTTGGCGTCGGCGTAGGTGCGGATCGAGAATTCGACGTCCTTGGCGGTGAACGGGCGGCCGGAGTGGAACTTCACGTCGTCGCGCAGGTCCAGGCTCAGCGAGCGGCCGTCGGCGGCCAGTTCCCACGACTTCGCCAGCAGCGGTTGCGGTTCCAGCTCGTCGTTGGGGTAGCGGATCAGCGACTCGTAGACCAGGCCGACGATGACCGGGGTCGCGCCGGTGTTGGTCAGCAGGTTCGCCGGGACCAGGTCGTCGCGGATGCCGAACTTCAAGGTGCCGCCGGCAACCGGGGTCGCGTCGCCGCCGCCCGCCTTCTGCTCCGACACCGCCGAGGTGCAGGCGGCCAGCGCCGCGCCGCCGAAGATGGCCGCCGCGACGATGCCGCTGGTGCGCAGGAAGTTACGGCGGTCGAAACCGCCAGGGGTAGAACTCATCGTGAAGATCCTCGAAGACACGTCGACCCGCGCCGCGGGCCGATCGGTGCGCAGGCATAGCGGCACCAGGGGAAAGGGGACAACTTCGGCTCGGCTCGGCCGCGCACGTCAGCAGACGTACGTCAGCCACACAGGACGCGACACGAACAGCAGCTGGACGACTGATTCGTGGGCACGGCAGTGACGCTAACAAGTTGCGCCGAGCCGGTCACCGATTCCACGCACCATGCACATAACCCTGGTGACCTGCGTAGATGTCCTCTTTACTGCCAGAATGCCTGTTCCACCCCACGCACGCGGTTATGAATCCTTCGGCGGCTCGATCGGCCGCACCACGGCGGATTCCACGCCGGAATGGACCTATCCCCCGACCGCGCCCGCGGGTGCGCCCAACATCGTCGTCGTGCTCGTCGACGACATGGGCTACAGCGATATCGGTCCGTTCGGTTCCGAGATCGAGACCCCCACGCTGGACCGGCTCGCGGCCGAGGGTGTGCGGCTGTCGAACTACCACACCACCCCGCTGTGCTCGCCCTCGCGCGCGGCGCTGCTGACCGGGATCAATTCCCACCGTGCGGGTTTCGGCTTCGTCGCCAATGCCGATCCCGGCTACCCCGGTTTGCGGCTGGAACTGGCCGACGATGTGCTCACGTTGCCGGAGATCCTGCGCGAGAACGGCTATGCGACCTATGCCGTCGGCAAGTGGCACCTCGTGCGGGATGCCACGATGAATCCGTCGGCGCACCGGGACTCGTGGCCCACCCAGCGCGGATTCGACCGCTACTACGGGTCTTTGGAGGGTTTGAACTCCTTCTACTATCCGAATCAGCTGGTGTCGGACAGTTCGGTGGTCGATGTGGAGGAGTATCCGGAGGGCTACTACCTGACCGACGATCTCACCGACAAGGCGCTGTCCTACATCAAGGACCTGCGCGCCCACGACGCCGAGAAGCCGTTCTTCCTCTACTTCGCGCACGTGGCCATGCACGGTCCGCTGCAGGCCAAGGCCGAGGACCAGGCGAAATACCGTGGCCGCTACGCCGAGGGCTGGGACGAGCTGCGCAGGCGCCGCTTCGCCGAGCAGCTCGCACAGGGGCTGTTCCCGCCGGGGACCGAGCAGAAGCCGCGCAATACCGAGCCGGGTTACGAAGCGGCGGAATGGGATTCGCTGTCGGCCGATGAGCAGCGCCGCTATGCCAAGTACATGGAGGTGTACGCGGGCATGGTCGACAGCATCGACCAGAGCCTGGGGCGCATCGTCGACCTGCTCGAGGACCTCGGCGAGCTCGACAACACCATCATCGTGTTCACCTCCGACAACGGCGGCACCGCCGAGGGCGGACCGGAGGGCACCCGCTCCTACTTCGCCGAGTTCGCCCACATCGACGACCCCGACTGGATCGGCGACGTCCCGCACGACGAGGACCTGATCGGCACTGCGAAGCTGGGCGTGCACTATCCGCGCGGCTGGGGCCAGGCCTCCAACACCCCGTTCCGGTTCTACAAGGGCCAGACCTTCGCCGGTGGGGTGCGGGTGCCGCTGGTGGTGTCGTGGCCGAAGGGGTTGCCGCGCACCGAGTCCGATTCGGGTATCCGGCACGAGTACGCCTACGTCACCGATCTCGCGCCCACGCTGCTCGAACTGGCCGGGCTCGAGCGCCCGTCGGTCCGTAACGGGTTGCCCGCCAAAGAGTTCGACGGCATCTCGGCCGCCGAACTGCTGCGTCATCCGGGCGCCCCGACCCGGCACACCGAGCAGTACTCGGAGATGACCGGCCATCGCGGCTTCTACCGCGACGGCTGGAAGCTGCTCTCCCTGTACGAAGCCGGGACCGATCTGGACGCGCCGAGCTGGCAATTGTTCGACGTGCGCGCCGATCCCACCGAGCTGCACGACCTGTCGGCGCAGTACCCGGACAAGGCGGCCGAACTCGCCGCCGCCTGGGACGAATCCGCCTGGAACAACACGGTTTTCCCGCTGCTGACCCGCGCCGACCTGTTCCGCCGCCGCCCGGAGGAGGCCCGTTTCACCGCCCCGGTCCGGCTGCTGCCCGGTACGCCGACCCTGGAGCGCTACCGGTCCCAGCGCCTCATCGCCTTCCGCGATTTCACCATCACCGCCGACCTGACCGGCGCGAAGCGCACCGCGACCAGGTCCAGTGTGCTGACCGGCGCCGAGTTCGACGCCAGGAGCGAGAGCGGGGCCGGCGTCGATGCCGACTCCGGGACGAGGGACGTGTCCGGCACCGGAGCAGCGGCCGAGGGCGACGGCTACCGGTTCGGCGACGAGGGCGTTCTCGTCGCACACGGTGACCCGCTCGGCGGTTACCTGCTCTACGTGGAGGACGGCGAGGTGGTGCTCGGCGTCAACAGCTACGGCCGCTACGCCTCGGCACAGGCGCCGCTGCCGACCGGGACACGCGAGGTCACCGTGCGCGCGACGGTCCGACCGCACCTGCGCTGGGACTTCGTCGTCGAAGCCGACGGCGTACCGGTCGCCGACCTCACCGAGCAGGTACAGCTGGTCGGCATGGCGCCATGGACCGGCATCTCGGTGGGCGTCGACGCACGGGGTCCGGTCTCCTGGGAGCTGCGCGAACGACGCGGACCGTTCCGCTACACGGGGTCACTGCGGGCGGTGACCTACACCCCCGGACCGATCCAGGTACCGCAGCGCACGATCGACGAGGTCGAGCGAGAGGCGGAATATGTGGCGGAATAGCGCCGCTCCGCGTGAGCACGCACCCACGTTCCGGGGCGAACCTGGTAGTGCCCTGGACCACCGATACGGTCGAGCGCGAGACGACGTACGTCGCGGAGTCGGGCAACGCCGGGCGGACACTCGACTGCGCACCCGGGGCGTTCTGGTGCGGCATCGGATCACCAACCCGACCGAGTGGGGCGTGGGGCCGCTATTGGCCATACTCTCGTCGCCGACTCGGTCGGTGTCGCGGTCGGTCGGTGAGCGCACGGTCGCGACGGGCCCATCCCGCGCCACCCAACCAGGTCCGATACCGTTTTACCGGCCGAAACCCCCGCAGTGAGGACACCCGCATGGACGACAGCTCCCTGATCTGGGATGACGGTGCGCTCGTCACCATCGACCAGCGTGGGCTGCCGCACGAGGTGCGGGAGCTGCGGCTGCGCACCGTCGACCAGATCATCGACGCGATCGTCACCCTGGCCATCCGGGGCGCGCCGGCGATCGGGATCGCGGGGGCGTTCGGCGTGGTCATCGCCACCAGGGCGCACACCGTCGACGGAGTGGTCGATGAAGCGGCGGTGGGTGCCGAGGCCGACCGGATCGCGGCGGCCAGGCCGACGGCCGTCAACCTCGCCTGGGCGGTCGAGCGGGTGCGCGGGCGCATCGCCGACGGTGCCGACGCGGTGCTGGCCGAGACCCTGGACATGCTCGCCGAGGACGGGCGGGTCAACCGGGCCGCCGCCACCCACGCCGCCGACCTGGTGCAGCGCCTGTGTGGCGACCGCCCACTGCGCCTGCTCACGCACTGCAACACCGGCCGCCTGGCCACCAGCGCGTTCGGCACCGCGATCGGCACGCTGCGGGTCCTGCACGAGCGTGGCGTGGTCACCGACGTGATCGTCGACGAGACCCGACCGCTCCTCCAAGGCGCCCGGCTGACCGCGTGGGAACTCGCCGAGGCGGGCATCCCGCACCGGCTGACCATCGATTCCGCCGCCGCCTGGGCCATGGCCACCGGCCAGGTCGACGCCGTCCTGGTCGGCGCCGACCGGATCACCGCCAACGGCGATGTCGCCAACAAGATCGGCACCTTCACCCTGGCCTTGGCCGCCCGCCACCACGGCATCCCGTTCATCGTGGTCGCCCCGGAATCGACCCGCGACACGGCCATGGCCACCGGCGCCCAGATCGTGGTGGAGCAGCGCGCCGCCGCCGAGGTCACCGGCTTCGGCACCGTCTCGACCGCACCCGCGGACACCGCCGTGTTCAACCCCGCCTTCGACGTCACCCCCACCGACCTGGTCACGGCAGTGGTCACCGAAAACGGTGTGGCCTACCGGAATTCGGATCAGTTCGACGGGCACGGCCGAGCAGTGCCAGCGTCTGTCACCAACAGCACACGTTCCGACGCGACAGTTCTCACCACGGCAGCGGGCGAGCGCTCCACCACGGCAGATCTGACCACGACAACCGGCGGTCGGCACGCCACCGCGGACCCGACCGCGCCGACCAGCGCGCACCCCGTCACCACAGACCCGACCGCGCCGACCAGCGCGCACCCCGTCACCGCCGACCCGACCACGGTGACCAGCGCGCACTCCGTCACCGCCGACTCGGCCACTCCGGCCGACCACGGGCGGGCGGTGCGGCAGGCCGAGCAGGGGCGGGCGATCGCCGCGGTGGCGCGGCAGCTCTACGAGCGCGGCTGGATGCCGGGGACCGCGGGCAACATCTCGGTGCGGATCGGCGACGACGTGCTGATCACCGCCAGTGGCCTGTCAAAAGGTGAACTGAACGAGGGCGATACGGTGCTCGTCACCGTGGCCGACACCGCCGCCCACCCCGGCCAGAACCGTAAACCATCCGCGGAGACCAGCATTCACACCGCCGTCTACCGCACCACCGGCGCGGGCGCGGTCGTGCACGTGCACTCCCCGTTCGCGACGGCCCTCGCCACCACGGCAGCCCAGCCCGGCAACAGCGTCACCCCACTGCGGATCACCGGCTACGAACTGCTCAAGGGTTTCGGTCTGGCCGACCCCTCCTCGGCCCAGGTCCCGATCTTCCCGAACTGGCCCGATGTCCCGCGCATCGGCGCCGACATCGAGACCTACCTGCGCGAGAACCCCACCGCCCCACCGATTCTGCTCATCACCGGACACGGCATCACCACCTGGGGTGACACTCTTCCCCAGGCGCGTGACCGCGCCGAATGCCTGGAAGCCCTGTGCGAGTTGATCGCCCGCACCGGGCGCACCGATGCCACGCCTCTCGAGATCGGACTGACATGACCCTGCTGCAAGTGATGGCCGTCGACAACGCCGCGGTCCGCGTACGGACCACCGACCCCGCCGAGATCGCCGCCGAACTGGCGAAGCACGGCATCGAGTTCTCCCGCTGGGATGTCCTCGCCGACGCCGCCGCCACGGATTCGGAGACGCTGCTCGCCCACTACGGCCCGCGGATCGCCGAGCTCAACGCCTCGGGCCGCTACGAGCACATCGACGTCGCCCGCATCCATCCCGACGACGACAACCCGGACTGGCCCGCCACCGCCGCGGGCGCGCGCGCCAAATTCCTCGACGAGCACCGCCACGCCGAGGACGAAGTGCGCTTCTTCGCCGCCGGCCGCGGCTGCTTCTACCTGCACCTCGACGATGCCGTCCTGGCCACGGTCTGCGAGGCGGGCGATCTGCTCTCGGTGCCCGCGGGCACCCTGCACTGGTTCGACATGGGCACCCGCCCCGATTTCATCGCCATCCGCTTCTTCGAGGAGGCCGACGGCTGGGTCGGCGACTTCACCGGCGACAAGATCAGCGCGGGTTTCCCCACCCTGGACGAACTGCTCACCGCCTCGTGACCCGCGCGATCGTCCTCGACATCGAGGGCACCACCAGTCCCACCGACGCGGTCCGCACCGATCTCTACGGCTATACCTCGGCCCGACTGCCCGCCTGGCTGGCCGAGAACGCCGACGGCGCAGCTGATTCCGTCATCGCGGCCACCCGCGAACTCGCCGGGGAACCCGACGCCGACACCGACCGGATCGCCGAAATCCTGCGCGGCTGGCTGGAATCGGACGTGAAGGCCGAGCCACTCAAGACGGCCCAGGGCGCGATCTGCGCCCAGGGTTTCCGCACCGGCGCCCTGCACGGGCGCTTCTTCGCCGATGTGGCGCCGGCACTGGCGAAGTGGCACGACGCCGGATTCCAGCTCCACGTCTATTCCTCGGGATCCGAACGCAACCAACGCGATTGGTTCACCTTCGCCGATTCCGGCGATCTCTCCGGACTGATCACCGACCACTTCGACCTGGTCACCGCGGGCCCCAAGCGCGAGCCCACCTCCTACCAGCACATCGCCGAACGCATCGACATCCCCGGCCCGGAGATCCTGTTCCTGTCCGACCACCCGGACGAGCTCGATGCCGCCACGACAGCGGGCTGGCAGGTCGTCGGCATCCATCGCGACGGTGAGCCGAATTCCCCACGAGCACCCCACGTCTGGGTCGGCTCGTTCGACGAGATCACCGTGCGCACACCAGCCTGAACCGACCGTCCGTGGACCGAGCACCACAAAAGACCGATTAGTCTGTTTCCATGGAACACCAGGGGCACAGCCTCGATTCAGCCCCACCGGCCCAGGGAACCGTGGATCCCCTCGACCACCCGGCACCCGAGCTCCCCGGCCTCGACCAGCCGGACACCACGTTCACCATGTCCCCCCGTATCGCGTCACTGCTGCGCCACCACAACGCCATGCGCGCGGCCGGTCGCGGGACCTGGATCATCATGCTGGCCTTGATCCCGCTGCACGTATTCAACCTGACAATCAGCGGGATGCCGCTCCCGTTGATCGTCATCGTCATGACGATTCCCGTCTGCGCCCCCATCGCCAACCATTTCCAGCTGCGCAGGCAGTACGGCAGCCTGGTCGATGATGCCGCGACCGTCGCGGTCCGGCTCGGCACCGACGCGCTCGACATCACCGAGCGGACGTGCCACAGCAGGATCCGCTACCAGCGCATCCGGGGGATCACGGTCTCGGCGCGGGTTGCCGTCCTGCAGGTCGACGGGCGACCGTACGCCATGCCCCGCGAGCTCTGGCCCGACCACCTGGTCGAGGAGTTGCGCGGATTCCTCTCGAGGGAACCCGTCACCACACCCGACCGCCGCGTCCGCACACCTTCACCGCTGTTTCCCGCCCTGCCCAGACCCCACGCCGTCACGGTCGCCGACTCCGATACGGCACGCCTGCTGACTCGCGCGCACGCGCGTGCACCGTGGTGGCGGCCGACAGCCAAGACCGCCCTGATCGGGGTCGCCGTCATCGTCGGCGCTGTTGTCTTCGGATGGCTCGGCGGGCCGCCGGCCGTCCTGATCTTCCTGGTGATCAGCGCCCTGATCGGCGCGGTCGGATGGTGGATGACGCGCGTTCCGTCCTATGCCGAGATCGACAAGGTCGCGGGCTTCGCCGCACCCGGCGCGGTCATGGCCACACAGTTCGGTTCCGACGCCGTGCTCATCGCCACGGCGAGGTTCGTCCTGCGCCTGCCGTACTCGACCATCCGTCGGATCACGGTTCGAGGCGAAGTCGCCACCCTCGGATACCGCGGGATGACCATCGTGCTGCCGGGAGCCCTCTTCCCGTCACCCATCCGCGACCGCCTGCGTGAGCGAGGACTGAGGATCAGCGGACGCTGACGTGGCGACCGGCGCGCGCCTGCTCACGCCTCGGGAACACGAACGCCCAGGTAGTACTGGATGTGACCGGGATGGGCGACGGAATCGAGCCGGAAGAGCTGCACGTCGACGGTGTAGTGCTCGCCGGTGCGCAGGTCGCACAGGCGCATGGCGGTGTGGTCGCGGCCGTAGACGGTGTCGCCGTCGTCCCAGATGCGGCGGAAGTCCGGGTACTCGGCGAGTTCGGCCAGCAGCTCGGTGGCCCAGGCGCCGCCGCCCTGCTGGCCGATCAGCCCGCGTAGCCAGTGCACGGTGAGGGTGGATTCGCGCTCCCATTCCACCATCACCTTGCGCGAGAGCGGATTGCCGAAGAACCAGCGCAGGATGTTGACGTCGTCGAGTAGGCCGGGGAAGGCGAGGTGATACGACTCGTTGCCGGCGAGCACGTTCCAGCGGATGTCGACATAGGCGGCCAGATCGGGTTCCTGCAGGGCCAGGGTGCGCCGCATCTCGTCGGTGATCTCGGCGCGCAGGTCATCGACGGTCGGATTGTCGGCGGGGGCGAGCCCGGCCAGATCGAACAGGTGCCTGCGCTCGATCTCGGTCACGGGGCTGATCCGGTCCAGATAGCGCACCAGCGCCTCGACGACGGCCAGGGTCGGGCGGTCGCGGTCGCCGCCTTCCAGGTGGGTGATGTAGCTCGTGCTGACCCCGGCCGCGAACGCCAGTTTCTCGCGGGAGATCCGCCGGTCGTCGCGCAGCCGCCGCAGCAACCCGCCGAGCGTCGGCGGCCGCGGTGGGCCGTCGAACCCCGCTGGCGATGACTTCGGTCCCAACCCCAACCCTCCCTGTCTGCAGGGCACCATCCTCGGTGACATTTCCGTATCGAACCGAATGCCGACCGGAAAAGATGCGGTTTCTTTATCTTGGCAGCACAACCTGCACCGTAGTTAACGACAGGCAAACAATGGGTGGGATCGGCTGTGCGTACCGGCACAATGTGGCCGAAAGGGGGGTGCGCCGAGCCTGTTAACAAATGTAAACCGCCCGAGAACCCACCGTTTCCGAAGGATCACCGCGGCCCGCCACGCCGGTGTGGACCGATCGCGTCCGGCCAGTTCGCCAACCCGTTGTCCCTGGTCGCGCTCGAGCAGTCGGACGCACCCGCGGTCGAGCCGGTGACCACGAGATTTCGCCGCGCTCACAGCTCACAACGGCCCGAATAGGGATGTGAAAAGTTCGTTTTGCGGGATGCGGTCGCCTCCTTACAGTTGCGCCAACAGCCCGATTTCACAGCTCGAAGGGGGCGTCGTGGTTAATTCGCTGCTGAACCTCGGTAAGTATTTCCAGCGCGGCGAGGTCTCGCCGGACCAGCGATCGGTGTACAAGGTCGGTGGTCGCGATGCCGACGAGTTCTATCGCGATCGCTGGTCGCACGACAAGGTGGTGCGCTCCACCCACGGCGTGAACTGCACCGGTTCGTGCTCGTGGAAGATCTACGTCAAGGACGGCGTGATCACCTGGGAATCCCAGCAGACCGACTACCCCTCGGTGGGCTCGGACAAGCCCGAGTACGAGCCGCGCGGCTGCCCCCGTGGCGCCTCGTTCTCCTGGTACACCTACTCCCCCGCCCGGGTGCGCTACCCGTACGTGCGCGGCACCCTGCTCGATCTGTACCGCAAGGCCAAGGCCGAGCTCAAGGACCCGGTGCTGGCCTGGGAGTCCATCGTCGAGGACCCCGTCAAGGCCAAGGCCTACAAGACCGCGCGCGGCAAGGGCGGCTTCGTCCGGGCCGAGTGGTGGGAGGCCGCCGAGATCGCCGCGGCCGCGCACGTGTACACGATCAAGCAGTACGGGCCCGACCGCGTGGCGGGCTTCTCGCCGATTCCCGCGATGTCGATGGTCAGCCACGCCACCGGTGCCCGGTTCGTGTCGCTGATCGGCGGCTACATGCTCTCCTTCTATGACTGGTACGCCGACCTGCCGGTGGCCTCACCGCAGGTGTTCGGCGATCAGACCGACGTGCCGGAATCGGCCGACTGGTTCGACGCGGGCTATCTGATCATGTGGGGCTCCAACGTCCCGGTGACCCGCACGCCCGACGCGCACTACATGACCGAGGCGCGCTATCGCGGCCAGAAGGTCGTGGTGGTCTCCCCCGACTACGCCGACAACACCAAGTTCGCCGACGAGTGGGTGGCCGCGCGCCCCGGCACCGACGCGGCACTGGCCATGGCCATGGGGCACGTGGTGCTCAAGGAGTTCTTCCTGGAGAAGCAGACTCCGATGTTCACCGACTACATCAAGACCTACACCGACCTGCCGTACCTGATCTGCCTCGACGAGGCGGCGGATCAGGGTGGCGCGCTGCCCGGCAAGTTCCTCACCGCCGCCGACCTCGGGCACACCGGCGAGGGCGTCGAGCACAAGCCGGTACTGCTGGACCAGGCCGGAAACCCGGTGGTACCCAACGGTTCTCTCGGCCACCGGTTCAATGCCGGGGACGCGGGCAAGTGGAACCTCGACCTCGAGGGCGTCGACCCGCTGCTCACCCTGCTCGGCCACACCGACGACGCGCCCGCCACGATCGCACTGCCCCGCTTCGACACCGACACCGCCCAGCCGATCCTGCGTGGCGTCCCGACGAAAACCGTTGCGGGCAAACGCGTCACCACCGTCTTCGACCTGCTGCTGGCCCAGTACGGCCTGGGCCGTGACGGCCTGCCCGGCGAGTGGGCCAAGGGCTACGACGACGCGGAATCGCCGTACACCCCGGCCTGGCAGGAGACCATCACCGGCGTGCCCGCCGTGCAGGCCGCGCGCATCGGCCGCGAATTCGCCGACAACGCCGAACGCTCCGGTGGTCGCTCGATGATCCTGATGGGCGCGGGCACCAATCACTGGTTCCACTCCGACCAGATCTACCGCGCCTTCTTCACCCTGACCCTGCTCACCGGCTGCCAGGGCAAGAACGGCGGCGGCTGGGCGCATTACGTCGGCCAGGAGAAGTGCCGTCCCGTAACCGGCTGGGCCACACTGGCTTCGGCCTCGGACTGGCAGCGCCCGCCGCGCCAGATGCAGGGCACCGTGTTCTGGTACCTGACCAACGACCAGTGGCGCTACGACCCGTTCACCTCCGACAGCTTCGCCTCACCGCTGGGCAAGGGCACCTTCGCCGGACGCACGGCCGCCGACAACATCGCCCTTGCCAGCCGGCTGGGCTGGATGCCGAGCTACCCCACCTTCAACCGCAACCCACTCGATCTCAGCGACGAGGCGGCAGCGGCAGGCGCGACCCCTGCCGAACATGTTGTGTCCCAGTTGAAGTCCGGTGACCTGCGCTTCGCCTGCGAGGACCCCGACGCCCCGGAGAACTTCCCGCGCGTGCTCACCGTGTGGCGGGCCAACCTGCTCGGCTCCTCCGGCAAGGGCAACGAGTACTTCCAGAAGCATCTGCTCGGCTGCGGCTCCAACCTGCAGACCACCGATGCCACCGGCGTGCGCCCCCAGGAACTGGAATGGCGCGAGGAGGGCGCCGAAGGAAAGCTGGATCTGCTGCTGGCCCTGGACTTCCGGATGACCAGCACCACCCTGTTCGCCGACATCGTGCTGCCCGCCGCCACCTGGTACGAGAAGCACGACCTGTCCTCCACCGACATGCACCCGTTCGTGCACGCCTTCTCCCCCGCCATCTCCCCGCCGTGGGAGGCCAAGACCGACTTCGAGGCGTTCCACCGGATCGCGCGCGGGTTCTCCTGGCTGGCCGAGAAGCACCTCGGCACCCGCAAGGACATCGTCGCGGTACCGCTGCAGCACGACTCCCCCGACGCGCTCGCCCAGGCGGGCGGCAAGGTGCTGGACTGGAAAGCCGGTGAGTGCGAACCGATTCCGGGCAAGACCATGCCCAAGATCGTCGAGATCGAACGCGACTACACCAAGATCGCCGAGAAGCTCGCGGCACTGGGACCGCTGGTGGACACCCTCGGCGTGACCACCAAGGGCATCACCACCTATCCCGAGGCCGAGGTGGAATACCTCGCGGGCCAGAACGGCACCATCGTGTCCGGGATCGCCGCGGGCCGTCCCTCGCTGGCCAAGGACACCCACTCCGCCGAGGCCATCCTGGCGCTGTCGGGCACCACCAACGGCCGTCTCGCGGTCGAGGGCTTCGAGGCGCTGGAGCGCCGCACCGGCACCGAACTCGCCGATCTCGCCAAAGAGGCCGAGGGCAAACGGATCTCGTTCGCCGACACCCAGGCCAGGCCCGTTCCGGTGATCACCTCGCCGGAGTGGTCGGGCAGTGAGAGCGGCGGGCGCCGGTATTCGCCGTTCACCATCAATGTCGAGCGGCTCAAGCCCTGGCACACCCTCACCGGCCGCCAGCACTTCTATCTCGACCACGACTGGATGATCGAACTCGGCGAGCAGCTGCCGATCTTCCGGCCGCCGCTGGACATGACCGCGCTGTTCGCCGAGCCGTCCATCGGCAACGTGAGCGCGGGTGGGGTCACCGTGCGCTACCTGACCCCGCATTCCAAGTGGTCGATCCACTCGGCCTACCAGGACAACCTGCACATGCTGACGCTCTCGCGCGGCGGGCAGACGATCTGGATGTCGGATCGCGACGCCGCCAAGATCGGGGTGGCCGACAACGACTGGATCGAGGCGATCAACCGCAACGGCATCGTCGTGGCCCGCGCCATCGTCTCGCACCGCATGCCGGAGGGCACGGTGTTCATGTACCACGCGCAGGACCGCGCGGTGGATGTGCCGCGCATCGAGGGCACCGAGGACACCAAGGTCGGCAAGGGCAAGCGCGGCGGCATCCACAACGCCCTGACCCGTGTGCTGATCAAGCCCTCGCACCTCATCGGCGGCTACGCCCAGCAGTCCTTCGCCCTGAACTACCACGGGCCCACCGGAAACCAGCGTGACGAGGTCACCACGATCCGCAGGCGCTCGCAAGAAGTGGAGTACTGACATGCGCGTTATGGCTCAGCTCGCCATGGTCATGAACCTGGACAAGTGCATCGGTTGTCATACCTGCTCGGTCACCTGCAAGCAGGCGTGGACCAATCGTGGTGGCACCGAGTACGTCTGGTTCAACAATGTGGAAACCCGTCCGGGACAGGGGTATCCGCGTCAGTACCAGGATCAGGAGAAGTGGAAGGGCGGCTGGACGCTCAACAAGCGCGGCAAGCTCTCGCTCAAGTCCGGTTCGCGGTTCAAGCGGCTGATGAACATCTTCGCCAATCCGGACCTGCCCACGGTCGACGACTACTACGAGCCGTGGAGCTACGACTATGACAATCTGCTGTCCTCCCCGCCCACCGACACCACCCCGGTGGCGCGGCCGAAATCGCTGATCACCGGCGAGGACACCAAGGTCACCTGGGGCGCGAACTGGGACGACGACCTGGGCTCGGGTCCCGAGGCGGTCGGCAAGGACCCCCTGCTCGGCAAGCTCGAGGACAAGGTGAAACTGGAGTTCGAAGAGACCTTCATGTTCTACCTGCCGCGCATCTGCGAGCACTGCCTCAATCCCTCGTGTGCCGCCTCGTGCCCCTCGGGCGCGATCTACAAGCGCGAGGAAGACGGCATCGTGCTCGTCGACCAGGACAAGTGCCGCGGCTGGCGCCAGTGCATCACCGGCTGCCCGTACAAGAAGATCTACTTCAACCACAAGACGGGCAAGGCGGAGAAGTGCACCTTCTGCTACCCGCGCGTGGAGGTCGGCATTCCGACGGTGTGCTCGGAGACCTGCGTCGGCCGGCTGCGCTACATCGGCGTGATGCTCTACGACGCCGACGCGGTCCTGGAAGCGGCCTCGGTGACCGAGGACAAGGATCTGTACCCGTCCCAGCTCGGCGTCTTCCTCAACCCGCACGACCCGCGCGTGATCGCCGAGGCCGAGGCGGCGGGTATCTCCACGGAATGGATTGCCGCCGCGCAGGATTCCCCGGTCTACAAGCTGATCGTGGACTACCAGCTGGCGCTGCCGCTGCATCCGGAATACCGGACCATGCCGATGGTCTGGTACGTGCCGCCGCTCTCGCCGGTGGTGGACGTGCTCACCGAGACCGGGCACGACGGCGAGAACGCCGACAATCTGTTCGGCGCCATCGACGCGCTGCGCATCCCGGTGGAGTACCTGGCCGAACTGTTCACCGCCGGTGACGTGGGTCCGGTGCGCGCCTCGCTGCAAAGACTGGCCGGAATGCGCGCGTTCATGCGGTCGGTGAATCTCGGCGAGGAACCCGATCCCGGCATCGCGCCGTCGATCCGCCTGGAACCCGAGGAGATCGAGGCGATGTACCGGCTGCTGGCCATCGCCAAGTACGAACACCGGTACGTGATCCCCTCCGGCGCGACCTCCCGTGCGCACGAACTGGATTCGCTGGCCACCGGCTGCAGTCTCGACACCGACGGCGGGCCCGGCATGACCGCGTTCGATCAGATGGTCGAGAAGTTCTCGCTGACCGACACGAATCAGGCCGCGCCCGAGGAGAAGTCGGGACGGATCAATCTGCTCAACTGGGACGGCCGCGACACCAGCGGCCTGGTGCCGAGCACCGACAAGCTTGCCCCCGCCACGAACGGCAACGGCGCCGTGGGGAGCAACGGCCACGGCAGCAACGGCGCTGCCGTCGCCGACCCCACCGTGAGTGGTGCGGCGCGATGAGCCTGCTCTCGATCCGTCGGCGACCGCAGCCGGTCACGGCCATGAGCGAGCACGACCGCCGGGTCGTGTGGCGGCTGGCCGCGCTGCTGCTCGACTATCCGGGCGAGCAGACCCTGGCGCTCCTGGACCAGATGACCGGTGCCGCAGCCGAATTGCCGGAGGAGGTGCGCGCGCACTTCACCGAGCTGCTCACCTACCTGCGTGACACCCCGGCCATCGAGTCCGCGCAGAGCTATGTCGAGACCTTCGACATGCGCCGCCGCGCCAGCCTGCACCTGACCTTCTACGCCTACGGCGACACCCGCAAGCGCGGTATGGCACTGCTGCGGTTCAAGCACGCCTACCGCCAGGCCGGGGTGGAACTCGGCGACGAGGAACTGCCCGACCACCTGCCGGTGCTGCTCGAATTCGCCGCCACCGTCGACCCGATCGGCGGCGAACGCCTGCTCGGCGAACACGTGCCGGTGCTCGAACTGCTTCGACTGTCGCTGGGCGACAACAACTCTCCCTACTCCGGCGTGCTCGGCGCGGTGCTGTCGACCCTGCCGCCGGTGACCACCGCCGACCGCCGCCGCATCGCCGAACTCGCCGCCCAGGGCCCGCCCGAGGAAGAGGTCGGCCTGGAACCCTTCGCCATGGACCCCGCCCTGTTCGACGCCACGGAAGGCCGCAGATGAACGCCACCATCCCCGTCCCCGAAGGCCTGTGGCTGATCCTGCCCTACATCGCGGCGACTTCCTTTGTGCTGGGCCATGTCTGGCGCTACCGGTTCGACCAGTTCGGCTGGACCACCAGGTCCTCGCAGATCTACGAATCCAAGCTGCTGCAGCTGGGCAGTCCGCTGTTCCACTTCGGCATGCTCGGTGTGTTCGGCGGGCATGTGATGGGCCTGCTGATCCCGCAGTCGTGGACCGATGCCATCGGCATCTCGCGCCACACCTACCATCTCGTCGCGGTGGGAGCGGGGTCGATCGCGGGGTTGATGGTCGTGGCGGGGGTGGCGATCCTGTGTTATCGCCGTGTCGCCGTTCCCGCTGTGCGCAAGTCGACCAGCCGCAACGACGTGCTCATGTACACGCTGCTGACCTTGGCACTGGTCACCGGCCTGCTCAACACCTGGGGCTCCAACCTCGCCTGGGGCACCTACAACTACCGCGACACCGTCTCCCCCTGGTTCCGCAGCCTGTTCACCATGCACCCCGAACCCGCGCTGATGGTCGGCGTCCCCTGGACCTTCCAACTCCACGGCCTGGTGGTACTGGCCCTGGTCTTCGCCTGGCCCTACACCCGCCTCGTCCACATGTTCAGCGCCCCGATCGGCTACCTCACCCGCCCCTACATCGTCTACCGCCGCAAAGAAGTCAAGGCCAAGGACAAGACCCGCTTCGCCAAGGCCTGGGACGCCCCGGTCACCCCCGACCGCTGGTAACCGCTCAGCGGGACACTTCCCTTGTCAGCAAAAATGTAACGTGTTTCACTTTTGGCATGAGCGATGTCCTCGCACCAGCCCGTCTCGGACCACTCACCCTGCGGAACCGGGTGATCAAGGCGGCCACGTTCGAGGGGCGCACGCCTGAAGCGCTGGTGACCGATGAGCTGGTGGAATTCCATCGAGAGGTCGCGGCGGGCGGGGTGGGGATGACGACGGTCGCCTATTGCGCGGTGGCGCCGGGTGGGCGGACGGATCGGCATCAGATCTGGATGCGGCCCGAGGCGGTGCCGGGGTTGCGGCGGCTCACCGATGCCGTGCACGCCGAGGGCGCGGCGATCAGCGCGCAGCTCGGGCATGCCGGGCCGGTGGCCAATGCCAAGTCCAATCGGGCGCCCGCGCTGGCGCCGAGCCGGATGTTCAATCCGCTGGGGATGCGGTTCACGAAGGTGCCCGACGCGCTCGGGATCGCCGAGGTGGTCGCCGCGCATGCCAGGGCGGCGCGGCTCGCGCGCGAGGCCGGGTTCGACGCGGTGGAGGTGCATCTCGGGCACAACTATCTGGCCAGCGCCTTCCTGAGCCCGATGCTCAATCGCCGCAAGGACGACTACGGCGGCGCGCTCGTCAATCGCGCGCGGGTCGCCAGGGAAGTGGTGCGCGCGGTGCGCGACGCGGTCGGCGACACGATCGCGGTGACCGCCAAGCTCACCATGGAAGACGGTGTGCGAGGCGGGTTCTCGATCGAGGAGTCGGTACAGGTGGCGGCCTGGCTCCAGGAGGACGGCGCCCTCGACGCGCTCGAGCTCACCGCGGGCAGCTCCCTGCTCAACCCGATGGCGATCTTCCGCGGTGACGCCCCACGCAAGAACTTCGCGAAGGTGCTGCCGATCCCCGCACGCTGGGGCCTCCAGCTGGTCGGCAAACAGTTCCTGCGCGAATACCCCTACCGCCCCGCCTATCTCCTCGACAAGGCACGCCGATTCCGCGAGGAACTCTCGCTACCCCTGATCCTGCTCGGCGGTATCACCGACCTCGCCACCGCCGAACAGGCGCGCGCGGAAGGCTTCGACTTCGTCGCCATGGGCCGCGCCCTGCTCCGCGAACCGGACCTGATCAACCGCTGGCACACCGACGCGACCACCCGCTCGCTGTGCACCCACTGCAACGAGTGCATGCCGAGCATCTACACGACCACCCACTGCATCCTCCGCACCCCGGCCGCCACCTGATCCCGAGTCGGACGGTTGATCACCAGGCTCTCCGGTGAGTATCGGCCGAGAAGCCGACGCCACCACAGCCTGGTGATCAACCGTCCAGGTGCTAGGCGAGTGCCTTGCGGACGGTGTCGAACCAGGACTGGGTGGCGGTGAGGCCCTTTTCGACGTCTTTGCGGCCGTCGACGAAGCCGAAGAGGTCGGCGGCGTAGCGGGTGAGGACGGCGCCCTCGGATTCCTCGAGTTCGGCGAGGACCTCGGCGTCGCCGAGCAGGTAGGCGACGACGGCGAGCTGGCCGGTGGACCATTCGGCGCGGTAGGGCGCCCAGCCGTCGGCGCGGACCGCGTGGGCGCGGGTGAGCAGGTCCTCGCGCAGCGCGTCGCGGTCGGCGTCGCTGGGGCGGCGTGGCTTACCCCAGGTGATCCGTTTCGCATCCGACATCTCGAATCCTCTCGCTGACGTCCGGGCGAGGTGCACACGGCCTGAGGTGACTGTCCCAGATCCCCACCCAGCCAGCGCGCACCAGCCCCGGAACGCGCCCTCACCCGGCGCGGAGGAAGTTCCCCGTTCGCTCGGCGCCGAGCGCGGGATCGGCGACGCCCGCGCCGAAGACATAGCGCCCGTTGACGAACACGGCGGTGACCGTCGCGTCGTTGCGATTGACCATCCGCGAGAGATTGCCGAACACGGCGACCGGATGCTCGGCGTAGGCGTCGAGCGTGTCGTCGAGGTGGGCGGGATCGATGACGACGGCATCGGCGCGATCACCCACGCGCAGGTGACCCGCGTCGATGCCGTACCAGTCGGCGAGCTCGCCGGTGAGCCGGTGCACCGCCTGTTCGACGGTCAGGAACGGGCGCGGGGAGTCCACGGCGTCGGCGACGCGGCGCAGCAGGCGCAGGCCGAAGTTGTAGAAGGCCATGTTGCGCAGGTGCGCGCCCGCGTCCGAGAAACCGAGCTGGACCGAGGGGTCGGCGGCCAGGATGTCGAGGACCTCGGGGCGGTGATTGGAGATGGTGGTGCGCCAGCGCAGTTTGTCGCCGTGCTCGACGACGAGGTCGAGGAACGCGTCCACCGGATGCAGCCCACCGCGATCGAGACCGACCTGACCGAAGGTCTTGCCGAGCACGGACTCGTCGGGACAGGCCACGATGTCGGCGTCGAAGAAGTCGCGGTGCCAGGCCCGGGGCCCGTACTTCTGGTCGTAGTCCTTGCGGAACGCGCGGCGATAGTCCTCGTCCTGCATGAGGTGGCGCTGCTCGTCGATGTGGTCGGCCAGATGCAGAGCCGCCGCACCGGAACCGAATTCCTCGAACACCGGCAGCGAGATCCCGTCGGAGTACACCTCGAACGGCACCGGCAGATGCTGCCAGCGGAAGTTCCCGCGCAGCCCGTTGATGATCTTGCCGACGGCGGGGAACATCTTCGCGGCGCCCGGTACCGCCTTCACATCGGCGGCCGAGAGCAGGCTCACCTTCAGCGGATTGCGCCACAGCCCGATGCTCGACACCGCCATCGACACCAGGCTCGTCGGGCTGGCGATATCGGGTCCGCCCTGTAGCGCGCGGCCGCGCTCGCGCAGGATGGTGTTGAGCCGGTGCCGTTCCTTGCTCGTCGCGTAGGTGGACGGCAGGGTCCGGGAGCGGCACTGCACGCCGTCGAGTTTGTCGAAAAGCAGCTGCTGCGAAGACATTCCGACGAAGCCCGCGTCGAGCGCCGCGATCAGCTTGTCTTCGATCTCGGCGAGTTCGGCGGCACTCGGTCGCGCCTCCTTGCGGGTCGAGCGGTCCAGGCCCATGACCGCGGCCCGGATGTCGGAGTGGCCGATGAAACTCGCCACGTTCGGGCCGAGCGGGAGCTGTTCGAGCGCGGCGACGTAGTCGGCGGCGGTGCGCCAGGTCTGCACCTCGGCCATCGCGCTGACGACGTATTCGCGCGGAATCGCCTCCACCCGGCCGAACAGGTCACCGGCCACCTCGCCGTCGACGTGCACCGTCGAGAGCGAACACGAGCCCAGCAGCACCGTGGTGACGCCGTGGCGCACCGATTCCGCCAGCGCCGGGTCGAGCAGGACCTCCACGTCGTAGTGGGTGTGGATGTCGATGATGCCGGGGATCACCCATTTGCCGGTGGCGTCGACGACCCGCGGGCACCCGGCTTCGTCGAGTGGGGTCGCCGAGATCTCGGCGACCCTGCCCGCGCGCAGGCCGAGGTGTCGGATCGCGGACGGGGCGCCGGTGCCGTCGAACCACCGGCCGCCCTTGATGATGCTGTCGAACATTGCTGCCCCCTCTTACAACGCGAGCTCGCGCCGCGTGACTTTGCCGGTCGCGTTGCGCGGCAACGCTTCCGAGGTTATCCGCCAGCGGGCCGGCACCTTGAAATAGGCCAGCCGCGCGGCCAGGTAGGCGCGCAGTTCCTCCGTGTCGACCGCGCCCGGTTCGGCGACCACCACGGCCGCTACCTCCTGGCCCAGATCGGGGTGGGCGACACCGAACACCGCGCAGTCGCTGACCGCGGGATGTTCGGCGAGCACGTTCTCGATCTCGGTGGGGTACACGTTCTCCCCGCCGCGCAGGATCAGGTCGGTGCGCCTGCCCGCGACGGTCAGTCTGCCGTCGGTGAGCACGCCGAAATCGCCGGAGCGAAGCCACCGTTCACCATCGATCGCGGCGGCGGTCGCACCCTTGTCGTTCCAATAGCCGAGCATGACGTACGGACTGCGAATGCAGATCTCGCCTTCTTCACCATCCGGCAGCGCCGCGCCCTCGGGATCGCGGACCTCCACGGCGACGCCGATGATGGGGCGGCCCACCGATTCCGGGTCGACGGCCAGGTCCAGCGGCGTCGCCACCGTGGCGGCGGTGCCGCTCTCGGTGAGGCCGTAGCTGGTGGTGAGGGCGAGCTGGGCACCGGCCAGGTGGGTGCGCAGCCGGTCGAGCAGCGCGGGTGAGGACGGCGCGGAGTTCAGCGACAGGGCGCTCAGCGAGGACAGGTCGTAGCGGGACACGTCGTGGTCGAGCAGCCTGCTCGCCATGGTCGGCACGGCCGCCCAGTTGGTGACGTGCTCGCGTTCGACCAGGCGCAGCACCCGGTCCACCTCGAACGCGCCGTCCGGGAACACCACCGAGGCGCCGGTGACCAGGCGCGGGATGACCAGATTGTGCAGGCTGGCGATGTGGAACAGCGGTGCGGTGACCAGGTAGCGCCGGTCGCTCGGGCCGTCGCCCGGTGGCTGCCCGGTGAAGGCGGCCAGCATCGCGTCGGTGAAGCGGTGATAGTCGCTGACCGCCACCAGGTTTCGTTGCGAATGCACTACGCCCTTGGGTCGGCCGCTGGTGCCGCTGGTGTAGAGGATCACGGCCGGATCGTCTTCGCCCACCGGGGTATTCGGGATCTCACCACCGCTGTATTCGGCGATCAGCGCGGGCAGCTCGGTCTCGAAGGTGAGCACCGGCAGGTCGGTGCCCGACTCTGCCAGGCGCGCGGCTCTTTTCGCGTCGGCGAGCACCACGGTCGGGGTGGTGTGGTCGAGACCGTAGGCGATCTCCGGTGGCGCCCACCAGGCGTTGTAGCCGACCGGGATCGCGCCCAGACACTGCGCGGCCCAGAACGCGATCACCCAGTCGGGGCCGTTGGCGGCGAAGATGCCGACCCGGTCGCCCTTGCCGACGCCGTAGCGGGTGGCCAGCGCCGTGGCGAGCGCACCCGCGGCGACGGCGTGCTCGGCGAAGGAGATCCGGCGGTCCTCGGTGACGAGATAGTCGCGCTCGCCCCAGGTCAGCGAGTGCTCGAGGAGTTCGCGCAGGCTGTGGCGGCGGTGCGCGAGCACCGGGATCTCGGCGCCGAGCACGGTCTCGACGGTCATCTCGAAGGGCGCGCCGGGCGCGGTGAGGCCCGCGGCGACCTGCGCCACGAAGGTCTGGGGGTCTGTTTGGGGAGATACTGCTTCGGTCATGTTTCCTCCATCAGGGAATGAGCACGGCGCGTCCGCGGATCGCGCCTGCGTCGAGTCGGTCGAAAGCGGTGCGGGCCGCGGCGAGGTCGAAGCATTCGACCTCCACGCGCAGTGCGCCCTCGGCCGCCAGCGCGACCACCGCCGTCAGGTCGTTTCTGGTGCCGCCGTAGGACTTTCGGACGGTGGCACCCCAGGGCAGGCCGGGCCCACCCGCCGGGCCCGAGTCGATGCCGGGGACGCCGCCGGCGAGCCCGACCATGCGGTAGGCGCCGTTCGGGGCGACGGTCTCGACGGCCAGCTTCGCGGTGGCGTCGGAGCCGACGAAGTCGAACACCGCCTCCGCGCCGCGGCCCCCGGTGAGTTCGAGGATCGCGGCGGCGGTGTCCGGACCCGCGAGCAGGGTGACATCGGCGCCGCAGGCGGTGGCCAGGTCGAGCTTCTCGGCACTCACGTCGACCGCGATCACCCTGGTCTCGGTGGTCGACTTCAGCAGCTGGATCGCAACGTGGCCGAGGCCACCGATGCCGATGGCGACCGCGGTCGCGCCCGGCCAGAGCTGGTCGGTGGCGCCGCGGATGGCGTGCATCGGGGTCAGGGCGGCATCGGCGAGCGGGGCGGCCTGGGCGAAACTCAGTTCGGCGCCGATCGGGACGAACGCACTGGCCGGGATGCGCACGTACTCGGCCATCCCACCGTCGGGGCCGAGTCCGGGACACGGCGGCATCGCGCCGCGCCCGGCGGCCAGGCAGACGTTCTCGTTGCCGCGCAGGCATTCTCGGCATTGCCCGCACGACCAGCACAGGTAGACGATCCCGCGCTCACCCACCGCCCGGTACACCACGTCGGCACCGACGGCTTCGACGGTGCCCGCGATCTCGTGGCCGAGGGTGAGCGGGTCCTCGCGCAGCGGGAACGGCAGGCCGAGGACGAAGGAGTCCGAGTGGCAGATCCCGGCGGCCCCGACCCGCAGCAGCAGGTCACCGGGGCCGATCTCGGGGATGGGGACGGTCCGCAGTTCCAGGGTGCCCGGTGCGGTCAGCTGCATCGCGCGCATGGTCATCGCTGCCCCACCGCGTCGAAGACCGCCTTCAGGTACTGGTCGCAGCGGTCGGAACCGATCAGGCCGGTGGCCATCCGATTCATGGTGTAGGCGAAGGTGATTCGGCGGTCGAGGTCGTTGACGACCATCGAACCGCCGTACCCGGCCCACCAGCAGACCCGGCCGTCCGGGATGTGCGGGAAGGTCTGCGGGCGGGGCAGGCCGTAACCGATGCCGAAGCGCAGCGGGGTCAGCAGGGCCAGGTCGATGCCGTCGGCCTGCTCCCGGAAGATCAGGTCGATGGTGGCGGGCGAGAGGAATCGCCTGCCGCTCAGTTCGCCGCCGCAGGCGATCAGCGACTGCACGCGGGCCACCGAGCGGGCATTGCCGTGCCCGTTGACCGCGCCGTTCTCGGCCTCGCGCCAGCCCGCGGAGGCGGTTTCGGCGATGTCGAGCAGCGGGCTGGTGAGCGTCTTGATGAGCACGCTTTCCTGGTCGAGGGTCGACAGGTCGAACTCGGGCAGCTGCGGTGGGATCAGGGTGGCGATCCGGTCGGCGTGCTCGGGGCCGGTGCCGATGTGGAAGTCCGCGCCGAGGGTGCCCGCGAGTTCGGCGGCGAAGAACTGGCCGAGGGTGCGGCCGGTGATCCGGCGGACCAGCTCACCGATGAGGTGGCCGTAGTTGAGCGCGTGATAGCCCGAGGCGGTGCCGGGTTCCCACCACGGGGCCTGGGCGGCCAGGCGGGCGGCGGCGGCCTCGGTGTCGTAGATGTCGGTCAGTTCGATCGGTCGGTCCCAGCCCGAGACGCCCGAGGTGTGCGCGAGCAGCTGCCTGACCGCGACCTCACCCTTGCCCGCGGCCGCGAACTCGGGCCAGTAGTGGGCCACCCGTTCGTCGACATCGAGTTCGCCCGCCTCGACGAGCAGCAGGGCGCACAGCGCGGTCATGGTCTTGGTGACCGAGAAGACGTTGACCAGGGTGTCGGCGCGCCACGGCGTGGTGCGGTCCGGATCGGCGTGACCGCCCCACAGGTCGAGGACCGGATCGCCGTCGACGGTGACGCACAGCGCGGCACCGAGTTCGGCACCGGAATCGAGTTGTTCGTCGAATACCGCACGCACACCGGCGAATTCGTCCTGACAGAATCCCGATGCGCTCATCACCGCACCCCCGCCGTCGCCCGAGCCGACACCGGCAGCGTATTGCCTGCCGCGGCAGCACGTTTGGCGCCGCGCTCCAATTCCTTGCCGAGGCGGCGCACATACGGCTCGAATTCGATCTGGATCGTGTGGCGCGGCGACTCGTAATAGCGCCCGGTGCGGGCCGATTCCTGTTCGCGCACAGCGGTATCGATCTGCTCGCGCGAGGGCAGGTGGTAGCGGCCGGTCAGATAGGCGGCCACCAGCTTGCTCTGCTGCTCCGCGAAGTTGACCAGCGTGGGCATGGGCTGGGCGAGGCCGAGATAGAACAGATTGTCCACGCCGGGCTTCATCATCATCGCGAACAGCGGGAACCGATTGGCGGCATCGGGGACCAGGGCCGGATCGGTGAAGAACGGGAAGCTGATGTGATAGCCGGTGGCGCACAGCACCACATCGACCCGCTCACTGCTGCCGTCGGCGAAATGAACGGTGTCGCCGTCCAATCGGGTGATCGCGGGCTTGCACACCACATCACCGCAGCCCGCGCGGTGCAGGAATTCCTCACTCGCCGACGGATGCGCCTCGAACGGTTCGTGATCGGGCGCGGGCAGGCCGTAGTTCTGCATCTCGCCGCGGTTCTTGCGGACGAACCGCTGCTTGAGCTTCAAGGCGACCTTCGCCGGAATCCACGAGGGCATCGACCGCCGGTCCCCCACTTGACCGTTGACGTACTTGGGCAGCACCCAGACGCCACGCCGCGCCGAGACGAACAGTTTCTCGGCGAGGAATCGCTGGGACAGTTCCGAGGCGATGTCGAGGCCGGAATTGCCCATCCCGACGACCACGATCCGCTTGCCCCGCATGTCGATCGGATCGAAGGGGTCGTTGTAGGCGTGACTGTGCATGAGGACACCGTCGAATTCGCCCGGGTAATCAGGGAATCGCGGGTTCCAGTGGTGGCCGTTGCAGACGATGAGGGCGTCGAAGATCTCGGTGTCGCCGGTACTCGTCGTGACCCGCCACATACCGTCGTCATCCCGCTCGGCGGCGGTGACCAGGGTGTCGAAGCGGATGTGGGGCCGCAGGTCGAAATGGTCGACGTAATCCTTGAAGTACTGCAGCAATTGGGAGTGGTGCGGGAAGTCCGGCCAGTCCGCGGGTGCCGGGAAGTCCTCGAATTGCAGGCGGTACTTGGAGGTGTCGATGTGCAGGCTCTGATAGCAGGCCGACATGCCGTTGGGATTCTTGAAGTACCAGTTGCCGCCCACCTCGTCGGAGGCTTCGTAGCAGACGAACGGAATGCCGTGTTCGGCAAGACGTTTGGCGGCGGTGATACCCGACGGCCCGGCGCCGATGACGCACACCCTCGGCAATTCACGTGTATTCATGCACAACTCCTGAGCGGCGGGTCGACGATGACCCTGCCGAAGTGACGTGAGCCACACGATAGCGTCTCACTGGACATCATGTCCAGTGAATGAGCGGATCGTCTAGGATGGGGCCATGTCGTCCGAACCGACCGCCCGCCGCGGCTCCCTGCGCGAGGAACAGAAACGCCTGACCAGGGCCCGGATCGTCGAGACCGCGCGCGGGCTGTTCGAGACCCAGGGCTATTCCGATGTCCGGGTCGACGACATCGCCGCGGCGGTCGGCTGTAGCAGAGCCACGTTCTACCTGCACTTCACCGGCAAACCCGAGGTGCTGCGCGCCATCGCGAACGAGGGCACGCTCAACAGCGTCCGGCTCTTCTACGCCGACCTGGACCGCGTACTCACCACCGGTTCCCGAGACGCGTTCCAGGGCTGGATGTCCCGGGCCATCGACTGGTTCAGCGTGAACCGGGACATGCTCCCGGCGTGGGACCAGGCCACCGCGATGGAACCCGAATTCCGGGCGGTGGCGCGCGAGGGCATCATGACCCTGGCCGACAGCATGCCCGCCTACCTGGCCCGCTGGCCCGAACACCGCCGCGACGAGGCCCGGCTGCGGATCGAGCTGCTCGTCGCCCAGCTGGAACGGTTCTTCACCCGCTGGGCCATGCAGGGCACCATCGACGTCACCGCGGAGCAGGCCGCCACGGTCCTCACCGACGTCTGGTTCCCGGCGCTACAGGCACCGTGAGCTCAGAGCAGGCCCAGACCGCGGGCCTGCGCGATGGCCTCGGCGCGGGCGTTCACGCCGAGCTTCTGGTAGATGCCGCGCAGGTGGGTCTTCACGGTGTTCACCGAGATGCCGAGGTCGCGGGCGATGCTGATCGCCGTCATCCCGGACGGGAGTTGGCGCAGCACAACGAGTTCGGTGTCGGTGAGCTGCGGCGCGCCCACGGCCGCGCCGCGCTGGGCGCGGATCCGGTCGACGAAGGCGTCGTAGCGGCCGAACCGGCCACCCAGCCGGTCGAGGAGCTCGGCCGCGCCCGGTACGTCGAGGAACGGGCGGATCAGCTGCTCGCCGTCGGCGTGGGCGAGGGCCTGTTCGATCGCGTCGTCGACCTTGCGGGGACGATCGAGCCGGTCGGCGGCGACCGCGACCAGCAGCCAGGCCGTCACCAGCGCCCCCGGCCCGAGCACCGGGGCACCGGCGAGCAGCGGCTCGAGCAGGGTCATCGCGGCGGCGGGGCGGTGGGTGTAGACGGCCAAGCCCGCCTCGGCGACCGCCTGCTCTGGCACCGGGCCGAGCGCGCGCGCCGCGTGGTCGACCAGCTGCTGGGCATCGGCGCGCGCCTGCAGCCGCAGCAGCAGCCACAGCACGTCGACGATCTGCGCGCCGAGTCCGAACAGCAGCGGCGACTCGTCGAGCAGCCGGTGCACCTGCTTGCTCATGACGGTCGCGGCGGCGGCACGGTCGGTGGTGTCCGCGAAGCTCAGCAGGCCGATCACGATCGCGGCCTGACGTAACGGGGCGGGCACCATGGACTCGTGCGCGGTCGACCCCGGCAGATTGGGCAGCGGGCGCTCGAACTCCATTCCCTGCCGATAGGCGCCGTGGGCCGCGATCATCCGGGCCAGCGCCGCTTCGGTGGACCCGGTGAGCTCGTGGCGGCGCGCGCAGTCGATGGCCTGCGCGGCCAGGGTGCGCAGCTCCCCCACCCGGCCCGCGGCGCCCGCCGCCATGGCGGTCGCGGTGCGCGCGCGCACGGCCACCCGCCCGAGACCCGCCTCCTCGGCGTGCACGATGGCGTGACGCAGCGCCGTCGCGCCCGCCTCGGCGTCACCACCGAAGACCTCGGCGGTGCCGCAGTGCAGCGCGGCGTAGCAGTCCAGATCGTGGTGCCCGGTCAGCGCGGGCAGCGGCCACCGCGTCGACGCCGAATCACCCACCAGCACAGCGACTCCCGCGCTCACGGCCTGGTCGAGCGCGTGCACCAGATCGGCGGGGGCCAGCCGGGAGAGTCCGCCGACATGGGCGGCTTCGAGGTAGACCTCGGCGGCCGCGATATCGCCCGACTCCACGGCGACGGCCGCGCGCAGCAGGCGCACGAAGGTGTCCTCGGCCAGGTCCGGTACGTGCTCGACCGCCGCGAGGAGAGTGTGCCCCGCACCCACGAGCACCATCCGCGGGCCCCACTCCCGCAGGAAGATCGCGAGACCGGGTGCGCCCGGCTCGGCGAGCACGTGCTCGAGCGCGGGGACGGGCATGGCGGCGGCGGTGAACCACTCGGCAACCCGGCGATGACCGGCGGTCAGCCGTTCCGGCCTGGTGTGCACGGCCTCGGCGAGCAGGTAGGCGCGCAGCAGCGGATGGTAGGTGTGCCAGAGTTCGCCCCCGTGCGCGACGGTCTGCAGGGGGAAATTGGCGCGCAGCAGTTCGTCGATGATCCTGGCCGCGTCCTCGCCTGCCAGTTCCTCGGCCAGCGGCAGGCAGAACTGCGCGGGCACCGCGGTGGCGAGCAGGAAGTCGAGGGTCGGCGCGGGGAGCGAGTCGAGGAGTTCGGCCACCAGGAAGTCGGCGACCGCGTGCGAGGGGCGGGCCAGCGCGGTGAGCGCGGTGTCGCGGTCGGCCGCGTTGGCCGACAGGTAGATGGCCGCGATCCGGACCAGCGCGGCCCAACCGCGGGTCAGGTTCTGCACCACGGCGAGTTCGGCGTCGTCGAGGCGGCAGCCGTGCTGGGCCAGCAGCTGGGCGATCCGGTCCGGGGAGAGCGCGAGCTCGGCGGCACCGATCCGGGTGAGCCGACCGGCCAGGTCGAGGGTGTGCCAGCGCAGCGGTGGATCGAAACGGCCCGCGATCAGCACGGTGAACTGGGTCGGCAGGTGGGTGAGCAGGAATTCCAGACCGGCCAGTTGCAGCGGATCGGTGAGCAGGTGGGCGTCGTCGATCACCAGCACCGTCGGCTCGTCCTCGGCCAGCACCGCGATCAGGTCGGCGGCGCGATCCACCGGTGTGCGCAGCAGTCCGTCGGGGCCGAGGTCGGGGGCCGGGTCGAGCATCCTGGACAGCGTCGCGAGCAGGTCGCCGCCGTCGGCGCGCCGATCGGTGACGGTCGACCAGAGCACGCGCGGGCCACGCTTGCGGTGCAGCCTGCTCACCCAGTCGACCAGCACGACGGTCTTGCCGCTGCCGGCCGGACCGCACAGCAGCACCGTGTGGCCGCCAGCGGCCAGTGCCCGGTCGAAGCGGGCGAACGCCGCACCGCAGCGCACGGGCGCGAAGGACAGGTCCGGGATCGTGCCGCTGTGACCGGCGACAGCTACCACCGGGCTGTCACCGTGGAAGTCCAGCGAACTCGACGACGAAGCCATCATCACCCTCCTGAACTCGCAGTTTCACCGCGCGGCGGTGAGATCCGCAGAGCTCGACGGTAGGCGAAACGACGGCTGTGCGTTTGCCAGTGGCGGGCCGAACGGCCGCTCGTTATCAGATCGACGTGATCGCCGAGGTTCATCGATCAGTCGGGCAGCTGGGACATGCCGAGCAGGGTGAGGCCGAGGGTGTCGAGGCGGGCGAGCACGCCGCGCATGGCCGTGTTGTCGGCGATGACGCCGTAGAGCGTGGTGGTCCCGGTCGGTGAATGCGCGCTGGGGCGCAGCTCCGGAAATGCCGCGAGGACACGCTCGGTCAGCTCGCCCTCGATGACGAACTGGTAGCGGCGGGGCCCGGACGTCGACATGGGACAAGTGTCGCGGCCGGTCGGCGCGGCCGCCTCATCCCCTGCGGGTGATTTTCGGGCGTCACCTGCGTCTCACCGGTCATCCTGATTTTAAACATCTTTATTTCAGTTTTGGGGACAGCGGTCGCGTCCGGTGGCTAATGTCGCGCTCACCACGCTCCGTGGGACAGCGCGAACAGGAGAACATCATGCAGACCCACCAGGCACGACGCGCCGGTTTCGGACTCACAGCAGGCACCGCGATCGCCGCAGCACTGGTGCTGGCGGCACCGCAGGCCTCGGCACTCGTGCAGGGCATCACGGTCAGCGGCAGCACCCACTACGTGGGCACGCCGTACACCGTCACCGCCGACGTCACCGCGACCTCGTTCCTGTTCTCGGTGACCTTCACCGACAACGGCACCCAGATCGGTGAGCCGGTCGCGGTGAAGAACGGCAAGGCGACCATCACCTGGACCCCGACCTCGGCCGGTACCCACCAGCTCAAGGCGGTCCAGGAGATCATCAGTTCCAAGACGATCACCGTCGAGGTCGCCGAGAAGCCCACCACGCCGCCCGGCGGTGGCGGCACCGGCTCGGCCGATCTGGGCGGTCTGCTCACCGGCTCGGCGGGCTAGTTCGTCCCGACGGCCGCCGCGACTCCGATCGCGGCGGCCGTTGCCGTGTCCAGGATCTAGCGTTTTCGCGGCAGGGTTCTGGCGTAGGCCGCCCCGCGCTCGACCCATTCCCGCAGGCCCGCGTCGTCGTCGAGAGCCGTTGGCGTCACCAGGATCCAGCCGGTCATCTCCCGGCCGCCCATCACCATCGGCGTCGCGATGGGAGCGTCGAGGAGCGCGTCGAATTCGGCGCGGTCGACCCGCACCATCAGTCCGTCCTCGCCCGCGACGGCGACCGCCATGTTGCCGCCGATCAGGAAGGCGAGTCCGCCGAACATCTTCTTCTCGACGACATCCGATGCCGGGTCAAGGCTCTCCCGGATCCGCTCGGCGAGTTCCTCGTCGTATGCCATCGTCTCAGTGTGCGCCGGGGTACCGACAGGTTCTATCGGGCGCCGAGGGCGGCGGCGAACATCGGCCAGGAATCGTGGACGTCGTCCTGCCAGTAGGGCCAGGCGTGCGTGCCCGCGGCCCGGAAGCGGACATCGGCGGGGATACCGAGTTCGGCCAGGCGCCCGGCCAGCGGGTTCGAGCAGCTGCCGACCACGGCTTCCATGACGCCGCCGACCAGCAGGCGGTCGAGCAGGACGCCGACATTGCCCGCGATGCTCGGGGCGTTGATCGCCTCGTGCGGGCCGGGCAGGCCGTTGCCCGAGGACAGGTAGATGGCGGTGCCGCGCAACCGTTCCGCGTGCACGACCGGATCGTTGGCGGCCCAGGCCGGGTCGCCGGGGCCGCCCCACATGTTGGTGGCGTCCGCGCCGAAGGTGGCCAGCTGGGCGCGGACCAGGGTCTGAGCCAGCGCGTTCGCGGTCTGGGTGCAGCCGCTGAACGCGCCGACGGCACGGTAGAGACCCGGTGCGGCGATGGCCAGGTTCAGCGCGGAGGTGGCCGACATCGACAGTCCGGCAACGCCGTTGGCGCCACTCATGCCGAAGCGTTCGTTGAGCAGCGGCGGCAGTTCGGCGGTGAGGAAGGTGGTCCACTTGTTGCGGCCCAGCGCCGCGTCGTCGCGCTGCCAGTCGGTGTACATGCTGGCGCGGCCGCCGATCGGGACGATCACATTGACCGGCTTGTCGGCGAAGAAGTCGACCACATCGGTGCGGCGCATCCACGGCCCGCCGCTCTCGCCGCCGTCGACGGCATTGAGCAGATACAGCGCGGGCGCGCCGGCACCGGGATGCGACATCCACACCGTCACCGGACGATTCATCGCCGCCGAATACACGACCACTTCGAATTGCCTGCCGCCGAGCGGACGGACTTCCAGGATTCCCGGAGCGGCCGAGGCTGCGGGCGCGACCACGAGACCGCAGCCGAACAGGACGAGCAGACAGCACAGGAGCCGACGCATGAGGTCGAGTGTGCCGCACCGACCGGCTAACGTCCGGCATTACCCCGTTCGTGTCCGGGTTGTGCGCATTCGTCCGGAAAACACGCACGAAGCTCGGTGTGGTGCGCCGAGTGGACGGTTGTCGCGGTTCCACAATCCGGCGGACGGTCGGCCGGACCGACGACCAGCGGACTTCCGGCAACCTACGCCGTCGACCCCGACCCGGTCGCCGACGCCGGTGCGGCATCGGCCTCGACCACCTCGGTAAGCACCGTGCTCAGGTTCGACGCGGTGATGCCGAAGGTGGTGCGCAGGGCGGTGTCGTCGACAACGAACTCCCGATGCGACATGTGCTCGGTCTCGAACAGTTCCGGCCAGAACGGATCGTCGCGGCCGAGTTCGGTGATCTCGGCGGCCGAGAGCACCGCGAGGTCGGGTTCGGGCGCAGCGGCCAGTTCCGCGAGCCCGCGGGCGGCGGTGCGCACTGTCGTGGTGATCATCGGTGCGTGCCAGGCGCGGCCCCACGACCGGTCGTCACGGGCGACGGTGACCAAGGTCGCGGCCGCGTCGCCGATCGCGGTGAACGAGTGCGCCAGGTCGAGCGACTGCGGCACCTGGGCGGCCGTCCCGGCGAGCACCGCGGGCTGCACCATCAGCGAGAAGATCGAGACCGCGCCGACCCCGAGGAACTGCCCGGCGCGCACCTCGGTGACCCGCAGCCTGCCCGCCTCGTGCGCGGCCAGCGCCTCGGTCCACATGCGCGCCCTGACCGCGCCCTTGCCGCCGGTGGCCGCGAGCGGGGTGCGCTCGGTGACGACACCGTCGACGGGACCGTAGCCGTAGAGATTGCCCAGCATCACCAGGTTCGCGCCCGCCGCTTCGCTCGCGCGCAGGATCGAATCGAACAGGGGCGGAACGGTTTCCGGCCAGGTGTGATACGCGGGCATGGCCAGGTTGAACACGGTGTCGGCGCCCGCGGCCAGCGTGGTCAGCGCGTCGGTGTCGAGGGCGTCGAGCGCCACCCGGTCGATGCCGGGGTGCTCGGGTCCCAGCCCGCTGCGGCTCACCATCCGGACCGCATCCCCGGATTCGGCTAGCAGCAGCGCGGTGGCGGTGGCGGTACCGCCACGACCGATGACGACATGTGTTGACATGCGAATTCCCCTTTGTAGCAACATCTTTGGAATGCAACGGCAGGAAGTTCCTGCGTGCACCGTCAACGATGCCGCCCCGGCGAACGCTAGACTAGTGGCCGGAATGCCAGCTATCCCAAGGATCAGGCCATGAAGACCATCGCCGTCGTCGCCGTTCCGCCGGTGAAGTCGTTCGACCTGTCCATGCCCGAGACGCTGATGGGCTCGGTCGAGGTCGACGGTGCCCCCGGGTACCGCGTGGTGGTCTGCACCGCTGATCCCGGTGTTCTGCCGTCGACGCCGGGCGGGTTCGACGTGGTCATCCGGCACGGTCTCGATGTGCTCGACACCGCCGACACCGTCATCGTGCCCAGCAGCGGCAGCCGCACCGATGCCGATCCGGTGACCCTCGCCGCCCTGCGCGGCGCCGTCGAGCGCGGTGTGCTGGTCACCTCGATCTGCAGCGGCGCCTTCGTCCTCGCCCAGGCCGGGCTGCTCGACGGCCGCACCGCCACCACGCACTGGGCCCTCGCCGACGAACTCGCCCGCGAGCATCCGCTGATCCGGGTGCGCGCCGACGCGCTGTTCATCGAGGACGGCCCGGTGACCACGGCCGCGGGCGCGGCCGCGGGCATCGACCTGTGCCTGCACCTGATCCGCACCGACTACGGCGCCACCGTCGCCAACGCGGCCGCGCGCGCCGCCGTGGTGACCCCGGTCCGGCCCGGCGGTCAGGCCCAGTTCGTCGACACCGCGCTCCCGCCGGACACCGATCTGTCGCTCTCGGCCACCCGGGCTTGGGCCATGGAACGCCTCGACACTCCCCTGTCACTCCGTGAACTGGCCGAGCATGCCAGGACCAGCGTGCGCACCCTCACCCGGCGCTTCCACGACGAGACCGGGCTGAGCCCACAGAAGTGGCTGCTGCACCAGCGCATCCACCGGGCCCGCGAACTGCTCGAGTCGACTTCGCTACCGGTCGACCAGGTGGCCCGGCACAGCGGGATCGGCTCGGCGGAAGCACTGCGCCAGCACATGATCCGCCACCTCGGTGTGCCGCCGAGTATCTATCGGGCGAACTTCACCACTACCCGTTAGGCGGGTAGCCGGGGTAGGGCAGGTAGCCGATCGGCGGGGGCGGGGCGAAGTACGGCGCGGACTTGCGGTTCCAGATCAGGACCAGCGCGGCGATACCGATCGCCAGGATGACCGTGCTGAACAGCACCGGGATGAGCTGCCCCTCGACTCCGGTGAACAAGCTGACCAGGCCGAAGAGATAGAACAGCACATTGATGCCGAAGAACACAGTGCCGGTGATCCTGGCCCAGTTCTTGCCCGCGCGAGTGGTGAAGGCCATCCACACCCACAGTCCGGCGGTGATCAACGCGCCGATGACGGCGCCGCCGAGGGCGCCGTAGACGATCATGTCGATCCCGGACTCACTGAGCACACCCTCGGACGACCGCTCGGCCTCCGCCCTGAGGTCGGAGATGGTGGTGAGCGAGTACAGCGCGCTGAGCACGGTGACGATCGCGCCCGCCAGCATCACGTAGAACGCGGTCTGGATGTTCTGCGGCACCACGCGCGGACCGGCCTGGCCCGCCTGCGGAGCACCGGGATACGCCCCCTGCGGACCGCCCGGATACGGGGGTGCGGCGGGATACGGCGTCTGAGCCGAGCCGGGCTGCCCACCCGGGTACGGCTGCTGGGCGCCCGGGTACGGCTGCTGGGCACCCGGGTGCTGCGGCTGCGCGCCCGGGTACGGCTGCGCGACGGGGTACTGCGGCTGCGAGGCGGGGTACGCGGACTGCGCGCCCGGGTAGGGCGGCTGCGCCGCATCCGATGCCTGCGCACCCGGGTGGGGGCTGCCCTGCGGGCTCGGCGGCTGCGGGATCGCCCCGCCCTGCGACGGCGCGGGCGCCGACCACGGGCTCACCACCGTCTCGTCGGGATACGACGTCGGCTCGTCCTGTGACGGCTGTCCCTGACCTGCGGACGGGTCTGTCATGGCGGCTGCTCCCCCTTCGAACGGAATCAGCTCAACCCTATCCGCAGCGGCCGACATCGACGACTCCTGGGCAAGCGTCCGGCTACAAACCCCCGGTGACCCTCAGCCCGGCAACGACCGGACCCATGGGCAGCTCAGCACGCGCGCGCGACCCAGCCAGCTCCCGCTCAGCGCACGCGCGCGCGAACCAGTTCCCGCGCCGCGGTGCGGTAGCGATCGGCGATCAAGCGCACCACCGCGGGATGCACGCCGATCGGCTCGGCCACTCCATCGGCGCCGGCATCGTGCAGGCGCTGATGGAACAGGCCGTGGGCCAGCAGATAGGAGGCGATGAACACCCGTTCGGCGCCCGCGGCACGCAGGTCCGCGACGGTTTCGGGGACGCGGGGAGCGCCGGTCGCCACGTAGGCGATGCGCACCGGCGCGCCGAGCTGTTCGGCGAGCATGCCCGCCGCGCGTCGAACATCTTGGCGCGCACGCGAATCCGAGGAACCGGCGGCGGCGAAGACCACCGCGTCACCGGGTCGCCAGCCGGCGGCCCGCAAACGCAGCGCCATCACCCTGGTCAGGGCCGGGTCGGGGCCCATGGCCGCGGTCACCGCGACCGCGGTGTGGCCGCTCTCGGCGACCTCGCGCGGAACGTCCTGGTAGACGTGATATCCCGAGGCGAGGAACGCGGGCACCAGCACGGCGGGACCGTCGAGGTCACGCAGTACCTCCGCCGGAGAAGGGCCGAGGACGTCGACGAAGGCCGTGCGCAGCGCCGGATTCGGCGCCGCCCCTTCGGTTTCCGAACCATCGGCGCCACGCCCCGAATACGCGGCGCCGAGCTCTGTTGCCACCGCGTCGGCGAGCGCGGCGATCATCTCCACGCCGCGCGCGCTGCGGGTGCCGTGCGCGACGAGCACCAGGGCCGGATCACCCGGCCGCGCGGTACTCACCACACCCCGATCGGTTGCGTCGGCCGCGGCGACCTGGCCGGGGTGCCGATGCCCGCGGGGTGCGGCGGCTGGACCGGTGCGCGCACCGGGGTGTCGGAGCAGTCGGCCGCGTCGAGGGCGAGCCGGTAGCCGCGCTTGACGACGGTCTGGATGGCCTTGGGCGTGCCGAGTCCGGCCCGCAGGCGGGCGATGGCGGTCTCCACCGCATGGGTGTCGTCACCGCCGCCGGGCAGCGCCGCGAGCAGATCCTCGCGCGAGACCACCCGGCCGGGCTGGCGGGCCAGCGAACGCATCAGCGCCATCGGCGCGGGCGCCAGCTGACGCACGGAACCGTCGACGACCACACAGCCACCACGCACGCTGATCAGGTGACCGGCCGCGTAGATGCGGCTGGCCCGGCGCGGCAGTTCCTCGGCCACGTGCCTGGCCAGCGCGCCGAGGCGGGCACGGCCGGGCATGGTGGTCGGCACGCCGAGTTCTTCCAGCGGTGCCGCGGTGATCGGGCCGACGCAGGCGGCGAGTACCCGGCCGCGCAACGCGTGCAGCACCGACTCGAGCGAGCCGGTCTCCTTGGCGCGCATCAGCATCGAGGCCACCGCGGGCGCGCTGGTGAAGGTGACGCAGTCGAGGCTGCCGGAGACGATCGAGTCGATCATGGCGTCCATCGGGCCGCGATCGGCGGGCGGTTCCCAGCGGTAGACCGGCACCGGAACCACATCGGCGCCCGCGCAGCGCAGCACCTCGCAGAAGTCCGGAACCGGCTCCCACTCGGTGGTCGCGCCGTGCAGCTGCACCGCGATCCGCACACCTTCCACGCCCTCGGCGAGCAGGTGGTCGAGCACCTCGGCCGAGGACTCCGACGCCGGCGACCACTCCTCGCGCAGTTCGGCGGCGCGGATCGCGCCCTTGGCCTTGGGGCCGCGGGCGAGCATCCGGGTGGAGCCGAGGGTCTCCCGCAGTACTTCGGCCAGGCCCCAGCCCTCGGCGGCCTCCATCCAGCCGCGGAAGCCGATGCCGGTGGTGGCGACGGTGATCTGCGGCGGATCGGCGATGAGCTGTTCGGTGACCCGTTCGAGCTCGGTGTCATCGGCCAGCGGAATGATCCGGATGGCGGGGGCCGAGACCACGGTCGCGCCCTTGCGGGTGAGCAGCGTGCCGAACTCCTCGGCGCGGCGGGCGGCGGTGATACCGATGGTGAACCCGGCCAGACCAGGAGTTGTTTCGGTCGGAGAGGTCATGAAGTCACCGGTTCGTTGGACACCGCGACGACGCCACCGTCGAGCTGCACGGCGTGTACCGGCAGCGACTGGGTCTCGTCGTCGAGACAACGCCCGTCGATGAGGGAGAACGCCTGCTTGAGCAGCGGCGACGCGACGACGGGAACGCCACCGCGATCACCGACGATGCCGCGCGACATCACCGCGGCCCGGCCGATCGGGTCGATGTTGCCGACCGCGGCCAGCGTGCCGTCCGCCAGCAGGAACAGTGCGGCCTGCCGGCCGCCTTTCAGCAGGACAGCAACGCCGCGGCCCGGGATCAGGAAGTCGAGCCGGCAGGCCTGGGTCCAGCCGGTTGTCGTCTCCGTGGTGATGGTGGGTGTGTCGATAACGGTCATCGGTTCCTCCTCCGAGCGCCCTACCTATTGGTACAGGCGCCCTGTTTCCGCAGGGTTAAGCGCCTATTTCCCGGCTGCTGCTGTGTCCGAGCCGACACCGGCGCCGACCTGCGGCAAACCCAGAAGCACTGGTACCTTGCGTTCTCCGCTGTCGTCGAACGAGATCGTGGGATCGGCTTCGTCAGGGGCATTGACGAAGGAGACGAAGCGGGAGAGCTTGTTCTCGTCCTCGAGCACGGCCGCCCACTCGTCCTTGTAGCCCTCGACGTGCTTGTCCATGGCCGCCTCCAGATCCCCGGCGATGCCGAGACTGTCGTCACAGACGACGGCCTTGAGGTAGTCCATGCCGCCTTCCAGCGCCTCCTGCCAGGGCGCGGTGCGCTGCAGGCGGTCGGCGGTGCGGACGTAGAACATGAGGTAGCGGTCGATGTAGCGGATCAGGGTCTCGTCGTCGAGCTCACCGGCCAGCAGCACCGCGTGCTTAGGAGTCAGGCCGCCGTTGCCGCCGACGTAGAGGTTCCAGCCGTGCTCGGTGGCGATCACGCCGACGTCCTTGCCCCGGGCCTCGGCGCACTCCCGTGCGCAGCCCGACACGGCCAGCTTGATCTTGTGCGGCGAGCGCAGGCCGCGGTAGCGCTTCTCCAGCAGCACGGCCATGCCGACCGAGTCCTGCTGGCCGTAGCGGCACCAGGTGGACCCGACGCAGCTCTTCACCGTGCGCAGCGACTTGCCGTACGCGTGGCCGGACTCCATGCCCGCGTCGACCAGGCGCTTCCAGATCAGTGGCAGCTGCTCGACGCGCGCGCCGAACAGGTCGATGCGCTGACCACCGGTGACCTTGACGTAGAGGCCGAACTCCTTGGCCACCTCGCCGATCACGATCAGCTGCTCGGCGGTGACCTCGCCGCCGGGCATCCGCGGCACCACCGAGTAGGTGCCGTTCTTCTGCAGGTTGGCCAGGAAGTGGTCGTTGGTGTCCTGCAGCGCGGCCTGCTCGCCCTCGAGGATGTGGTCGCTCGAGGTCGAGGCCAGGATCGAGGCCACGGTCGGCTTGCAGATGTCGCAGCCGGTGCCCTTGCCGTGCTTGGCGATCAGCTCGGAGAAGGTGCGGATGCCGGTGACGTTGACGATGTCGAACAGCTCGGCGCGCGACTGGCCGAAGTGCTCGCACAGCGCCTTGGACATGGTGACGCCGGACTGCTCGAGCAGCTTCTTGATCATCGGCACACAGCCACCGCAGGAGGTGCCCGCGTTGGTGCAGCTCTTGACGGCGGGGATGTCGCAGGCGCCCTCGGCGATCGCACCGCAGATCGAGCCCTTGCTGACGTTGTTGCACGAGCAGATCTGCGCGTCGTCGGGCAGCGCGTCGGCGCCGAGTTCGGCACCGGCCGGGGAGATGAGGGTGGCCGGGTCGGCCGGCAGCGGGCGGCCGACCAGCGGGCGCAGCGCCGAGTAGGCCGAGGCGTCACCGACCAGGATGCCGCCGAGCAGGGTCTCGGCGTCGTCGGAGACGACCAGCTTGGCGTAGGTGCCCTTGGCCGCGTCGTGCAGCACCACCGACAGCGCGCCCTCGGTGGTGGCGTGCGCGTCACCGAAGGAGGCGACGTCGACACCCATCAGCTTGAGCTTGGTCGACATGTCCGCGCCGGGGAACTCGCCCGCCCCGCCCAGCAGGCGGTCGGCGACGATCTCGGCGGTGGTGTAGCCGGGGGCGACCAGGCCGTAGCAGACCCCCTCGACCGCGGCGCACTCACCGATCGCGTAGATGTCCGGGTCGGAGGTCCGCAGGCCGAGGTCGGTGAGGATGCCGCCGCGCGCGCCGGTCTCGATGCCCGCGTCCTTGGCCAGCTGGTCGTGCGGACGGATACCCGCCGAGAACACCACCAGCGAGGCCTTGATCTCGGACTCGTCGGACAGGTGCAGGGTGACCTGGTTCGGGCCGTCCTCCTCGAGCGAGACGATCTTGGCCGTGCCGACGCCGGTGTGCACGTTCAGGCCGATGTCGGAGACCAGCTTCTCCAGGATCGCGCCGCCGCCCGCGTCGACCTGGGCGGGCATCAGCCGGTCGTTGTACTCGATGACGTGCGGGGTCATCCCCATCAGGCGCAGCGCGTTGGCGGCTTCCAGCCCGAGCAGACCGCCACCGATCACCACACCGTGCGCGCCGGGACCGGCGGCCTCGGCGGCGGCCCGGATGCCGTCGAGATCCTCGATCGTGCGGTAGACGAAACATTCGGGCAGGTCGTGGCCGGGCACGGGCGGCACGAAGGCGTACGAACCCGTCGCCATGACCAGCGCGTCGTAGCCGATGACCTCGCCGGTCGAGCTGGTGACGGTCTTGGCCGCCCGGTCGATGGCCGCGCCGCGCTGGCCGAGCCGCAGGTCGACCAGGTCGTCACCGGCGTAGGTGTTGCCGGGCAGGGCCAGCTCGTCGGGGTTCCAGTTGCCCACGTAGTAGGACAGGCCGACGCGGTCGTAGGCGGGCAGCTTCTCCTCGGACAGGATCACCACCTGCCACTGACCGGCCTCGTCGCGCGAACGCAAGGCCTCGACGAAACGGTGTCCGACCATGCCGTGGCCGATCACGACCGCGGTCTTGCGCTGGGTGGGAGCGATGGGGTTCATGAGATGACCTCCTTGATGATGGTCGGGCGTCAGCCGCGAGCCGACGAAGTGGACGACTGCTCGGCCTCGAGCACCAGGCTCTCGGCCTCGACCACGACATCGGAGTCGACGGGCACAGCAGCGGAGTGGGGGCGGCGCAGGAACACCAGGTAGGTCACCGTGGCGCAGAGCACGTAGAACCCGAGGAACACCATGAAGGCGGTGGTCGCGGACTGGGTGGTGGCGTAGGAGGTGCGCAGCGCCAGGTTGATCCCGACGCCGCCGAGCGCGCCGATCGCGCCGACGAAGCCGATCAGCGCGCCGGAGGTGTTCTGCGCCCAGGACGACTGCTCGGCGGGGGTGCCTGCGATCGACTTGGACTTGGCCTCGAACACCGACGGGATGATCTTGGTGACCGAGCCGTTGGCGAAGCCCGACACGATGAACAGCGCGATGAATCCGGTGACGAGCAGGGCCATGGTCGCCCCGGTCGCGACACCGGCATTGCCGTCGGCACGCGAGCTGGCGACGATCACCACCAGGGTGGCGGCCATCATCACGAAGAAGCTGCCGATGGTGACCCGGCTACCGCCGAGCCGGTCGGCCAACTTGCCGCCGTAGGGGCGGGCCAGCGAACCGAGCAGCGGGCCGATGAAGGCGATCGAGGCGGCGTGCACGGCGGCCTGGGCGGCGGTGTCGCCACCGGCGATGAAGCTGATCTGCAGGATCTGGCCGAAGGCGAAGCTGTAGCCGATGAACGAACCGAAGGTGCCGATGTAGAGGAACGCGATGGCCCACGACTGCGGCACCCGCAATGCGGTGACCATGGAGGACAGATCGGCCTTCTGGTTGGTCAGGTTGTCCATGTACAACGCGGCGCCGAGGGCGGTCACGCCGACCAGGACCAGGTAGATCGCGCAGATGATGGAGGCGTAGTCGCTGCCGAGGGTGGCCAGCACCAGCAGGCCGAGCAGCTGGATGACCGGGACGCCGATATTGCCGCCACCCGCGTTCAGCCCCAGCGCCCAGCCCTTGAGCCGCTGCGGGTAGAAGGCGTTGATATTGGTCATCGACGAGGAGAAATTGCCGCCGCCGAAGCCGGCGAAGGCCGCCACGATCATGAAGGTCGTGTACGAGGTGCCCGGCTGGTTGATGAAGTAGAGCGTCAGCAGCAGCGGGATCAGCAGCATGAAGGCGCTGAAGATGGTCCAGTTGCGCCCACCGAAGCGCGCGGTGGCCACGGTGTAGGGCACCCGCATGACCGCGCCGACCAGGGTGGGCACCGCGACCAGGAAGAACTTGCCCGCGGCGTCGATGTGGAACTGGTCGGCGGGCATGAACAGCACCATGACCGACCAGATCGACCACACCGAGAACCCGACGTGCTCGGCGAACACCGACCAGATCAGGTTGCGCTTGGCGACGTCCTTGCCACCGGCCTCCCAGGCCGCGACATCTTCGGCATCCCAGTGCGCGATGTCGTGGTTACGCTTCAGCGTGCTCAAGTTGGGCCTCCCAAAAGTGCGATGGCCCAACGGTAGGAAATGGGTATTGCCGAAATGCTGCGGGAAATGTCGCGCGAATCAACGGTTTCTCACCTGACGCATCAGAGGTAGGTGAGATCAGCCCTTTTGTTTCGGGCATGTGACACAACGATTTCCGCGCGTAAGCAAGCAGCGAGAATTCGCGAATATCACCCGTGAGGGTGTGACGTACACAGCATTACCGCGAACGCACCGGCTCGCAACTCGAACGGTGAGCTCAATTCCAGGTGTCTTCGAGCATGCGGGGTTTGCAGGCCTGCCAAGCTCCGGCCAAGAGCACGCCGAGGGCGACGAACAGCAGGGCGAACGGGGCGGTCCAGCCGCCGGTCCAGTCGTGCAGCATGCCGAACAGCAGTGGGCCGGTGCAGGCGATGGCGTAGCCGACGCCCTGGGTGAACCCGGACAGCGCCGCCGAGCCCTGCGGGGTGCGGGTGCGCAGGTTGATCAGGGTCAGCGCCATCGGGAAGGTGCTCGGGCCCAGGCCCAGCAGCACCACCCACAGCAGCGGCACGGACATCGGTGCCACCAGCAGGCCGACGAAGGCGGTGGCGAACAGCACCATGCACCCGACGACGACGGGGAACGGATTGCGCATCCGCGACACCACGGTCGGCGCGCCCAGCGCGGGGATCAGGCCCATCAGCGCGAACAGCCCGACCATGCTGCCGCCGAAGCCCGCGCTCGCGCCCGCGTCGGACAGGATCTTGGGCAGCCAGGCAAACATCGCGTAGGTGGTCAGCGAGGTCATGCCGAACATGCCCGCCATGCCCCAGGCCACCGGCGAACGCCACACCTTGCCCGCGGCGGCCGCGGGTTCGGCGGGCAGCGCGGTTTTGTCGATCAGGTCGCGACCGCGCCGGTCGCGCAGCACCACCAGCCACGGGACGGCGGCGGCGAAGCCGACCAGGGCCCACACGCCCATCGAGATCCGCCAGCCGTGGCCCTCGGCCAGCGGCACCGCGACGAAGGCGGGAATCACGGTGCTCAGCTGCACCATCACGATGTAGAGCGAGCTGATCGCGGCGAGCTGATCGGCGAAATACCGCTTCACCAGCGGCGGAATCACCACATTGCCGATGCCCATGCCCAGCAGCGCGACCCCGGAGAACACCAGCAGCTCGGCGGTGTTGGCCATGAACACGCGCACCAGCGACCCGGCCCCGGCCAGCAGCATCGCGATCAACACCGTGCGCTCGAGCCCGAACCGGCGCACCAGCATCGGCGTGAACAACCCGGCCACGCCGAACATCGCGGTCGGCAGCATCCCGAAGATCCCGACCACCGCGGTCCCGTACCCGATATCCGCGCCGATCCGCTCGGCCAGCGGACTGAACGCCGTCACCGCGGCCCGCAGAGTGAGCGCGGACATGATGATGGCGGACAGGACCAGCAGGCGGCCACGGATCAACGCGCGGGCGCGGGCGCGCCGAGTGGCTTCGGGCAGGGATCGGCTGTCGGGCAGGGTCGCGGTCACCACGAAATCATAGGATGACCCTACGATCGAAGCAAACAAGTGTGAGCGCCGGTACTCTGACTACGTGCAACCCGTCCGGCGAACCAGCCTCATCGCCCAGGTCACCGAGCAGCTACGAGCCGAGATCCGTTCCGGCCGTTGGCCCGTCGGTCGACGAATCCCCACCGAACCGGAGCTCACCGAGCTCACCGGGACCGGGCGAAACACCGTGCGCGAGGCCGTCCAGGCGCTCGTGCACGCGGGCATGCTCGAGCGCCGCCAGGGCTCGGGCACCTATGTGATCGCCACCTCCGAGGTCGGCGGCACCCTGGCCAAGTACTTCGCCGACGCCGAGGAACGCGACATCCTCGAGCTGCGCCAGGCCCTCGACACCACCGCGGCCGGCCTGGCCGCGCGCCGCCGCGACGACACCGACATCGCGAACCTGCGCCGCCTGCTCGCCGAACGCAGCAACCGCAGCTGGACCGAACCCGACCCGGTCACCATCGCCGCCGACGTGGAATTGCACCGCGCGATCGTGGTCGCCAGCCACAACGCGGTATACCTGGAGTTCTACGATTCCCTGCTGCCGATCATCGAGCAGGTGATCCACGCCAGGACCGCCAAATCCGACGACTCCTACGACTCCGAGCACGCCGAACTCGTGCAGGCGGTGATCGACGGTGACGCCGAGAAGGCGGTCCAGGCCACCAGCTGCTTCCTCGGCTCGCTGATCGCCGAGTATCCGGACCGCTGAGTTTCGTCCTACATCCAGGTAACCGACCCGTCACCGCGGGAGCCGACGCCCCGTGAGCCCTAGTTGGCGGGAACGTCACCTGAGGCCATTCTCACGCAACAACCGGTTTCTACCTTTATCAGGACCCCACCCGAAGCCCGTCGCCGCCGCAGCCGACGCGCTTCTATCGAGCCCGATCGAGAGGAAGCCGATGACCGCAATCGCCGCCACCGGCCAAGAGACGGACGCTCCGTCCTTCGAATATGAGAAGAAGGGCCGCTGGCTGACCCAGTGGGAGCCCGACAGCCCGAAATTCTGGGAGTCCGGCGGTGAGCGCACCGCCAAGAAGAACCTGTGGTTCTCCGTGTTCGCCGAGAATCTCGGCTTCAGCGTTTGGGTGCTGTGGGGTTCCATCGTCACCGCCATGGGCGCGGCCGGCTTCAGCTTCCTGGAGGGCCTGGGCACCGGCAATCCGACGGCGGTCGCCAACGCGCTGCTGCTGACCTCGGTGCCCACCCTGGTCGGCGCGACCCTGCGCATTCCCTACACCTTCGCGGTCCCCCGCTTCGGTGGCCGCGCGTTCACCGCGTTCAGCGCGGCGATGCTGCTGATCCCCACCCTCGGCATGGCGTTGTTCATCAACCAGCCGGGCACGCCGATGTGGGTCTTCGTGCTGCTGGCCGCGCTCGCCGGTGTGGGTGGCGGTAACTTCTCCTCCTCGATGGCCAACATCTCGTTCTTCTTCCCCGAGGGCAAGAAGGGCGCCGCGCTCGGCATCAACGCCGCGGGCGGCAATCTCGGTGTCGCGCAGACCCAGCTGGCCGCGCCGCTGCTGATCACCCTCGGCACGCATCTGCTGGCCAAGGACGCCGCGGGCTACCGATTCGGCATCACGCTCGCCATCCTGGTGTGGGTGCCGTTCATCGTGGTCGCCGCGGTCGGCGCGCTGCGGTACATGGACTCGATCGTCTCGGCCAAGGCCGACGGCAAGTCCTACAAGCTGGCGCTGACCAATCCGCACACCTGGATCATGTCGTTCCTCTACATCGGCACCTTCGGCTCGTTCATCGGCTTCTCGTTCGCGTTCCCGACGCTGATCAAGGCCAACTTCCCGCACCTGGCCGGGATCGGCTGGATCACCATGGTCGGCAACCTGGCCTTCCTCGGCGCCTTCGTGGGCTCGTTCAGCCGTCCGGTGGGCGGGTGGATCTCCGACAAGGTCGGTGGCGCCCGGATCACCGTGCTCGTCTTCAGCGGCATGTCGGTCGCGGTGGCGCTGATCATGGCCGCGCTGTCGATGAAGAGCTTCCCGCTGTATCTGACCGCGTTCCTGCTGCTGTTCGTGCTCACCGGCATCGGCAACGGCTCCACCTACCGGATGATCCCCTCGATCTTCGGTGCCACGGCCAAGAAGTACGCCGCCGAGCACGGTCTCGAGCTGACCGAGGCGCAGGCCTCGGCGCGGCGCCAGGCCGGTGCCGCGATCGGCGTGATCGGCGCGGTCGGCGCCTTCGGTGGCTTCATCGTCCAGCAGGCACTTCGCCTGTCCAACATCAACTTCGGCTCCATGGCGCCCGCCTTCTGGGCCTACGCGGTCGCCTTCCTGGTGATGGCCGGGGTCACCTGGTGGTACTACCTGCGCTCCTCGTTCGCGATCGAGAAGGTGCCGTCGCTGGCCTACGCCAACGTCTGACGCCAGATCGGAAGGCCACGTCCGGAATTCGGTTTCCGGGCGTGGCTTTCCGCTGTGTACCAACACCTTTCACGGCAGTTGGTGGTCAGCGCACCGCTGGACCCCGTATTCTGGAGGCCGGACTTGCATCGGGGCGGGCAGAGGTGAGTGCTATTGAACATCTCGAACGAGGTGGTACAGCCACGGTTGCGCGACGCCTCCGTCGACGACCTGGCCGCGATCGCCGAGCTCGAGTCCAGCACGTTCACCCCGCTCGCCTACCCGTATTTCGCGCTGCGCCAGCTCTATGACATCCACGGATCCGACTGGGTGGTAGCGGATCTGGACGGCGCGCTGTGCGGGTACGCGCTGGTCGCGGTCGGTCGGCGCACGGCCTGGCTGCTCGGTCTCGCGGTGTCGGCGGGTTATCAGGGGCGCGGGCTGGGTAGCTCGCTGCTGGATCGCGCGGTGGCACAGTGCCGTTCGTCGGCGGTCGACGCGGTGTTCATCACCGTGCGCCCCTCCAACGCCCCCGCCGCCAAGCTGTACGAGAACTCCGGCTTCACCTGGGTGGGCCACGAGGCCCAGTACTTCGGCATCGGCGAGCCACGCGATCTGCTCGTGCACCGCATCGCCTACGACTGGACGCCGGCCGACCGGCGCTGGCACAAGGGCCGTGGGCCGGTCGACAACGGATGAACAACTACGCCGCACACGACCGGCCGGGCGATTTCGTCGCCTCCAAGACCATCCTCATCCGCCGCCACGCCGACGCCTACGCCGACGAGATCGACGAATTCCTGCGCGGCCACAGCAGTGCCGACGAATACCAGCTGCTCGACGACCTCAACCACCGGGTCGAGCAGTTCCTCGCCGACTACGTCCCGCCCTCGACCCGCCGGATCGGCGACAGCCTGGTCTTCACCCCCCTCTACCGCGACTCCGACCCCGACGTGCTCGACAACGCGGGCCGCGAATTCTCCAGTGAGACCGTGCTGACCGCGCTGTTCGCCGCCGAGGTGGAATTCCGCGGTCCGCTGAGCCTGAGCCGCACCCAGTCCTCGCTGCTGGCCGATGTCTACGAGGAACTCGGCGAACTGCTCTCGGCGCACCGGCTGCCCGCGCACGCCGCGCTGGCCTACCGCCAGGCCTACCGGCTGCACACCATCACCGAGAATCCGCGCGGCCAGGACCGGTGCGGGCTGCGCATGGCACGGGCGCGCACCAGGGCCCGCACCCCGCGCTGGCGGCGGATCCCGGGCGTCGCCTCGGACCTGTTGTGCGGCTATGGATATCGCCCGTTCCTGCTGCTGGCCTGGATCGCGGTGGAGATCGCGTTGTTCGTGCTGGTGTTCTATCTGGCCGGGGGCGGGTTCGATTTCGACACGGCGCTGCGGGTGTGCCTGGTCAACTTCCTCGATCCGACCGAACCCGACAATCCGGAGCGGCTGACCGCGGTGGGGCACTACACCCTGATCGTGGAGTCCTACGCCGGGATCGTGTCCACGTCGGTGTTCTTCGCGCTGCTGGTGCGCCAGCTGTTCCGGCTGTGATCACCAGTGCGACTGGCTGCGGGTCAGCGCGCCGAGGGTGGCCACCGCGATCCGGTCGCGCAGCTGCCCGATCCGGGCGTTCCACTGCATGCTGAATCCCGGATCGGCCTCCAGCCCGGCCCACAGCCCGCGCAGCACCGACGGGGTGAACGCGCCGGGCAGCCAGAGGTGGACGAGGTGTTCGAGCATCGGGGTGAGTACCTGGGCGGGTGAACTGTGCGAGAGCCCGGCCATCTCGGCCTCGTCGATCACGTCGGTGAGCACCGTGAGCAGCCAGTCGTGCATCGCGAGGTCTTCGCAGAAGCGTTGCACCGCACGCAGTTCGGTCTCGTCGCCCACCACCACCGAGGCCAGCCGGGTCTCGTCGTCGAGCAGCACGAACGACATGCTCGGCGGCTCCCCCGGCCGGATCCGGGCGGCCCAGCGCAGCATCGACGCGCCGGTCTGGATCGGCGGCCGCTGATTCAGCATCGGGTCGGTGCGCACCCGCATGTGCAGCCGGGCCGCGACGGCGCCGGGGTCGAGCGTGGCGACCGCGGGATCGGGCGGCCCGAGGAAGCCCTCGACGAGATGGCTGCCCAGGTTCGCCGGTGCCCGAGTGAGGACTTCCACGATGCCGACCCGCCCGAGATAGTGTCCCCAGTTGCGCCGGTGGCTGCCCTCCCCGGCGACCACGGTGGCCTGGGCCGAACTCTGCAGGATCCGGCCACCGAGGACCACCGCGTGCGTGGCGACGGTCCCCACCGCGCGCACCCTGGCCCGGCTCGGTGTCGCCAGCCGGCAGTCCACCCCCTCGGGAATCACCGGCGACTGCGCCCAGCTGACCGGGCGCTCACGCGATTGCACGCCGCGGCCACGAACCAGGGTCAGCAGTTCCGCCGCCGACCCTCTGCTCAGGGCCGCGGACTCGGGAAGCAGGCCGGTACGCACTTCGCCCAGAAGTGCCAGCGGACCACCGCTGAGTTGCATCACTGCAGCGTATCGGGTCAGACGCCGCTGAGGAAGTGGTGCGAGAGCCGATCGGTGACGAACTCGGTCATCGGCACGCCCTGCTGCTGGGCCCGCTGGGCGATCATCCCGACCACGACCTCGTCGAGCGCCACGTGCTCGAGAATCGTGCGCACCGCGTGCTCGATGCCCAGATAGCGCTGCGGCAGCAGCGACAGCGACCGGAAGGCGGCGAACGGGGCGGCGTGCTCCTGCAGCCGGATCACACTCGGGAACTGGTCCCAGCGCGCGGGCCATTCCTGGTCGGGATCCCAATAGTCGGCCTGCACAACGGCTTTGCCCTCCTCGCGCAGCATGCCGAGGCGCAGCAGCTGCCAGACCGAGGCCAGGAACGGGCACGACCACAGCACGTCGCGCTGCTCGCGGCCGCGATCACGCCACATCTCCACATCGAGGAAGATCGAATGGTTGTGCGCGGAGAACTCCACCGGGTGCCGGTAGTTGACCTCCATGGCCTGGCCCGGCTCGTCGTCGCTGGAGCGGCTGCCATTGCACAGCCAGCCCGACTCCGCGGTGGGCGGGCGACGCCCGGTGCTGCCCGGCGCGGGCTCGGCGACGACCGAGTCGGCCACCATCTGCGCCAACGGCACCCGCGGTTCGTCGTGCAGCCTGCGCAGGTGCTTGTCGCAGCCCGCCTCGCTGCCGAGGTAGTCGATCCGTACCCCGCAGTCGGCGGCGATCCGGAGCAGTTTGGGCACCACCTGGCGGGGGTCGGCATTGTTCTGGAAGTAGTCGTCGAGCAGGAAGCAGGTACTCACCCGCACCCGCGACGGGCCGCCCGCGGCCTCGGCGAACTCCTGGCGCGCCAGCTCGGTGAAGGCGTCGAGCAGCGGTGCGACACGGCGGAACTGGGCGGCGATCGCCTGTTCCCCGTTGATCAGGTCGGACATGTAGAAGTGCCCGGCTTCGATGGACACGTGCGCCAGCGGAACGTCCTCGACACGCGTCGACGCCGTCGCCTCGGCATAGGCGGCACTGCTCACCTCGGGCACACTACACCCGGACCCAGGTCGAGCGATCCCACAGCCGACGCGCCAGTTCCTCGAACGCCTCGACCGTCGCGCGATTGGCGATGCCGGCGTTGACATCGGCGTCGAGCACGATCTGTTCCCGCCATTGCAGCACCGGTTCGACCGGGGTCTCCCCGAGCAGCGCGCCCGCGCCGAGGCGGTATTCGGCGGCGAGCGAGCGCAGCGCGTCGTTCTGCTTGATCAGCCAGGCGGCCTGCGGTCCGCCGCTGGCCGCGTGCTCGTCGGTGACGCGCGGAACCGCGGTGCGCACGAAGCGGATTCGCGACAGCATCTCGTCGGGCGCGTACCCGAGTTCCACGCCGGTCTTGAGCAGGCCCTTGGGCCCGTGCACCAGCCCCTGTGCGGCCATCAGGTGCTGGCGGGTCCAGCGGTGATACACCAGCCAGGCCACCTGCTTGCCCGGCATGTCCTGCGGCCGAGTCGCTTCCAGCGCGATCTGCATGGCCACCGAACGGCCCGCGCTGAGGTCGACGATCACGACTTTGAACGTGGCGTCGAGGTCGAGCAGCAGTTCCCGGCAGCGCCGCACCACCTGGGGATCGTTGGCCGACATGGCCTCACCGCCGCCTTCGTCACCGGGCAGCAGGACCAGCTTGCCGCCGCGGGAGCGCTGGCGGCGCAGGCCGTCCCGGTTGGTGCTCGCCCGCACGTCGATGCGCTGCGGCAGGCTGTTGTGGCCGCGCAGATACGAGTGCAGTCCGTTGCCGGGCTGGGTGCCGCGTTCCACCGAGCCGATCTCGAACAGCGCGCCCGCGGTGGGTGAGCCGAAGTCGAAATCGAGGTAGGCCGTGCTGATTCCGCGCAATCCCAACCGGTAGGCGAGATTGCAGCTGGTCACCGACCGGCCCGTTCCGCCCTTGTCGGAGGTGGCGAACACGATCATCTGCTCAGGTGCTCCTTGTCGCGTCGAGACGAGCGTAGGCCAGGCGGTCCAATTCGATCAGCGCGGCCGAGGCCAGGGTGAACGCGGTGCCCGGCTGGACATTCACCACCTGCCGCGCCCTGGCCAGCTGCTGCTCGACGCCGTCGAGGGCGATCCGGTTGGCCGAGGTGTCGGCGATGCTGACATTGAGCATCTCCTGATTGAGCAGGTGCTCGGCCTCGTTGAGCAGTTCCACCGCGCGCACGACCATCGCCGGTGAGCGCAGCGGCACCTCCCGATAGGTGCGGTCCGCGGTCACCAGGCATTCGATGACACGCTCGGTCATGTACCAGGACGGGCGCTGCTCGTCGCTGGTCGAACCGCCGAACACCGCGCCCGGCACGTCCCACAGGCCCGCCGCGTCACCGTCGGTGATCATCCGCCGGTCCAGGTGGTCCATCACCTCCTTGGCCAGCTCCATCAGCCGGTCGCGCGCGGTGATGTTGCCGGACAGGCGCGCGGCCTGCAGGCTGCGCTTGAGCAGGACCGGGGCGAAGTCGGAGGCGATCCACTCCAGGCGCGGACCACCGCCGACGACGTTCTCGCTGCCGCGCAGGCTCATCCGGACGCCCGGGTGATGCAGTTCTACGGCCGGATCGTCCTGGGTCGGCCTGCGCACGATGCGCCCGCGCCGGGCCAGCTCGTCGAAGATGCCGATGGCGCGGGTCAGGTCGTCGTCGGAGGCGGTGCGCGCCACCAGTTCCTGGATCAGCACCGCGGAGACGAGCAGACTGAAGTAGTCCGATTCCTCGCCGTCGGAGGTGCGCCACGGAATGTCTTCCAGCGGCCAGGTTCCGGCGCCGAAGCGCGCGACCGTCGACCAGTAGCGCTGGGTGATGTCCCAGCGGATGCGCAGCGCCTCGGCCAGCCGGTACTGGGTGTCGTCGAGCAGGTCGAGTTCCCTGGTGCGCTGGGAGAGCACGTCGTTGATGCCGTCGAGGGCGATGATGGTGAAGTACAGATACGGGCGCGGATCGGCGTAACCCACACCGGCGCCGATCTCGGGCGCGACGAAGCCGACCTCGTCGGACCCGGCGACCACGCCCCAGCTCCAGCCGCACTCGAACAGCAGGTCCTCGTCGTCGAGTTCGGCTTCGGTGGTCCGGCCCAGTGTCACGTCGTTGCGCAGCCGGGCGCGGACCCGTTCGAGACTGCGGGCCACCGATTCGGCGACCACCTTGTCGGGCTGGCCGGACTGGTTGAGCATGCCGACCAGCACCTCGCCCGAGGGCGAGCGCGGCGACATGGTGTTGACCACGAAACTGCGCACCAGGCCGGTCATCGCGGCGGTCAGCCGGGCGCTCATCCCCTCGCTCAGCGTGGTGATACGGGTGCTGATGTCCTTGCGGCGTTCGGTGCGCGCCCAGCGGTCGAAGACGCGGGCGAAGCCCAGCGCGGCGATACACAGCGTCACCGACATCGAATAGCCGTCGACCACTTCCAGGTGGTGCTGGGCCGGGGAGGGTTCCCGATCACCGCTCGCGCGCAGGTAACTCCCGGCGTCGAAGCGGGGCAGGCCGTCGGGGTCGGTGTTGCGGTCGAGGTATTCCTCGAGCAGGCCGAGCACGGTGATGCCGATCTTGGCCTGGCCGCCGAAGGCGTCGAGCACCGCCCGCACGTCGTCCGACATCGCCTCGGGGCGGTCCAGCGCGAAGCTCTCGATCTCGGTCGCCGGATACAGCAGGCACAGCAGCTGTTCGGAGTCGCTGATCGAATTGGCGGCGAGCACACCGTCCCAGTGCCACTTCTCGTCCCGGTAGCACGCCGAGATCATGGCGCTCCAAATGTCCAGAATCTGTTGTCTGGGCTGGATTCTCACCCGCAGCCGTCCTCACCGCTCGTGACGAGCCGCGCTGGGTCCCCCGGTCCAGCGCAGGACACATGGCGGCGATGCCCGATGAAGATAGCACGACAGACCTCGAGAAAGGTTGAGTCTCAATGGATTTGAAACCTCAGCAGACCCATCGGTCACGATCGGCGCAATTGCCCCTTACAGCGCCAAACGGACCATGTCGGCGGTGCGGGCCAGGCCGGGGAAGGCCTCCGGCGTCGAGCGCGGATGCAGGGCGTGCACGGCCAACCGGAACATCAAGGCGCGCAACAGCATCTGCGGCCATTCGGGCAGGGTGGACCAGCGGTCGAGCAGACCGTCGTCGCCACCACCCCAGGCCAGCGCGTCGACGACCACCACACCCGCGGCCCACACGGCAGGACGCCAGTAGGGCGTGATGTCGGTGAGGCCGGGCGTGTGCGCACCGGCGAACAGCACCGTGCCGAACAGGTCGCCGTGCACGAGCTGGTCGGGGCTGCGGATCGGTTTGCGCAGCGTCGAGAGCTGACCGATCAGTTCGAGGCTGCGCTGACCGTCGGGCGTGGCCGCGATCGGCACGCCACCGGCGCGCAGGCTGCGCAGCGGCACCGATTCCCAGGCCGCGCGGTCGGCGGCGACGAACACGTCCACATCCACCCACGGCGCGACCGGGGGCTGGACCAGGAACCGGGGACGCTCCAATTGCGCTGTCGCCTGGTGTAATCGCAGCGACACCGAGACCACCTCGTCGTGGCGCGGCTCCGGCGCACCGTCGACGTAGGTGTCGGCCCGCCAGCCCGAGACCACATACCGGCCGTCGGTGGCCCTGACCGGCCGGGCCACCCGCAATCCGTCCACCGCGAGGGTCTCGCGCACCTTCGCCGACCAGGCGGCCCGCGCGTGGTCGGCGACCGGGCTCAGCACCACATCACCCAGCCGCCAGCCACCGTCCCAGTCACCGAGGGAAACCGGTGTCACTTCGCGAAGTCCGAATGTGGCTCGCACATGCTCGGGAGGTTCGACTGAGGTCACGGCCGTACCGTAACCCCGGACCGGCGACGGGCCGCCGAAGGCACGCTGGCACATCACACTTTGCGACCACACCGCAATCAGCGGCGTGGTCGCAACCGCGTGGCTACCGGATCAGTAGACCGGCAGCGAGGGATCGACCTGCTTGGCCCAGGCCACCACCCCGCCCTGCAGATGGGTCGCGTCGGCGAAACCGGCCCGCTTGAGCGCCGCGAGGGCCTCGGCCGAGCGGATACCGGTCTTGCAGTGCAGCACGATCGGCTTGTTCTGCGGCAGCTCCGCGAGCGCCTCACCGGAGAGGATGCGGTCCTTGGGGATCAGCGTCGCGCCGTCGATGTGCACGATGTCCCACTCGACGGGCTCGCGCACGTCGATCAGCTGGATCTTGTCCGCGTCGAGCAGGTCCTTGAGCTCGGCGGCGGTGATCGTCGACCCGGCCGCGGCCGCGACGCCCTCCTCGGAGACCACACCGCAGAACGCCTCGTAGTCGATCAGTTCGGTGATCGGCTGACGTTCCGGATCGCGGCGCAGCTTGATGGTGCGGTAGTTCATGTCCAGTGCGTCGTAGACCATCAGACGGCCGAGCAGCGTCTCACCGATGCCGGTGATCAGCTTGATCGCCTCGGTCACCATGACCGAACCGATCGAGGCGCACAGCACGCCCAGCACGCCGCCCTCGGCGCAGGAGGGGACCATGCCCGGCGGCGGGGCCTCCGGGTACAGGTCGCGGTAGTTGATGCCGCGGCCGTCGGGAGCGTCCTCCCAGAACACCGACACCTGGCCCTCGAACCGGTAGATCGAGCCCCACACGTAGGGCTTGCCCGCGAGGACGGCGGCGTCGTTGACCAGGTAGCGGGTGGCGAAGTTGTCGGTGCCGTCGACGATCAGGTCGTAGTCGGCGAACAGCTCGACGGCATTGTCGGGTTCGAGCCGGATCTTGTGCAGGTTGACGGTGATCCCGGAGTTGATCTCCAGGATGGAATCGCGGGCGCTGTCGGCCTTGGGGCGGCCGATGTCGGATTCGCCGTGGATGATCTGGCGCTGCAGGTTCGAGGCGTCGACCTCGTCGAACTCGACGATGCCGAGGGTGCCCACACCGGCGGCGGCCAGATACAGCAGCGCGGGTGAGCCGAGGCCGCCCGCGCCGATCACGAGCACCTTGGCGTTCTTCAACCGTTTCTGACCGTCGACGCCCAGATCGGGGATGATCAGGTGCCTGCTGTAGCGGGCGACCTCGTCCTTGGTGAGTTCCGCGGCCGGTTCGACCAGCGGAGGCAGAGACCCGTTGATTGACACGTCAGAAGCTCCTGTATCCCATGTATCCGAATGGCGGCCGACCCCGGCTGTGGTTGGTCGTACTGCTGGTGCAACGTGACCCGCCGTGCTGTTCTTCCCGTCCATGGTCGCGCATGGGCGAGGCCACTATCCGCGGGGGTAGGGCCAGGGGTTGAAGCGGCAGGTCTTGCCGTCGGCGGGCACCACACCGTGCGGGTCGAGCTGGGCGATGTCGTTGTTCTTGGTACCGAAGGTCTGCTGCATCATGATCGGCGCGAGGCCGCCGTCGTTCTCACACGGCTGGTGCCCGTGGTAGCCGATGGCGTGGCCGACCTCGTGATTGATCTGGTACTGCCGGTAGGAACCGATGTCGCCGTCGAAGGCGAGCGCGCCGCGCACCCAGCGCACCTCCGAGAGCACCACCCGGCCGAGGCTGGCGTTGTAGCACGAGGAGTCGATCGGGATCTCGAACCCGCAGGAGGCGCGGGTGGTCTCGCGCGAGGTGAGCGAGAGCCGGAAATCGGGGTCGCCGGTGTCGATGCGCTGGAAACCGAACTTGGCGTCGTGGGTCCAGCTCTTCGGATTGGCCAGCGTGGTCTCCACCATCGTCGCCACCGCGGCGTCACCACCGAAGGGTGAGGTGTCGATCCCGTCCTCCACCTCGACGGTGTAGCGGAAGACCCGCTCGGTGCCCTGCCCGACCTGCGGGGTCGTGCCGGGCACGACATGCCAGGTGCCCGCCCCCCGCTCGACGTACTCGCCGCCCTCCGGCAGCGCGCCCAGCGGCAGATCCGCGGGGAACTTCCCGTCCCCGGGCGGAGCGCCGATGATGCCGGACCTGGCCACCTCGGGGCTGTGCGCGCCGAAGGTGGGCTCGGTCTGCGGCGTGACCGGACCGGTCCGCACCGCGTCGACGATCACCAGCACGGTGACCGCGAGCAGCACCGGCAAGGCGTAGGCCCGCCAGCCATAGGTGGAGACGAATCGGCCGACCGCGCTCTGCTTCTTGGCGTCACGCTGCGGACTACGCGGCCTCCCGTTGTCGGCGTCGGTGGGGTTCCAGCGGGCTCGCAACGGCTGACGGGATCGATCGGCGGGCTGATACAGCCCCAGCGGGTCATAGACCTGCAGTTCCGACCCCTCTGGCGCCGACGTCACTGAACCGGACTCGGTGGGTTTCGTGGGGCGAGCGACATCGCGCCCGCCGCCGGATGGTCGTTCCGGGCGGTCGGTCACCACACCAGATTCTCACAGTGCGCAATTCGGCCGGTCGGGCGGCCGGACCAGATCGCGCGGTTACGGCCCGGCGAACTCTGGGGACTGGTACTACATTTCCAGGGGGAAACTCCCGCGGAACACCGTGCGAGTATCGTTCGTGTGATACCCGGCCGCACACCCACGGACCGGGAAACGACAAAGAGAGCAGAGATGACTGACCTCGTGGACCGCATGACCTCGCGCCGATCGGTGCCGGAGACGGTCCCGGCCAAGCGCGGCACCCGGCTGCCCCGTGACGAGCGCCGTCAGCAGTTGCTGCTCGCCGCCAGCGAGGTCTTCGTGCAGCGCGGATACCATGCCGCCGGGATGGACGAGATCTCGCAGGTCGCCGGGGTCAGCAAGCCGGTGCTCTACCAGCACTTCGCGAGCAAGCTGGAACTGTATCTGGCGGTGCTGCAGAACTACGTCGACATCCTGGTGTCGAGCGTGCGCCAGGCGCTGCGCTCCACCACCGACAACAAGCAGCGCGTGCGCGCCGCCGTCGCCGCCTACTTCGATTTCGTCGACAACGAGATGCAGGGCTTCCGCCTGGTCTTCGAATCCGACCTCACCAGCGAACCGCAGGTGCAGCGCCGGGTCGAGCAGGCCACCGAGGCGTGCGTCGACGCGGTCTTCGATCTGGTCGCCCACGACTCCGGCCTGGACCCGTACCGGGCCCGCATCCTGGCCGTGGGCCTGGTGGGCGCGAGCCAGTTCACCGCCCGCTACTGGCTCGAGGCCGACCGCCCGATCCCGAAGGACGAGGCCGTCGACACCACCGTGGCGCTGGCGTGGGGCGGCCTCAAGCACGTGCCGCTGTCCGCCGCTCCCGGCAACTTCGGCCGGCAGGATCGCTGACCGACCCCGTCAAACGACAACGACCCGTCATCGACTGCGATGACGGGTCGTTGCTTTGTGGATCTACACCGTGGCGAAGCCGACGCGGCCGGTGGCCGGGGAGCCGATCTCCACGTAGGCGACCTTGGCGGCCTGGATCAGGAACTTGCGGCCCTTCTCGTCGGTGAGCGAGACGACACCGCTCTGGCCGCTCAGCGCATCGGACACCAGCGCCTCGATCTCGTCAGGGCTCTGCGCGCTGTTGATGACGAGCTCGCGCGGGCTATCCGAAATACCGATCTTGACCTCCACGGCCAACCTCCGAACGTAAGAGTCCTGTGTTGTCGCCTTCCAGGCTAATGCAGGGGCAACGCCACCGTTGCCGCGCCCAGCTGCGCTGTGAGCGAACGTCAGGCCGGCTCGATCAGCTGGATCTCCAGTTCGATCTTCACCGCGTCGGAAAGGAAGCCGGGAGCCGGGGCACCGACGCCGAAATCACTGCGCTTGATCGTGCCGGTGGCGGAGAAGCCGAGGTGGCGGGTGCCGTCGGGGAAATCGGCGAGGCCGCCCAGTTCGACCTCGAGGGTGACCGGGTGGGTGACGGTGCCGAGGGTGGCCTCCCCGGCGACGGTGAAGGTCTCGTCGACCCGAACCGGGTCGGTGGCCCGGAAACTCAGGGTCGGACGGTTGGTGACGTCGAGGAAGTCGGCATTGCGGACGTGGGCGTCGCGGTCGGGGTTGCCGGTGTCGAAGGAGTCGAGCTCGATGGTGGCGCCGATGACGGCCGAGCCGGATTCGTCGACGACGAACTCGGTCTCGAAGCGGTTGAAGCGACCGCGAACCTTCGCGATCCCGAGGTGGCGGACGCTGAAGGCGACCGAGGAGTGGGCGGCGTCGAGTGCCCACGAACCGGCCTTCAGCTGCTGGGTCTGTGTCGAGGAAGTCATGCCTAGACTCTGACCGGACCACGGTCCGGTAGCCAGACCGCCGCTATCCTGGACCCGACAGGGCGTGGCTGCGGGTCCCCGGACCCGGCACCATCGAGACATGGCAGGTGCGGACATGACAGAACAGGCGAGCCGTTCCAGCTTCGCGGCACTGCTGATCGCACGCCGCGCCGAGTTGCGGCCCGAGGACGTCGGCCTGCCCGGTGGCGGCAGGCGCCGTACGCCCGGGCTGCGCCGCGAGGAGGTCGCGGTGCTCGCGGGGGTCAGCGCCGACTATCTGGCCCGGCTCGAGCAGGGCCGCGACACCAATCCGTCGGTCGCGGTCATCGACGCGCTCGCCGACGCGCTGCGCTTCAACGAGACCGAGCGCGCCCATTTCGGCTGGCTCGCCCTGACCAACGGCAACGAATCCCGGTGCCCGAACACCGCTTTCGATCCCCACATCGACCAGGTGCCCGCCGCGTTGCGCGGCGTGCTCGACGCCATGAACCCCACCCCCGCCTTCGCCCTCGGCCCGCGCACCACCGTGCTCGCCTGGAACTCCGCCTGGGCCGACCTCGCCGCCCCCCTCGGCCTGTTCGACGACGCCGACCAGGTCAACCTGGCCTGGTGGACCTTCCGCCACCCCCAGGCCCGCACCGTCCTCACCGACTGGGCCCGCTTCGCCGACCACCTCGCCGACCGGCTCACCAGGGCCCGCATCCGCCGCCCCGACGACACCCAGGTAGCCGACCTGATCACCGCCCTGCTCACCTTCCCCGATTTCGCCCACCGCTGGCACCCCCACCGCCTCTCCGAGGACTCCCCCACCACCCTCGCCTTCGACCACCCCACCCGAGGCCAGATCACCTACACCGTCCAAACCCTCACCGCCGAACGCGACCAGGAAGTAGTCATCTGGCTCCCCGACCAAACCGCCGCCCGCACCCCCGAACTCCGCCTCCTCCCCGGCCGCGCAGTCGGCGAGTAGTTCCGAACGTGGCGAGACGTCACCCATCTCGAGCACGGTCGCCGGCGTAGCGCACCGACCGAATCCTCACAGGGTGCGGGGTCGGAGGCGGGTGGCAGTGAACAGTGGGGTGTAGGGGCGGATGGGTAGGGGTGGGGTGCCTGCGTAGAGGTTCACGCGGTGTAGGCGGGCGTCGAGGACGTGGCCGATGCCCATCTGGTCGAGGGGGTCTCGTTCCGACCCGGCGAGGTCGAGGTGGAAATCCTCGATTCGGCGGACTTCGATCACCTCTTCACGCGGGGTGAAGGCGAGTAGGAAGGCGGGGAAGATGCCGGTCAGGCCGGCGACGTTGCGGTGTGGGCGGGCCAGGATCGGTGGGGGGTTCGTGATGATTTCGCCGAGGCGTCCGCGCATCTCGATCAGCTTGGTGCCGCGGCGTTCGGCGGTGGCGTGGATCTCGGAATCGTCGAGCTGCCAGTCGATCTCGCCGAGCTTCTTCGGATAGCCGAGCAGTTCGCGGCCCATGATGAGGGCCACGTCGTCGTCGAGAATCATCCAGGGGCAATGGATTCCGGTGCCCTGGATGGTGTCGATGTGCACGAACAGGCCGGCCTCGTGATACACCGAGCCATAGTTGCAGTCGGGGAAGAACGCGGTGAACAGTTCCGCGCGTGGCTCTTTGGTGAGGCGTACTCCGGCGGGCAGCCACTGTTTCATCGCGTCGGGGTCGAGTTCGACGGTGGCGGTGAAGTAGTAGGCGTCGCGGTAGAGACTCTTGCGTGGATCGCCGAGGGCGCGCAGGCGGCTCAGGTCACCGCCGAGTGATCGGCCCGCGGTGCGGACAGCGGATTCCCACTTCATCAGCGCAGCCGTCCGTAGACCATGCGCATGATCGGGCCGACCAGCCCACGCGGGGTGTACTGGCCGCCGACGGTCTGCACCTTGGCGAACGCCCCGGGCACCACGCGTCGGCGCCCGGCTGCCAGGCCGTTGAGTGCCGCCTCGGCGGCGTCCTCGGCGCTGACCCACAGCGGAGCAGGCACCAGCTCGTCCAGGTTGGACACCCCGGCGGCCTCGCCGTATTCGGTGCGGACGGGGCCGGGGGCGAGCAGGGTGCACACCACGCCGGTGCCGGTCAGCTCCCCGTGCAGGGACTCGGCGAGGGTGTTGGCGAAGGCCTTGGTGGCGGCGTAGGTGGTGTTGCGTGGGCCGGGCTGGTTGCCCGCGGTGGAGCCGGTGATCAGGATCGCGCCGCTGGCGCGTGACAGCATGCCGGGGAGGACGGCCAGCGTGAGGTCGTGCACGGCAACACAATTCAGTTCGACCTGGCGTCGTTCCCGCTCGGCGTCGGCGTCGGCCAGGTCGCCGTAGGTGGCGTATCCGGCGTTGTTGCACAGCACGGTGAGGGTGCGGGTGGACAGTTCCTCGCACAGTGTCGCCCGAGCCTCGCGATCGGCCAGGTCGACGGCACGCACCTCGACCTCGATGCCGTGCGCACGACGCAACCGCTCGGCGAGTGCGTCCAAGCGGTCCTTGCGCCGCGCCACCAGGATCAGCGAATGTCCGCGCCGGGCAAGACCTTCGGCGAGGGCGGCGCCGATCCCCGAGGACGCGCCGGTGACCACGGCACGGCTGCCGGTGACGGGAGTGGGTAGGGACATGGGTCTGTTCTCCTTCGACGTCACGGTTGAGTGAGCGCGTGCGCGCTCACGCTGAGGCCCGCGGCGAGCAGGGTGCGGGCGGCGCCGGGTCCGGTCACCGATTCAGCTCCCGCGGCGATGGCGCGGAAGTTCTGTGCGTGCCAAGCCAATTCGAGATAGGAGTTGACCGGTGCCATACCGCGCCAGGCGGGCAGGCGCGGCGCGCTGGGCAACGTCGCCGGTTCGTCCACTCCACTGAGCAGGCGGTGGCCGATGTCGGGGCGCACGGCGAACGGGCGGGCCAGGCCGACGATGTCGATCGAGCCCGCGCCCAGTGTCTCGGCCATGAAGTCGGCGGTGCGGATGCCGCCGGTGAGCATGATCGGCACGGTCGCGCGCTCGCGCAGCCGCAGGGCGTAGTCGAGGAAGTAGGCCTCGCGGACGCGGGTCTCGTCGGACACCACGCCGGTCATCGCCGGTGCCTCGTAGTTGCCGCCGGACACCTCGAGCAGGTCGATCCCGGCACGCTCCAGCTCGACCGCGACCTCGAGCGACTCCTCGACGTCGAGCCCGCCCCGCTGGAAATCGGCCGAGTTCAGCTTGACCGCGACGACCGCCTTCGGGCCGATCGCGGCGCGCACGTCGGCGACGATCTCGAGCAACAGTCGTCGACGGTTCCGCGCGTTGCCGCCGTAGGTGTCGGTGCGTTGGTTGGCGACCGGAGACAGGAACTGCGACAGCAGGTATCCGTGCGCCGCGTGGATCTGCACGCCCGCGAATCCCGCCGCCACGGCGAGTTCGGCGGTTCGGGCGTAGCGCGCCCGCAGGTCGGCGATGTCGTCGGCGCTCAGCGCGCGGGGTTTGCGCAGGTTGTAGCCGGGGACCGAGGGCCGCAGCGCCGACGGGCCGACCGGGCGCCGATACAGCGGACCCACCGGGACGCGACCGGGATGGTTGATCTGCATGACCATCACCGAGCCGTCACGCGCACCCGCGCGGGCCCAGTTGCCGAACTCTTCGAGATGGCGGTCATCTTCGAGGGTGACATTGCGCGGCTCCACATAGGCGCGGCGGTCGACCATCACGTTTCCGGTGATCAGGATACCCGCGCCGCCGCGCCCCCAGGCGCTGTAGAGGCGGATCAGGATGGGCGAGGGCGCGCCCGCGATGGTGCCGAGCTGCTCGCTCATCGCGGCCTTGGCGATGCGGTTGGGCACGGTGACGCCGCACGGCAGCGTCAGCGGGGTGCCCAGGGTCACGGTGGTGGATGGCATGCGGTTCTCCCGTATTCGGTGCGGTGGTCGAGATCTCACGGTCAGGCGACGGCGCGGCGGATGGCGGACAGGATCGGGCGCAGGGCGGCCGGTGGCCGCAGCGGTGGGGTGGGCCGGTCGGTGAACAGTTCGGTCACGGTGGTGGCCTTGGCCAGCGCGTCGACGAGGAATCGGCCGCGCAGGATCTCCCAGCGCAGCTCGGGGCCACCGGCGAGGATCTGGGCCGAGGGTTCGGTCACCAACGCCGACAACTCGCTGACGGGTCGGTTGATCCGCTGCTGGACCAGCGCCGCCTCGGCCAGCAGTCGCGAGGCGTTGGTGAGCAGCGCCCCCGCGCCCGAGCGCGGGGCGACCAGACCGGCGAAGTACAGATTCGCCAGGCCCGGCGCGAAGGTGTGCGCGATCAGGCGGGGCTGGCCGTGCTTGAGGAAGTACGGCAGCTGCTGGTTGACGACCAGGTCCTGATCGAAGATGCGGTGGCGCGGCTTGTCCAGCCCGAAGCTGCCCATGCCGAGTGCCACGATCGACCGGAACGCCGTCTCCTGCAGGACTTTCGGAATCGGCACCGAGCCGACGTCGAAGCGCGAGGACGGAATGCCGAACACGTACTTCGGGATGAACCAGTACGCCCGGCGCAGCGACAGCTCGGCGGTACCGAAGGTGAGCGCCGCCTCGACGGCCAGATCGCAGCCGGAGTTGCCCGCTCCGACGACCAGGACTCGCTCACCGGCGAGGTCGGCGGGGCGTCGGTAGTCCTTGGAATGAATCTGCTTGCCGGTGTACTCGCCCGGATAGGTCGGGATGTGGGTGTCCCAGCAGTGGCCGTTGGCTACCACGACACCGGTGTAGTCGCGCATCTGCGCGGCGCTGGGGAAGTCGGGGTAGTCGGCGGGCATCGGGTGGTCGGCGTATTCGGTGACGTCCTTCGAGCTGATCAGGTGCGTCGAGTCGTAGACGCCGTGCGACCAGTTACCGCCGATCGCGTCGGTGGCCTCGAGCTGGTCGTAGTCCAGGCCGAGATCGGTGTATGCCTTCGCCACGGCGAGGCCGGTGTATCCGGCCCCGATGATGCAGTACCGATGCGTCATCGCATCCTCCTTCAAAGCTACACATACTGTAGCTACAGTGAGTGTAGTATTTTCCGGACCGAGAGTGTTGTCAAGGTCGGGCGGAGGAGCGGTATGGGTGTGACACGGCGGGCGAGAACGGCCTACGCCCCGCGGATGGCGCCGGAACAGCGCCGCGAGCAGCTGCTGGACGCGGTGCTGCGGGTGATCGTCGAGCAGGGGGCGCACAAGGTGTCCATCGACACCGTCGCGCGGACGGCCGGCGTCAGCAGACCCGTCGTCTACGGCCTGTTCGACGATTCCGAACAGCTGCTGCGCGCCTCACTCGACCGCGAGGAAGCCGCCGCACTACAACAGGTGTCCGACGCCATCCCACGCCTCGACACCGAGGACCCCGTCGACGCCGTCCTCACCGCACTGGGCAACTTCCTCGACGCCGTACAGTCCGCACCGGAGCGCTGGCGCGCGGTGTTCACCCTGGTCGACAGCAGCACGCCGGCGTTCCGCCGCCGAGTCGACCGCGGGCGTCAGGCACTGATCCTGACCTTCGAGGAGTTCGTCGCCGCCTCGCTCACCGCGGAGCGCCGCACCGAGGTAGACGTCGAACTCTGCGCGCGGGCCCTGCACTCCCTGTTCTGGGACAACGGCCGCCTCGTCCTCGCCGAACCCGAAACCTTCCCGCCCCAACGAGTACTGACCTTCGCCCGCACCGTCGTGGCAGCCCTCCCCGCCTTCACACGATGACCGCACAGCATCCCGTCGCACAGGCGCGAGCTGAATCCTCACTCGGGCACGGTGAAAGGCTCGGTATTCCTGACGACGAGAGCACGGCTGCGGGCCACTTCTGGGACGGTCGAGCTGGTTGCGAACGTCTCGACAGCTTCCCGCAGGGAATGGGCCAGCGTTGTCACCATCTCGTCGACTCGAGCCTCCGACAGACCAGAGGTCCGGGCCAGTTTGCGCCAGTGCGCTGGAGTCACTTCCGCTGCTCGACGGGCACCACCGACGCGCATGGCCAGCTTCTGGTCGAACTCCGGGTACAGGCCGACGGGCACGACGTCGTATATGGGCGAGAGAGCGATGTCGTCGGGGCGCAACAGCAGTGAGTAGTTCTTCGCGTGTGCGTCGGCATTGCCCAGGAACACATTGATCGCGAGTTGTCGCACAAAGGCGTACGTGATCTCGTCGGAGATCTGCTCGCGAAGAAGTCGGATCACCTGTTGTGCCGAAACATCATATTTCTCGTCCGGCCTTTTGCCGATTGCCTGAGCGATGTCCTCAGCGTGCAGGCGCACCGCGACCTGCCCAGTCCGCACACGATCGAATCGCTCGACCAGGTAGGCGGTCTGATCCTGTACCCGGAGCACCCGTGCGCTCGGCGCCGCGACGCCGACCATGGACGCCAGCGTCATCGCCATCGCTTCCACGTCTTCCAGGCCCGGCACATCCTGCCTCGCCGGTTTGACGATATGTGTCGACGGGACTGTGGCATTCGACCAATACCATTCACCGCCGATCTCAGCGATGGCGAACTTTCCCTGGGTGCCCGCCAACGAGAATCTCGCCGGGGTCGCCGCGTCCACCCACTGGTCCGGCATCCGCTTCACCGCCGCGATGCGGGCAGCGATGTCCTCGTCGCCGGCCGGATCGAGCAGCAACGGGCCGGCGGTGGGAGGTTCTTCCCGCGCGGTGAGAACCAATCCGCCTGCGACATCGCCACCTGCTCGGGCCAGCAGGTCGAAGGTATCGGTGGACTCGGCCCCGTACACCGACGCCATCTGATCTCGTGCGGCGGCGTTGTCCGGCAACAGGTTGTCCAGAAAGTTCGCGGCGGCTCGGCGGGACGCGCCACCATCTCGCGGCAACGACAGCGAGATGGGTGTGGCCGGGGCGTGCTCGCTGTAGTCGAATCTGATCAGCGCGGAGGTACCCCGGGTGAACACGCCGGCGTGTCGGCCCTCCAACCACGCGTAGAGGACCTTGATCATCGAAGGTCCATCGCAGGGAGGGCAGTGGGTTCGACGCTCAAGACCCGCAGGATCTTTCGTATACCGCCGATATCGTTCGTAGCGGCCTCGCGCTCGATCATGGCGACGAGTTCGCGGTCCACACCGGCGTGTTCGGCCAAGTCGTCACGCGTCAGCCCCTGCACCGCTCGTTCGTCCCGGACCACCCGCGCCAGTGACGACCGATAGCGCAGGTACGCCCGCCTCGGGCGGTGCAGCACCTCCCGGACGCGCGCGGAGTTTCCCGCGATCGCGTGCACGACCAGGTTGGATCCACCGTCCAGGTGGGTCGGCGCCTGCCCGGCCCACCAATCGACCAGCAGTTCGGCCGGATCCTCCGCCGTGCGCAGCAGCCTCAGTCGCTCGGCGGTACGCGCGCGCAATTGACCGCTCAGTCCGTCCAAAGACTTGGAGTGCAATGCGCCGACGAGCGCGCGGCGCGAGGTCTCCGACAGTGGACGCCGCGCCGCTCGCCGAAGTGGTCGAGGTGCGTCGACCACCCATCGGCCGTCGACTTTGCGAGCCGGTATCGCGCCCGCGCGCACCAGGGCTCGCACTCGCCGAGGCGACAGCCCCGCGAGGTCCGCATAGTCGGCGACATTCATGACACAACTATACCGATTCAGCGTGCGAGGATCTTCCGCAAGCTCGGCTCGGCCTTGCGGCGCTCAGGCCGACCCGCCGGATACAAAACAACGCTGAACGTGCACTTTCGCCGGAAACGGTCGTGGATCAAGACCGTTCGGAGCGATGGTGCACGTTCAGCGTTGGAGTTTCGGGGCGGGCCTATGCGTCTACGGTGACCGCCGCGTCGTTCGCCGTGGCTTCGGCGGGCTTGCGGCGGCGCCTGCGACGGGCGGGCTTGGCTTCGGCGGACGTGTCATCGGCGTTCACGGTGTCGGCCGGGGCCTCGTCGGACGACGTGCCGGAGTCGGTGGCGTTCGACTCGGTGCTCGCCTCGCCCGCCTCACCCGAACGGCGACGACGGCGCCTGCGGCGGGCGGGCTTGTCACCCTCGGCGCCCTCGGCCTGGTCGGAGTCGCCGCTCGCCTCGGTGGCCGCACTGCCGTTCTCGGCGGACGTGCCGCCGTTCTCGGCGGGCTGGTCGGCCTTCCCACCGCGGGTGCGGCGACGGCTGCGGGTCGACTTGGGGCGCTCGGCGCGCTCCTCGACCACGTCGCCCTCTTCGCGGGCGGGCTTGGGCTTGCGGATCACGCCGGTGACGCCCTCGGGGATGCCGAGGTCGGCGTAGAGGTGCGGGGAGCGCGAGTAGGTCTCGGCGGGGTCGGACATGTTCAGGCCGAGCGCCTTGTTGATCGACTCCCAGCGGTGCAGCTCGTCCCAATCGATGAGGGTGATCGCGACACCGGTGCGGCCCGCGCGGCCGGTACGGCCGATCCGGTGCACGTAGGTCTTCTCGTCCTCGGGGCACTGGTAGTTGATGACGTGGGTGACGTCGTCGATGTCGATACCGCGCGCGGCGACATCGGTGGCCACGAGCACGTCGATCGCGCCCTTGCGGAACTTGGTCAGCGCCTTCTCACGGGCGATCTGGCCGAGGTCACCGTGCACGGCGCCGACATTGAAGCCACGCTCGGCGAGATCGTCGGCCACCTTCTGCGCGGTGCGCTTGGTGCGGGTGAAGATCATCGTCGCGCCGCGGGACTCGGCCTGCAGCACGCGCGCGACCAGTTCGGCCTTGTCCATCGCGTGCGCGCGGTAGACGAACTGCTCGGTGCGGTCGTGCACCGCGGAATCGTTGGCCAGCTCGGCGCGGATGTGCGTCGGCTTGGTCAGGAAGGTGCGGGCCAGGGTGATGATCGGGCCGGGCATGGTCGCCGAGAACAGCATGGTCTGGCGGGCGTCGGGGACCATCGACAGGATGCGCTCGATATCGGGCAGGAAGCCCAGGTCGAGCATCTCGTCGGCCTCGTCGAGGACCAGCACGCCGATCTTGCCGAGGATGAGGTGGTTCTGGTTGGCCAGATCCAGCAGCCGGCCCGGGGTGCCGACGACCACGTCGACGCCGTCGCGCAGGGCGGCGATCTGGGTGTCGTAGGGGCGGCCGCCGTAGATGGCGGTGACCTTCAGCGAACCCTGGTGGTTGGTCAGGTACTTGCTCGCGTTCTCCAGGTCCTTGGTGACCTGGATGCACAGCTCGCGCGTCGGCACGATGACCAGGGCGCGCGGGGTGCCGTCGAGCGGGGTGGTTCCGGTGTCGGCGGTGGCGATGCGGTGCAGCAGCGGCACGCCGAAACCGAAGGTCTTGCCCATGCCGGTGCGGGCCTGGCCGATGAGATCGTCGCCGGCCAGTGCCAGCGGCAGGGTCAGTTCCTGAATCGCGAAGGTGCGTTCGATCCCGATCTCGCCGAGCGCGCGCACGATTTCTTCGCGCACGCCCAATTCGGCGAAACTCGGCGGGATGTGGGTGTTGTCCAGTTCGGCCGTCAGGAGGGTGTCGGTCAAGCCGGGTTCCTGTTCGACAGTGATCTTGCTCAGGGTTCGTGCCTTCCTCGTCATTGCATCTCGCACGCACGAGGTGGGGCGGGCCGGTCGGCCCGCGACGACCACATATCCGCCTGTGATACCCACCGGGCCCTCGCCGATCGCGGACTGCGTCATCGGCGCGGCACATCGGTGATGCGGATTCGGTGCGCGCACATTTTCCTGGTCAACGCCGCCGTCCGCCCGCGCTGTGCACCCGGTGGAGTGTCGCGTCCACCGGGGTACCGGGGCGACGAAACTAGCGTTGTCCACGGTGATTGTAGCGTGATAATGTGCGCAATCCGAATTTCCGCGCGGCGTGACGCTGCCCGAAATCGGGTCCGACCAGCGCCGTCACCCGCACCGATGGTGTGTCGCAGTGCAATTCGGCGATACCGAATTCCGCGCGTGTCCGGCGGTGTAATCGAGCTCACTTGGAACCGGCGGTACCGGGTGTGAGACATTCATGACGTGAGCATTACCGAGACCGTCACCACTGCCGCGCGCAACGCGTGGGCGCTGAGCTTCGGCGACGGCATCGAGCCCGTCGACCCGACGCCCTCGACCGTGCTGTGGGACGAGCCGCACCGACTGCTGCGTCGCTACCACACCGAAACATCCGCTGCCACAACGGATTCCGCGGTCCTGCTGGTGCCGCCGCTGGCCGCGCCCGCCACCTGTTTCGATCTGCGTCCCGACCAGAGCCTGGCCCGGCACCTGGTGCGGTCGGGTCGGGCGCCGTACCTGGTCGACTACGGCGACATCTCGTTCGCGGACCGCCGGATGGGTTTCGAGGACTGGGTCACCGACATCCTGCCCGAGGCGGTCCTGCGGGCCAGCGCCGATCGCGGCGGCGCGCCCGTCGACCTGGTCGGCTGGTCGATCGGCGGCGTGTTCGCCCTGCTCACCGCCGCCGCGAATCCCGAACTGCCGATCCGCTCGGTGACCGGCGTCGGCGCCCCGCTCGACTACGACAAGATGCTCGGCGTCCCGCAGCTGCGCGCGGTCGCGAGCCTGACCGGCGGCCTGGCGACCACGATGGCCGTGCGGGCCGCGGGCGGCATCCCCGCCTCGCTGACCCGGATCGGCTACCGCCTCGCCGCGATCGACCGCGAACTGGCGCGCCCGCTGTTCGTGGCGACCAATCTCGCCAAGACCGACACGCTGGCCAAGATGGAGGCGATCGACCGCTTCCAGGCCGCCATGCCCGGCTACCCCGGCCGTTTCTACGGCCAGCTCTGGGGCCGGTTCATGCTCGCCAACGACATCGGCAAGGGCAGGATCGAGCTGCGCGACCGCACGATCGAACTCGCCGACGTGCGCGTGCCGGTCCTGCTGGTCGGCGGCACCGTCGACGTGATCACCCCCAAGTCCGCCGTCGAGGCGGGCCTGCGCACCCTCACCGGCTCCCCCTCGGTCACCTACGAGATCGCCCCCGGCAGCCACCTCGGCATTCTCGCCGGCCCCGACGCCCGCGACACCACCTGGACCTACCTCGACAAGTTCCTGGCCGAACGCGATTGATCGGCGCACGGGACTAAGGTTGGTAGCCATGGGAGCACAGACCTCTGCCGGGCCGGATCTTGTCTCGAGTGAACAGCTTGCCGCCGATCACCCGGGGGTGACCGAACTGTTCGCGGTCATCGCCTACGGCGAGGTGTCGGCGTTCTATCGGCTCGCCGAGGAGGCCAAGCTGGCGCCCTCGCTGCGCGGGCGGGTGGCGGTGGCCAAGATGGCCGCGGCGGAGCTGGCGCACTTCGAGACGCTGGAGGCGGCGCTGACCGCGCGCGGTGCCGATGCCGAGGCGTCGATGGCGCAGTATCAGGGCGCGCTGGACTCCTATCACGCCTCCACCGACCCCTCGACCTGGCTCGAGTCGATGGTGAAGTTCTACGTCGGTGACGGCCTGGCCGCCGACTTCTACTCCGAGATCGTCGGGGTGCTGCCCGCCGAGGTCGCCGAGGTCGTGCGCGAGGTTCTCGCCGAGACCGGGCACTCGCAGTTCGTGGTCGACGAGGTGCGCAGCGCGGTGGCGGCCAGTCGCGCCGAGCGCGACCGCCTCACCCTGTGGGGACGCAGGCTGCTCGGCGAGGCGATCACCCAGGCGCAGTACGTGATGGCCCAGCGCGACGAACTGGCCGAACTGGTGCTGGCCGCGACCGGCGATCTCAACGGCATCGCGACCCTGTTCGACCGGATGCAGGAGCGCCACGCCGCCCGCATGGCCGAACTCGGACTCTAGATTTCCCGAGCGGGCGCGACCGCGCACGCGGCACGGTCGCACCCGGATTCTCAGTTGCCGTCGGCGCTGCCCGAGGCGGCCTCACCGGCGGCGTCGGCGGCCGAGCCCGCCGCGCTCCCGGAGTACTTGGCCGTCGAGCCCGCGATGCTGCTGCCGGTGCCGAGCACGCTCAACAAGCTCCCGACGCCGGGGAAGACCAGGCCCGCGAAGTAGCTCGCGGCCGAGCTGCCGGAACCGAGTGCGCCGAGCAGGGCGCCCGTCGAAGCGCTGCCCGCGCCCAGTTCCGCGCTGCCCGCGGCGGCGGAGGCGCTGCCCGCGGCCAGTCCCGGAGCGGCGGAGGCCGGTGCTCCGACTACCAGCGTCATGGCGATTCCCGCGGTGAGCGCGGCGGCATATCCGAACCTACGTGTGGTCATGTGATCAACCCCTTGATCGGCCCGTCACCCTGCGGCACGGACCAGCTGTGCAGAAACAGCCGGACGAACATAATGGTCATCCGACCTGTACGGATTACAGCATGAAAGACTTTGTAACGCGGGACAATCGAGCAATTCGTGAACGTTCGATGAAGCGCCGGAGCGCGGCGCCTCGGATCCCCCGTTCGGCGCTCCGATTACACTGCCAATCGTGCTTGCACCGGAGCGGCGAACGCGCGCCGACATCTTGGCCGCTGTAGCGATCGCCGTCGCCCTCGTGGTGGCGGCGATCGTGGTGTGGGCGCGCGCCGATGCCACCGGGACCGAGTCGGTCACCGCGGACTCCCCCGCCCCGACCGTCACCGCGGCCACCCAGCTGCCCGCCGAACTGCGGGAACTGTGGCACGCGCCCGACGCGTCGAGCGGGCGGGCGCTCACCGCGGGCAATGTGGTGGTCACCGGTGACGCGGGCACCGTGAGCGGGCGGGATCCGCGCACCGGCGAGCAGCGGTGGTGGTATCACCGTGACATGCCGCTGTGCGGGGTGGAGTCGCAGTTCGGCACCGTCATCGCCACCTACCGTGATCAGCGCGGATGCAGTCAGACCACCATGCTCGAAGGCGATACCGGCGAGCGCCGCGTCGCGCGCAGCAGCTACATGGACGACGCCATCCGCCTCACCGGCGACGGCACCTACCTGCTCGCCCTCGGCCCCGACCGGCTGGAGATGTGGCGCTCGGACCTGGTGCGCACCCTGGAGTACGGCTATGTCGACGCCCCGGTGAACCCGAACACCCAGCCGCGCGCGGACTGCGCGCTGCGCTCGGCCGCGTCCAGTTCCACCCGCCTGTCCGTGCTCGAACGCTGCCCCGGCGACACCACCGACCGCCTCACCGTGCTGAATCCGGCGCCGAAGGAAGCGACCCACCCCGAGGAACACGGCTCCCGCGTGCTCACCGCGCCCGGCGCCGATTCCCCCGAGCTGCGCGTGGTCGCGGTGTCGGAGAACAAGACCGCCGTCTACTACCCGCCCACCGAACCGACCGCGACGGGCCTCGGGCTGCCCGCCCGGCTGGCCGTGCACGACGGCACCGGCAACGAGATCGCGACGCACCCGCTGGACGCGCCGTGGAGCGAGCGCGCCACCGTCGCCCGGCTCGGCACGGCGATCTACATCTTCACCGGCGACAGCCTGATCGCCTTGAGCCCGAACACCTTGCAACCGGCGTGGACCGTGCCCGATGTCCTCGGTACGCCGGCGCTGATGGCGGGCAGGCTGCTCGTCCCGGTCGCCGACGGACAGCTCGCACTCGACACCACCGACGGCAGCACCGTCGCCCGGATCCCGGTCCAGCGCAGTGACTATCAGGGCGACGTCATCGGCACCGCCGTGCTCGGCGACACGGTGTTCGAACGGCGCGGTGGACAGCTGTACGCGCTCGGCTGAGCGCGCGGCGCCTGCCATGATGGAGCCATGTCCACACCCGACGCCCGACTGGTCCTGCTGCGCCACGGGGAAACCACCTGGTCCAGTCAGCGACGGCACACCAGCCACACCGATCTGCCACTGACCGAGCTCGGCGAGGCCCAGGCGCGTTCGGCCGGGCTGGTCCTGAAATCGCTCGAGCTGCGCGATCCGCTGGTGTTCACCAGCCCGCGGCTGCGGGCGCGCACGACCGCGGACCTGGCCGGGCTGCCGCACGCCGAGGTCGATGCGGACCTGATCGAGTGGGACTACGGCGACTACGAGGGCATCACCACCGCGCAGATCCGCGAGACCGTCCCCGGCTGGACCGTGTGGACCGCACCGGTGCCCGGCGGCGAGACGGCCGAGCAGGTGGGCGCGCGGGCCGATCGGGTGCTGGCCCGGGCCGAACCGGTGCTGCCCGAGCGTGATGTGGTGCTCGTCGGCCACGGGCACTTCTCCCGGGTGCTGATCGCGCGCTGGGCCGAGTTCGGGGTGCGCGAGGGCCGCCGGTTCGCGATGTCGACCGGCGCGGTCAGCGTGCTCGGCTTCGACCACGACGCGCGCACCATCTGGGCCCACAATCTGACCGTCCGCACCGAACCGACCGAAGGAGCCACCCGATGAGCGCGTTCGTGCGCCGTGCCGTACCCGCCGACGTCCCCGCGATGGTCGGGCTCGTACACGACCTGGCCGAGTACGAGAAGGCACCCGACGAGTGCACCCTCACCGACGCGCAGCTGCGCGCGGCGCTGTTCGGTCCGGCGCCCGCGCTGTTCGCCCATGTCGCCGAGCGCGACGGGGTCGTGGTCGGCTGCGCGATCTGGTTCCTGAACTACTCCACCTGGGACGGCGTGCACGGGATCTACCTGGAGGACCTGTATGTGCGGCCGGAGACCCGCGGCAGCGGCCTCGGGCGGGCCCTGATCGCGGCGCTGGCCGCCGAGGCGGTGGAGCACGGCTACAGCAGGGTGTCGTGGTCGGTGCTCACCTGGAACACCCCGTCCATCGCGTTCTACGAATCCCTCGGCGCCGCACCGCAGGACGAGTGGATCGGCTATCGGCTCGCCGGTGCCGAACTGGCCGCGCTCGCCGCGGCCGCGAACTGAGTCATATGCATATCGCATTACCGCGCGAGTGGCCGAGTACACCCGCCGAAGCCACCGCGTTGCAGGACGAACTGCGGCCGCTGGTGCGCGCGGAAAACCCGGCGCCGCCGCAATTCCACACCGCCGCCGGAATTGATTCGGCCTATGCCGAGGACGGCACCGTCGCGACCGCCGCGGTAATTGTCGATATGGCCACCATGGAAACCGTCGAATCGGCGGTCGCACACGGGATTTCGACATTTCCCTATGTGCCGGGACTGCTCGCTTTCCGGGAACTGCCCGCGACGGTAGCCGCATTGGAAAAGCTCACTCGCACACCGGATCTGCTCGTGTGCGACGCACAGGGCCGCGCGCACCCGCGCCGATTCGGGCTGGCCTGCCATATCGGGGTGCTCACCGCGATTCCCACCATCGGTGTCGCCAAATCGGTCTGGGGCGAATACCCCGAGCCGGGGCCACGCCGCGGTGACGCCACCGACGTCACCATCGACGGTGAGGTGGTCGGTCGCGCGCTACGCACCCGTGACGAAGTGAAGCCGCTGTTCGTCTCGGTCGGCCACCTCATCGACCTCGACACCGCCTGCGCGCAGGTCCTCGCGCTCACCGAGGGATTCCGGCAGCCCGAGACCACCCGCAGGGCCGATCAGCTGTGCCGCGCGGCACTGCGCGCGGCGACGGCCTGACTACCGGGGTTCCTCGGGCAGCTCGCCGTAGTCCTGGGCCATCCACCGGCTCGACGCGGGCGCGAACAGCGTCACGATCGCCCCGACCACCACGATGCCGAGCAGGGTGCCCAGCAGTGGCTGATGGGAGTCGGTGAGCAGCGACCACACCACCGGCAGCAGCAGCACCTGGGCGATGACCGCGATGGCCCGCCCCCACCGTCGGCCGGTGAACAGGGCGATCCCGGCCGCGAGCACACCGCCGAAGAGCACCGCGAACCAGATCGCCGTGCCGACCCCGCTGGCCACCGACTGGTCGTGACCGTTCATCGCCCGCACGATCAGCACGATCGCGGTGACCACCCCGGCCAGCCCCTCCAGCGCGACCAGCCCACCGGCCACCCGCACCATCGTCGGAATGCCGGTCGACCCCTGGTCGCCACTGCCCTGCTGGTCACCATCGGTCACGTCGTGCTCAGTCACGCGCCCAGCCTACGATGCGGCGCGCGCCACCCGGCGCGCACCGGTTGTTCGTCCGCGCCGATTAGGCTCGCTCGTGTGCGGACCCTGCTCATCGTCAATCCCAATGCCACTTCGACCACCCCGGCGACCCGGGATCTGCTCGCGCACGCGCTGGAGAGCCGAACGCAGCTGACCGTTGCGCACACCCAGCATCGCGGGCATGCGGCCGAACTGGCCCAGTGGGCGTCCACGCAGGAAATGGACCTGATCGTGGTGCACGGCGGCGACGGGACGGTCAACGAGACCATCAACGGTTTCCTGCCGCTGCCGCAGGTGGACGACGGCCAGGTGTGGCGGCCCCGGCTCGGCATCATCCCCGGCGGCTCGGCCAATGTGTTCGCCCGCGCGCTCGGCATCTCCCCCGATCCGGTGACCGCGACCAATCAGCTCATCGATCTGCTGGGCCGCGACGCCGATCGCCGGATCGGGCTCGGCCTGGCCGATGATCGGTGGTTCACTTTCTCGGCGGGCGTCGGCCTCGACGCCGATGTCTGCGAGGCGATCGACACCGCCCGGGCAAAGGGCCGCAAAGCCACGCCCGCGCGTTATCTGCGGACCACGGTGCGCCAGTTCTTCCGCGCCAAACGGCGTGAACCGAGCGCCACGGTCGAGGTTGCCGGACACGATCCGGTCGAGCAGGTGTATTACGCCTTCGTCACGAATTCGAGTCCGTGGACCTATCTGGAGGACCGCCCGATTCGTACCAATCCCACGACAACGTTCGAAACCGGGCTCGGGGTGTTCGCGGTGCGGTCGATGAGTGTCACGCGCACCCTGCTGCTTGCCCGCCAGTTGCTGGCCGAGAATGGAAACCCCAAGTCAGGCGCACTCTTTCGCGCCGACGACGTTCCCTCGGTGCGGATCGAGACCGACTCCGAGATCGGCCTGCAAATCGATGGCGACTTCATCGGGAAACGCAAGATGGTGCATTTCACATCGGTACCCCGGGTCCTCGATGTGGTGGCTCCCAAGCCTTCTTGACTCCCGGACACGGAGAAAAATCTCCCGGTTGCGCTGCGAAAACCAGGAGACGCGAGTACAAAGGACCGGGCAGGTCCCCCCTGTGGGGCCCTCTAGAGCGTGAGCTTCCCCACGGTGCGCCGGACACCTATTGACATCTACGGTGTTCGTGAAAGCATTCACAAGCAACCGTGCGGAAACATTCGAGTCGCACAAGTGAACGATCCACAAACCATAGGCGCCCTTTGGGGTGCCCGCGCAAAGGAGCAGAGGAATGGACTGGCGCCACAAGGCCATCTGTCGCGATGAGGACCCCGAACTGTTCTTCCCGGTGGGTAACAGTGGTCCTGCGCTCGCGCAGATTGCCGATGCCAAGCTGGTCTGCGCCCGCTGCCCCGTCACCGCCGATTGCCTGTCGTGGGCCCTGAAGTCCGGACAGGATGCCGGTGTGTGGGGTGGAATGAGCGAAGACGAGCGTCGCGCGCTCAAGCGGCGTAACGCGCGCACCCGCACGCGTACCTCCGTCTAGTTCGACGGAGTGGCGTTGCCGGGCCACCAGCCCCCGGCCCGGTAACGCATGAAGTAAAAACCCGGCACCTCACGGTGCCGGGTTTGTTGTTTTCCGGGGGTGACTCAGCGCCCCGCGCGCCGCCCGAGCGGAACGCGCAGCACCGCGTCGGTGCCGACGTCGGCGCCGGGATGCAGGCCGATCGAACCGCCGAGTTCGGAGGTCACCAGGGTCCGCACGATCTGCAGGCCGAGCCGGTCGGAGCCCTCCAGACTGAAGCCGGCGGGCAGCCCGCGGCCGTCGTCGCTGATGATCACGTCCAGCCAGCGCGCCGATCGTTCCGAGCGAATCGTCACGGTACCGTTCTGGCCCGCGTCGAAGGCGTGCTCGATCGCGTTCTGCACCAGTTCGGTCAGCACCATCACCAGCGGTGTCGCCCGTTCGGCGGAGAACACCCCGAGCGAGCCGGCCCGGCGGACCTTGATCCGCGCGGTGTGCACCGTCGCCACATCGGCCATGATCGGCAGCAGCCGGTCGACGACCTCGTCGAGGTCGACCTCTTCGTCCACCGACATCGACAGCATCTCGTGCACCGAGGCGATCGAGGTGACCCGGCGCACCGATTCGGTCAGCGCCACTTGGGCTTCCGGGTTCTCGGTGCGCCGCGCCTGCAGGCGCAGCAGCGCCGCGACGGTCTGCAGATTGTTCTTCACCCGGTGGTGGATCTCGCGAATCGTCGCGTCCTTGCTCAGCAGCGCGCGGTCGCGCCGCTTCACCTCGGTGACATCACGCACCAGCACGGCGGGTCCGGCCAGTTCGCCGCCCGGTCGCATCACCAGGGTGCGCAGCAGCACGGTCGCCCCGCGCGCCTCGACCTCCATCCGACGGCCGGTACGCCCGGCGAGCGCGGCCTGGATGTCGGCCACCACCTCCTGGGCGTCGAACGGATCGGTGATCAGCGAGCGGGTGGTCACCGCGAGATCCTGGCCGACCAGATCGGCCTGCATGCCCATCCGGTGATAGGCCGACAGGGCGTTCGGGCTCGCGTAGACGACCAGGCCCGCAGTGTCGAGCCGGATGAAACCGTCGCCCGCGCGCGGGCTGGAATGAGTCGCCGCCCGGTCCTCCGGGGTGGGGAAACTGCCGTCGGCGATCATCTGGCACAGGTCGTCGGCGCAGGAGACATAGGCCGTCTCCAGTGTGCTGCGCACCCGCGAGCGGGCCAGATCGGAATCGCGGCTGAGCACGGCGATCACATCGTCCCCGCAGCGCACCGGGATCGCCTCGCGCACCGCGTGCACCGGACTCGGGTGGTAGACCGCGCTCACCTCGACCTCGGTGTCGGTGCGCACGGTGTTTCCGGTGAGCAGGGCGTCGAAGACCTGCGGGAAGTCCGTGCGCGACGCGGTGGAGCCCACCTTGTCGTCGAGGTGCACGGTGGGCGCGGTCGTCGGGCGGATCTGGGCGACGCAGACCACGTCGGCGCCGTCGGCGACCGGGCCCGCGCCCACCCACAGCAGCAGATCGGAGAAGGAGAGATCGGCGAGCAACTGCCAATCGCCCACCACCCGTTGCAGGTGGTCCACGGCGGTGCCGGGAAGGTCGGTGTGTTCGGCGAGTAGCTCGCTCAGTGTCGCCACGAGCGTCTTACGCGATGGTGGCGATCAGGTCGCCCGCCTGGAGAACCTGACCCGGGGTGACATCGATCGAGGTGACGTCGCCTTCGATCTCGGTGAGCACCGGGATCTCCATCTTCATCGACTCGAGCAGCACCAGGGTCTGGTCGATCCGCACGTGCTGACCCACCGCGACCTCGACAGCGAGCACGGTAGAGACCATCTCCGCGCGCACTTCTTCAGGCATGACACCCCGTTCGTTAGTCGTTGGGCCACGCGCGCGGGCGCGGTGGCCGTATCCGCCGAAGCTACAGCCAACCACACGTGAAACAATGACCGTCGATCAGATTGTGCTCCGCGCTCCGGCGGGGAGGACCCAGAGAAGGGAGCTACCGAATGGGTAAGCGTGGACGTAAGAAGCGCAGCCGCAAGGGCAACGCCGCCAACCATGGCAAGCGGCCCAACGCCTGAGCCAGGCTCGGAACGTGAAAAGGGGCACCCGGTTCGGGTGCCCCTTTTCTGCTGTCCGGCGGACTTCAGCCCTCGGTGGTCTCGATCCTGGTGACCGTGATGGTCCGGTGGATCTCGAGCTTGAGCCGCTCGCGCAGCCCCTCGGGCGCGTGCTCACCACCGCATTTGCGGCTGAGCAGGCCCTTGAGCTTCTCCTCGATCCCGTAGGCCTCGATGCAGGGACTGCAGTGGTCCATGTGTTCCTGCAGCCGCTCGCGCGTGGCCTGATCGCATTCGCCGTCGAGCATGAGCCACACGTCAGCCAGTACCGCCGTGCAATCCATCTCCAGATCGGGGTCGCTCACTTCGTAACCTCCTGGCGTTCCCCACGGTCGAATCCACGTTCGCGCGCCACGTCGGCGAGCAAACCCTTGAGTTGCTTGCGGCCGCGGTGCAGCCGGGACATCACGGTACCGATCGGGGTACCCATGATGTCGGCGATCTCCTTGTACGGGAACCCTTCGACGTCGGCGTAGTACACCGCCATCCGGAATTCCTCCGGCAGCTGCTGCAGCGCGGCCTTGATCTCGTCGTCGGGCAGGGCGTCGAGCGCCTCGACCTCGGCCGAGCGCAGACCGGTCGAGGTGTGCTCGGCGGTGGCGGCCAGCTGCCAGTCGCTGATCTCCTCGGTCGGATACTGCGCGGGCTGGCGCTGCTTCTTGCGGTAGGAGTTGATGTAGGTGTTGGTGAGGATCCGGTAGAGCCAGGCGCGCAGGTTGGTGCCCTCCTTGAAGGACTTGAACCCCTGGAACGCCTTCACATACGTCTCCTGCACCAGGTCCTCGGCATCGGCCGGGTTCCTGGTCATCCGCAGGGCGGCGCCATAGAGCTGGTCGAGCATCGGGAGCGCGTCGCGCTCGAACCGTGCCGCCAGCTCGACTTCGTCGTCGCTCGTCACACCAATCCCTTCGATCGCCGTACTTGCCGAATCTACCGGCACGACGGAATCGATCGGCAATCGCGCACCCTGAGCCGCGACGGGACGCTCATCGAGCAGCAGTGTCACTCTCTCTCCTGACGTTGTTCGGCGGGGCGCCGGGGGCGGGACTTGTCATTCGTGTGCAACAGAGACTCCCGCACTGATGTTCCCGGCCGATATCGTGGCGCCATGGCTGCCGCGTCGACTCCCGCGATCAAGGTCCTCACCGGTGCGGGGATCGCGCACCGGGTGCACGCCTACGCCCACGATCCGCGCGAGCGGTCCTTCGGCGAGGAGGCCGTCGACGCGCTCGGCGCCGAGCTCGGCGTGTCGGCCGCGCAGATCTTCAAGACGCTGGTGATCGAACTGTCCACGGGGACACTGGCGGTCGCGGTGCTGCCCGTCCCGGCGAAGCTCTCGCTCAAGGCCGCGGCGGCCGCGCTCGGTGCGCCGAAGGCGAGCATGGCCGACAAGGCCAAGGCCGAACGCACGACCGGTTACGTGCTCGGCGGGGTCTCACCGCTCGGGCAGCGCAAGACCCTGCCGACCGTCATCGACGCCTCGGCGCTGGAGTGGGACCGGGTGCTGTGCAGCGCGGGCAAGCGCGGCCTCGAGATCGAGCTGGCCCCGGCCGAGCTGGTCCGGGCGACGGGCGCGGTGACGGCGCCGATCACCAGCTGAGCACCACCCGCCCCATCCGTCACTCGCCTCGCTCCGAATGCCGTTGGACGCATTCCGCGCCCGGAACGACCCCCATTCGACCCGAGGATGTGATGCGAGATGTCCACACGCCCCCGTCTGCGTACCGTTGTCGCCGCCGTGGCCGCGGTGCTCGCCGTGACCGCAGGTCCGGCCGTACTCACCACCGCCGTCGCGACCGCCGCGCCGGGCGGATCGGAATTCCCGTTCGACGAGAACGCCCCCGGCCGTGGCACCGAGCCCAAGACCGACGAGCGGGCCGAGCGCGCCGAGAAGTTCGGTGGCGGACTGGCCACCGAGCTCGTCGATCTGGGCGGCAATGTCCTCAAGTGCGGCCTGAGCATCGCGACCAAGACGGTCACCTGCCCGCTGTGAACTGACGCCGCCGATTCGGGTGGAGCGACCGACGCCGCGCGGGTACCCTCGGGTTTCGCGCCAGCAACCGTGGGTCGCCGGTCCTGCTGTGAGCGCAGTCAAGCCTATACTTTGTGAACGTCAACACAGTACTGGCAGCAGGAGAGGTTGGTGAGTGGGCTGTCCCGCTATTCCATCGGCGGTTCGACACGGCTGTCCTGGCTCGATGCCCTGCCCTGGCTCGGCGAACATCGGCCCGGCCCACCACTGCTCGACGAGGGTGACCTGCTCGCCAACGCGTGGATGACGACACCCGCGGGCGAGTCGGTCCCCGCCGAGCACCTCGACGAGGTGTACCGCAGGCTGGCCGTGGTGTTCGTCCGCGATCATCGCGAGCTCGCGCTGGCCACGGCCTTCCCGCACGTCCCCGAGCACAGCACCACCGCGCTCGGCCTCGGCGAGCGGACCGAGGCCGCCCTGCGCGCCGCGGGCGCCACCGAGCTGGCCGACTTCACCGTGGCCCGGCTGGCCGCCCTGCGCGGCGTCGGGCCCGCCTCGATCACCGAGATCGTCACGGCACTGATCCAGCGCAGCGTCGAGACCGAGCCGGCGAACGCCCCCGCCCTGGCCGAGTTCGACCGGCTCTACGGCGAACTGGGCGAGCGCGACCGCTTCCTGCTCACCGCGCGCATTCTCACCGACCGCCGCACCACGCTGGCCGAATGCGGTACGGCACTGGGTATCTCGCGCGAGCGGGTGAACCAGCTCGACAACCGGCTGCGCGATCGTGTGCACGCGGCCTTCCATTCCTCGCGGCACCTCTACGCCGCCGCCGATCGGCTGGCCGCCGCCGCGCGACCGGTCGCGGGACTCGACCGGCTGATCGCCGCCGTTCCCGAACTCGGTGCGCCACTGGGCGATACGGGCATCGCGCTGTGGTTCGCGCTCGCGCACCTGGACAGCCGCTTCGACGTGGTCGACGGCTGGGTGGTCGCCGAGACGATGGACTCGGCCCGCGGCCGGGTACGCGCCGTGCTGACCGAGCTGGCCAGCGACGAGGGCCTGGTCGCCATCCCGGCGATCGCCGCCGAACTCGACATCTCCGAGGCCGAGGCCGCGACCTGGCTGCACTACGCGGGCTACCGGGTGCTCGACGGGCACGTGCTGGTCCGCTCGGCCTCGGTGCACGACAACATCGCCGCCGTGCTCGCGCTCTCCGGTTCGCCGATGACGATCGACGACATCCACGCCGCGGTGGTTCCGGCACGCTCGCTGTCGAGCGTGCGCAACGCGATGGTCTCCGACGACCGGTTCGTCAAGACCGATCGCGCGCACTGGGCGCTGGCCCGCTGGGGCGCCTCGCGCTATGTGCCGATCCACCGGCAGATCGGCGAGGTGCTCGACGCCAACGGCGGTCGCATCCCGGTCGAGGAATTGGTCGAACGGCTAACCGGCGCGTTCGACGTCAAGGAGTTCAGCGTCCGCACCTACGCGGCCTCGGGTGAGTACATGACGATCGACGGGATCGTGACCCGGCGCAAGCAGACCCAGCGCGCCCGCAAGTCGCCCGCCAAGACCCGCAATCTCTATCGCGAGGGCGCGGTGCTGCGGTTGCGCACCACGATCGTGGCCCCGCACGTGAAGGGTTCGGCCTTCAATCTGCCCGCGGCGCTGGCCGGGCTGGTCGGGGCGGGCCCGAATCGGTCGGTCGAGTTGAGCAGCAGGCTGGGTCCGCAGTCGATCCTGTGGGTGGCGGTGCAGGCGCGATCGGGCACCATCAAGCGGTTCATCGACCACCTCGGGCTCACCCCGGGTGACGAGGTCTTCCTCGAGTTCGCGCCGGAGGCGACCGATCGGCCGCAGTTCGACGTGGTTCCCGTCGCCCCGGCCGCACCGGGCAGTGCCCTGCGCCGGGTGCTCGCCGCGACCGGCCACAGCCGCGCGGCCGAACTCGCCGAGGCCGAGCTGGCACCGGCGCTGGCCGAGTCGCTGTGGCTACCGGCCGAGGCCGGGCTCGCCACGATCGGCACGACCCTGCGCGCCCGCAAGGAGGACGCGCTCGCCGAGCTGCTCACCGCCGAGCGCTAGCGCGATCAGTCCTCGCGCACGCAGGAGCACACCTGCGAGCGGCGTGCCGAGCGCGCGGGTCGGCTGCCACGGAACGCGGGGGCGCCGAGCCGGGTGTGGCGGCGGGCGGGTTCGAGGGTGACGACGGTGGGCACCGCCGCGGTGGCCGCCTCGCCCGCCGAGGGCAGCACCAGAACTCGCACGGTGTGGAGCGCGTGCGAACCGACCGCGCGCAGCTCGGCGAGGCCGGGTGCCGTGCACACCAGCACCGAGGCCTCGTCGTCGCCGAGCTGTCCGGCGACCAGGGCCGGATCACTGCCCGCGTAGCGGCGCAGCGACAGGCAGGCGCCCGCCTGGACGGCCGCGAGCACGGCCACGACGGCGGCCCGGCTGGTGAGCGGCGCGCTCACCGCGACGACGTCCTCGGCGGTCATCGCCAGATCGGCGCGCAGTTCCCCGGCGGCGGCGGCCAGTCCCGCACTGCCGACGGTGAGCGCGGCGGTGCCGCCGGACAGGCAGAAGGCGAATCCGCCGGACCCGCTCGATGCCGGCTCGGGGCGGGGACGCCACAGGCGGATCAGGGTGTAGTCGTCGGCCACCGTCACCGCGGTGGCACCGGAGGCGGCGGGATCATCGGCGAGTTCGTCGACGAGGTGACCGTCGCCGATGTGGCCGATCAGATGATCGACTCGGGTCGCCAGCACGGTCCGCACGGTCTGTTCGACCGGTTCGAAGATGTCCAGCGGCACCGCGACGGCGCCGAGGTGTTCGACCGCGAGCATCGCCAGCAGCGACTCGTACCCGGACCCGATGTAGATCGCCGCGCGCTGTCCCGGCTCGATCCCGGCGGCGCCGAGCTCGGCCGCGAAGAGACCGACGGCTTCCCACAGCGTCGCGTAATCGTGCAGGCAATCGCCATCGAGCACGGCGGCCCGATCGGCGTATGCCACCGCGGTCGACTCCACACACAGAGCTACACCTGACATATGCACCCGCACACCCTTCCGACTACCTGTTTAGCCCACGGAACGAATTCCGTCTTCGGCCATACTGTCACAAAGGAAAGGCAAACCTAACTTTTAAATCAGGCCGTGCGGTAAGTCACACCCATCTGTTACCCCGTCGGCTACGGGGGGAAACACGCGGATGCATGGTCTCAGGCGACGCGGACCTCGCGCAATTCCAGCTCGAGCGCGTCGGTGGTGGTCACCACGCCACAGCGGCGGGCCGCGTAGTCCATCGCCATCAGGTGTTCCTCGCGGCTGAAGTCGGCGGTGGCGTCGAGCACGACGAACGGGCGCACGTCGTTCATGAACGCCTCGGCGGCGCTGAGCAGCACACCCATGTGCGCGTACACGCCGGTGACGATGAGCTGGTCACGGTTGTAGTGGCTGAGCAGTTCGCGCAGGTCGGTGCGCTGGAAGGCGGAGTAGCGCCACTTGGTCACCTGGATGTCGGAGCGCTGCGGCGCCAGCTCGGGCACCACCTCGGTGTCGATGCCGGTGGTCAGGCCGGTGCCCCAGAAGTCGGTGAGCAGGCCGCGCCGGGACGGGTGCTGATCGCCGGGCTGCATCGTGTAGACGACCGGGATGCCCGCCTCGGTGCACATCCGGCGGATGCGCGCCATGTTGGCCAGCGCCGAGGAGATCGGCTCCTGGTCGCGCTCGTAGGCGTTGATGAAGTAGCGCTGCATGTCGTGGATCAGCAGCACGGCACGACCCGGATCGATCGACCACGACACCCGGTTCTCGGCGACCTCCTCGGGCGCGGGAATCGAATACGGTGCGATCGGCGGAATGGCCACGATGTCTCCAAGTCGAGTTCGGCAGAGCGGGATGTCGGGAAGCGGGCGCGGGTGCGCCTCAGATGTCGAGCGTCGCGCCGCCGTCGACGCGCAGATCGTGCAGCGTGATGTGCCGCGCGGCGTCGGAGGCGAGAAAGACGACCGCCGCGGCGACGTCGTCGGCGTCGGCCACCCGCCGCAGCGGGATGCCGAGTTTGTAGGCGTCGGGGTCACCGGCGACGATCTTTGCCCGCGCGGCGGCGGCGAGTTCGTCGGGCGCGCCGTCGGCGGACCACATCTCGCGCAGCATCGGGGTGTCGGTGGAACCGGGCGAGACCAGGTTCACCCGCACGCCGCTGCCCGCCACCTCGAGGCCGAGCGAGCGGGCGAACGAGGCGGCCGCCGCCTTGGACGCGCCGTAGGCGGCCATCCCAGCGCGCGGGGTGGCGCCCGCGTTCGAGGTGACCACGATGATCGAGCCACCGCCGTCGGCCACCAGTTCGGCCGCGGCGCGGCGGGTGACGTTGACGGTGCCCGTCGCGTTCACCGAGATACACCGATCCCATTGCGCCTCGGTGAGTTCGGCGACCGGACCGGTCGCCAGCACGCCGGCCGCGTGCACGACGACGGTGGGCCTGCCGACGGCGGCGATCGCCGCGTCGAAGGCGCGATCGACGGCGCCGCGGTCGGTGACGTCGACCACCCCGGCGTATCCGTCGACGCCGAGTTCGGCGAGCACCTTGTGCACCGCGGGATCGTGATCGAGCAGCGCGATCGGTGCGCCGAGACGGGCGAACGCCGCGGCGACCGCGGCCCCGATTCCGCCCGCGGCACCGGTGATCACGACCGGCCCGTGCGCTTCCGCGACAACTGACATGTTGTTTAGCCTAAACTAACCTAACTGCCGAATACAACGTCCCTTGGAAGGTTCGATGTTGGACACCCACCTGCCCGGCTTCACTCCGTGGCCCGCCGACGAGGCGCGACAGTACCGCGAGCTCGGACTGTGGACCGGCGAGACTTTCGACGATGTCCTGCGCGCCCGCACCGCCGCGAACCCGACCGCGATCGCCGTGGTCGACCAGGCGCATCGCTGGACCTACGCCGATCTCGACACCCGCGTCGCGAGCCTGGCCGCCGGACTCGCCGAGCAGGGTGTCGCCGCGCGCGACCGGGTGCTGGTGCAGCTGCCCAATGTCGCCGAGTTCGTCGAGGTGATCTTCGCACTGTTCCGGCTCGGGGCGCTGCCGGTGTTCTGCCTGCCCGCCCACCGCAGGGCCGAGCTGATTCCGATCGGCACGGCCAGTGGCGCGGTCGCGATCATCACCTGCCATCACCATCAGCTCTTCGACCACGCCGCGCTGGCCGCCGAGGTCGCGGCCGAGGTCCCCGCGCTCACCCGGGTGATCGTGCTGCCCGATCGCGACGGGACCGCGGTCCCCGCGGGCACGGTGAGCCTCGACGAGCTGCGCTCGGCGCCACGGGAATTCCCGCGCGCCGACCCCTCGGATGTGGCGTTCCTGCAGTTGTCGGGTGGCTCCACCGGTATCCCGAAGCTGATCCCGCGCACCCACGACGACTATCTGTTCAGCGTGCGGCGCAGCGCCGAGATCTGCGCACTCGACACCGACACCGTCTATCTGGCGGCACTGCCGGTCGCGCACAACTTCCCGATGAGTTCGCCCGGCATCCTCGGCGCGCTGTGGGCGGGCGGCACCGTGGCGATGGCGGCCGATCCGACCCCGGCGACGGCCTTCGCGGCCATCGAGGCGTTCGGCGTGACGATCACCGGACTGGTGCCGCCGCTGGCGCGGCTGTGGGCCGAGCGCGCCGAGGCCGGTGGCACTCCCGATCTGTCGACGCTGCGCGTGCTGCTGGTCGGCGGCGCGCGCTGCCCCGACGAACTGGCCGCCCGGATCGGTCCGGCGCTGGGGGTGACCCTGCAGCAGGTGTTCGGCATGGCCGAGGGGCTGGTCTGCTACACCCGGCTCGACGATCCGGCCGAGGTGATCGTGTCCACCCAGGGTCGCCCGATGTCGGAGTACGACCAGGTCGCGGTGGTGGACGAGGAGGGTGAGCCGGTGCCGCCGGGCACCGACGGGCTGCTGCAGACCAAGGGGCCGTACACGATCCGCGGCTACTACGACAATGCCGCGGCCAACGAGCGCTCGTTCACCGCCGACGGCTGGTACCGGACCGGCGATGTGGTGTGCCTGCGCCCGGACGGCAATCTGGTGGTCAAGGGCCGCCAGGACGACCGGGTCAATCGCGGCGGCGAGAAGGTCTCGGCCGAAGAGCTCGAGGAGCACCTGCTGGCCCATCCCGCGGTGCGCGACGCGATCATCGTCTCGGTGCCCGACACCCATCTGGGCGAGCGGACCTGCGCGTTCGTGCTGGCCGCCGACCCGGCGACACCGCCGACCCTGGCGACGGTCCGCAAGTTCGTGCGCGAGCGCGGGGTCGCGGCGTGGAAGCTGCCGGATCTGGTCGAGGTGGTCGACAGCTTCCCCGAGACCGGAGTGGGCAAGACCAGCAGGCGGGCGCTGCGCGCCGCCCTGCTGGCCGCCTCCAGCCACGCGGACAGCAGCTCGTGAGCACCCCGGAGCGCAGCCGGATCAGCGACATCATGCCGCTGACTCCGCTGCAGCAGGGTCTGCTGTTCGTCTCCGGCCTCGGCACCGAGGTCGATGTCTACACCGTGCAGGCGACGATCGAGATCACCGGACCGCTCGACGGCGAGCGGCTGCGCGCGGCCGCGCACGCGGTGCTCGAACGGCACCCGAACCTGCGGGCCTGCTTCCGCACCCGCAAGACCGGTGAACCGGTCGCGATCGTTCCGTCGCGGGTCGAGATCCCTTGGCGCACCGTCGATCTCACCGGGATAGAGGAGTCGGCGCTGGAGCCGCGCTGGTCGGCGATCCTCGATGCCGACCGCGCCGAACGGTTCGATCCGGCCAAGCCGCCGCTGCTGCGGTTCACCCTGGCCACGCTGGGTCCCGACCGGTTCCGGCTGCTGCTGACCAATCACCACCTGCTGCTCGACGGCTGGTCCTCGCCGCTGTTCGTGCGTGAACTGTTCGCGCTGTATCCCGATCCGGACCCGGGCGCGCTGCCCGCCGTGCGGCCGTTCCGCGACTTCCTGCGCTGGCTCGACGAGCGCGACCACGACGCCGCCGTCACGGCGTGGCGCACGGCCCTGGCCGATGTACCCGGCCCGACGCTGCTCGCCCCGACCGGTGCCACGCGCAATGCCGTTCGCCCGCAACGGCATACGTTGCCGCTCAGTGCCGAGACCGGCGTCCGGCTCGGTGAGCGGGCCAGGGAACTCGGGGTCACGGTGAACTCCATCGTGTCCGCGGTGTGGGGGTTGACGCTCGGTCAGGCGGTCGACTCCGCCGATGTGCTGTTCGGTTCCACGGTGTCGGGGCGCAGTCCCGAGATCGAGGGCGTCGAATCGATGATCGGCATGTTCCTCGGCACCTCGGTGGTGCGCATCCGTCAGGAGGCGAGTGACGATCTCGCCGAGGTGATCCGGCGCGCGCACCAGGCGCAGACCGCGACCATGGACCACCAGCACCTCGGCCTGCCCGCGATCCAGCAGGCGAGTGGGCACGGCGAGCTGTTCGACACGCTGCTGGTGTTCGAGTCCTATCCGGACGCGCGCGAGGCGATGGCGGCGGTCACCCGGGCGGCGGGTCTGTCCATCGAATCGGTCCAGCCGCGCGATTCCACGCACTACCCGCTGACCGTCACGGTGATCCTGGAACCCACCCTCACCGTGCACCTGTTCTTCCACGACACCGTCTTCACCGATGCCGAGATCGCCACGCTCTCCCGGCATTTCACCACCCTGCTCACCTTGGTCGCCGAGCAGCCGAAGACCCCGCTCGCCGAGCTGGCACTGTGCACCGAGGACGAGCTCGCCGAGCTGACCCGCTGGGGCACCGGCCCCGCGCGCACCACCCGCCCCGCCGATATCGAGGCGGTGATCACGGCCCGCACCGATGACGCGGTCGCGATCCGCTGCGACGGAATCGACTGGACCTACGCACAATTGGCCGAGTCCACCGCCGGTCTCGCCGCCGAATTACGCCGCCGCGGCATCGGCCCCGAGGACCGCGTCGTCGCGGCACTCCCCCGCGGCTTCGCCTTCGCCACCGCCCTCCTCGCGATCCTGCGCACCGGCGCCACCTACGTCCCGGTCGACCTGGGTTACCCCCGCGAACGCATCGACTACATCCTCGCCGACGCCACCCCGACCTTGGTCATCGGCGATATGGACACCACCGTGGCGCGCCTGGGCAGCACCGAGCTGTCCGCGCTCGGCGCACCGCTGCCGAGTAGTGCCGAGCCTGCCGCACTGGGTGCGCCAGCTGAACCAGCGGCACGCAGCGGCGAGACGGTTGCGCAGCCGCAGGCTGTCGATCCGAATCACCCGGCCTACCTCGTTTACACCTCCGGTTCTACCGGCCGGCCGAAAGGTGTGCTCGGGACCAGGGCTGCGCTCAATGGGCGGATCGACTGGGCTGTGCACAGCTGGGGCGCAGGCGAACCCGATATCCGGCTGTCGAAGAGTTCGTTCGCCTTCATCGATGGCACCACCGAGCTGCTGGCCGGCCTCGCGGCGGGGGCGCTCGTGGTGATCGCCACCGATACCCAGCTGCGTGATGTGCCCGCGCTGGCCGCATTGATCGAGGCCGAGCGGATCACTCAGCTGACCGCGGTGCCGACCCTGGCCGCCGAGCTGATCGCGCACGCGCCCGCGCTGCGTGAGCGGGTCGGCACGTGGATCCTCAGTGGTGAGCGCACGAATCCGGCACTGCTGGAACAGCTTCACACTGCCGACAACCGGATCATCAACTCCTACGGCTCCTCCGAGATCGCCGGTGATGTGACCTGGCAGGAGATGGCCGGCGCGGACGTCGCGATCGGCCGACCGGTGCCCGAGGTCGAGCTCGAGGTGCTCGACCGGTTCCTGCGTCCGGTCGCGCCCGGTGCGGTGGGTGAGCTGTATGTGCGTGGTGAGCAGGTGGCGCGCGGGTATCACGGCAATCCGGCCGCGACCGCTGCCCGTTTCGTCGCCGCGCCGAGCGGTCAACGGCGTTATGCCACCGGCGATCTCGTGCGATGGCGACGCGACGGTGTACTCGACTATCTGGGTCGCGCCGATCAGCAGGTGAAGATTCGCGGCAACCGGGTCGAGCCCGGTGAGGTCGATGCGGCGCTGGCCGCACTGCCCGGTGTCGAGGGTTCGGCGACGGTCGCCGTGGCCGATGGCACGGGCGCGATGATGTTGCGCTCCTTCGTGGTCGGCGCCGAGCTGGACGCCGGTGCCCTGCGGCGCGCGCTGGCGCAGCGGCTGCCGTCGTATCTGGTTCCGGCCGTCGAGATCATCGCGGAGATCCCCCGCCTGCCCGGCGGCAAGGTCGACAAGCGCGCGCTGTCCGCCCGGTCCGGTTCCGCCCACGCATCGCGGGCGGCGAACACCGAGCTGGAGACCCGGCTCACCGCGATCATCGGCGAGGTCCTCGGCCTGGACGACTACGGCGTCGAGGACGACTTCTTCGCCCGCGGCGGCCACTCGCTGCTCGCGGCCCGTGTCGCCATCCGGGTACAGACCGAACTGGGCCAGACCGTCTCGGTACGCGACCTGTTCGAGCACCCGACGGTCGCCGAGCTGGCGGCGGGGCTCGCCTCGGAAACCCTGACGACAGTGACCCTTCCGCCGATCGTCCCGGTCGAGCACGGTCCCACCGTCGCACTCTCGCACGCCCAGCACCGTCTGTGGGCCGTCGAGCAGATCGCCGGTGCGGCGGGCGCCTACAACCTGCCGTTCGTGCTGGAACTGCACGGCCGCGTAGAGGTGAACAGCCTCACCGCCGCCCTGTCCGACCTCGTCGACCGCCACGCCGCCCTGCGCACCCTGCTCGTCGACATCGACGGCGAACCCGCCCAGCGTGTCCTCCCCCGTGGCCAACGGGTCCCGTTCACCGAACTCACGGTGCCCGACGCGACTCCCGCCGATGCCCAGCACCCCGGCACACACCGGGACCTGGCCACCGAACACACGGATCGGCCTGAGCCCGAACACGCATCGCACGGCGGGCTCGACACCGCGGCCGAGCAACCAGGCGCACAAAAGGATCAACGCGGATACCGAAGCTCGCTCGGCGCCGCGACCGAACACCGCGACGCACCAGCGGCCCAGTCGCCGGCCGCAACGGCATCGCGCGGTGGTGTCGACGCCGCGATGGCAGAGGTCGAACGCCTTGGCGCGCAACCGTTCCGGCTCGACACCGAATTGCCGATTCGCGCCGCGCTCGTGCACACCGGGTCCGGCACCGCGCTGCTGCTGGTGTGCCTGCACCATGTCGCGGGCGACGAGTGGTCGACCCCGATCCTGTTCCGCGACTTGGCGATCGCCTATCGCAGCCGGGTCCTCGGGTTCGTGCCCGCCTGGTCCGCGCTGCCGCTGAGCTACGCCGATTACGCCACCTGTCAGCGGTCGACGGGTGAGGCGCTGGCGCCGCACCGGGAGTTCTGGTCGAACGCCCTGGCCGGCGCGCCGGAGGAACTGGCACTCCCCTATGACCGGCCGCGGCCCGAACAGCCCGACTTCGCCGGTGCCGTCGTCGATTTCACCATCGACACCGTGCGCGCGCAGGCCCTGGCCGAGCTGGGTCGTTCGGTCGGCGCGACCGGGTTCATGGTGGTGCACGCCCTGGTGGCGACCCTGCTGGCCAAGCTCTCCGGTGGTCGCGACATCGTCGTGGGCACCCCGGTCTCCGGACGCACCGGCGCGGGGGTCGAGGAGATCGTCGGCCTGTTCACCAATACCGTCGCGCTGCGCACCGACCTGTCCGGCGACCTGGACTTCACCGAGCTGCTGCGGCGGATCCGCGCGCAGGACCTGGCCGCCTTCGAGCACCAGGACCTGCCCTTCGACGTCATGGTCGAGCTGGCCGGCCAGGATCGGGTGACCGGCCGGACCCCGCTGTTCCAGACGATGGTGCAGTACCGCAAGCCGATCACCGCCCCCGACTTCGCGGGCCTGCGCGCCGAGATCCGGCATCCGGAGATCCGCTCGGCCAAGTTCGACCTGACCTTCGACTTCCTGGAACAGGCGGCCGGACAGGGCATCTCGGCCCGCATCGAGTACGCCACCGCGCTGTTCGACCGCGCCACCGTCGCCACCGTCGCCGAGCGCCTGCTCCAGCTCGTGGACGCGGTGACCACCGATCCGGGGATCGGTCTGCGCGCGCTGTCGGTGCTCGAACCGGCCGAGCGCGAGCAGCTGCGTCGCTGGAACGACACCACCGCACCCTTCGACGCCGCACTGGACCTGCCGGCGCTGATCGCGGACAGCTTCCGCGATCATCCCGAGCAGACCGCGCTGGTCTTCGGCGACCGGGAACTGAGCTACCGCGAGCTCGATCGCGCCGTGGCGGTACTGGCCGCCGAACTCGACGCCCGCGGCGTCGGGGTCGACGACATCGTCGCCGTGGCACTGGACCGCTCGTTCGCCCTGCTGGTCGCGGTGCTGGCGGTACACCGGGTCGGCGCCGCCTACCTGCCGGTGGACCGCGGCTACCCGGCCGACCGGATCGAGTACATGCTCACCGACGCCCGCCCGTCGGTCCTGATCGACGACCGCCCGCAGGCGGCGCCCGAGGGCATCACGGGGCTGCTCGTCGACGAGAACGGCGCACCGGCGGTGCCCGTGGCGGCGGGTCGCGAATTCGCGCCGTGCGTGCTCCCGGCCACCAGGGCTGCCTATGTCATCTACACCTCCGGCTCCACCGGCAAGCCCAAGGGCGTGGTCGTCGCGCACGACGCCATCGTCAACCGGCTGCGCTGGATGCAGCGGGAATACGGGCTGGTCCCGGGCGAGCGGGTGCTGCACAAGACGCCGATCAGCTTCGACGTCTCGGTGTGGGAGTTGTTCTGGCCGTTGACCGTCGGCGCGACCATCGTGCTCGCCGCGCCCGACGGCCACCGCGATCCGGCCTACCTGGCCGATCTGATCCGCCGCACCGGCATCACCACCGTGCACTTCGTGCCGTCGATGCTCGGCGCGTTCCTGGCCGAGCCGACGCTGGGCGAGCTGCCCCGGCTGCGGCGCGTGCTGTGCAGTGGCGAGGCGCTCACCCCCGCGCTGCGCGATCGCTGCCACGAGCTGCTCACGGTCGAGCTGCACAACCTCTACGGCCCCACCGAGGCCGCCGTCGACGTCACCGCCACCGAGGTGCCCGCGGGCGACAGCCCGATCGTCGCGATCGGCGCACCGGTCTGGAACACCCGGATCCATGTCCTGGACCGGGATCTGGCGCCGGTGCCGGTGGGCGGATACGGCGACATCTATCTCGCCGGTGTCCAGCTCGCCCGCGGCTACCTGCACCGCCCGGCACTGACCGCGGACCGGTTCGTCGCGAATCCGTTCGCGGCCGACGGTTCCCGGCTCTACCGCACCGGCGACATCGGCCGCTGGAACACCGCCGGGCAGGTCGAGTACGCGGGCCGGTCCGACTTCCAGGTGAAGATCCGCGGGCAGCGCATCGAACTCGGCGAGATCGATGCCGCGCTGCACGCCGTGGACGGCGTCGACCGCGCGGCCACCCTGGTGCACACCTACGACGACGGCAGGCACAATCTCGTCGGCTACGCGGTCACGGAGCTGACGCCGCGCGCGGTCATCGACGCGCTGGCGCGGACGCTGCCCGCGCACATGCTGCCCGCCGCGGTGATCGTCGTCGAGGATTTGCCGGTCACCGCCAACGGCAAGCTCGATCGCACGGCACTGGCGAAACTCGTTCCCGCCCAGGAGGAGTCGGCCGGTGAACCGCTGACCGAGCGCGAAACCCTGGTGGCACAGGCCATCGCGGAGGTCGTGCGCACCGCCGATGTCGAAACACTGGGCCCCGACAGCGATTTCTTCGCCCTCGGCGGCGACAGCATCGTTGCCCTGAGCCTGGTCGGCAAACTGCGCAAGCGGGGCCTCGAACTGTCGGCCCGTGCGGTGTTCGAACACCGCACGGTCCGCGCGCTGGCCGCTGCGGCGACGGAGGCGGGCACTCTCGCCGACGACGACAGCGTCGGCCCGGTGCCGCTCACCCCGATCGTGAGCAAGCTCGTCCAGCGCACCGGACCCAGCACCCGACTCAACCAGACCGTGGTCGTGCGGCTGCCCGCGGGCACCGAGACCGCGCGGGTCGAGCGGGTGATCGCCGCGCTGGTCGCCCGGCACGACGCGCTGCGCCTGCAGTCGACCAGGGTCGGCGGGCAGGTCTGGACCCTGCACACCCGGTCGGCGGCCACCGTCGACGCCACGGCTCTGCTCGACACGGTGACACTGCCCCCGGACGCGCCGATTCCGGCCGCGCTCGACGAACTCGCCGACACCGCGGCCAGTCGACTCGATCCCGAGGCGGGCGTGCTCGTCCGGTTCACCCACGTCGATCGCGGCGCGGGCGAACCCGGCTACCTCGTCATCGTCGCCCACCACCTGGTGGTCGACGGCGCGTCTTGGCGCATCCTGCTCGACGATCTCGACCAGGCCGCCCACGACCGCGAGCTCGACCCGGTGCCGGTCTCCCTGCGCAGCTACGCCGACGCGGTGACCGCCCAGGCCGCACAGCGCCTCGCGGAACTCACGCACTGGCGGACGGTCCTCGCACCGGGCGCGAATCTCGTTGCCACGGGCGATCATCCGGGCACGGTCGCGGAACTGGCCCATCTCGACATCGAGGTCGGCGACGAGATCGCGACCGCGATCACCGCACCCGCCCGGCCGATCCCGACCACCGATCTGCTGGTGGCGGCACTGCGGCTGGCGGTCAGCCGCTGGCGGGCGGGCGCCGGGGTGCCCGACGGCGATCTGACCGTGGATGTGGAGCGGCACGGCCGCGACGGCTTCGGCGATCTCGATCTCACCCGCACCGTCGGCTGGCTCACCAATGTCACGCCGGTCCGGCTGCCCGCGAGCGACGATCCGGACTCGGTGGTCCTCACCACCGCGGCCGCGATGGCCGCCGCGCCGGACGGCGGGATCGGTTTCGGCATGCTGCGCTATGCCAACCCGCGCACCGCCCGCGTGCTGGCCGCCCTGCCGCGGCCCCAGGTGCTGTTCAACTACCTGGGCCGGGTCGAGTTCGGCGCGGCCGCGGACTGGCGACCGGCGCCGGAGGCGCGCACGGTGTCGGCGGCGGCCGATGCGGAGCTGTCGGTGGAATACCCGCTGGAGATCAATGTGCGCGCCGAGGCATCCGGTGACCAGGTGCTGCTGCGCGCCCGGTTCACGTATCTGCCCGGTGCGATCCGGCACAACGATGTCGCGCTGCTCGCCGAACTGTGGGCGCAGGCACTGCCGGACGCGACGGACCTGACAAAGACGGATCGGTCAGGTTAGATAAGCCTATCCCAAGTAGGTGCTATGAATGGAACACGAATGAGTAGGCTTTCCCTCGCGCGTATCCGACCGGGCGTTCGCACGGTCATCGCCGCGCTGGCCGTCGCCGGCCTTGTCGCCGGCTGCGGATCCGATTCCGGCGACACGGATTCGTCCGAAGCCGCTTCGGGCACCCGTGTGGTGACCGGGACGGCGCTCGGCGACGTCGAGGTCCCCGCCGAGCCCAAGCGCGTCGTCGCGGGCTGGCTGGTCGGCACGCTGCTGGTCGATCTCGATGTCACCCCCGTCGGCATGTTCGACGACCTGAAGACCAACGCGAGCCCGGCCGCGCTGGACAAGGTCAAGGACGTGCCCTCGGTCGGCGGTGTCGAGACCTCGGTCAACCTGGAGAAGATCGTCGAGCTGAAGCCCGACCTGATCGTCACCATGGTCCGCCCCGGCATGAAGGGCATCGACCTCACCGCGCTGTCGGACATCGCGCCGACCGTCGCGCTCGAGATCAACGAGCCCACCGGTGTGTGGCTGAACTACCCGAAGGTCGCCGAGGTCGTCGGCAAGCAGGCCGACACCGCCCTGAAGCTGTCGGACCTGGACAAGACCTGGGCCGAGATCTCGATCGCCGAGAAGGACAAGATCGGCGCGCTCGGTGAGGTCGTCTACGCCGAGGGGTCCGCGCAGGCGGGCAACTTCCAGATCGCGACCAGCAAGGCGCTGGTCTACGAGCGGCTGACCAAGTCGGGTCTGACCTACTTCTCCGGCGCCGAGCCGAACCCGGAGCGCTACAACCAGCAGATCTCGCTCGAGGACCTGCCGCGCCTCGCCTCGGCGAAGGCCATCTTCTTCGAAGCCGACATCAACGGCAAGCCCACCGCCCGCACCCAGGCGCTGCTGGACTCGCCGGTGTTCAAGTCGCTGCCCGCCGTCGCGGCAGGCAACGTCTTCCCGCTGCGCACGCCCTACACCTACACGTTCGAAGCCGCTGGTCTGCAGGCCGAGGACATCAAGGGCGCGATCGAGAAGTTCAAGCCCGCGGCCTGACGCCGCTCCAAGACGACACCGGCGTTGCCTTCTGCGCGCCGGTGTCGTCGATTTACGGCGCGGTATCCGCGCCACAGCTCCAATTTTCGACCGATGGGAAGTGACGAAAGTGACCGACAACGCGACGACGACCGGAAACGGTGGCGCCGGAGGACCTTTCGCACTCACCGCGGCACAGCAGGAGATCTGGATCGGTTCGGCGATCATCGCCGACGCCAGCGGCTTCACCGCGGGCGCGATGCTCTCGATCACCGGTCCGGTCGATCTGGACCGGCTGCGCGCGGCGCTGACCTCGGTCATGGCGGCCGCCGAGCCGGTGCACATCCGCATCCGTGACGACGCCGACGGCTTCGCCCAGGAACACAGCAGCACGCCGGTGCCGCTGATCACCGTCGACCTGTCCGGCGAACCCGATCCCGATGCCGCCGCGCGCGCCTGGGTCGACACCGACATGGCCGTCCCCTACGACCTCGGAAACGGCCCCTTGGCGCGCACCGCCGTCGTGGTGCTCGCCCCCGACCGGGTGCTGGCCTATCTGTCGGTGCACCACATCGTCGCCGACGGCATCTCCATCGCCACCATGCTCTCGGCCGCCATCGACGCCTACTACCGCGGCGGCGTCGCCCAGCCGCAGCCGAGCTGGAATGCCGAGGCGCTGAGCGAGGCCGACCGGGCCTACCGCGCCTCGCCCCAGTACGCCGAGGACAACCGCTACTGGCAGGACTTCGTCGCCGACGCGCCCCCGGCGGGTGCGCTGTGCGGTTCGTCGATCATCCCGATCGGGCGGCCGAGCGACGTGGAAGTCGTGGTGGCCGACGGTGTCTCCGAGCGCCTCTTCGGCCTGGCCGAGCAGTGCGGTGTCGGCACCTCGCGGGTGGTCTTCGCCGCGGCCATCGGCTATCTGTACTCGGCGACCGGGCTGGCCGACATGACCGTGGCGGTGCCGATGTCGGGCCGCACCACCGCGCAGGCCCGCGCCAACCTCGGCTCCACCTCCAATGTGCTCCCGTTCCGCGCCCGGCTGCTGCCCGGCGACACCATGCGCACGCTCACCGCGCGCCTCGACGCCGAACTCGGGGAGATGAAGCGGCACAGCCTGTTCCGTGGCGAGGCCGTCAGCAGGCTCGGCCGCACCGGTGGCCGCACCGAACGGCTGATGGGCGCCGGTATCAACATCCTGCCCGCGATTCCGGTGCTGGCCGCGGGTGAGGACCTGCAGTGGACCTTCGAACTCGGTTCGGCGGGCCCGGTCGGCGACATCGAGATCCTCATCTACGTCGACCGCCCGGCCAGGACGATCCGCAGCAATCTGCGCGGTCCCCGCAACGCGGCCGCCGAGCTGGAACAGCACCGGCACGGCTTCGCCGCCTACCTGGCCACCATCGACGCCGATGCCGACACCGAGATCGGTCCCGGCTTCGCCGCGCCGGTGACCCGGCCCGCGGAGTCGGCCGGTCCGCTGGCACCGCTGCCCGGCGTCGAGGACCTGTTGCGCGCGCGCGACGATGCCGCGCCGACCGCGACCGACAACACCCTCGCGCGGCTGGCGGTTCCCGCCGGGCTGAGCGAGCAGGCCGTCCGCGCCGCTGTCCAGGCCCTGGTCGACCGGCACGACAGCCTGCGGCTGCGCGCCACCGAACTCGCACCGGGACTGTGGGATCTCGAGGTCCGGCCCGTCGGCGAGGTCGTGGCCGAGCTGACCACCGACGCCGACCCGCGCACCCTGATCCGTCCCGAGGACGGTGCGCTGCTCGCGGCCGCGTTCACCCCCGGAAACACCGACAGCGCAGGCGAACTCGCGCTCGCGGTACACCCCTTCGCCGCCGACGCGTACTCCTGGCCGACCCTGATCGCCGAGCTGACGGCCTCGTTCGAGCAGCTGCTGCGCGGTGAACCCGTCGACCTGGCCGCGCCGTCGAGCACTCTGCGCGCGTTCGCCGAGGCCGCCGGTACTGCGGCGGCCGAGCCGGACGTCGTCGCCGAACTACCGATCTGGCAGCGCGTGCGCACCGCCTCGACCCGCCCGTTCGCGGCCCGCGCCGCCGCCCTCGGCGCACCCGGTGCGACCGAGCCGGTGCACCTGGTGATCCCGATCGACAACTTCGTCCGCGATCTGGCCGGGCTCGCGGTCTGGCTCGAATCGGCGATGCTCACCTCGATCGCGATGACCACCGAGCGGATGTGCGGTATCGACCGCCCCGACGCCGCCATCGTCGTCGATCTCACCCGCGACGGCAGGGAGGTGCCCGGCGCCGTGGCCACCGGCCAGGTCGGCCGTTTCGGTATCTCCGTGCCGGTCGCGCTCGGCCTGCGCGCCGATGCCGCCGCCGCGCTCGCCGAATCCCGGCAGCGACTGCGCGAACAGCGCGACAACGGCACCGGCTACGCCCTGCTGCGCCACCTGAACCCGCAGGCGCAACTCGCGCTCGACACCGCGCTCGCCCCGGATTTCGCGGTGTCGGTGACCGATTTCGGTGCCCTGGGCGCGGTCGTGGTCGACCTGCCCGGCCTGGCCCGCACGGCGGCCCCGTTGACCCTCGACATCGTGGTCCGCGAGGTCGACGGCAGGCGCTCGCTCGAGGCGACCATCACGGCCGACGACACCGTGCATGCCGACCTGCTCGACGAGTTCGCGCGGGTGTGGACCGAGATCATCTACGAACTGGCCGAATTGGCCGCCGATCCGGCCAACCGGGTGAACCTGGTGCCCGCCGACCTGACCAGGATCGAGCTGACCGTCAGCGAGTTGACCGCCGTCGAGTCGTCGACCCCGGCGCTGCTCGACGACGTCTGGCCGCTCTCGCCGCTGCAGCAGGGCCTGTTCTTCCAATCCGCCTACGCCACCGATGATTCGGCCGGTTCCGGCGATGTCTACACCGCCCAGTTCACCCTCGAGTTCGATCGCTACCTCGAGCCGGAACCGCTGCGGCTGGCGCTGGCCGATCTGCTGCACGGCCATCCCGCGCTGCGGGCCGGGTTCGTCGACGCCGGACTCCCCGAGCCGGTGCAGATCATCGCGCGCGACGCCGAGGTCCGCTTGCGGGTGGTCGATCTGACCGCGCTCGACGCCGCCGAATCCGCGCAGCGGGTCGACGCCGCGCTGGCCGAGGACCGGGCCACCGGTTTCGATCTCGCCGCGCCGCCGGTGTGGCGGGCGACGCTGTTCCAGCGCGCGGAGACCGGCTCGCTGCTCGCGGTGAACCGGCAGTTCCTGCTGTGGGACGGCTGGTCCAACGGCCCGTTCATCGGGCAGCTGCTCGCGGGCTATGCCGCGCACGCCTCGGGCACCGCTCCCGTCGTCGAGCCGCACACCGCCTTCGCCGAGTATCTGAGCTGGACGCGAGGCCAGGACATCGAGGCGGCGCGACGGTACTGGCGCGGTGCGCTCGCCGAGCTGACCGAACCGTGCCTGGTGCGCCCCGATGCCTCGCTCGACGTGGCGGTCAGCCCGCAGGTGCGCACGGTCTCGCTGTCGACCGAGAGCTCGTCGGCCCTGGATCTGCTCGCCAAGCGGCATTCGGTGACGGTGAACACCGTGCTCAATGCCGCACTGGCGGCGACCATCTCGCGCCTGCTCGGCCGCGCCGACATCGTCTTCGGCAACACCGTGGCCGGGCGCCCGCCGGAGATCCCCGGCATCGACAGCGCCATCGGCATGTTCCTCAACACCGTGCCGGTGCGGGTGGGTCTTCGCCCCGATCTCACCCCGGCCGACCTGTTCGCCCAGGTGCACACCGACCGGCTCGACCGGATGGAGTACGAGCACCTGCCGCTGTCGCGGATCATCGAGTCCACCGGGCACCGCCAGCTCTTCGACGTGCTGTTCGTGCTGCAGAACTTCATCGACGACGCGCGCCTGGGCGCCGAGCACGGCATCGTCGGCGGCAGCAGCCTCGACCACACCCACTATCCGCTGACCGTGGTGGTGACGCCGGGACCGCAGCTCACCGTGAAGCTGGAATCGCGGCCCGATCTCGTCGACGACGCGCAGGCACAGCACTTCCTCGACGAATTCACCGGCCTGCTCGACCGTTTCGCCACCGAGCCCGGCTCGCTCACCGCACCGCTGGCGACCGTGGACACCGGTGCGCTGGCCGGTGCCACCATCAAGGGCCACCCCTGCGAGGTGGGCACCGAGAGCATCGCCGACCTGCTGGCTGACCAGTCGCTGCGCACCCCCGAGGCCGAGGCGCTGGTGCTCGGCGAGCGCACGCTGACCTTCGGTGAACTCGATGCCGAGATCAACCGGCTGGCCCGGCTGCTCAACCGCGCGGGTGCCCGCCCGGAAACCTATGTGGCACTGGCGATTCCGCGCACAATCGAGATGGTCGTCGCACTGTTCGCGGTGCTGCGCACCGGGGCGGGCTACGTTCCGCTCGAACTCGAGCATCCCGACGACCGGCTGCACGCGATCCTGGACAAGGCCGCGCCCGGCGTGCTCCTGACCACCGAATCCGCCGCCGCCCGTTTCACGGCCGGCGCGACGACCCTGGTCCTCGACAGCGAGCAGGTGCGCGCCGACCTGGCCGCCACCGATCCCGCGCCGCTGACCGACGACGAACTCGGCACCTTCGCCCGCACCAACCCCGACCGCCTCACCCACCCCGCCTACGTCATCTTCACCTCCGGCTCGACCGGCGAGCCCAAGGGCGTGGTGACCCCCTACGCCGGGCTCACCAACATGCAGCTCAACCACGAGCGCGAGATCTTCGCTCCCGCCATCGAACTCGCGGGCGGCGGACAGTTGCGGATCGCGCACACCGTGTCGTTCGCGTTCGACATGTCCTGGGAAGAGCTGCTGTGGCTGGCCTTCGGCCACACCGTGCACGTGTGCGACGAGGACCTGCGCCGCGATCCGACCGCGCTGGTGAACTACTGCGACACCCACCGCATCGACGTCCTCAACGTCACCCCCACCTATGCCGAGCACCTCATCGCCGAGGGCCTGCTCGACCACGACCCGGCTACCGGGGCGCACCGGCCCGCGCTGGTGCTGCTCGGCGGCGAGGCCGTCGGCGTCGGGGTGTGGGACAACCTGCGCGACACCGAGTCGACCTACGGCTACAACCTGTACGGGCCCACCGAATACACCATCAACACCCTCGGCGGCGGCACCACCGACAGCCCGACGCCCACGGTGGGCAGGCCGATCTTCAACACCGACGCCTACCTGCTCGACCCGTGGCTGCGGCCGGTGCCCGAGGGCATGATCGGCGAGCTGTACGTCAGCGGAATCGGTTTGGCGCGTGGCTATCTGGACCAGCCCGCGCTCACCGCCGAACGGTTCGTCGCCGATCCGGCCGCGCCGGGGCAGCGGATGTACCGCACCGGTGACCTGGTCCGCCTCGACGCGGCGGGCAATCTGGAATTCCACGGCCGCAGCGACGACCAGGTGAAGATCCGCGGCTACCGGGTCGAGCCCAGCGAGATCGCCGCCGTGCTCAGCGGCCTGACCGATATCGAGCGCGCGGTTGTCGTCGCCGACAAGTCCGGCGACACCGCCCGCCTGCTCGCCTTCGTCGTGCTGCCGCCGGGCACCCCGCCGCAGCGCACCGACGCGATCCGCGGTGAACTCGCCGACCTGCTGCCCGCCTACATGGTGCCCGCCGCGGTGACCGCCATCGCGACCATCCCGATGACCGTCAACGGCAAGCTCGATGTCTCGGCCCTGCCGATCAGCCGGGCCGACGGCGCGCAGTCGCGGCCGCCGCGCACCATCCTGGAGCGGGTGCTGTGCGAGACCTTCAGCGAGGTGCTCGGCCGGGTCGCCGGGGTCGAGGACAGCTTCTTCGACCTGGGCGGGCACTCGCTGCTCATCATGACGCTGCGGCGCGCCCTGCGTGATCGCCTCGACCTCGACATCCCGATGGCCGATCTGTTCGGCTACGCGACCCCCGAGGCACTGGCCGCCAAGATCGAGGGCCGCGACGGTGGTGGCTTCGCCCGGATGACCGCGCCCGTGCTCACCCTGCGCCGCGGCGAGGGCGATCCGGTGTTCTGCCTGCCGCCCGGTACCGGATTGGGTTGGCAGTACACCCAATTGACGCGCTACATCCCCGGTGACGCGCCGGTGCACGCCATCCAGTCGCCCTACATCACCGGCGAACGCGAGGTCAGCACCGATCTCGGTGAGCTGGTTCGCCGCTACGCCGATCTCATCGAGGCGACCGCCCCCGAGGGCAACTATCGCCTGATCGGCTGGTCGTTCGGCGGCAATGTGGCGCTCGCGGTCGCGGCCGAGCTGCGCGCGCGGGGCCATCGGGTGCCCGCGCTGGTCATGCTCGACTCCGCGGCCGAGGTGCCGCGCGAGTACCTCGAACGCGCCGCGCTGATCACCCCGGCCGCCGCCGCGCTGCTCTCGCTCGGTATCGCGGTGCCGCCCGCCGAGTTCGACTCGCTGACCATCACCGACGCGACGGCGCGGGTCCGCGCGACCGAGACGTTCATGTCCACGTTCGACGTCGACACCATCGAAGCCGTGATCTACGGCAGCGCGTGGAGTCTCGAGGTGATGACGCACGCCAAGTACCCCGTGTTCGACGGTGACGTGCTGTTCGTCCACGCCGCGGGCGCCGAGGTGGGTTCGCGGGCGCTCTCGGACGATGCGGTCCGCCAGTGGGAACCGTCCATCGGCGGCGAACTGCGCGTGATCGATGTCGAGGCCGTGCACGTGCAGATGCTCGACCGCACCGTCGTCGACGCCTACGGCCCGGAACTGGAACGGGAGCTGACCCGATGACGCGCACCGTGGCCGCGCCGCCGAGCACCGCCGAGACCACCGCGCTGCCGCTCTCGGCGGCGCAGAGCTCGATCTGGTTCGCCCAGCAGCTGCAACCGCAGAACCCGATCTTCAACATCGCCACCGCGTGCGAGATCCGCGGCGAACTCGACCGGGACGTGTTCGACCGGGCGGTCGCCCACACCATGGGCGAGGCGAGCTGCCTGGCGATGAACATCGACGCGGGCGGATTCACCCAGCGGCCGGGTCCGCCGATCGCGCCGCTGGGCGAGGTGATCGATCTGTCCGGCGCGGCCGACCCGTGGGCCGCGTTCCACGAGTTCATGCACGCCGACGTGACCGCCGTGCACGAGCTGTCGTCCGGGCCCACGCTGCGCCACGAACTGATCCGCCTCGCCCCCGACCGGCACCTGTGGTTCCTGCGTTCCCATCACGCGCTGATCGACGGTTACGCGGTGAACCTGGTGTTCCGCCGGGCCGCCCTGGTGTACACGGCGCTGGCGGCGGGTCGGGAACCGCGCGGTGGTTTCGGGGAGCTGCCGGAACTGCTCGACGAGGAACAGCGCTATCTCGAGTCCGCCGAGCATCGGGCCGACGCCGAATTCTGGGCGTCTGAGCTGCGTGACATCGGGCCCGGTGTGGTGCTGGTGCCCGGTGCCGAACGGCTGGCGCGGCGCGTGCGCTTCGGTGAGATCACCGTGGGCAGTGCGACTTTCGCCGATGTCAATCGGCTGGCCGAGGAAACCGGTTCCAGCTGGGGCACCGTGGTCACCGCGGCCTTCGCCGCCTATCTCGCCCGCCGCACCGCCCGTCGCGACATCACCCTCGGCTATCCGGTGATGAACCGGCTCGGGTCGGCGGCGGCGCGCATTCCGACGATGAACGTGAACCTGCTGCCGCTGGCGATCGACGTGGCGCCTTCGGACACCCCGCGCGAGCTGGTCGAGCGCGCGCACGCCGCGATCACCAGAATCCAGCCGCACCAACGTTTCCGGGGCGAGCCGGTCGGCGACGGCACGCGTCTGGCCAGTGGATTCAGCGACCGCATCGGGCCGGTCGTCAACGTCAAGCCCTTCGGCGACGAGGTGCGCTTCGGCGCCCTGCACGGCACCATCCACTCGCTGTACCGCGGTCCCGTCCAAGATCTTTCGGCCACCATCTCGGCCACCACCAGCGGCGATCTCAAGATCCAGTGCGATGCCGACGCCGACCTCTACACCGCCGAGGATCTGGACCGGCACCTGCGCGAGCTGCGCCGCTTCGTCCGCGCCTTCGCGGCGCCGGAGGACGAAACCGGCTCGGACCCGGTGCGGGCTGCTGGCGCGCGGGTGACTGTTCGCACGCTGCCCCTGGACGATCCCGACGAGATCGCCCGCATCCGGGACGAGTGGAGCGGGGCGGGGGTAGCCACCCCGACGACTGATCCCGACTCGTCCGCCGCGCCTGCCCACCTCGATGCCGATGCGACCCTGATCGAGGTGTTCGCGGCCGCGGCGCTGGCGGACCCCGAGGCCACCGCCATCGTCGTCGACGGGCGGGCACTGTCCTTCGCCGAGCTCGATGCACACTCGAATCGGCTGGCGCGGAACCTGATTCATCGCGGTGTCGCGGTCGAGGATCGGGTCGCTCTGCACCTGGCATCCAGCGTGGAGATGGTGGTCGCCATTCTCGCCACCTGGAAGGCCGGGGCGGCGTATGTGCCCGTCGATCCGACCTACCCCGAGGATCGAGTTCGCTATATCCTCGACGACTCGGCCGCCGCCGCCGTCCTCACCGCCGCCGATATCAGCGGCGCGCTCGGTGGGCAGTTTCCAGCGTCGACCGACACCGAGCTCAGCGCGACCGGTGCACTGGCCGCCACATCGAGCCGGGACGCCCTCGGCGCAACCGGTGCGCAAGCAGCGGGCGGCCGGCAGGAGTGCGGGGGTCCGAACACGGTGTCTCCCGACGACCGCGGTGGGGACCGCGCCGAGGGCCGCTCGGCTTCCGAGCACGCGGCGGTGACAGCTGCCGAGCGCAGGGGCGTGCTCACCGCGAACAGCGCCGCCTATGTCATCTACACGTCTGGGTCGACCGGTAAGCCCAAGGGTGTCGTGGTCCCGCATCGTGGGCCGTTGAATCTTCTTCGCTCGCACCGGCATTACACGATGGACCGGGCGGCGGGGCGGCAGCTGCGGGTGCTCAACACCTACAGCTTCTCCTTCGACTCCTCCATCGGGCCGCTCATGTGGATGCTCGACGGGAACGAACTGCACGCGCTGGGGCGCGATGCCGCGCTCGATGCGAGCGGGGTGGTCGAGTACGTGCGCGCGCAGCGGATCGACTACATCGATGCGGTGCCGGTGCTGATGGAGCAGTACGTCGAACTCGGGCTCCTCGATGGTGCCGCGCATCGGCCCGGGCGGCTGGCCGTCGGTGGTGAGGCGGTGCCGAACCGCTTCTGGAGCCGCCTGCACGAGCAGCGAGACCTGCTGGCGTTCAACCTCTATGGTCCCACCGAGGCCAGCGTCGACTCCGGTTTCGCCGTGGTCGCGGACGCCCCGGAGCCGACGATCGGCCGTCCCACCCACGGCGGCCGCCTCTATGTGCTCGATCCCCTGCTGCTGCCGTGCGGCCTCGGCCGCGCCGGTGAGCTCTACATCGGCGGGCCCCAGCTGGCGCGCGGCTATCACGACCGATTCGGTTTGACCGCACAGCGTTTCGTCGCCGACCCGTTCGCCCCAGGCCAACGGCTCTATCGCACCGGCGATCTGGTGCGCTGGCGTACCGACGGCCAGCTCGAGTTCATCGGCCGTGCCGACGACCAGGTGAAGATCCGCGGCTACCGCGTCGAACTCGGCGAGGTGGAGACCGCGCTGGCCCGCCATGTCGACGCCGAACGCGTCGTGGCCGAGGTGCGCAGCGGCTCCAACGGTTCCACCCGGCTCATCGCCTACCTCGTGCGCCGCGACACCGACTGGCCCGACGCCGAACTGGACGCGCTGCGCCGCCGCCTCGGTGACGAACTGCCGGACTACATGATCCCGTCCGCGTTCGTCGGCATCGCCGAACTCCCGCTGGGCCCCAACGGCAAGGTCGACCGGGCGGCGCTCCCCGACCCGCAGCGCGCGAGCACCGGCGAGCACCCCGTGAGCGACGACCGGATCGGCGCGATCCGCACCGCCTTCGCCGAAATCCTCGACCTGCCCGGCGTGGGCCCCGACGACGACTTCTTCGCCCTCGGCGGCGACAGCATCGTCTCCATCCGCCTCACCACCCACCTCAAGCGCCTCGGCGTCGTCACCACACCCCGCGACGTCTTCGAATGCCGCACCCCCGCAGCCCTTTCCGTGCGCGCGGAGGCCACCTCGACACCGCGCGAGCGCGAACCCGAGGGCTACGGCATCGGCGAGATCCCCCTCACCCCGATCATCGCCCGAGTCCTCGCCAACGGCGGCCGCATCAACCGCTTCTCCCACGCCATGGTCCTGCACGCCCCCACCGACATCTCCCTCAGCGCACTCACCGAAGCCGTTGCCGCCCTGCGCAGTACACACGACATGCTGCGCGCACGACTCGTCACACACCCCGTCGGCCACGCGCACACGTCCGCCGGCTTGATCCCACCTACCAGCGCCAACCCGCCTGTCGGCGCCCACCCGGAGCCCGTCGCACAACCAGCCGCCGGCGAAAACCCTTCGGCCATCACAGGTTCAGTTGAAGGCGCGGGTCAACCCACCGGCATGGGTCCGGGGGGCTCGGCAGACGCTGCACGCAGCGGTTCGGCGGCCGAAAGTCCCGCCGAAGAGGAGCGCATCGAGTCGAGTTTCGGGCATTCGTTCGATATCCATGCCCGGCTCGTGGTCGATCCACCCGGCACGGACGGCGAGATCGTGTCCGAGCATCTGCTCGACCGCGCCGGTGACGAGCACCCCGTCCTCGACCGGCTGGCCGACACGCTCGATCCCGCCACCGGGGCCCTGCTGCGCGTGGCACTGCTGCGGTACCGCGACGGCACCGCGCCCCGGATCGGCGTGCTGGTGCACCATCTCACGATCGACGGCGTCTCCTGGCGGATTCTGCTCGACGATCTCGCCGCCGCCTACTCGCTCGCCGCGACGGGCACACCGATCGAGCTCGACCGCGTTCCCACCTCGTTCCGTCGGTGGGCCGAATCGCTACAGGACCTGGGCCGCACCGGCGCACTCGCCGCGCAGTTGCCGTACTGGACGGCGATCGCGACCGACCGCGGCACGAGTTCCTTTGCCCGCGAACTCGATCCGGACCGTGACACCGCGGCGACGACCCGCACGCACACCGTCGAGGTGCCCGCCGCCGTCACCGAACTCCTGCTGACCGAACTACCGGCGCGCTTCAATGCCGGTGTCCAGGACGCGCTACTTGCCGCGCTGGCAGTGGCGACGGCCAGCGTGCTCGGTGAGACGAGTTTCGTCGCCGACGTCGAGGGCCACGGCCGCGAGGAGACCATCGTCGAGGCGGCCGATCTCTCGCGCACCCTCGGCTGGTTCACCAGCTTCTACCCGGTCCGCATCGACCTCAACGGCATCGACCCGGCCGAGGTCCGCGCCGGTGCGGCCGCGGCGGGCGCGGTGCTGAAACTGGCCAAGGAGGGTCTGCGCGCCGCTCCCGACAACGGCATCGGCTACGCGATCCTCGCCGAACTCGACCCCACCGCAACAGAATTGGCCCAGCGCCCCCGGCCCGAGATCCTGTTCAACTACCTGGGCCGCATGGGTACCGCCGCCACCCCCCAACCCTGGACCCCCGCCGACCCGGACAACCCCCTCCAGGTCCGCCACGACCCCACCATGCCCGCCAGCCACCCCCTGGTCGTCAACGCCATGGCCGTCCCCCACCCCACCGGCACCATCCTCCGCGCCGACTGGACCTGGCCAACCACCCTCGTCCCCGACGAAACGATCACCACCCTCCACCACACCTGGCTCGAAACCCTCACCGCCCTCTCCACCTACCTCGCCACCACCGACACCACCGGCCTCACCCCCTCCGACACCGCCGTCCCCACCCTCACCCAGGCCGAAATCGACGAATTCGAAGCCGACTGGGACCTGTGAGTTCTCCACTACGTCATTGGGGCAGGTGACCGAGCAAGGCTGCGCATTCCGCACACTCCTCTAAGCCCGCATGGTCCTGCATCGGCACGAAGAACACACCGCAGAGCGCACGCGAAGCCTCTCCACTGATTGTCGATGCCGCGAGATGCTCCTTGTGCACTCGATGGCTGACGGTGCCGAGCTCTTGTGGCAGAAGTTCATCGCGTGCCGACACAACCCGCAGCCGTTCCGCTTGTGCTCTGCTGTGACCTGGCTCGGACAACGTCGAATACGACGTACCGTAGCGATCCCAGCCTTGCACCGGAGGTGAGAGCGAAACAAGGACACGCACCGTCAGAAGCCATCCGAGGTTGCTGGCCGCGAATTCGTTGTCGAGGTCGAGCTCGATCACCAGTTCCTCATACTCGTCGACCACCGCGATCGTGAGTTCAGCAGTCCCCATGGATCCGCTGCGCACTGGATGTGGAAAGCAAACCGACAGCTTCCCTCGCGGTCGGCTTTGCCGAGTGCCTCGGCGATGTCCCGCTGAACCTGCAGTTCCCACTGAGTGATCAACCAAGCCGACTTCTCGGCCTTGAACAGCTTGCGATCGAGGTCAGTCGGCAGGAGTTCCAGGCCCCCGGTGCGCTCGACAATTTCGCCGAGCCATTGATAGAAGTCCGCACCGTCCTTGTGCCCTCCCTTCGCGAGACCGGCCGCACAGATCCACCGCACTCCAGAATCAGGATCAATCCACAGCCCCGCGCGCCATTGAGAGTTCCGCAGCTCCTGCAACCTCAGATCACCCGAGCAGGCAATCAGGCGGGGTGGCGGGTCATTCGACGGATCGGACCCGTAAAGCGTAGAAGCCTTGCGCAGCACGGGATGTGGGAGCTCACTGAACGGATGCAGGTCCGTCCACCGACTGTCCGCCACAGCCCGCATCACGTACGGCTCTACCCAATCCGTGAAGAGGTCCTCGGTGAGCACGCGAACAGTGGGGCGAGCACGGCGATATGGGGACACCCGGCGATGGTTCCAGGCAGAGCCGCACGCCTTCCACTCATCGAGGACCTACTCGCAGGTTCTGATGAGCTCAGATCTCGTCCATCAGCTCGTCGACGGCCCCGGCACGCGCACGATCGACGTGCGCGAAACGCTCGGCAAGCTCTCGACGGTCACGCTGACGGTTGCGTTCGAACTCGATGACATCCGCCAGGTTGATCCGACGGTCGCGCCCCACACGAAACGACGGCAGTTCTCCGGAATCGAGCAGCTTGTACAAGTGTGTACGACTCATCCCGAGACGCTGCGCGACTTGCGCGGGAGTCCACACCGCATCGATCCCCGACATTGCTACATCCGAACCAGCGAGGACGCTTCTGACAAGTGCTTGCAACAGCTCGCGAAGTTCCGAGGGCGCAAGCTCGCCCACCAACCCTTCGACCTTCGCCAGCTCCGCGGGCGACACCTGGGCAGCATCGACACGATGAATCGAAGTAGCCATCGGACGCCTCCTGAGTCTGCATCCATCAAACCTGCAGATGTCATACATGGAAATAATGTCACAGATGACACTACGAGGTTCGACTGGTCCGGTCAATACTCACCAGGTCACAATCGGCCTTCGCCCAACTCCGGCAGGAAACGCGCGTCGCCCCGGCCTCCGGCCGATTTCTCGGGCGGGTGCCGGGGCGGCGGTGCGTGGCGGCCCGATGAGGGTGGGGCCGTCACGGTTTGTGTGGCGGGACCGGCGGGGGCCGGTGGCCGTCACAAGCTCGGGTCAGCCTTCCTCGGAGACTTTGTGGCTGTCCAGGTTGCGCAGGGTCTTGAGCACGCACCACAGTGCGATGGTCAGGACGCAGCCCGCGGCGCCGTAGACCAGGAAGACGTCGCGGGTCGGGACCACGCTCGAGACCAGGCCGGCGACGACCGCGCCGACCGAGACGGCGACGGTGATCTGGGCGGTCCACACACCGGAGACCCGGCCGCGGAACTCGTCGGGAGTGTGGGCCTGGACCACCGCGAAGCGCGCGATGTCGCTGACCACGCGGCCCGCGCCGTGCGCGACCAGACCGAAGAACACCGCGATGGTGGCGCCGACCAGACCGGCACCGATGAAACCGGCCGCCGAGATCAGGGTGGCGGCGAAGATCACCTGGCCGCCGCGCCGGATCGAGCCGGTCCAGCCGGAGGTGAGCGAACCGAGCACCGCGCCCACCGCGGGGGCGGCGAACAGCAGGCCGACGGTGGCCTCGCCGCCGTGCAGGACTTCGGCCACGTACTCGGGGACGAGCACGTTCCAGCCCGACAGCAGCATCGTCACGAAGCCGGCCAGCAGCGTCGCGCCGACCACCTTGTGACTGAAGGCGAACCGGAAGCCGGAGATGATCGCCTGCACGGGCGACTCGCCGTGGGTGCGCTCGGGGATCATCCGGCCGAGCCGGGCGATGAGGATCGTCGTGATCAGGCTCGCGCCTGCGGCCAGCCAGTAGTTGGCGGTGACGCCGGCCCAGGCGATGAGCACACCGCCGAGCGCGGGCGCGGCCATCGAACCGAGGTCGACGGTCAGCGCCATCAGCGCGCCCGCCGCGGCGAGTTTGTCGCGCGGGATCAGGCCAGGTGTCGCCGCGACCAGCGCGGTCGCGGAGATGCCACCGGCCAGACCGTCGACGACGGCGCAGACGAAGATCGCCCAGATCTGCGGATCGGGCAGCATGGCGTTGAGCGCGAGCAGGGCGAACCCGATGGTCGCCGCGCCGCGTGCGCCCGCGATCACGGTGCGCCGGTCGTAGCGGTCGGCCGCGATGCCACCGAGCAGCGTGCCGCCGAAGGCGGAGATGCCGATGACGGCCGAGACCATCGCGACCTGGGCCGTGGAGCCGGTCAGCTGATAGACCTGGATCGGCAGTGCCACCACCAGGAAGCCGATGCCGAACACCGAGATGGTGCGGGCGATGAACAGGGTGCGGAACTCGGGACTGGTCCGCAGTGGGTCCAGGTCGATCGCGATCTTGCGCGGCGGGGCCGCGGTCACGGCGCGACGACGTCGAGCCAGAGCCCGAGGACCGGGTCGGCGGCGAGGGTGACGAAGTCCGCCTGCGGCGCGCCCGCGGAGCGCCACTTCTCGACCAGCTGCATCAGCCGGACCGAGTCCAGGCCCGCGTCGAACAGATTGGTGTCCTCGGTGAGCTCACCGGGTTCGACGCCGAGCGCGGCGGCGATGTCGGCGATCACGGTCTCCCGGTCGACGGTGGTTGTGGTTTCCTCGGACATCGACGTCCCTCTCGATCTAGGCGTGGTCAGGTCAGCGCGACGACAGCTGGTCGACGGCGCCCGGCACCGGCTCTGCCGCATCATTACCGAGCGCAACGATCTTATTCTGGGCGTCCACGTGGACGACCTTGGGCTCGTGCACCAGCACCTCGGCGGGCTCGAGCTGGGTGTAGGACATGATGATCACCAGGTCGCCCGGGTTCACCAGGTGCGCGGCGGCGCCGTTGATGCAGATCTGCCCCGAGCCCGCCTCGCCGGTGATCACGTAGGTCTCCAGCCGGGCACCGTTGGTGATGTCGACGACCGCCACCTGCTCGCCCTCGACCAGATCGGCCGCCCGCAGCAGATCCTCGTCGATCGTGATCGACCCGACGTAGTGCAGATCGGCCTGCGTGACCGTGGCACGGTGGATCTTGCCGTTGACGAGCGTACGAAGCATTCGCTTTCTCCCACTGCATAGTTCGATGGACCGCCGGTGCCGGCGCAGAACACGCCACGGCCGACCGAAAGGTTAGGCTACACTAATCCACCCACTCAGTGGCAACCTTCGATACGCATCACACGTATAGGCTATTTTAAATCACTCGTCGTCTTCGGCGTGATGGTCCAGGTTGACCGTGCCGACGCGCCAGTAGCCGTCGACCTTCATCTGCTCCTTGGACAGGCCGAGCTCGTCGACGAAGAAGCGCCGGATCGGCCGCAGCGAGGTCGATTCCCCGGCCGCCCAGGCGAAGACCCGCCCCTCGGGCCGCTCCAGCGCACGGATCGCCTCCACCAGCAGCGTGGTGGTGCCGGGCGCGGCCGCACCACGGCGCAGATACGTCACGTGGATGCGGTCGGAGACGGGCAGGGCGATCTCGTCGGCGGCGTCGGTGACCTCGACGAAGGCGCGCACCTGCTTGTCGGCGGGCAGTTCCTCGAGCCAGCGGTGCAGCGCGGGCAGCGCGGTCTCGTCGGCGGCCAGCAGGTACCAGTCGTAGCCGACGGGGTAGATGTGGGAGCCGCGCGGGCCGATCACGCCGATCCGGTCGCCGGGCTGCGCGGACGCGGCCCAGCTGCCGCCGATGCCGTGCGTGTGCAGCACGAAATCGATGGTGACCGCACGCTTGTCGGCATCGTAGGCGCGAATGGTGTAGTCGCGGAACTGCGGACGCCGCCCGTCGGCGCGCGGGACGATCCCGAACGGCCCGATCTCGGGCAGCACCAGCTCACCGGTCTCCGCCTCCGGGAAGAACAGCTTGAAGTGACTGTCCGCGGCCATCGGCACGAACGGGAAGTCGTCCTCGATGTCCGTGCCGCCGAGCACGATCCGCTGCATGCGCGGGGTGAGCGCGATGGTCTCGAGCACCTCCAGCACGCGGGGCGCGATCGGATGCATGACCAGGTTGATCGTGTCCTGGCCGGGGGTCGCCACGTTGTTCACAGCAGTTCCTTTCGTTCGGATGCGCGCACGCGCGGAATCACCAGGGGGGTACCCGATTCCGGGTCGTCGATGATGCGGCAGGCCAGCCCGAAGACGTGCTCGACCAGCTCGGCGGTGATCACTTCCTCCGGGCGGCCCTCGGCCACGATGACGCCGTCCTTCATCGCGATCAGGTGATCGCCGTAGCGGCAGGCGTGGTTGAGATCGTGCAGCACCGCGACCATGGTGTGCGCGCGGTCGCGGTTGAGATCGCGGAACAGTTCGAGCAGTTCGATCTGATGGGCGATGTCGAGGAAGGTCGTCGGTTCGTCGAGCAGCATCAGCGGCGTCTCCTGGGCCAGCACCATGGCCACCCACACGCGCTGGCGCTGACCGCCCGACAGCTCGTCGACCAGGCGCGGGGACAGCTCGGTGACACCGGTCGCGGCCATCGCCGCGATCACCGCGTCCTCGTCGGCGCGCGACCACTGCCGGATCAGCTTCTGGTGCGGATACCGGCCGCGCGCGACCAGATCGGCCACCGAGATGCCGTCCGGCGCGGTCGAGGTCTGCGGCAGCAGGCCGAGCTTGCGGGCGACCTCCTTGGCCGGATACGACGAGATCGCCTTGCCGTCGAGCAGCACGGTGCCCGCCGACGGTTTGAGCAACCGCGACAGCGCGCGCAACAGCGTGGACTTGCCACAGGCGTTGGGCCCGACGATCACGGTGAACGCGTTGTCGGGGATCTGCACCGTCAGCTCGGAGCTGATCACCCGTTTGTCGTAGCCGATGGTGATCTCGTGCGCGGCCAGCCGCGAAATATCGGTGCTCAACGTCGTACCTCCCGTGCCAGCAGCCAAACGAAATACAGACCGCCGATCGAAACCGTGACCACCCCGACCGGCAACTGGTTCGGGGCGAAAGCGCGCTGGGCGATCCAGTCCGCGGTGACCAGCAGCAGCGCGCCCATCGCCGCGGCGGGCAGCACCGCCACCGACGCGGTCCTGGTGAGCCTGCGGGCCAGCTGCGGCGCGGCCAGCGAGACGAACACGATCGGCCCGGCCGCCGCGGTGGCCAGCGCGGTGAGGGCGACACCGACCAGCACCAGCGCGAGCCGGGTCGGTTCCACCCGGATGCCGAGCGCGCGGGCGGCGTCGTCACCGAGGTCGAGGACCGGGATCCGGTAGGCGAGCAGCACCGCGCAGGGCAGCAGCACGGCGAGCACGATCGTCACCGGCAGCACCTGATCCCAGCCCAGCCCGGCCAGCGAGCCCTGCCCCCACACCGCGGCGGCCATGGCCGCGGTCAGATCGGCCTTGATGATCAGCCAGACGTTCATCGACTGCAGCATCGCGCTGATCGCGATGCCGACGATGATCAGCCGGAATCCCTGCACGCCGTTCTTGAACGCGAGCACGTAGACCACCGCCGCGGTGGCCAAGCCGCCGAGCAGCGCGCCCGCCGCGGTCTGGTAGTAGCCGCCGCCGACGATCAGCATGACGAACAGCGCGCCGGTGTAGGCGCCGAAGTTGAAGCCGATGATGTCGGGGCTGCCCAGCGGATTGCGGGTCAGCGACTGGAAGATCGCGCCGCTGGCGCCCAGCGCCGCACCGAACATCAGGGCCAGCAGCACGCGCGGCATCCGCCACTTGCCGACCACGAGTTCGTCGGTGCGCGAGCCCTCGCCGAAGATGGCGCGCAGCACGTCGGGCGGGGAGATCGTGTAGTCGCCGGTGCCCAGCGCGATGACCGCGACGACGCCGGTCAGTCCGAGCAGCACGGCCACGACCGCGACGACCCGCAGGCCGATCCGTGCCGAGAGCCGATCGGTGACCCGGACGGTGCTGACGGCCCGGCCGAAGTCGACGCGTGATCTGTCCCTGATGATCCTCACAGACCACTCGCCTTCTTGCGGCGGACCAGCAGGATCAGCACCGGCGCGCCGACGAAAGCGGTGACGATGCCGACCTGCAGTTCCGCGGGACGCAGGACAATCCGGCCGAGCACATCCGAGAGCAGCACCAGGGTGGCGGCGCCGAACACGGTGTAGGGCAGGATCCACCGCTGATCGGGGCCGACCAGCCAGCGGGCGACGTGCGGCACCATCAGGCCGACGAAGCCGATCGGACCGGCCGCCGCCGTCGCGGCACCGCACAGCAGCGTCACCGCGATGATGCCGAGCGCGCGGGTGTTCTTGATGTCGACGCCGAGCGAGCGGGCCAGGTCGTCACCGAGGGCGATCGAGTTGAGCGGACGCGCCACCGACAGGCCGAGCACCAGGCCGAGCGCGACGAATCCGCTGACCGCCCAGAGCACATCGGCGTTGGCGCCCGCGATCGAACCCGCGAACCAGTACCGCATGTGATCGAAGGTCTTGGGGTTCATCAGCATCAACCCGTTGGTGATACCGACGAGCACCGCGCCGATCGCGACACCGGACAGTGTGATCCGGATGGGTGTGGTGCCGCCGCGGCCCATCGAGCCGAGCAGGTAGACCGCCACCGTCACCACCACCGCGCCGAGGAAGGCGAACCACACATACGACCAGATGCTGGTGAAGCCGAAGATCGCCACGGCCAGCGCGACGAAGAACGCGGCGCCCGCGTTCACGCCGAGGATGCCGGGATCGGCGAGGGGGTTGCGCGTCATCGCCTGGATCAGCGCGCCCGCCACGCCGAGCGCCATGCCGATCAGCAGGCCGAGCAGGGTGCGCGGCACCCGCAGCGACCGCACGACCAGCTGATCGGGCGAACCGTCGTAGTGCCACAGCGCGTTCCAGACCGTGCCGAGGGGTATGTCGCGAGTGCCGATGGTCATGCTCAGGACCAGCGCGACGAGCAGGATCAGCGCCGCGACCAGCAGGCCGAGCGCGCGGCCGCGGTTCGAGGTGACCGTGGCCTTGGTGAGGACCGGCTTCTCGGTGGTTCCGACGACCTCGGTGGTCGCGCTCATGCCCGCGCGCCGATCTTCCAGCGCTGCGCGCGTTCCTGTTCGGTCCAGAAGTCGGCGTAGCGGCCGCCCGCGGCGAGCAGTTCGTCGTGGGTGCCGGTCTCGGCGACGCGACCGTGTTCGAGGAAGACGATGCGGTCGGCGGCCCGCACGGTGTCGAGCCGGTGCGCGATGACCAGGACGGTGCGGCCCGCGGTGAGCGCCGTGGTGGCGGCGCGGATCGCGGCCTCGTTCTCCGCGTCCAGCGCCGAGGTGGCCTCGTCGAGCAGCACCACCGGCGCGTCCTTGAGCAGGGCGCGCGCCAGCGAGATCCGTTGCCGCTCACCGCCCGACAGCGCCGCGCCGCCCTCGCCGACGGTGGTGTCCCAGCCCTCGGGCAGCCGGTCGACGATCTCGTCGACCCTGGCGCGGGCGGCCGCGGCGGCCAGCTGCGCCTCGGTGGCGTCCGGGCGGGCGATGAGCACGTTCTCGCGGATGGTGCCGTCGAACAGGTACACATCCTGGAAGACCATCGAGACCGCGGCCATCAGCTCGGCCGAGCCGATCGCGCGGATGTCCTTGCCGCCCAGGGTGATCGACCCGGAGTCGAGGTCCCAGAACCGGGCGACGAGCCGGGCCAGGGTGGTCTTGCCGGACCCGGAGGGACCGACGATGGCGCACACCGTGCCCTGCGGGACGGCGAAACCGACACCGTCGATGATGGTGCGCTCGGCGTCGTAGCCGAAGGTGACGTCGTCGAGCACGATCGAGGAGTCGGCGGGCGCCGAGGTGTCGGAACCGGCTTCGGGTTCGGGCAGCACCGGGGTGGCCACGATGTCACCGATCTCGGCGAGGGTGCGTTCGGCGGCCCAGATGACGCTGCCGGTGCGCCCGAGCGCGGCCATCGAGTCGACCAGCAGCGCGGCCAGCACGATGGCGATCGTCGCGACCACCGCGCTCACCGCGCCGGATTCGGCCCGGTACAGCGCGGTCAGCAGCACCGAGGACAGGAACAGCGCGGTGCCGGTCTGGAAGACGACCGACCCGGTCACCGCGCCGCGGAAGTAGGCGGCGGAGGCGGCGCGCACCCGCTCGAGCGCGCCGGTCATCTCCGAATCGGCCTGCGCGGTCTGCCCGTAGGCCCGCAGTACCGACTGCAACTGGGCGAACTCGACGAGTTCGGCGTTGATCTGTTCGGTGGTGGTGTTGCCCGTCGAGGTGGCACCGCGCAGCAGCCGCGCGGCGGCGAAGTACAGCACCACCAGGATCGCCAGGCCGACCGCGGCGACCGCGCCGGTCACCGGGTCGACCACCAGCAGCACCACCCACACCGCGGCCGCCAGCGCCGCGGCCCTGATGTTCACCGCGACAACGCCGTTCAGCGTCGCGGCCAGCATCCGGGTCGCCTCGTTGGCCAGCCGGGTCAGCGCGGCGGCGCGGGCCGGGGAGAACCAGCCCAGCGGCAGCGCGACCACGTGCTCGGCCAGCCGATGCTGCAGCGAGGCCACGATCTCGCTGGTCACCGCGCGCTGACGCGCCGTGGCGGCGCGATGGGAACCGACGGCGAGCACGAGCAGCACGGCCAGCACCGCGGCCCACCACCAGGCCTGCGGGAACCGGTCACCGATCAGGGCGTCGAGCAGCGGCACCAGGACGGCGAAACAGGCGCCCTCGACCAGGGCCGAGGCCGCGACCAGCCAGTAGCACCGGCGCATCCGCTGCCGGACCGGTTCGGTGACGACACCTCCTGCCAACGCGATCATCGCGCCGTCACCTCCGTCTGCCGGGTGGAGCCCTGCGCCGAGGCCGCCCACATCCGGGCGTAGCGCCCGTCGGCGGCGAGTAGTTCGGCGTGCGTGCCGGATTCGGCGATCCGGCCCTCGTCGAGCACGACGATGGTGTCGGCGTCGACCACGGTGTTGAGCTGATGGGCGATCACCAGGGTGGTCTTGTCGGCCATGAGATTCGACAGCGCGTCCTGGATGCGGGCGGCCGATTCGGGATCGGCCGAGGCGGTCGGCTCGTCGAGGACCAGGATCGGGGCGTCGGCCAGGATCGCGCGGGCGATCGCGACGCGCTGGGACTCACCGCCGGACAGGCGCGCGTCGTCGCCGATCACCGAGTCGTAGCCGCGCGGCAGTTCGGCGACGCGGTCGTCGATGCCGGCCAGGCGGGCCGCTGCGGCCACGGCAGCGTCGTCGGCATCGGGTCTGGCCAGGCGAATGTTGTCGGCGATCGAGCGGCGCAGCAGCTGCGGATCCTGGAAGACGAAGGCCAGATCGCGGTAGAGCTCCTCGGGTTCGACCTCGCGAATATCGCGGCCGCACACCCGGATCACGCCCGAGTCGACATCCCAGAATCGCGGAATCAACCGGGCGAGAGTGGATTTGCCCGAGCCGGACGCGCCGACCACGGCGGTCACGGTGCCCGGCGCGAGCCGCAGATCGATCTCGCGCAGCACCGGTGTGTCGGCGCGGTAGCCGAAGCTCACCCCGGCGAATTCGACGGCGGCTTCCCCGCGCGGCGTCTCGCCGGGGCGGACCTCGAGCGGGGTCTCGCCGAAGATCTGGGCCAGTGACATCCCGACCATCCGGGCCCGGCGACCGGCCATCAGCACCATCGGCAGCGACCACACCCCGCGCGAGATGACCCACGACAGCAGCAGGAACGGTACGACGACGATGCCGTCGATCCAGCCCGCGGCGGTGAACACGGTCCCGGCGAGCGCGGTGACCACGATGGTGACGATCCACGAGGACAGGATCGAGGTGAGCCGGGTGCGGCGGGCCTCGACGGCCTCGGCGCGCAGGTAGGTCTCGGCGAACCGGTCAGCGGCGGCACCGAAGCGCCGGGTGCCGCGCTGGGCCTGGCCGAAGACCTTGAAGACCGAGATGCCCTGGGCGAGTTCGGTGGTGCGGGCGCCGAGCAGGCGCGCGGCGTCCTCGTGCTCGGCTTCCTCGGGGCTGGGATTGCGGCCCTGGCGGGTGAGGATCACGGTGGCGGCCACGGTCGGCGCCATCACCACGAGCGCGAGGCGCCAGTCGACCCACAGCAGATAGCCGGTGGACAGCACCGTCGTGGCGACGAAGCGCGGCAGCATCGGAATGCCCTCGCCGACCAGCACACTCAGCGAACCGATGTCGGCGCCGACGGTCTTGCGGACCTGGGCCGAACCGTTGCGGGTGAACCAGCCCAGCGGCAGGCGTTCGAGGTGGGCGACCACCGCGCGGCGCGCGGCGTACTCCACCTGGCGGCTCGCGCCGAAGCTCAGCGCGAACGAGATCCCGTGCGCGGCGGGCGCGGCGAAGAGACTGATCACCGCGACCAGGGCCCAGCCGCGTACCGAGTCGGTGACGCCGTCGCCGATCAGCGCGGTCAGCAACTGGCCGAGGGCGATGAAGGTGAGCACCGTCGCGACGGCGACGAACAGTTGCAGCAGGGCCGCGGCGATCAGTCGCGTCCGCACCGGGCGCAGCAGCAGCGCCAGCTGCGATGGGTCGGCCGGACGACCGGACCCACCATCCCCGGCAGTCCGCGACATGGACGTCCTCCTGAACTCATCGCCTGACCAGCGACAACTACTTACAAATACGCATATGGACAGTACAGGCTAAAAGTCCTGCACACGCCAATCGGCGGGCCCGAGGACCGGACCCGCCGATGGCTGTACCGCAACCTGTTCGAGAAGAATCAGGAAGCGGAAACGGTGAGGAAGTACTCGATCGCGGCGGCGATGGCCACCGGGACGCCGACGAGCAGCGCGCCGGCCATGGTGCCGAGCGGCGCCAGCATGACCGCACCCGCGAGGCAACCCGCGATCGGGCCGCCACCGAGCAGCAGAGCCAGCGGAGCGGTCACCGCGCCACCGAGGACGCCACCGGCGACACAACCGACAGCGGCAGCGCCGACGGCACCGACCAGGGCGCCGATCGCGGCACCGACCGACAGGCGGCTACCGAACTTCTGCCAGGCCGAGGCCTCGCGCTGCTGAGGGGAGACCTCGGCGATTTCCTTGGGCGCGTTGGCCGAAGGCTTGTAGTACGCACCATCGGTGGTCGGGGTCAGCCGGGCGGTGTTGCCGTTGATCTCGGCCTTCACCGGGTACGCGATGTCGTCGATGCTGACCTCGAGCGGCACGCCGCCCACGATCACGCCGTCGGCGTTCTTGATCTGGAACTGGCCGTTGGCGACGGTCAGGGTGCCCGCATCGGTGGTGATGACAGCGGCGGTGTCGTCACGGTCGGCGGTGTAGTTCACCACGCCGGGGATGATCTGGGTGGCGATGCCGCCGGGGGGCGCCACCGGAGCGGGAACCGCGCCGGCGTTGCCTGCGGTGCCGGCGATCCCGACCGCGGCGATAGCCACCATCGAGGCGATCGCCATCTTCCTCATCTTCATGCTTTTCCTTCTGCTCGTCGACCGAGTGCCAGGGAACGGCCCGCTCGATCCGTCGGGAGTTGTTCGGCCGGTCGATACCGCGGACCGGCGACAACCGCGTTGCGCTGGCGTCTGGCCACGTCACAGAATCGTTCAGCCGAACGACGGCTAAGTTAGCCTATCCTGACCTAACGCACAAGCGGTTGGTAACCGTCAAGCAAATGTCAACTGACCGGCGCGTGGACGCGAACGATGATCGAATCGAGGATCTCGGCCGCCCGCACGGCAACTACCGAGAGCAGCGAGGAACTCAATCCGTGCGTCTGCTCGACACCACCGTTGAGATACACCCCACACGTCTGCCCCTCCGGGAGCCGGAGCCGATAGTCGCGGTCCACGGGCGGTGCGCCCACCGCACCACCGAGATCGACGAGCTGGGTGACATCGAAGGACCGGAAACCGGTCGCGTAGACCACCGCGTCGACCGTCAGCGCGCTGCGCTGCTCGTCCATCGTGTCGAACAGCTCCAGCCGCACGCCGTCGGCCTGCTCGGTCACCGAGTCGATCCGGGTGGCGTTGTGCACGAACTGCCTGCGCTGCCCGGCGACCTTCTCCTCGTACTCGCGCCGGAACATCTCGGCGATGAGCTCGCCGTCGACCGCGCTGTAGTTGGTGCCGCGGTGATAGGACATCATCCGCTCGCGCACCGGCTCGGCCGCGCCGTACCAGCGGTCGACGGTGTCGGGGTCGAAAACCCGGTTGGCATAGGGACTATCGTCGGAGGGACTGAACCCGAACCGGGAGATGATCGAGTGCACCTCGGCCTCGGGATACTGCGCGTGCAGGTACCGGATCACCTCGCCCGCGCTCTGCCCGGCGCCGACCACGGCGAAGCGCCCGTGCGGCCGGCTCGGCACCTGGCCGAGGTGATCGAGCAGTTGATGGTTGTGGAACACCCGCTCGCTCGCCGTCACGCCCTCGGGCAGCCTGGGCACCAGGCCCGGCGCCACCACGACGTTCTTGCCGTACACGGTCGTCACGCCGTCGGGGCCGTGGCAGGTCACCGCGACCAGCTCGCCCTGGCAATCGACCTGGACGACCCTGGTGCCGTAACGCACCTCGGCCTCGACCCGGTCGGCGGCCCACCGCAGATAGTCGGCGAACTCCTGCCTGCTGGGGAAGAAGGTCTGCAGATTGATGAAATCGACGATCCGCCCGCGCTCGTGCAGATAGTTGAGGAAGGTGAATTCACTGCGCGGATTCCGCAGTGTCGCAAGATCTTTGGCGAACGAGATCTGCATCGACGACCCCGGCAGCAACATGCCGGGATGCCAGCCGAACTGCGCCTTCGACTCCAGGAACACCGCGTCGATCCGGGTACCCGCGATCTGATTGTGCTCGTGCACGACGGTCGCCAGCGCCAGATTCGATGGCCCGAATCCAACCCCGATCAGGTCGTAGACGTGCGCTGCGGCATCCGCTCCATTCGTTGTGTGACGCAAGGAATATCCCATCGATTCGACCCCGGAGCCCCCATTAGCAACTCGCGGCGCGACATTAGCACATAGCCTATCACTTTTGGGTGCCTCAATGTAGGCCGCGCGGGTACTCCGGGCGGGGTCGAACCGCTGCCGCGCGGCGGGTCAGAACAGGCCGGGTTGCCCGCCGCGCGCCTCGGTGTCCAGCAGCTCGGGACCGTTGTTGCGGACATTGTTGACCAGCGTCGACACCGGCCGCGCCGTGATCCCGGCGACCAGCTCCGCCGAGGGCGGCGCCAGCAGGTCCGCGGGCGCGGGATGATCGGGGTCGAGCCAGGCGGCCCAGTGCTCGCGCGGCATCGGCAGCGGCATCCGGTCGTGGATGTCGGTCAGCGCGCCCACCGCGTCGGTGGTGAGGATGGTGCACGACAGCAGCGGCGCCGACTCGGGCTGCGACCGGTCACGCCACACCGACCACAGCCCGGCCATGTACAGCCGCGAACCGTCGGCGTTGGCCATATAGAAGGGCTGCTTCACCGCCTTGCCCTGTTCGGTCGGCGACGGTTCGACCAGCCACTCGTACCAGCCGTCCATCGGTACCAGGCACCGCTTGCGCTTGGCCGCGTCCCGGAAGGACGGCGCGGTGACCGCCCGGTCGGCGCGGGCGTTGAACAGGGGTTTGCCCTTGGCCGGGACGCCCGGTTCGGCGGCCTTGGTCCAGGCCGGGATCAGCCCCCAGCGCATCGTGCGCACCCGCAGGCGGGGATCGTCGTCGGGCGCACCGTGCGCGTGCCGTTCCACCACGGTGAGCACCTGGGTGGTCGGTGCCACGTTGTAGCTCACCGCCGTGTCGGCACCGGAGTCGCCGGTTTCGTCGACCGCGTCCAGATCGGCCGCGAGCCGCGCCGGATTCGTCGTCGTCGCGTAGCGTCCACACATGCCTCCATGGTGGCACCGACCACCGACACCGGCGACGCGACAGGACGCGGCCGGCGAAACCAAAGCGAACTAACCAGCCCCAACCCGCGTGTCCGTCCCGCACATGGGCGAAGATGGTCGGGTGAGTTTCTGGCCAGCGCCCCATATCGAGGTCCCCGTCCACGCGACCGTGACCCTGCCCGGTTCGAAATCCATCACCAACCGCGCCCTGATCCTGGCCGCACTGGCCGACGGGCCCGCGACCATCACCGGTGCGCTGCGCAGCCGCGACACCGACCTGATGATCGCCGCCCTGCGCGCCCTCGGCACCGAGATCACCGGCGACGCCGAAACGCTCGAGATCACCCCTGCCCCGCTGCGCAGCGCCGCCGTCGACTGCGGCCTCGCGGGCACCATCATGCGGTTCCTGCCGCCCGCCGCGGCCCTGGCCACCGGCGATGTCGCCTTCTTCGGCGACGAGCAGGCGAGCCACCGCCCGCTGACCACCATCCTCGACGCCCTGCGCAAGCTCGGGCTCGACGTCGACGGCGACGCGCTGCCGTTCGTCGTGCACGGCACCGGCAGCCTGCGCGGCGGCGGCGTCACCATCGATGCCTCCGGCTCCTCGCAGTTCATCTCGGGGCTGCTGCTCTCGGCCGCCCGCTTCGACGAGGGCATCACCGTGCACCACGACGGCAAGCAGCTGCCCTCTATGCCGCACATCGAGATGACGGTGGAGATGCTGCGCCGCGCCGATGTGGACGTGCAGACCCCCGCCGACTCGCGCAGCGCGCAGACCTGGTCGGTCGCGCCGGGCCCGATCCGCGCCGTCGACTGGGAGATCGAGCCCGACCTGTCCAATGCCACCCCGTTCCTGGCGGCCGCGGCGGTCACCGGCGGCGAGGTGAGCGTCCCGGCGTGGCCGCGCGGCACCACCCAGCCCGGTGACGTGATCCGCGAGATCCTGGTGCGGATGGGCGCCGAAGCGCGCATCTTCGACGGCGTGCTCACCGTGCGCGGCCCCGAGCGCCTGGCCGGCATCGATATCGATCTGCACGATGTCGGCGAGCTCACCCCCACCGTCGCCGCCCTCGCCGCGCTCGCCGATTCGCCGTCCCACCTGCGTGGCATCGCGCATCTGCGCGGCCACGAGACCGACCGGCTGGCGGCGCTGACCACCGAGATCAACCGGCTCGGCGGCAATGTCACCGAGACCGAGGACGGGCTCGAGATCGTGCCCGCTCCCCTGCACGGCGGGCAGTGGCACTCCTACGCCGACCACCGGATGGCCACCGCGGGCGCGATTCTCGGCCTGCGGGTGCCCGGGATCGAGATCGAGGACATCGGCACCACGGCCAAGACCCTGCCGACCTTCGTCGCGCTGTGGGAGCAGATGCTGGCACCGGCGTCATCCGGCGGGGAGGCGGCGCACTGAGCCGCGGCGGCCGGTCCACGGCCAGCTACGACGAGTCCGATGTCCGGGTCCGCCCGGGCAAGGCGTCATCACGCCCGCGCACCAAGACCCGGCCCCAGCACAACGACGCCGAGGCCGCCATGGTGGTCGCCGTGGATCGCGGACGCTGGGGCTGTGTGCTCGACGGTGACGCCGAGCGGCGGATCGTGGCCATGCGCGCCCGCGAACTCGGCCGCACCCCGATCGTGGTCGGCGATCAGGTCGACGTGGTCGGTGACCTGACCGGCAAGCCCGACACCCTGGCCCGGATCGTGCGGGTCGCCGAGCGCAGCACCGTCCTGCGCCGCACCGCCGACGACACCGACCCGTTCGAACGGATCGTCGTCGCCAACGCCCAACAGCTGTTCATCGTGGTGGCACTGGCCGATCCGCCGCCACGCACCGGATTCGTCGAGCGGGCCATGGTGGCCGCGTATGCCGGTGGGCTGGAACCGATCCTGGTGCTCACCAAACGCGATCTGGTCGCGGAATCCGAATTCGCCGCCGCCTTCGAGGGTTTGGCGCTGAAGATCCTCTACGCGGGGATCGACGATCCGGTCGAGCCGGTGCTCGAACTGCTCGACGACCGGCTCACCGCGCTGATCGGGCACTCCGGTGTCGGCAAGTCGACTCTGGTGAATCGTCTTGTGCCCGATGCCTATCGGGCGGTCGGGGTGGTCTCCGGCGTCGGCAAGGGCAAGCACACCTCCACCCAGTCGGTGGCGCTGGCGCTGCCCGAGGGCGGCTGGGTGATCGACACCCCCGGCGTGCGCTCCTTCGGCCTGGCCCACATCACCCCCGACGATGTGATCGCCTCGTTCACCGATCTGGCCGACGCCATCGAGGACTGCCCGCGCGGCTGCACCCATCTCGGCCCGCCCGCCGATCCGGAATGCGCGCTCGACCAGCTCCCCGGCACGGAACGTCGCGTCGCCGCGATTCGCCAGTTGCTGACCGCCCTGATCTCCAACGAGAGCTGGTAGCAACCGGTTCCGTGCCGGGGCCGGTGGGTCAGAACCCGAACGAACCGGTGCCCGTACCGCCGTCGCCCGGGTCGGGATCGGTCGGCAGTTCGGCCACGGTGACGACCTTGGTGGTCGAGGAGCTGGCCACGCCACTGCGGCCGGAGAAGGTCGCGCCGATCGTGTAGGCGCCGGGCGCGCCCGGGGTCCAGACGATGCTCGCCTTGCCGTTGGCGGCCACCGGGATGTCGCCGAGGACGTTGTCGCCCGCCTTGAACTGGACGGTGCCACCGGCCGCGGCCGGGCTCACGCTCGCCTCCAGCGTCACGGCCTTGCCGACCTGCGCGCCGGAGACATCGGCGAGCACCGTGTTCGACACCGCGTCGCTCGACACCGTGATGTTCGGGCCCTTGCCCTGGTAGATGCCGTCACCGAGCGAGCCGCCGTAGTGCATCGAGGTGGGCAGCGGGGTGTCGCGGGCGCAGTTCACGCCCACCTTGTACTGCACCTCGAAGGTCTGCGATTTCGGCGAGATGTTCGGGTACACCGGATATTTGGTGATGCCGAACTCCGCGCGCACCCAGTCCGAGGAGGAGGTGTCGAGCTGGACCGCGTCGCCCGACATCTTCGCCGAGCCCGGTACCGGGGTCAGGCACGCCGGCTTCAGATCCTTGATCGAGTAGATGTACTCCACCGGGATGCCGGTGCGTTCCCACTTGGTCGTCACGGTCACCGTGTCGCCGACGACCGGGTTGGTGTTCGACACCGTCCTGGTGAATCGGCTGTTGCCGTCGTTCCAGGTGATGGTGCCCGGCGCGGCCGAGGCCGTCCCCGGCACCGCCGCCACCGCGAAACCCGCTGCCACCGCGAAGGCCGCCATCGAACCGGCCACTCGCTGCACTCTTCTGTTCACCATCGTTGTCTCCAGGTACCACGGACGCCCTCGACCCCATCGTCGAGGCGCTGATTCGCCCGGGCAGGCGAGCAGTAGATCACGGCTGTGCGTCCCCGCGGAGAAGAATCAGAAATAGGTATCAGTCAGATTGCGAATTCGACTCGTGTCCGCTCGCGTTCACGATGTCGACACCGCGCGCCGGTAGCGTCATCCCCATGAAGCCACCGGCGATCGGTTATCTGCGCCGCGACATCTCGGGTGTCGCCCAGTCCTGGGACGAAACGCAGATCCGTTCCCTAGCCGAGCGCCTCGGCTACCGGTTCACCAAGACCGTCGTCTTCAGCGACCGCACCGCCGATCCGCTGCGCCGACTCCTCGACGTGGTCACCACCACCGAGGCCGCGGCCGTCGTCACGCCCAGCCTGAACCATCTCGGCGATCTCCCCGATCCCCTGCTCGCGGCGTGCGATGTCATCACGGTCACCCCCGAGATCACCCACACCAGAACGCTGCCCGCGTTACCCGCCTGATTCCTGATCGGTGATCTTCCACGCGCCACTGAGTTCCATCAGCTCGCGGTAGGCCGCGCGGTCGGCCGCGAGCCGTTCGGCGGCCGCGGCCAGCGTGGCCGGGGTGTAGTCACCGGCGCTGATGGCGGCCTGGTGTTCGACGGCTTCGTCGGCGAGCGCGACCAAAAGGTCTGCGAGCCGGTTGATCTGCTTCTCCACCGCGCCGGACTGCCTGCCGCCGAGGTGGTCGGTCATCCCGTCGGCGACGGCCAGTTGATGCAGGTGCGCCATGGATCGCGGCAGGCCGCTGGTGCTGTCCGGGTCGACCCAGCCCCGGCGCTGGAGTTCGGAGATCACGTCCCACGCCTGGGCGAGCCGGTTCCACGGCAGCTGCAACCGCGCGGGCAACGGTGGCGGCGGTGGCGGCAGCAGCGGTGGCGGATACATCGGTGGCGCGATCGGCCGCGCGGCAACCGCGTCGTACACCGCCGTGCGCTTCCCGCGCGCCACCGCCCGCTCGTGCACCAGCACGTATCCCGCTGGCGCCAGACCGAGAACCCCCAGGCCGAGAACGAGTTTGAGGGCGCCGACGATGACGCCGGAGTCGTGGAACGACGGATCGGAGACGGCAGCCACGCAGATGATCAGCATCACCACGAACCAGCCACCCGCCAGAACCCGGAGAAAGTGCACGGGTTCGGTGCCCCGAGGCCTCATCGCGACCCGCCGGCGCCAGATTTCCACACAGCGACCATTATGCAGCCGAACCACCGGCCGGACTCCGACGGTCTCGGCTCGTGCGGGAAAATGACCTGGTGACCACCGAACCGACGCGACCGGGACCGCCCGCGATGAGCCCGACCATTCTGGTGATCACCCTGTCGCGACGGGTGGAGGCGGCGCTGGCGGCGGCGCTGGCGCCCTTGGATCTGACCGTGGCGCGACTCGGGTTGCTCGGTCACATCAACGGCGTACCCGGGGCCTCGTTCAGCGAGTTGGCGCGCATGTCGGGGACGAGCGTGCAGAGCGTGCACACCGCCGTGAAGGCGCTGGCCGGGGCGGGGCTGGTCGAGGATCGGACGGCACGGGCCGGGTCGGCCTCGGCCATCGAGCTGACCGAGGCGGGCACGCGGCTGCTCGCCGAGGCGCGAAAAGCGGTGACGCGCACCGACACCGAACTCTTCGGGCCGGACGCCGACCCGATCCAGCGACGGGTCGGCCAGGCCATCGTGGCCGCGTTCACCGGCGCTTCCTGACCACCGGAATCCACTCCCACCTTCAATATGATTGAAGCTTGCGCTAGGCTTCAACCACATTGAAGCTTGGAGGGAGTCGGTAGGTGGAACACCTTTTGCTGTCGGTGCACGTGGTCGCGGGCATCGTCTTCGTCGGCGGCTCGGCGGTCGCCACGAGCCTCTTCCCCCGGTACGCGCCGGTCACGGCGGGCGGCCCGGATCCCGAATCGGTGCGCAGCCGGTCGGTGGCGGTGGCGCTGCACCGAATCACCGGGAACTACGCCAAACTCGCGATCATCGTCCCGGTGATCGGCATCGTCCTGGCCACCGTGCAGGGCCGGATGAACGAAATCTGGATCACCACCGCCATGGTGACCACCGCGATCGCGGGCGGCCTGCTCGCCATCCAGATCCATCCCCTGCAGCGCGCGGCACTCGACGAGCCCGACGACGGCAAACGCCTGCGCGTGCTCTCGATGCTCGCCGGGATCTACAACCTGCTCTGGACGGCCGTCGTCGTCCTCATGATCGTGCGACCGGGTTCGGCCACCTGAGCCGAGCGCCTCACAGAGCCGCGAGTACCGCGGCGGCGAGCGGGCCCGCCGAGGCGGGGTTCTGGCCGGTGTGCAGATTGCGGTCGGCTTGCAGGAAGGGTTTACCCGAATCCAGCGTCTCGACGAGCAGGGTCGCCGAATCGGGGTCAACGGCAAGGTCTTCCATCGGGCCGTGGCCGCCGGGGTAGAACACCGCGGCGTAATCGGCCGGGCGCGCGTCGGCGAGCGCGATCGGTTGTTCGAGAGGCGTTGCCCCCGCGATGATCTCGGCGACCTTGGCCGCCTGCTCGTCGCCGCCATTGGTGTTGGGCGCCAGGCTCCCCCGGTCGACCGGTGGCACCACCCCGCCCGGCGTGGCCACGACGATCTCGTGCCCGGCCTCGGTGAAGGCCTGATAGGGGGCGCTGAACTCGTGGGCCCAGTAGCCGGTGTGGTGTTTGGCGCCGCGGATCAGCGACCACTGATCGGCGCCGGTCATCACGAACAGAATCCTCGCCATCGCATCGCCTCCGAGAGCTCGGTCGCCGGATCGGACTGATTCGTGACGTCAAGCCTAATCGTCGGGTGGACAGCCCCGCTATCATCTTTTCATCTGTTCAGATAAACATGAGTAGGGACGATAGATGAGGCTCCGAACCCGGCCGCTGTTCGCTCTCGGGGCCGCGATCGCGCTGGCCGCCGGGCTGGCCTCGTGCGCCGCGCCCGCGAGCGGTCCCACCGATTCCCTCGTCCTCGCCGACGCGTTCGAGCTGGGCGGCTACAACCCGATCGCCGGCTACGGCGCGGCCGGTGAGGCCAAGGTCTACGACGGCCTGCTGCGGCTCACCGGCGGCACCGGCCTACCGGATTTCGCACCCGCCCTGGCAACCGAACTGCCGACCGCCAATGCCGATGCCACCGTGTGGACCGCGCCGCTGCGGGCCGGTGTGCGGTTCAGCGACGGCTCCGGCTTCGACGCCGAGGACGTGGTCGCCACCTACCGGGCCATCCTCGATCCCGCGTCGGCCTCGGAGGTGCGCTCCTCGTTCTCGATGATCGAGCGGGTGGACGCGATCGACCCCACCTCGGTCCGGTTCACCCTGCGCCACCCCTATGCCGCGTTCCCGACGAAGCTGCTCATCGGCATCGTGCCGTCGGAAGCGGTCGCCACCCCTGGCCCCGCGACCGAATCACCGCTCAACACCGCGCCGATCGGCACCGGGCCCTACCGGCTCACCACGCTGGAACCGACCCGGGCGATCTTCGAGGCCAACGAGACCTACTGGGACGGCGCACCCGAGGTCGAACGCCTCACCCTGCTCCACGTCCCCGACGACAACACCCGCGCGCAGCGCCTGGCCAGTGGCGAGCTCGACGGCACGACGCTGCCGCCCCTGCTGGCCGCCACCTTCGCCGATCGCGCGCCGATGTCGGTGCGCGCCAACACCTCCGCGGACTGGCGCGGCGTGTCGATGCCCGCGGGCGACCCGGTGGCCGGTGACCCGGCGATCCGGCTGGCCATGAACCACGCGGTGGATCGGCAGGCGATGATCGACAACATCCTGGGCGGCTACGGTCGCCCCGCCTACACACCCTTCGCCGCGGTCTACGGCGAATCCCACGATCCGGCAATCACTTTCGCCTTCGACCGGGCCCGCGCCGAGCAGATCCTCGACGCTGCGGGCTGGCGGGCCGGCACCGACGGCATCCGCGCGAAAGACGGTGTGCGAGCGCGCTTCACCGTCATGTACAACTCCGCCGACACCCTACGTCGCGATCTCGCCCTCGCCTTCGCCTCCGATGCCCGCCGAGTGGGCGTCGAGGTCGACCTGGAAGCGCTGTCGTGGGACCGGATCGAACCGCGGATCGACCGCGCGGGCATCCTGCTCGGTGGCGGCAGCGAGCCCTACGATCCCGACACCCAGGCGTACAACACCCTGCACTCCCCACCGGCGGACCCGAGCGCAGGCAGCCCCTACGACAACGCGAGCCGCCACAGCGACCCGGCGATCGACGCCCAGCTCGAACTGGCAAGGCGCAGTATCGATCCCGCGGTGCGGGCGCGCGCCTACCGGGAGGTGCAGAGCCGCTACGCGACCGCGCCGAGCCATGTGTTCCTGGTGCACCTCGATCACACCTACGTGGTGAAGGAGACGGGCTGGACCATGTCGGGGCCGATTCTCGAGCCGCACACCCACGGCGTCACCTGGGGGCCGTGGTGGTCACTGCAGACCTGGACGAGGTAGTGCCGCGCAGTCGGCTGCGCGGCCGCGGCATCGGGTCGATGGCCGGTTGGCGGCTGGTGACGCTGGTTCCGGTGCTCGGCCTGGTCTCGGCGGGCCTGTTCGCCGCCGCGGCGGTCTCACCGTTCGACCCGCTGGTCGGCTATCTCGGCGCGCGCTACGAGACGACGAGCGCCGCCGATCGCACGCTGCTCACCCAGCAGCTCGGTCTCGACGCCGCCTGGTATCAGCTCTACGGCCGGTGGCTCGCCGACGTGTGCACCGGTGATCTCGGTGTCTCGCGCAGCTTCGCGCAACCGGTGGGTGAGCTACTCGCCCAGCGTATTCCGTGGACGATGCTGCTGGTGCTGGTCGGCATGACGATCGCCATCGTCCTCGCGTTGAGCGTCGGCGTGTGGGCCGGGATGCATCGCGGTGGACTCGTCGACCGCGCGGTCGCCGCCACCTGTGTGGCACTGCAGGGCCTGCCGCCGTTCGTGGTGTCGCTGGCGGCGATCGGACTGTTCGCCGTCGGGCTCGGCTGGTTGCCGCCCGCCGGACTCACCGATGCCGGGGCCGACGCGAGCTTCGGGCAGGTGGTACGGCATCTCGTACTGCCCGCGGGCGCGCTGGCGATCTCGCAGGTGCCGTGGTTGCTGCTGGCGGTGCGGGAATCGGTGTCGGCCAACCGCGGGGAGGATTTCGTGGTCGGCGCCGCCACGCGCGGCATCGACACCGCCACGATCACCCGCAGGCACATCCTGCCGTCCTCGCTGGCGCCGTTCGTGACGATCCTCGGCGCCCGGTTGCCGGAGGTCGTGGTCGGGGCGGTGCTGGTGGAGGAGATCTTCTCCTGGCCGGGCATCGCCGGGGCGTTCGTGCAGTCGGCCAAGGATCTCGACATGGCACTGCTGGCCGTGCTCACCGTCGGCACGACGTGCGCGGTGATGCTCGGTTCGCTGCTCGCCGATGTCGCGGTGGCACTGCTGGATCCACGGGTGCGGGCCGATGGCTGAGCGGCGGTTGTCCATCGCGCTGTCGGTGCTGGTGGCGGTGATCGCGTACGCGGTGCTCGTGCCGTGGCTCGGCGGTGTCGACGATCGGCTGACCGATTTCGCCAGTGCCCGGCAGGCGCCGTCGGGGCAGTGGTGGTTCGGCACCGATTCGGCGGGGCGCTCGCTGTTCGTGCGGATCGCGGCGGCGCTGCGGACCTCGCTGGTGGTGGCCGCCTGCGCGGCGGCGCTGTCGACGGTGCTCGGTGTGCTGGTCGGCGCGGTGTCGGCGCTGGCGGGCGGCTGGGTCGACCGGGTGGTGATGCGGATCGCCGACACGGCGAACGCGCTGCCGCATCTGCTGCTCGGCATCGTCATCGTGGCGCTGTTCCGGGGGAACGTGCTGGCGGTGGTGTTGTCGATCGGGCTCACGCACTGGGTGCAGGTCGCCCGGATCGTGCGCGCGGAGAGTCTGAGTCTGCGTGAGCGCGACTATGTTTCGGCCGCCGTGCTGGCCGGGGCGAGCCGCGCGCACCTGTTCACCCGGCATCTGCTGCCCGCGGTCGCCCCGCAGGCGTTGATCGCCGTGGTGCTGTTGCTGCCGCACGCGATCTGGCACGAGTCGACACTGTCGTTCCTCGGCTTCGGGCTGCCGCCGCACGAGCCCAGCCTCGGCACCCTGCTGGAGGAGGCACGCACCTCGCTGCTGCTCGGCGGCTGGTGGACGCTGGTCTTCCCCGCCGGGTTCCTGGTGCTGACCACCGTGGCGGTGGCCGTCGCGGGATCGTCGCTGCGGCGGCTGCTGCTGCCGCCGAAACCCTCGAGGATGCCGCGATGACAGGTCTGACCATCGATTCGCTGACCGTCCGGATCCCGCTGCGCGGCGGTGCCGTGGTGCACGCGGCGACCGAGGTCTCCCTCGATCTCGCGGCGGGGACGGTGACCGCGCTCGTCGGCGAATCCGGGTGCGGCAAGTCGATCGTCGCGAGCACGGTGCTCGGCGTGCTGCCGCGCGAGGCCGTGACCACCGGGTCGGTGCGCTTGACTCTCGGCGACCGGATGATTGACGTGCTGGCAGGCACCGAGCCCTACCGTGGCCGCCACATCGCGCTCGTACCGCAGTCGCCGAGTACGCATTTCACGCCGGTGCGCACGATCGGTTCCCAATTGGCCGAGACGATCGCCGCGCTCGGCACCGAGTACACCCCCGGCGATCTCCTCGCGCGCGCCGGGCTGCCGGCGTCCGCGCTCGAGCTCTATCCGCACGAGCTCTCCGGCGGGATGGCCCAGCGGGCGGCGGTGGCGGCGGCGCTGGCCGGTGACCCCGAGGTGATCATCGCCGACGAGCCCACCGCCGGACTCGACCGCGACCGCACCGACCAGATCGGAAAGCTGCTGCGCGCGTGCGCCGACGCCGGGGCGGCGGTCCTGCTGATCACCCACGACCTGGGTCACCTGCTGCGCGCCGACCTCGCCGACACCGTCGCGATCATGTACGCCTCGAGGCTGATGGAGGTGGGTCCTGGGGCCGAGGTGCTGGCCGAACCGTGGCACGACTACACCGGCGACCTGCTCTCGGCACTGCCCGAACGCGGTCTGCGCCCGCTCCCCCACCCGCCGCGCGCCCTGACCGACCTGTCCGAGATCTGCCCCTACGCGGGCGGGCCGACGACGCTGATCCGCAAGGAACAGCGCATGATTCGAGTGAGGTCCTGATGCTCGTCGCCGAGGCACTCACCGTCGGGCACCGACCCGATCGCCCCGTTGTGCGCGGGGTCGACCTGCGGGTCGCGCCCGGCGAGATCGTCGGCATCACCGGCGAATCCGGTTCGGGGAAGACAACTCTCGCCCGCACCATGGCCGGGCTGCTCGCCCCCGCCGCGGGCCGCGTCACCGTGGACGGGAAATCACCGCGTCAGGCACGCGGCGCCATCGCCATGGTCTTCCAATCCCCGCGCACCGCAACCAATCCCCACTTCACCCTGGCCCAGATCATCGCCGAACCCGCCCACATCCGCCGCATGCCCATCCCCGACCTCACCGCACTGGCCGCCACCGTCGGCCTCACCCCCGACCTCCTCGACCGCCGCCCGCACGCCCTCAGCGACGGCCAGCTCCAACGCGCCTGCCTGGCCCGCGCCCTGGCCCAGAACCCCCGCTACCTCATCCTCGACGAACCCACCGCCATGCTCGACGCCGCCACCACGGCCACCATCATCCACCTGGTCAGAACCCGCGCCACCGACAACACCGGCATCCTCCTGATCAGCCACGACACCCCGCTGCTCGACGTGGCCTGCACCCGGATCGCCACCGTCGACGAGCACACCCTGACCGTGCGCGAGGTATCTCCCCAATAAGCACACACACCGCTCAGCCTCAGCTCAGAAACGGGTTTTAGCGTGTGCCCCTGTGACATTCACCCACGGGAATTCAGGGAGTACGCGGCGCAGTCTCAGCGGCTGGGGGCGCACGGCGCCGACGGTCGCCGAAGTGCTGCGGACACCAGATGTGGAGGTGATCGCCGAGCGGGTGCGGACCGCGGGGCCGCGCGGGGTGATCGCGCGGGGACTTGGCCGCAGCTATGGGGATCCGGCGCAGAACGGCGGCGGGCTGGTGGTCGACATGACCGCGCTCGACCGGATCCACCGGATCGATCCGGGCAGCGGGATCGTCGAGGTGGACGCAGGCGTCAGCCTGGACACGCTCATGCGGCGCGCGCTGCCGTTCGGGCTGTGGATTCCGGTACTGCCGGGGACGCGGCAGGTGACGGTCGGCGGGGCGATCGCCTCGGACATCCACGGCAAGAACCACCATTCGCAGGGCAGTTTCGGCAATCACGTGGTCTCGATGGACCTGCTCACCGCGGACGGAACGGTGCGGACGCTGACGCCGGAAGGCGAAGGGGCCGAGCTGTTCTGGGCGACGGTCGGCGGGATGGGGTTGACCGGGATCATCATCGGCGCGCGAGTCCGGTTGAAGCACACCGAGACCGCGTACTTCCTCGTCGACAACGATCGCACCCGCGATCTCGACGGGACGATGGAACTGCTGACCGGCGGCACCGACGACGGCTACGACTACTCGATGTCGGTGCCCGACACCATCTCCACGGGTGCGAGGCTGGGCCGGGCCGGATTCAGCCGCGGATCGCTGGCCACGGTCGATCAACTCCCGGCGAGACTGCGCGACCGCCCTTTGCATTTCGACGCGCCGCAACTGTTCACGGTGCCCGACATCTTCCCGAACGGGATGGTCAACAGCGTGACGACCAGAATCGCGGCCGAGGCGGCGCATCGGCTGTTTCCGCGACGCGCGCGCGGACGGATCCAGAACTTGACGCAGTTCTATCACCCGCTGGATCTGCTCGGGGAATGGAACCGCGCCTATGGGCGGCGCGGGTTCCTGCAGTACCAGTTCTCGATGCCGTTCGGCGCCGAGCGACAGCTCGCCGACGCGGTGCGCGCGATCGCCGAATCCGGGCACCACTCGTTCCTCAACGTGTTCAAGCGCATGGGCGCGAGCAATCCGGCACCGCTGTCGTGGACGCACCCCGGGTACATGCTGAGCCTGGACTTCCCGATAATCGACGGCCTCGACCGCTTCTGTGTGGCACTCGACGAACGGGTGCTCGCGGCGGGTGGGCGGCTGTATTTCGCGAAGGATTCCCGGACCACGCCCGCGATGATCACGGCGATGTACCCGCGCCTGGACGAGTGGCGTCGGGTGCGCGACGAGGTCGATCCGGAGCGGGTGTTCGCCTCGGATCTGTCGCGGCGGCTGCGCCTGATCGCCGGATAGTCAGCCCGCGAGGCGAATGCGCAGGGTTTCGTAGGTGGGGATGAAGACCTTGCGGCGGTAGCGGCGTTCGACGATCTGCCAGGGGCGGCCGTCGGCGGTGAGGGCGGCCAGCAGGGCGGTGAGTTCGGAGTGCACGAGCTGGGCGCCCAGGCACAGGTGGCGGCCGCCGCCGAACCAGAGTTGGCGGGTCTCCGGGACGTAGTCGCGCGAGATGGCGAAGTCGCCGACCGCGTTGTTGATGGTCCAGGTGAGGATCTTGACGTGTTCGCCCGCGCGCAGATCACGATCGGCGACGCGCACATCGGCGGTGACCGAGCGGCCGACCAGATAGGCGGGGCTGGTGACCCGCAGGGTCTCGCGTACCGCGTCGGGCAGCCGGTCCGGCGCGGCGAGCAGGGCGCGATGTTCGCCGGTGTCGTGCATGATCGCGACCATCCTGGTCATCGCGCTGGCGAGGGTGTCGGTGCCCGCCACCGCCATCAGGATCGCCAGCCCGGCCGCGTGCTCGACCGCGAGACCGAGTTCCCGGCAGCGCCCCAGCGTGGTGTCGGGATCGGCGCGCGCGTAGGCCGCGGGGACATTGACGGCGAGCCGGGTGGCCAGTTCGCGGGCGCGCGCCACCGCGACGGGGTCGAGGGTGGTTGACGCCATGGTGCCGAAACCGAGGTTGACGAGTTCCTCGACGTGGTGGAACAGCCGCAGGAACAGCGCGTCCTGATCGTCGGTGTGATCGCCGCCGATGGCCGCGGCGATGTCGGCGGGACGCATGCCGACCAGGTCCGACACGCTGCGCCCGACCAGGATCTGGGCCCGGGCGGCGATGTCGACGGTCTCGCCCGCCGCGAGCCGTTCGCGCAGGTCACGCAGGTCGGGGCCGATCACACGCTCGACCAGGGCATCGGTGTGAGTGAGGGTGAACAGGTCACGCACCTTGGCGCGCAATTCGGTGTGGCCGGGCCCCTCGAACAGGTCTTCGACCCAGTCGCCGATGACCTGCGCCCACCAGTGCCCCGCCGCGCCCTCGGAGACGATGCTGAAGTGCGTGCTGTCGTTGTAGATCTGGCGCGCGACCAGCGGATCTGCCACGAACCAGCCCAGTTTGGGGACCTTGCGGATCGGCCGCGCGACCCGCCCGAGCAGCAGAAGTCCCGGCAACCACGGTTGACCTGCGGCGAGTAGGGTGAGTTCATGACGTCGGGCAGCACTCCACACCCCGGCACAATCTAGTTGACCTGGCCCGATTAGTGAAGGTCTGTGACTAGGATCGGCGGGATGCGCGGATGGCGGACTGAGCATCCCGCGATATCCGGAAGTGACTGAGTATGAGATCGACTATCGAAGCCGTCGGGGCGTACCTGCCCAGCCGCGAGGTGACCACGGCCGAACTGATGGGTCAGCTGGCCGTGGACGCGCCGCTGGATCTGGAGAAGGTCAGCGGGGTGCGGGCGCGGCGGGTGCGCGGCGTCGACGAGGACTCGTTCACCATCGCGCTGGCCGCCGCCAGGAGCGCGCTGGCCAACTCCCGCTACGAGCCCGCCGACCTGGATGTGATCATCTCCTGCTCGATCACCCGCACCCGCGGCGCGGATTTCTGCCTCGAGCCCTCGTTCGCGCTGATGCTGCGCACCACGCTCGGCGCCACCCGCGCCATCCACTTCGACGTCTCCAACGCCTGCGCGGGGATGATGACCGGCGTCCTGCTGCTCGACCGGATGATCCGTTCCGGCGCGGTGCGGCGCGGTCTCGTGGTCTCGGGCGAGTGCATCACGCCGATCTCCGACACCGCGGTGCGCGAGATCTCGCAGAAGTACGACCCGCAGTTCGCCTCGCTCACCGTCGGTGACGCGGGCGCCGCGGTGGTACTCGACGGCACCGACGGACCCGGCCTCGACTATGTGGAACTCAACACCAGCGCGGCCTTCGCGAAACTGTGCCTCGGCATGCCGAGCGACCAGGGCCCGGGCGTCGCGCTCTACACCGACAACCGCGCGATGCACAACGAGTCGCGCTATCTGCTGTGGACCTCGCGGCAGCAGGAATTCCTCGCCGCTCGCGGTTCCCGCTTCTCCGACGAGGGCTACGACTACCTCATCCACCACCAGTTCAGCGGTCCCGCGGTGGAATTGATCGACAAGATCGCCGAGCGCGAGTTCGACTCGGCGATGCCGCCCAAGCTGGCGGTTCTGGACAGATACGGCAACACCGCCTCCACCTCACACTTCGTGGTGCTGCACGACGCATTGGCGCGCGGCGTGCTCGCGCCGGGCTCGCGCGTACTGCTGGTTCCGGCGGCCTCCGGGGTGGTCGCCGGGTTCTTGTCGGTGACAATCGGCGATCTTCGGGTATAGGACAGTATGGGAATCATCATTTCTTCGGCCGTCACGCACACCGGCGGAGTCAGCTCGGTGGGACAGGCGGCCGGTGCCGCGCGTGACGCGTTGACCGGTGCGGGCTGTCCGCCCGAGCAGGTCGACGCCCTGATCAATGTCGGTGTGTACCGCGACGCGAACCTCGTCGAACCGGCCGTGGCCGCGCTCATCCAGCAGGCCGCCGGGATCGGCCTCGACTATCGGCCCGGCGATGTGCCGTGCCTGTCGTTCGACCTGATGAACGGGGCGTGCGGGCTGGTGAACGCCGTCGGCGTCGCCGCCTCGCTACTGGCCGATCTCCCCGCCGGACACGTCGTCGTGGTCTCCGGTGACGCGCATCCGTCGAACCGGGACGACGCGGAGTTCGCGTTCGAGCCCGTCGGCGCGGCGCTGGTCCTGGAGAACTCGGCGGACGCGGTTGGGTTCGGTGGCGTGCACGTGAGCGCCGGTGACACGCTGCCCGATCCGCAGGGGTACGTCACCCTGTCGGACATGGGTGCCGAGGGCCGATCCGCGCTGACGGTCGAACTCGCCACCAGCACCGCCGAACTGGTCGAGCACGCCGCCACCGCGGGCCGCGAAGCCCTCGCGGCCGACGACCTCGACCCCACGCGCGCGGTGCTGGTGTGCGGCAAGCCGACCGAGGACTTCGCCACGGAACTGGCCGCCGAACTCGGCATCGCCGTCTTCGTCACCGACGAATTCACCGGCGACGCACACACTTCCGCGCTCACCGCCGCCTATGTCGCGGCACGCGATACCGGCCTGGCCGATCGCCCACTGCTGTTCGTCGCCGCCGACGGTGGACCCACCGCCGCCGCCGTGACCTACCGCGGGCCGGGTGTGGCATGACGGGGGCGCATCGACCGCCGCACGCCACACCGGCGCGCGAGGGCAGCGCGCGGGAGGCGTGGGCGGCCAGGATTCAACAGGGCGGGCAGCCCCGGCACAGCGTGTCCCCCGCACCGAGCCGATCGACTGTCCTTGCCCTGCGGTCGATTCCGATACTCGGCTGGGCCTTCCTGCTGCTCGGTGTCGTCCGCCCGTTCCGGTCGAAGCCGCTGCGTGCGATCTTCTGGATCGACGCGTTCCTGAGCATCGTGGTGCACGCGGCACAGATCCCGGTCGCCCGCCGCGAGGCCGCCAAGCGTGGGATCGGACCCGGCCGGACCGCCGTGATGACGATGGTGTTCGGCGCGACCTGGTGGAAGACGCTGGGCGAGGACGAGCGGTGAATTCGGGTCGGCTCGGTGCAGGATCGTGGGTGCCACGCACCGCGCGGTCGGCCGGGTGCTCTCGCGGGTCGTGGTGACGCGATGACGGTTCTGGTGACCGGGGCGAGCGGGTTCGTCGGCGGCGCGGTGGTGCGGGCGCTGGCGGACCAGGGTGTGCCTGTGCGAGCGATGGTGCGTGATCCCGCCTCGGCACCACAGGGCGTCGAGGTGGCGGTGGCCGACCTCGGCGATGCGGCCGCGCTGGCCCGGGCGGTGTCCGGGGTGCGCGCGGTCGTGCACTCGGCGGCTCTGCTCGGTGAATTCGGTAGGCCCGCGGAGTTTTTCGCGGTCAATGTGGCCGGTACCGATCGGCTGATGCAGGAGGCCGCGGCGGCCGGGGTCGAGCGGTTCGTGTTCCTCGGGAGTCCGAGCGCGCTGATGGCGCCCGATGGTGGCGATCAGATCGGGATCGACGAGACGGTGCCCTATCCCTCGCGCTTCCTCAACAGCTATTGCGAAACCAAAGCCGTCGCCGAGCAATTGGTGCTCGCGGCCGACGCGCCGGGATTCACGACGTGTTCGTTGCGGCCCCGAGCCGTGTGGGGGCCGGGTGATCGGCGGGGACCGATCGTGCAGATCCTGGCGAAGTTGCGGGCGGGGCGCTTGCCCGACCTGTCCGGCGGGCGGGATGTGCGGGCCTCGCTGTGTTACATCGACCATCTGGTCCAGGCGGTCGGGCTCGCGTTGACCGCCGAGAATGTCGGCGGGCGAGCATATTTCGTCGCCGACGCGGACCCGATCCCGGTGTGGCCGACCTTGAACGCGGTGGCGCGACGGTTCGGGTTGGCCGAACCCAGCCTCACGGTGCCCGCACCGGTGCTCGGTGGCGCGCTGGCGACGATCGAGACACTGTGGCGGATACCGGCGGTCGCGCAGCGGTGGACGCCGCCGCTGTCGCGGTACGCGGTCGCACTGGTCACCCGGTCGGCGACCTACGACATCACCCGTGCCGAACGCGAACTCGGCTATCGGCCCGAGGTCCTGTTCGAGACCGGGCTCGAGGCCTTCCACAGCTGGGTCGACGAGGCCGGTGGGCTGGACCGACTGCTGGAGGATCTGTGAACAGCGGCCACTCCGTCACCGAGGGCAGCGTGCCCGCCGCACACCACGGGCCAGCGATCGCCTCGCACCGTCGGTCTCCGACATCGGCGGCGGCGCCTGCGTCGGCGTCGGGCCGGCCCGTCATCGACGTGGAGGCGCGATGACCGGCGCACTGTGGGTCGTGATTCCGGCCTTCGACGAAGCGCGTGGCATCGGTGCGACGCTGGCTGCCCTTGCCACACAACGCGATACCGACTTCACCATCGTGGTGGTCGACAACAACTCGTCGGACGACACCGTCGACGTCGTGCGCGCTTTCGCCGCGGCGCATCCGGTGCCGCCGATCGAGGTGATCACCGAAAAGCAGAAGGGCACCGGGGCCGCCGCCGACACCGGGATGCGGCACGCCATCGCGCAGGGCGCGACCTGGGTGGCGCGCACCGACGCGGACTGTCTGCCCACGCCGGATTGGACCCAGCGGATCAAGGCGGGCTTCGATTCGGGTCTGCGCCTGGTGAGCGGGCAGTTGATTCCGCGGACCGACGAAGGGGTTTCGTGGCTCGATCGCACCATCATCCGGGTCGCGCTGGAGGTGGCGTCGACCTTCGGGAAGGTGCGCTCGGGCAATCGGGATCCGAAGTATCTCGGGCCCTATGTGATGACGCCGGGTTGCAACATGGCGATCACCGCCGAACTGTATCTCGCCGCAGGGGGTTTCCCGCGGACCGCGATCGAGGACCTGCACGAGGACCGTGCGCTGGTCAACGCGGTACGCACGATCACCACCGACTACGGGTTGCGCCGCGATGTGCGGGTGTACGGGTCGAATCGCCGGGTCCGCGCCTGGGGCATCCGCAAGACACTGGCCTGGTACGCCGATCACCGGTACCGGCCCGAGGTGGTCGATATCCGGTGAGTTCGCCACTACCGTTGCCACTGGCGCCAACCGCCTTGCCCAGGTCGGTACCGAGGGTGACCGCCGAGCCACCCGGATGATCGCGGCCACCATCACCACCATCCCGCCGATGGCGATTCGCGACTGTCGTGGCGGTGACCACACAGCCGGCCGGATCGCCGACTTCCGAGGAGTCAGCCGATGAGCCCCGATTTCCTGGATCGCCTCGCCGCACAGGCCGACCGCATTCCGGACGCCTCGGCTCTCGGGACGGTCGGCAAGCGCGCGCTCACCTATCGCGAACTGGTCGACACGATCGGGCGGGTCGCGCACAACCTCGGCCAGGCGGGATTCCGGCCGGGCGATCGAATGCTGTTCTCGATCCGGCCCAGCGTGTCGTCGGTGACCTTGATCTTCGGGGTGATCGCGGTGGGCGGGACGATCGTCTTCGTCGATCCCGGAGTCGGTCCCGAGTTGTTCGCGAAGCGGATCGGCTTGGTCGAACCCGCCTGGGCGGCAACAGAATCGCTGCTCTACACCGTGAGCGGTCCCCTGGCGGCCTTCGGTCGCAGGCGCGGGCTGGCGCTGCCCCGTTTCGGCGCGCTCGACGTGCGCCACATCCACAGCGGAGTGTGGCTGCCGGGCACACCGTTCGGTTCGACTCCGCTGCGCCGGATCACCGGCGACGCCCCCCAGACCACTCCGCCACCCGCCGATCCCGACGCCGCGGCACTGATCGTGTTCACCTCCGGCACCACCGACGAGCCGAAAGCCGTTGTGCACACCCGTGCTTCGCTCAGCGCCGGCCTCACCGCGATGGGCGGCCGGACCAGCCTCGTCCCCGGCGCCTTCCTGCACACCGAGCAGCTCATGATGGGGCTGCCCGCGCTCATGGCGGGCGCGCGCTGGGCGATGCCACGGTATCCACGCTTCGGCACCCACATCGACCCCGTCCGGTTCACCCGCAACCTGCGCAGCGCAACCCACGCCTTCTACACCCCCGCCGATCTCGCCGTCGCCCTCGACGCACTCGAGTCCGGCGCGATCCCCCCGCCCCCACATCTGCGCCAGGTCGCACTCGGCGGCGCACCGGTCACCACCGCACTCCTGCGCCGAGCCCGGAAATCATTGCCCGACACCGAGTTCCTCGCCATCTACGGAATGACCGAGATCCTGCCGGTGGCCGTCGCCACCGACGCCGCGAAACTAGCCCACGACGGCGACCTGCTCGGCACCCCCGTGCGCGGAGTCGTGGCCCGCATCGCCGACGACGGCGAACTCGTCCTCGCCGGCCCGAACCTCTGCCGCGGCTACCTCGGCGCCGACCCGCTCACCGAGATCGCCACCGGCGACCTGGCCCGCTGGGACGACAGCCAGTTGGTCCTCACCGGCCGCAAAAAAGACATGATGATCCGCGGCAAGACCAACATCTACCCCGGCCTCTACGAACCGGTGATCACCGCCATCGACGGCGTCCGCGAAGCGATCATGGTCGGCATCCCCGACGAGATCGGCGACGAACGCATCATCCTCGCCGTAGTCGCCGACCCCGACGCGGGCGATGTCGCCGCCCGGTTGCGCACCCGCCTCCCCCAGCTCATCGACACCACCGCCCTCCCCGACGAAATAGTCGTCCTCGACCACATCCCGGTCACCGGCCGCACCAACAAACCCGACCGCACCGCCCTCCGCGAACTCCTCGCCCGGCGCGGATAGGCACGGCACGGTACTGGACACGCGATCACCAGGCTCTCAGGTAAGTGTCGGCCGAGAGGCGAACGCCACCAGAGCCTGGTGATCGACCGTCCAGGCCGACTGATGCCGAGGTGAACGCTCAGCGGGGCGCGCCCGTGTTCAACGGAAGGCTGCGCGTCAGGGGAACGATGGTGTGGTCGGCCAGGGCTTCGATGGTGGAGTGGTCGAGCATGGTGTCGACGTAGCAGAAGGTGATCGACAGGGTTTTGTCGAGAGTGGCTACGGCGACGGTGAGGGCGCTGGCGCAAGAGTTGGTTCCGGCGACGGTGACGGCTGAGATGTGGAGGGGCTCTGGGGTTTCGGGTGGGGTCAGGCGGCCGAGGTTGCTCAGGGTGACGTTCCAAGGGGCGCGGCGGTCGATGAGTTCGATGGTGCGCCTGCCGGATTCGAGGGTGCGGGGGCAGCCGTAGCGGATCGCGGCCAGGGAGGCGAGATCGGCGTTGCGGTTCAGGCGTTGGGAGAGTCGGTCTTTCGCTGTTCGGGCAGCGTCCCAAAGTGACTTTTCGGGTCCGTAGGGGACGAAGGTGGGAACGACGGCGGTGAACATGCCGGGTTCGTCATCGTCGGGCGCGGGGTGTAGTCGCGAGCGCACGTCCACGGGGATGCCGATACCGGCGACACCGGAGCGGTGCGGGCGGGCGAGGTCGCCGAGGGCACCCGCCAGTGCAGCGGCGAGGGCGGCATTGACGGTGACCTTTTCGCGTTGGCATCGTTCCCGCAAGGCAGCGAGCCGATCGCCGTCGATGGTGCGAATCACCGTGCGGGTACGGCGAATCGGGAGCGGCGGCGGTGTGCCGGGAAGACTGGTGGCGCGCCGGGCGACGGCGGTGAGCTGCCCCGCGAAATTCGCGCGCAGACAGCGAAGCATGCCGGTGTGCGCGGGCGGGATCAGATCGTCGGGAGCGGGAATCGGCGGGCGCGACATCGCCGGCGGTTCGGCACCGAAAGCGTAGGCGAGGATTCGCCATCCGAGGGACGCCATCGAGCGACCATCAAGCAGGACGTGGGACAGCACCAGGATCAGGTCGTGGTATTCCTCGGAAGTGCCTGGGCGCCAAGCGAGATCGATGAGACGCCCCGATGCCGTCGACAGGTCGATCGGAGTGGCGAGCTGGTCGTCGAGAACGGTGCGCCACTCATCGGGATCGGTGACGATGCGGTGCAGAACCGGAAGGTGCGGATCAGCCGACGTCACGAAGCTCGGTCCCTCGGCCACCGTCGCGCGCAGCAGCGGAAACTCCGCGACCACCGCCGCCGCGGCCGCCTCCAACCGATACGCCCCGATCGCCCCACGCACCCGCAACCGCACCACACAGTTGGCGGGCGAGAGCTGATCGATGAGCCAGAACCACCGCTCCGCCGCCGACAACGGTCGCACGACCTCTTCACCCATGGCCCGAGCGTAGGCCCGACGGCCGCGAGGCTCCTGTCATCCGCATCTTTCCTGCCGCTTACTACGTGCGTATTATGGACCTCATGGGTTTCGAGTGGCCTGATTGGGCGATCGCTCACCTGATCGGCATCGAACCCAGCGAGGTTCGGCAGGTCCTCGCAGCGTCACGACGGTGGCCACGCCCGGCCTTCGACGGCCAGGTGTCCGTCCTGACGGTGTGGGGGCGCACCACGGCGGGCCGCCCGCTGATCGTGGTCACACGACAGCGCGAGGACTGGACGTGGGTGATCATCGGCGCACGCACGATGCGCGCCGAGGAACTGGCGCGATTCGAGCAGTGGGAAAGTGAGACCCGATCATGAGCGATCTTCCGTCCAGCAAAGAAGAACTCGCCGACTTCATGGATCGACTGAGCTTCTCCGACACCCCCACCGACCCCCCACCACGCCTGCCCGCCAACGAAGACATCATGGTGACCACGTCGATCCGCCTCCCCTTGGGCCTGCACTCCCGCCTCAAGGAACTGGCCGACGAACGCCGCATCGGCGTCTCCACCCTGCTGCGCGAATGGGCCGAAGCGGCCGTCGCCGAGATCGACGACGAGGATCAGATGATCTCGCTGGCCGAGGCCAAGCGCGCCCTATCTCGAGTCCACCCGATCCATCGGGCGAGCTGAACGGCTGCTCATCCCGCAAGGGTCCCGACCGCCCACAGCGAACCGACCGGGCAGCCTGAGTGACGATCTGCCGATGAGGTCAGTGTCGATCTGCCGCACGCCTGTCTCCCGCCTCGCCCGGTGAAGACCTTGGTGGTCAGGTTACCTGTGCGATGACTGCCAAGATGGCGAAAGCCCAGCTCAGTACCCGGCAGATTTCGAATGAAGTCCCGGCAGATTTCGATTAGCCTGGTCGAAAGCGTGGAGTCCTGCGGGCCGTGCGGCGTTCGTCGACCTCTGGCCCTTGTCGATGACCGAGCGAACACGCAGTGGCGAGGACTTTCTGCACACCCGACTCGGAAAGCCACAGGAACTTCTCGGCGTCACCTCCTCCTGGACCAGGGATCAGTACCTGGAACTGGTCGTCACCGGCAGTTTCCCGGAAGTCGTCGGTATGGCGAACCAGAATTCGCGGCGGCGGTGGTTCGCCGGCTATCTGCGGACCATCATCGAACGAGATATCCGGGAGTTCGCCGATATCCGGCATGCACAGGCGCTCCCTCGACTTACGTCGATGATCGCCGCACGGGCAGGCAGTTCGTTCATCGCGTCCGATGTCGGGAACGGCCTCTCGCTGAGCGGCGAGACCGTCAGCAATTACCTGCGGTACCTGGAAACCGTCTTCCTCGTGGCGAGCGCTCCGGCATGGTCGACCAATCTTGTGTCCCGGCTCACCAAAGCCCCCAAAGTATTTCTCACCGACTCAGGCCTGGCCGCCAACCTCGGCAATACCGATGCGGATTCACTTCGTCGCCCGGGCCAGCGCGCCCTGGGCTCGCTCGTCGAGACCTTCGTCTTCGCCGAGTTGCTGAAGTTGAAGAGCCTGACCTGCGACGCCTTCGAGATCATGCATTACCGCGATCGCGACGGCCGGGAAGTCGATTTCATCCTGGAAACCCCCGACGGCCGCATCTACGCCATCGAAGTCAAAGCCTCCGCCTCGCCGCATTCCGACGACGCCCGCCATCTCACCTGGCTGCGCGACAAGCTCGGCTCCCGCTTCACCGCCGGAATCGTCCTCCACCTCGGCGCCAAGGGACTCTCCTACGGCGACCGCATCTTGTCGCTGCCGCTCTCGGCGCTGTGGGGTCATGCGACGGTGCCCAACGAGGAGGGGTGAAGACTCACATCTCCGTGAGTGCGGCGGCGATCACCTTGCCTGTGTGTTCCTTGGTCAGGTAGTTGAGAGCGCTGTGCGGCTCAGCGCCGTTGTCGACGACGGTGCGGGTCGGCAGGACTCCGGTGCTGGAGGGCAGGAACAGAGGTGCCAAGTCGAGGGTGGTGGCGATGATGTCGTCGCGGTCGGCGAGGTTGTCCCAGGTGATGAGGGTGGGTGGGACCGTGGGTGGGGCTGGCTCGAGGCGGGGGTAGATGATCGATTGGAGCCCGAGTGGGGAACCGGCGGTGAGCAGGGCTACAGGGTGGTCGACGCGGTGCAGGGCTTCGTAGGCGACGACGGAGCCGAGCGAGTGGGCGATGACCAGACGGGTTTCGGGACCGATGCGGTCGAGAACTTGCTGCTGGGCGAACTCTCGGACGGCGGGATCGGTGAAGTACTTGGTGACCTGGCCGAGGGCTCGGACGACGAACCGGGCGGCGAGGTTGAATCCGGTGGGGGCGAACCAGCTCAGGCGGGTCAGGGCGTTGACCGCGGGGCGCAGTGCGGTGCCGATGCCCTGCGCCTGGGCGGAGTGGTCGGTGAGGATGTCGAGTTGGCGGCGGGCTTCGATGCGGTCGTCGTGGTCGGGAGCGCGGTCGGCGGCGGCTCGCAGCCAGATCTCGGCGAGCTCTTCGGCGAAATCGAGCTCGGACGAGTCCAGCGATGCCGACTCACCACCACCCTGGGCGCCTTCGGCGAGAAAGGCATTGCCGTAGAAGGCCATCCGCGAATCGACCGATCCGGGCTGCTTGTCGCGCCACAACTTGTCGGCAAGGTCGGGGTGCCCGGCCAGCCGAACGGCACCGGCCATCGCGGGTAGCCAACGACTCTCCAGCAGGTCGGCGGAATACTGCTCCTGCGCGATGCCGTGGACGAGAACGATGTCGGACAAGTCGACCCCCTGAGTGTGTGGGTGGTGCGCGTCGATTGTGCCCGCGCGGACGGCCTTGCGCCATGTGGTTGCTGTGTGAAAACCAGACTGGCAGCAATGTTTTCGGGTGAGCTGCGGCGGCAAAGCGAGGTGCGCGCTAAGTTCGGGGAATGGGCGGACGGTTGGCGCTGGTGGTGGCGTCGCAATGCGATGAACTACCAGGTATCCGAGACATCGACACGCTCGCACGGGACCTGCTCGACGAGCTCAGTACCCGAGGCGGCTGGGCATCGGTGACCGCCGACGGCGCACCACTGATCAACCCCGACCACACCGACCTTCGCACCGCGATCTCCGATGCCTTCACCACCGCTAAACAGCAACAGGCCACGCTGCTGCTCAGCTTCCTCGGCCACGGCCATCACGATGCTGCCGTACACCGGTTCTATCTGCTGGCCAAGGACTCCCCGGAAATCGCCGACGGGGATCGCGCCATCGACCTCGGCTACCGCATCCAGACCGAGCTCAACCGCAAGGACAAGGGCAAGCTGGACGGGCTCGTCGTGATCGTGGATGCGTGCGCTTCGGGCCGGGCCGTCGACGTCGCCGCGAACGAGTGGTTCGGCGTGATCCCCCGCAATGCCGCGCGGCTCGAGTTGCTCACGGCCTCCGCCGACGAAAGCCCCGCCTACGATGCCTGTTTCACCCGGACGATCATCAAGACACTGCGGACCGGCGACCCGGCCGGTGCCAGCCAGATCTCCGTCGATTCACTGCGCGCGCCGATCGCGAAGGGGTGCGCGAAGCAGGACCCCGGGCACCTGAGTCTCACCAGGTCAGGCGCCGCGCGGGCCCTGCGCGGCGGTGACCCGAGCCTGTGGTTGGTGCCGAATCGAGCCCTCGCGGATTGCCTGACCGGGCGACCCTCGGCCGAACTCGTCGACCAGCTGACCAGAGACCTGCGCTCGACACCCGACATCTCGCGCTGCCTCGCCGAACTCGTCACACACTTTCCGCCACGATTGCGGTTGGCGGTCGGTCCCTCGGGATCGGGGAAGTCCGCGATCATGGGAATGCTGGTGCGCGCATGCGAGCCGGAAATCATCCCGCGCAAATACATTCGCGCTGCGGTATTCCTCGATGCCGCGAGCAGCCCGCTGTCGGTCGCCGAGGAGTTGGCCGCCCAGCTCACCAATACCCTGCCCGGTTTCGCCGAGGCTGCCGAGCACACCGCGGCCACACTCACCGAGGAGCAGTTGCGCACGCTCGGCGCACTCGACCGCCTCGTGCTCGTGCCATTCGCCCTGGTGGAGACCACGCGCCCGGTCCACATCATCATTGATGGGCTCGACCAACCGGACCGAGGTAACCGGGACGCGCTTGTTGCCGCACTCGGCGCGATGACCAGCGACGACACGGTGGGCGATCTGTGCGTGATCGCCGGTGTTCGCCGCGGCACCGGCGTCGAGGACGATCCGCATCTGACACATGGCGTGCAGATCGCCGTCGAATTGCCCTCAGCCAGAGCGATTGTCGATGCCACAGTCTCCTTTCGAGATGGATTATCGGAGGCCGATGTCGACACCACCACTATCCCGGATACCACGATTTCCGGAGGATGGTTGATCTCGCGACTACTCACCGAGGTTTCCCAGCTCCCGGACAACTGGTCGAGTGCCACCGAGTCGACGCTTTCCGACGCGGTCGGACAACGCATCGCCGACGCGTCGTCTCCTGCCACAGGCGAGCAGCACACGAGTACGTCCGCCACCCAGGTCGACCAACTGCTGGCAATCCTGACCGCCGTCGGCGTAGGCCCCGCCCTGCCCTTCGAGCTGTGCCGCCGCGCCCTCACCAAACTCGGCACCACATTGTCGGAAGCCGAACTACGCGACCTCATCGCATCACTGGGCGTCCTCATCACCCGATCTGCCGCAAGCACCCCCAACGAACGAATCGGCCTCGCCCACTTGGCTTTCACCGACCCGATCCAGCACCACCTGGAAACCGACATTCGCGCAGCCCACCTCGCCATCGCCGAAAACCTCGATCCTGACGACCCCCAACAGTTCCTGGACTACCGGGCCAAGTCCGGTGCCCGCCACCTCGCCCTCGGCGGCCGATCCAGCGAAGCGTTGAAGTTGGTCGACTCGCTCGACAGTGATCGGCCCGCCGACAACCTCGCACGCTGGACGGCCCTCCTGCCGGAAATCGCACCGACTGCCCACTCAGAAGTACTAACCACCCGCAACAACATCGCCTCCTGGCTCGGCGAAACCGGGGAACCCACCGCAGCACTCGCCGCCTTCCGCCAACTCCTGCCCGACTACGAACGCATCCTCGGACCCGACCACCCCGCTACCCTGGCCACCCGCCACAACATCGCTGGCTGGCTCGGCGAAACTGGGGAACCCACCGCAGCACTCGCCGCCTTCCGCCAACTCCTGACCGACTACGAACGCATCCTCGGACCCGACCACCCCAACACCCTGACCACCCGCCAGTGGATCGCGCACCTCGAAGAGGACCTCGGGTAGTTGGGTGTCGATCGCGGACGTTGTACGGCTGTCGGGCGGCGCGTTGTCGGCTGCGGCACCATTCAGAGAAGTCGGCTGTGCGCGACCGCTGGATCGTTGCTGTCACGGCAAGCGGTACGGTCGGGCTCGTCTGTGACGACTAGGAGGTGACCCTGATCGCAGTGCCTCCGGACGAACCGCAGCGCATCACCGACGAGGAGTTTCTCGCTGCTGAGCCCGACGTGCTCGGCAGCACCTTGGGTCGCTTCGAGATCATCGGCGGGCTCGTGGTGGGTGCGGTGGGCCAGAGAGAGGCGCACAGCCGGGTGGTGCGTCGCCTGGCAGCCGTACTCGAAGACGCACGTGATCCCACCGGGCCCTGCCTGCGGATCGGCTCCGACGTGGCGGTGCGATTCGCCGATGCAGAGGACAGAGCTGCCGACCGCAGACTCAATGTCCGGTACCCGGACGTCTTCGTGCGCGACTGCGAACCCTACGACGTCAATACCGTTCGTGACCACATCACGCTGGTCGCCGAAGTCGCCTCGCGTGAGACCGTCGACAGTGACACCGGTGTGAAATACCAGCTCTACGCCCGCGCTGGCATCCCGGTCTATCTGATCGTGCACTTCGACAAGAGTTGGGAGCTCATCGACCGGATCGAGGAGTATCGGCTCGACTGGTCCGGGATGCGGTACATGCCGCACCGAGTTCACCGTACGGCGTTGGTTCTGGATACTCCGGTCACGTTGGCGATCACCCTCGACGCGTTGCATCGTCCCTAGCTGCCGACACGTTCCTGACTGTCGGCGGCACCATCGGCATAGCGCGAGTCCACCACGCGCAGAACGCACACGGTGCAGGTGATTCCCGGTGCGTTCGCCAGTCGCGAGTCCGTGGTGAGCAACCCGCAGCCATATGGCTCCGCTGCTGCGACGTACGCCGCGTCGTAGGCGGTCAGGTTGTCGCGGAGGTCCCAGATTCCGGGAACGCGAGTGACAGGGACTTCTGGATCGAGCTTTCCGGGGCGGTGACGGCTCGGGCGGCTTGCTCGAGTGTGATGGTTCCTGCTCAGGTGAAGCGGCAGATCACCGAGAGGACTTCGATGGTCCAGTGCTGGGGTATGCAAAATCCGCACTGGTGGAGATGTTTTGGTGCTGAACACTCGTCTGCGGACTCGGCCCGCGCTAGGTTCTGGGGATGGGTGGGAGGCTGGCGCTGGTGGTCGCGTCGCAGTGTGACGAACTTCCGGAGATCAGGAACATCGCGGGGTTGGCTCGTCAGCTGCTGGGTGAGCTGTGCGAGAACGGCGGGTGGGCGTCGGTGAGCGATGGGGGCGGGCCACTGGTGAATCCGGGGCACGCACAATTACGGTCAGCGGTCGCGGAGGCGTTCGCGACCGCTGCCGCACGGCAGGCCACGCTGCTCATCGGATTCATCGGGCACGGTGTCCATGACGACGCGGCCGGTGCCTACTATCTGCTGGCGCGTGATTCACCCGAATTGCCCATGGCTGGAACGGCACTCGATCTCGGACACGAGATCAAAGAGGGACTCAACCTGCGGGGGCGCGGGAAGCTCGACGGGCTCATCGTGATGGTGGACGCCTGCGCCTCGGGACGGGCGATCACCCGGGCCGGCCAGCAGTGGCTGAGCGTGATCCCCCGCAACGCCGCGCGAATGGAGTTGCTGACGGCCTCCGCCGACGAGAGCACCGCCTTCGACGCCTGCTTCACCCGCACGGTCGTCAAGACACTGCGCACCGGCGACCCGGCCGGGAAGAGCCACATCTTTGTCGACACATTGAAGACGCCGATCGCGGCGGGCTGCCGGAAACAGGAGCCCGGCCACATGAGCCTGACGATGTCGGGCGCGGCGCTGGCCACCCGGGGCGGCGATCCAGGCCTGTGGCTGGTACCGAACTGGGCCAGGGCCGATGCGGTGACTGGGCGGCCCTCCGCGGCGCTGATCGATCAACTGACCCGAGATCTGTTCCTCACCAGCGAGATCCGCCGCTGTATCCAGCAGCTCGTCGCCGGCCCGCACCGCTTGCGGATGGCGATCGGACCAGCAGGGTCCGGCAAGTCGGCGATCATGGGAATGCTGGTGCGCGCGACCGTCCGTCGAACAATTCCGGCGGAATTCATCTGCGCCGCAGTGTTTCTCGATGCGGCGAGCAGTCCGGAATCAGTGGCCGAGGAGCTCACCACCCAGCTCTCCCGGACCCTGCCCGGATTCGCCGAAGCCGCGGCGGCCACAGCGCGCTCGCTGACTCCTGATCAGCAACGCTCGCTGGGCGCACTCGACCGCCTGGTCACGCTCCCTCTGACGACGATGTCGACCGACGAGCCCTTCCACCTCATCGTCGACGGTCTCGACCAGCCCGACATCGGCAATCGGGAGGCACTGATCACCGCCATCTCGGCGATGACCCGCAACGACGCACTACCCGACCTGTGCGTCATCGCCGGAGTACGCCGAGGCACCGGCGTCGAGGACGATCCACGACTGGCGCACGGTAGGGCCGTGATGGTGGAGCTGCCATCGGTGCGGACGGTGATCGACGCCGTCGTCGAACTGCGAGCAGACCTGCCGGCGAACACCTTCGGAGAATCGATCCGGTCGGACGCGCCGATGGTGAGCGGGTGGCTGATCGCCCGGCTGCTCACCGAGGTCTCCCAGCCGCCCGCCGACTGGTCGACCAGCGGCGATTCCATCCTGGCGCAGGCCGTCCGGCAACGGATCGACGACGCGGCCGCGCGATCCGAGCACAGCACGGGCTCGCAGAGCGAACACCTCGATCAACTCCTCGCACTGCTCGCTGCCGCGGGTGTCGGACCGGTACTACCCGTCGAGATCGCCCGCAATGCCCTCGCGGCACTCGGGACGGACCTGTCGACACCGGGTCTGCGCGACCTCGTCACCTCGCTGGGGGCACTCGTCGCCCGTGCGGCGCCGAGCACCGACTACGAGCGAATCGGGTTGGCGCACTGGGCATTCGCCGCGCCGATCATCGAACACATCGATACCGGCATCGAGACGGCGCACCTGGCCGTCGCCGACAGCTTGTCCGCGACGGAAACCGCGCGAATGCCGGCGTATCGGGCGAAAGCGGGCGCCCGCCATCTGGCACTCGGTGGCCGCACAACCGAGGCCGTGTCCTTGCTCGACTCGCTGGAGAGCAGCCGCCCGGCCGACAACGTCGCACGATGGCGCGCCCTGTTGCCGGAACTGCTGGCCGTGATCGGCGCGCACCACCCCGACACTCTCCTGGCGCGCCACCGGATCTCCTACTGGCGGGGCGAGTCGGGCGAAGTGTCCGGCGCGCTGACCGGTTTCCGGCAGCTGGTGGCCGACCAGACCCGTGTGCTGGGCAAACACCATCGCGACACCCTGCGCACCCGCCACGACATCGCCACCTGCCGGAGCAGAACCGGCGACGTCATCGGCGCACTGGCCTCCTTCGAACGACTCCTGGCCGATCAATCCCGTGAACTGGGCGAACACGATCGCGACACCCTGCGGACCCGGCACAGCGTCTCCTACTACCGCGGTGAATGCGGTGACATCACCGGCGCGTACACCGCGGCCGAACAGCTCCTCGCCGATCTGCGCCACCTGGTGGGTCCCGACCACCCCGACACCCTCGCGGTGCGCCATCACCTCGCGACCCGCCTCGGCCAATCCGGGGACGTCACGGGCGCCTGCGCCGCCCTCGAGAGCCTGCGCGCCGACCAGACCCGCGTCCTCGGCGCCGAACACCCCAACGTGCTACGCACCCGGAACAACATCGCGAGCTGGCGCGGCGGATCAGGTGACCTCGACAGCGCGATCGCCGACTCCGAGAGCCTGCTCGTCGATCAGATCCGAGTCCTCGGAACCGACCACCCGGACGTCCTGCGCACCCGCTACAACATCGCGACCTGGCGAGCCCGATCCGGCGAAACCGCCGCAGCACTCGATGCCTTCGAACAGCTACTCCCCGAACAGGTCCGAGCCCTCGGCCCCGACCACCCGGCCACTCTCGCCACCCGCACCAGCATCGCCCGCAGTCGCGGTGAAACCAGCGACCCAGCGGACACGCCAATCACCTACGACCAGCTACTCCCCGACCCCGAACGCTTTCTCCGCCCCAGCCATTCCACCGCCGACCACCGCTCGATCGGCGACCCGAAGGCCGTCATCGATCCGCAGTGAACGAGCGAGAACACAGGGCATTGTCACGGGTGCCGGGTTCCCCGATGCCTATCGCGACGATGGCAGATACCCGGGGCGCAGTTCGGGTCAGCGGCCTGGGGGGAGGTGGGGAGCCAACGATTCCGCGATTTCCGTCAGGGTGGCGCAGGTCTGTGTCATGGGCGGTGGAACGAACCCGCGCATTCTGATCTGGATCTCGGTGCTGCCGACCCGGCGGCCGTGTTGCACACCGAACGGGGTGTCGAAGGCCAGCAGGCAGGAGTACCAACTGCCGGATCCCAGCGGACGGACCGCGTGCGACCGCGGAGAACCGAACGGACTGATCCACGTTCTGAGAGCGCCCCGGATTCCTGGGATGGCCCCGGCCGATTACGAATCCGCCGTTCGCAGAACGCGCACGGTGCAAACGATTCCCGGTGCGTTCGCCAGTCGTGAGTCCGTGGTGAGCAACTCGCAGTCATACGCCTCCGCGGCAGCGACGTAGGCCGCGTCGTAGGCGGTCAGATTGTCGCGGAGATCCCATATTCTGGGTACGAGGACGCGGGTGATGGGGACCTCCGGATCGAGCTTTTCCAGGGCCGTGACGGCCTGGGCGGCTTGGGCGGCGGTGATGGTTCCCGCTCGGGAGAAACGGCGGATCACCGACAGGACCTCGATGGTCCAGTGCTGGGGGGCGATCCAGCGGTTGTCGGCCTCCAGGTTGGTGCGGCACAGGTCGCCGAGCGGGTCCGGGTTCAGGAGAGCGTGAGCGAAGACTGACGCGTCCACCACGATCACTCGCAGGCCTCCCGGTCGGTCAGGGCCGAATCCCGTTCGGCACGTTCCTCATCCAGCGCGACCTGGACGTCCACCGCGGTGAAAGCGACGTCCCAGGCGACGGGGCTGAACTGCTTGAGGACCGCGATGTTGTCCTGGCGACGGGCCTCGTCGCGAATCAGGTCGAACAGGAACGCTTGCAGGGACTGGCCGCGTCGCTGCGCCAGCGCGACCAGCTGATCACGCAGCGGCTCGGGAACGTCGCGAATCTGCAGGGCAACCATGCATGCAATTGTACATGCACGTTCGAGGGCGCCTGGTGCCGAACGACGAAGGCCCCCGTGTTGTGGCGGGGGCCTTCGGTGGAGCGGCGTTTACCTCAGCGGCGGCGCTTGCCGCCCTTGCCCTTGGCGTCGGAGCGGGCCGCTTCGCGGCGGGAGCGGCGGGTGCCGTTCTGCTGCTGGCCGCCGTATTCCTGGGCGTCGGAGCGGGATTCGGCGCGGCCGTCCTCGGCGGGGCCGGAGTAGTTCAGGCCCTTGGGGGTGGACTCGTCGATGCCCTTGGCGCGCAGGGCCGGTGGGGCCTGGGGGGCGGGCGGGGGCGCGTCCTGGGGGCGGGCGCCGACGGGGGAACGGAGGTTCTTGTCGACGGAGACGCCCTCGGGCTGGGGAGCCTGGGGCTGCTGGACCTCGACCTGGAGGTTGAACAGGAAGCCGACGGACTCTTCCTTGAGGCCTTCCAGCATGGCGGCGAACATGTCGAAGCCCTCGCGCTGGTACTCGACCAGGGGGTCGCGCTGGGCCATCGCGCGCAGGCCGATGCCCTCCTTGAGGTAGTCCATCTCGTAGAGGTGCTCGCGCCACTTGCGGTCGAGGACCGAGAGCAGGACCTGGCGTTCCAGGTTGCGCATGGCGCCCTCGCCGGCCAGGCCGTCGATCTCCTGCTCGCGCTTCTCGTAGGCGGTGTGCGCGTCGTCGAGCAGGGCCTGGCGCAGTTCGTCGCGGGTGAGTTCGCCCGCGTCACCGGTGGCGGTCTCGCCGGCGAGCTCCTTGTGGTCCAGGCTCACCGGGTACAGCGTCTTGAGCGCGGTCCACAGCTTGTCCAGATCCCAGTCCTCGACGTAGCCCTCGGCGGTGGCACCGTCGACATAGGCGGTGGTCACGTCGGTGATCATGTTCTGGACCTGACCCTCCATGTCCTCACCACGCAGGATCTGGTTGCGCTCGCCGTAGATGACGGTGCGCTGCTGGTTCATCACCTCGTCGTACTTCAAGACGTTCTTGCGGATCTCGAAGTTCTGCTGCTCGACCTGGGTCTGGGCGCTCTTGATGGCCTTGGAGACCATCTTCGCCTCGATCGGCACATCGTCGGGCAGGTTCAGCCTGGTCATGATCGACTCGAGCGCGGCACCGTTGAAGCGGCGCATCAGCTCGTCACCGAGGGACAGGTAGAAACGGGACTCGCCCGGATCGCCCTGACGGCCGGAGCGGCCACGCAGCTGGTTGTCGATACGCCGCGATTCGTGGCGCTCGGTGCCGAGCACGTACAGGCCACCGGCCTCACGCACCTTCTCGGCGTCGTCCTCGGTCTGCTTCTTGACCTGCTCGAGCGCGGAATGCCAGGCGGCCTCGTACTCGTCGGGGGTGTTCACCGGGTCCAGGCCCTGCTTGCGCAGCAGGATGTCGGCGATGATGTCGGCGTTGCCGCCGAGCACGATGTCGGTACCACGACCGGCCATGTTGGTGGCGACGGTGACCGCGCCGGGCCGACCGGCCTCGGCGATGATCTGGGCTTCCTGCTCGTGGAACTTCGCGTTCAGCACCGAATGCGCGACACCGCGCTTGGTGAACTGCTTGGACAGGTACTCCGAGCGCTCGACGCTGGTGGTACCGATCAGGACCGGCTGGCCCTTCTCGTGCCGCTCCACCACATCGTCGACGACCGCGTTGAACTTGGCCTCTTCCGACTTGTAGATCAGGTCGGCCTGGTCCTTGCGGACCATCGGCTTGTTCGTCGGGATCGGGACCACGCCGAGGTTGTAGATCGAGTGCAGCTCGGCGGCCTCGGTCTCGGCGGTACCGGTCATGCCCGAGAGCTTGTCGTAGAGGCGGAAGTAGTTCTGCAGGGTGATCGTGGCCAGGGTCTGGTTCTCCGGCTGGATCTCGACCTTCTCCTTGGCCTCGATCGCCTGGTGCATGCCCTCGTTGTAGCGGCGCCCCACCAGGATGCGGCCGGTGAACTCGTCGACGATGATCACATCGCCGTCGCGCACGATGTAGTCCTTGTCGCGCTGGTAGAGCTCCTTGGCCTTGATCGCGTTGTTCAGGTAGCTGACCAGCGGCGAGTTCGCGGCCTCGTACAGGTTGTCGATGCCGAGCTGGTCCTCGACGAACTCCACGCCCGCCTCGTGCACACCGATGGTGCGCTTCTTGATGTCGACCTCGTAGTGCAGGTCTTTCTTCAGCAGCGGCGCGATGCGCGCGAACTCGGCGTACCACTTCGAGGAGGCGTCGGCCGGGCCCGAGATGATCAGCGGGGTGCGGGCCTCGTCGATGAGGATGGAGTCGACCTCGTCGACCACGGCGAAGTTGTGCCCGCGCTGGACGAGATCGTCCAGCGAGTGGGTCATGTTGTCGCGCAGGTAGTCGAAGCCGAACTCGTTGTTCGTGCCGTAGGTGATGTCGGCGGCGTAGGCCACCCGGCGCTCGGCCGGGGTCATGCCGCCGAGGATCACGCCGACCTCGAAACCGAGGAAGCGGTGCACGCGGCCCATCCACTCGGAGTCGCGCTTGGCGAGGTAGTCGTTGACGGTGACCACGTGCACGCCGTCGCCGGAGATCGCGTTGAGGTAGGCGGGCAGCACACAGGTCAGGGTCTTGCCCTCACCGGTCTTCATCTCCGAGATGTTGCCCAGGTGCAGCGACGCGCCACCCATGATCTGCACCTTGTAGTGCTTCTGGTTCAGCACGCGCCAGGACGCCTCGCGGGCCACCGCGAACGCCTCGAGCAGCAGGTCGTCGAGGGTTTCACCGTCGGCGTAGCGCTGCTTGAACTCGTCGGTCTTGGCGCGCAGCTGCTCGTCGGTGAGCCCCTCGATCTCGTCACCGACCGCGATGACCTCGTCGGCGAGGTTCGAGAGCCGCTTGACCATGCGGCCTTCACCAATCCGTAGCAACCTCGTCAGTGTCAGCGCAGGCACGGGTCTCGTCAGTCCTCTGGTCGGAGTGTTTTCTGCTGGTCGGCCACGGTGAAGTGGGCGTTGTGGGCCATCGTAGTCCGCAGACCACCGTACCCGGCGGCGTGTACCCGTGCCCGATGTACCGGGGGCCCGTATCCGCCCAGGTCACGGCATCCGGTGAGCACCGTTGCCCGGCACCGCGGTTCACCTACGGTGACGTAGGATGTCGGACGTGCCCGGTCTGCGCCACACGGCACCGGAAGGAGCATCGGAGCGCGTGATCACGAGACTGACGCCGCAGGACGCGTCGTTCTATCGGCTCGAGTCGAGCAGCAACCCGATCCACATCGGCTCTCTCGCGATCCTCCAGAACACCGCCCCCGACGCGACGGGGCAGGTCCTGGACTACGAACGCCTCATCGACCTGGTCGAATCCCGGCTGCCGCTGGTTCCGCGCTACCGCCGCAAGGTGCGCGAGATCCCGCTGGCGCTGGGCCGCCCGGTCTGGGTCGAGGACAGCCGCTTCGACATCAGCTATCACATCCGCCGCTCCGCGCTGCCCGGTCCCGGCAGTGACGAACAGCTCTACGACCTGGTCGCCCGGCTCGCCTCACGGCCGCTGGATCAGGGGCGGCCGCTGTGGGAGATGTATCTGATCGAGGGGCTCGCCGACGGCCGCAGCGCGGTGTTCACCAAGTCGCACTCGGCGCTCGTCGACGGCGACACCGCGCTCGAGATCGGGCACGTGATCCTCGACAACAGCCCGCTGCCACGGGAACTGGCCGACGACGCGTGGCACGCACCGCGCGAACCCTCCGATGTGGAGTTGCTCGCCGGGGCGCTCTCGCAGCTGGCCGCCCAGCCCAGCGAGGCCTACGAGGTCGTGCGCGACGCGGGATCGAACGCGTTCGGGGTGGTGCGCGGAACCAGGATGGCGGTCAGGGCCGCGGCCAACGCGGTGCGCGCGGCGACCTCGGGCGCCCCCGACAGCCCGCTCAACGCCCGCACCTCGCGCAGCCGCCGCTTCGACGTGGTCCGCACCGACCTCGAGGACTACCGCACGATCCGGCGCCACTTCGACTGCTCCATCAACGACACCGTCCTCGCCGTGGTCACCGGCGCGCTGCGCAACTGGCTGCTCTCGCGCAACGAGGCGCTGGTCGAATCGACCAATCTGCGCGCGGTGGTACCGATGTCGGTCTACGTCGACGGCGACAACCAGCTGACCCCGGCCAGCGAGGTGTCCTCGTTCCTGATCGACCTGCCGGTGGGCGAACCGAACCCGACGATGCGCCTGTCGCACATCTCCCACGCCACCGAGGCCACCGCCCGGCAGCGGCGCGGGGTGCGGGCGCGCACGCTGGTCCATCTGGCCGGATTCGCCCCGGCCAGCCTGCACGCGATGAGTGTGCGGGCGGCGAGTACCTTCGCCGACAACACGTTCAACCTGGTGATCACCAACGCGCCGGGACCACAGACGGCGATGTACATCGGCGGGGCGCGGATGCTGGAGATGTATCCGGTCTCGCCGCTGCTGCGCAATCAGACCTTGAGTTTCGGGCTCACCTCGTACGACGGTCAGGTCTTCTACGGACTCAACGCCGACCGAGACGCCATGGCCGATATCGACGTCCTCGCGGCGTCGGTGCACGAATCGATGGAGGAGTTGCTCGGTGCCTGTCTCTGAGAACGGCAAGTTGCGGGTCTACATCCCGGCGACGATCCCGATCCTGCGCCAGTTGGTCGAGGACCGGGAGTTCTTCCCGCTCGGCGCGACCGCCTTCGCCGTGACCCCCGCCCTGCGCGAGGCCTACGCCGCCGGCGACGACGACGAGCTCGCCGAGGTGGCGATGCAGGAGGCGGCCAGGGCCTCGATGCGCCTGATCGCCGCCGAGCGCGACGGCCTCGACGACGACGCGGCCGCCGAGGGCGAGGCGAACCCCGGCAGCCCGGTGTACCGGCGCGCGGTCGTCGCCGCCGACGTCACCGGCGCGAAACTGCGGCCCGACCTCGACGACGCCGTGGTGAAGCTGGCCGGGCCGATCGGCTACGACCAGGTGGCGTCGGTGCACGTCGACCTGGCCGAGGCCGAACCGCAGGTCGCCAAGGCGGTCGATGTCATCGACGCGGCCGACCTGGGCGACCCCGATGCCGAGTTCGTGCTCGGTGACGCCGAAGACCACCAGCTGGCCTGGTACGCCACCCAGGAACTGCCGTTCCTGCTCGATCTGCTGTGACATCCCACTGACCGCCGCGTAGGCCGCCGCTGCCACTGCCACCCAACCTACGATGCCGTAACCTGAGGGCGAGCGAGCCACCCCACGGTGGCCCACATGCACAACAGGGAGTAACGGCACAGATGGTCCTGAACAAGTTCCGGGAATGGCTCGAAGCACCGGCCGCCGAGGTCGGCGACCGCGGCGGCAAGCTCAACGTGCTGCGTGGCGCGGTGGCCCGGGTGACCACCCCCCTGCTCCCGGACGACTACCTGCACCTGGCCAACCCGCTGTGGTCGGCACGCGAGCTGCGCGGGCGCATCGTCGAGGTGCAGAAGGAGACCGCCGACTCGGCCACCCTGGTGATCAAGCCGGGCTGGGGCTTCGACTTCAAGTACCAGCCGGGCCAATACATCGGCATCGGCATCCTGATCGACGGCCGCTGGAACTGGCGCTCCTACTCGCTGACCTGCCCGCCGGACTGGACCGGCGAGGGCGGCAAGCGGCTGATCTCGATCGCGGTGAAGGCGATGCCGGAGGGCAAGCTCTCCAGCCACCTCGTCAACGGGGTCGCCGCCGGCACCATCGTGCGCCTGGCCGCGCCGCAGGGCGGGTTCGTGCTCCCCGAGCCGCCCCCGGCGAAGGTGCTGTTCCTCACGGCGGGCAGCGGGATCACCCCGGTGATGTCGATGCTGCGCACCATGGATCGGCGCGACGGTGTCACCGATGTGGTGCACGTGCACTCCGCGCCCACCGACGCCGATGTCATGTTCGGCGCGGAACTGCGCGACCTGCACGACCGGCACCCGAGCTTCCTCTCGCACCTGCAACTCACCGACTCCCACGGCCTGTTCTCCCTCGACAGCCTCGACGAGCTCTACCCGGACTGGCGCGAGCGTGAGACCTGGGCGTGTGGCCCCGCGGGCATGCTCGACGCGATCGAACAGCATTGGAAGAGTGCGGGAGTCGCCGACAAGCTGCACATCGAACGCTTCGAGGTGGAGCGTTCGGCGATCGGCGAGGGCGGCACCGTCACCTTCGGCACCACCGGCCGTACCCTCACCGTCGACGGCGCGACCAGCCTGCTCGAGGCAGGCGAGTCGGTCGGCGTGCAACTGCCCTTCGGCTGCCGGATGGGCATCTGCCAGACCTGCGTGGTGACGCTGTCCGCGGGACACGCCCGCGACCTGCGCAACGGTGACGAACGCCAACCGGGCGACAAGGTGCAGACCTGTATCTCCGCGGCGGCGGGTGACTGCACTCTCGACATCTGAGCATCCCACCCGGGTCCGCCAGCAGGTACCCTCGGAGTAATGCATCGGTCGGATAACGACTGACAAGTGGCTGGTCCAGGTCTCCGTAACCGCGCCGCCAACAAACAGAGAGGACCCCGGTGGCGATCACCGATATCCAGGGCTTCGCCCATCTGACCGCGGCCGACATCGAAACACTGGGGAAAGAACTCGATTCGATCCGCCGTTCGGTCGAGACCTCGCGCGGGGAACGTGACGCGCGCTACATCCGGCGCACCATCGCCGCCCAGCGCGGCCTCGAGGTCGCCGGCCGGGCGGTGCTGTTCGGCAGCCGCAACCGCTGGGCCTGGCTCACCGGCACCGCGCTGCTCTCGGTGGCCAAGATCATCGAGAACATGGAGCTCGGGCACAACGTGAGCCACGGGCAGTGGGATTGGATGAACGATCCCGAGATCCACTCCACCAGCTGGGAGTGGGACATGACCGGGCCGTCGGCACAGTGGCGGCGCGCGCACAACTACTCGCACCACACCTACACCAACGTGCTCGGCAAGGACGAGGACCTCGGGTTCGGCATCCTGCGGATGACGCGCGACGAGGCATGGCGCCCCGTGCATCTCGCGCAGCCCGCGGCGAATCTGCTGTTGGCGGCCACCTTCGAGTGGGGTATCGCGCTGCACGATCTCGGCATCGAGAAGGAGCTCGCCGGAATCCCCGGCAAGACGCTCACCTCGCCGCCGGACCTGGAATTCGCGCGCAAGGTCAGCCGTCAGGTGGCCAAGGACTTCGTGCTCTACCCGGCGCTGACCGGACCGGCGTGGAAGTCGACGCTCAAGGCCAACGCGACCGCCAACCTGGTGCGCAACCTGTGGGCGTACGCGGTGATCTTCTGCGGGCACTTCCCCGACGGCGCGGAGAAGTTCACCATCGAGCAGCTCGACGGGGAGACCCAGGGCGAGTGGTATCTGCGCCAGATGCTCGGCAGCGCCAACTTCAAGGCCGGTCCGGTCATGGCGTTCATGAGCGGCAACCTCTGCTACCAGATCGAGCACCACCTGTTCCCCGACCTGCCGAGCAACCGGTACTCCGAGGTCGCGGTGCGCGTGCGCGAGCTGTGCGACAAGTACGACCTGCCCTACACCACCGGTTCACTGGGCAAGCAGTACCTGCTCGCCTTCCGGACCATCCACAAGCTGGCCCTGCCGGACCGCTTCCTCAAGCGGACCTCCGACGATGCGCCCGAGACCTCCTCGGAGCGCAAGTTCAGCGACATCTCGCTGCCCGACCGTCTCCGGGTCGACCCGGAGACGGGTAAGCGATTCGGGCTGCGCTCGGCGCTGCACGACGCGAAGGCGTCGCTGAAGGAGAAGGCACGGCACGAGAAGGAAGTGCTGCGTGAGGCCAAGGTGGCGCTGAAGGCGCGCGCCCGGCAGGAGAAGGCGGCACTGCGCGAGGCCAAGCGGGCACTGGGTGAGCGCGCGACCCATGAGCGCGAGGTCCTGCAGGACAAAGCCGCCCGCCGCTGGGGCCGACGCGCCGCCAGATAACATCTCCATCTCGATTTCGCAATAGGACCTATCACACAATCCGGGCTCGAATTCGCCAACCTACGCTCTCGTAACTTACGGTACTGTAACCGCCATGGCGATCTCGGATGTCAAGGAATACGCGCACCTCACCGCCGCGGATGTCGAAGCTCTCGGTGCGGAGTTCGACGCGATCCGCCGGGAAATCGAATCCGCACGGGGCGAGTCGGATGCCCGCTACATCCGCAATGTCATCCGCTTACAGCGGGCGCTGGAGATCAGCGGCCGCACCGTGCTGTTCGCCAGCTTCCTGCCCCCGGCCTGGCTGGCCGGCGTCGCCCTGCTCGGCTCCGCCAAGATCATCGAGAACATGGAGATCGGGCACAACGTCATGCACGGGCAGTGGGACTGGATGAACGATCCGGAGATCCACTCCACCTCGTGGGAATGGGACAACGCGGGCCCCTCGGCGCACTGGAAGATCACCCACAACTTCCTGCACCACAAGTACACCAACGTGCTCGGCATGGACGACGACATCGGCTACGGCCTGCTGCGCGTCACCCGTGACCAGCGCTGGATGCCGTTCTACCTGGGCAACCCGATCTACAACTTCCTGCTGCAGGCGCTGTTCGAGTACGGCGTCGCGATCCAGCACCTCGAGCTGGGCAAGGTCGCGAAGAAGAAGTGGGACAAGGACTCTCCCGAGTGGAAGCAGTTCGACGCCGACCGCAAGCTGGTGCTGAAGAAGATCGGCAAGCAGGCCGCCAAGGACTACGTGGTCTTCCCGCTGCTCACCGGTCCGTCGTTCTTCACCACCCTGACGGCGAACTTCGCTGCCAATGTGGTGCGCAATGTGTGGACCAACGCGGTGATCTTCTGCGGCCACTTCCCCGACGGCGCCGAGAAGTTCACCAAGGCCGACATCGAGAACGAGACGCAGGGTGAGTGGTACCTGCGCCAGATGCTCGGCAGCGCCAACATCTCCGGCGGACCCATCCTGCACTTCATGACCGGCAACCTCAGCCACCAGATCGAGCACCACCTGTTCCCCGACCTGCCGAGCAACCACTACGCCGACATCGCCGTGCGGGTGCGCGAGCTGGCCGACAAGTACGACCTGCCCTACACCACCGGCTCGCTGCCGGTGCAGTACTTCAAGTCCTGGCGCACGATCCTGAAGCTGTCGCTGCCCAACAAGTACCTGCGCCACACCAGCGACGACGCCCCCGAGACCAAGTCGGAGCGGCTGTTCGGCGGCAATGCCGTGGCCACCATCGACCCGGACACCGGACGTCGTCAGGGCCTGCGGACCGCGCTGGCCGCGGGTCGTCGCCGTGGTGTGCGCACCGCCTTGGCCGCCGGACGGACGCTGGTCCGCCGCTGAGCAAACCCGCGGGTCTGGTTCACTGGTCGGCGTGAGTGCCGACCAGTTGAGCGTCTACGACGCGATCCGCCTGCGTCGCGATGTCCGCGCCGAGTTCACCGGCGAGCTCGTCGACGACGAGACCCTGTGGCGAATCCTGGCGGCGGCCCATCGCGCGCCCAGCGTCGGCAATTCGCAGCCGTGGGATTTCGTGGTGATCCGGTCCGCGGATACCCTGCGCCGGTTCGCCGCGCATGTCGCGGACAAGCGCGACGAGTTCGCCGCCGCGCTGCCCGCCGACCGGGCCGCGACCTTCGCCCCGATCAAGATCGAGGGCATCGTGGAGAGCGGCACCGGCGTGGTGGTCACCCATGACAATCGCCGCGGTGGTCCGCAGGTGCTCGGGCGGGCGAGCGTGCCGGAGACCGGGGTGTACTCGACGGTGCTGGCGATCCAGAACCTGTGGCTCGCCGCGACCGCGGAGGGCATCGGCGTGGGGTGGGTGTCGTTCTACGAGCCCGAGGTGCTGCGCGAGCTGGTCGCGTTGCCCGCCGGAATCGAGCCGGTGGCCTGGCTGTGCGTGGGGCCGGTGCGCGAATTCCAGCAGGTGCCGGATCTGGAACGGTTCGGCTGGCGGGCCGGGCGCGCACTGGACGAGGCCGTGCACCGCGAGACCTTCGGCGGCTGAAACGAGAGCCGGGCACCCGCTGGTGGCGGATGCCCGGACGTTTTCGACGATGTCAGGCCAGTCGGATGAGGCCGTAGTCGAAGGCGTGTCTGCGGTAGACCACCGAGGGACGGTCGGTCTCGCGATCGTGGAACAGGAAGAAATCGTGGCCGACGAGTTCCATCTGGTAGAGGGCGTCGTCGACCGACATCGGAGTCGCGGTGTGCACCTTGGTGCGCACGATGTGGCCGGGACCGCTCTCGTCGGGTTCCTCGGCATGCTGATGCGCCGCACCGTTGGGCGGGGCGAACAGCGAATCGTCCACCAGGGTGGCGGTCGCCTGGGCTACGGAGACGGGAGTCTTGTCCCCGTAGTGCACGACGCGCCGCTTGTCCTTGGCGCGGCGCAGCCTGCTCTCGATCTTCTGGGTGGCCGACTCGAACGCGGCGTAGAAACTGTCGGCGCACGCCTCGGCGCGCACGATGGGTCCCCGGCCGCGCGCGGTGATCTCCACACGCTGACAGGCCTTGCGTTGACGACGGTTGCGTTCGTGGAAGAGCTCCACATCGAAGAGGAAGATCGACGGATCGAAGCGCTCGAGACGAGCGAGCTTCTCCGAAACGTAGATTCGATAGTGGTCGGGAATTTCGACATTGCGACCGGACACCACCACTTCGGCGTGCATGTCCTCGGTCGAGTCGTCGGCACTGTCCACCAGGGCCGAAGGGTCAGCATCTCGCACTGATGCCCGTGAAGAAGTCGTCACGCGTACCTCCCGGATATGGCCGCACGCTGCGAAGCGAGTGCGGCGGGATTGAGCTGTGCCGATCGGGAATCGCTCGGCACCAGATGTCCGCGGCGCCACCTCCCAAACTCGTGTTCGGTGTGTGATCGCGACGCTAGTCCGCCACGGGCAAGTCCGCCACTGTTCACGCAAATTTCGCGCCGTCAAGCCGCACAGGTCACCAAAACGGCTCGCGGCGGTACACCGATCCGGCCAAGGACGCGCACCGACTCGCGCGCGGTGGCCCCGGTCGTGAGCACATCGTCGACCAGGATCACCTCGGCTTTCGTGCCGATTCCGGCCCGCTCCAGCGCGGCTTCGTCGGCCATGATCTTGTCGCGGAGATTGTGTGCGCGCTGCCTCGTCGTCAAACCCACCGAATCGCGCACGCCACGCTTCATCCGCAACAGCGGGACGGTCCGGCAATCGATCAGCCACCCCGCGGCGCACCGGGCGGCGCGGGTCACCGGATCACCGCCGCGGCGCCGCGCGGCCGCCCCTCTGGTCGGGGCGGGCACGAGCACCAGCGGGCGATCCGGGGCCCGTAGCCGGGCCAGTGCGCGCGCCGACGCCAGTCCGAGTGGTTCGGCCAGGTCGCGCCTGCCGTGTTCCTTGGCGGCCAGTACCGCGCGCCTGCCGGGTCCGGTGTAGGGACCGAGCGCCCAGCACGGCACGCCGGGATCGCTGCGTGGACGGATTCGCACCGGCCCCCGCGCGAGCGCGGCCGCGCACTCGGCGCACCACAACTGCCCGGCCAGTCCGCAGCCGCCGCACCGCTCGGGCAACATCAGATCGAGCAGTGTCGTCATAGCGAAGGAGTATGGCAGCGGGTACCGACAGACTCAGCTCGGCAGAACCGGGACCACCTGTTCACCGGTCAAGCCGGGCACCTCGCGCCAGAAGCGGTCGTTGCGCGACGGGTCGGCGGTCTGCAGTTGCAGCACCGCGCGCGAGTCGGCGACGTACTGGGTGGCCGGGGCCGCGGTGACCACCCGGACCGGCGGGGTGAGGTTCTGCGGGGTGACCGGGGTGAACTGGGAGCCGTCGATCGACACGGTGAAGACCGGGTCGACGTTGCCCTCCCGCGCCACCATGAGGGTGTCGCCGGTGACCCAGCTCAGCGATACCGCCCTGGTACTCAGGCCGAGCGCGACCGGCAGCGGCGAGGTCAGCGCGTAGCGGCCGTCGGGACGGCGCTCGATCACCGCGACGTAGACCTTGCCGTCGGCGATCAGGGCCGCGCGGACGCCGGTGCGCGAGACCGCCAGCTCGCTGATCTCGGGCCGGGTGGAGCCGAAGGCCTCGAACAGCGCGGTGGTGTCGACGTCCTGCACCGAGACATTGCCGGTGGCGCGATCGGTGACCGCCCGGATCACGTGGTCACCGTTGAGCACGGTCCAGGCCGCGCCCCCGTCGGGTGTCCACGACGGCCGGGCGATGGTGGCGCCCTCCGCGACCGGGAACGCCCTGGCGCCGTAGTTGCCGATCAGCAGCGAGCGCGCCGGTTCCGGATCGGCCCGGCCGGTGTCGGCGACCGCGGCGACGAACTGGCCGTCGGCGGAGATGCCGACCGACTGCAGATTGGTGGCCTCACCGAAGGACCCGCTCGGGGTGACGATCCCGTCCGGGGTGACCTGGACCAGCGTGCCGTTGCGCAGTGCGTGCAGCCCGATCCGGTTCTGCCCCGGCGCCGAGGCGCTGTACTGGTCCAGATCGGCGACCGACCAGCCGTTGGCCGCGTACCGCTCGTCGAGCGGTTTGCCGTCGGCGAGCAGCACGTACGGGCCGAGGATGTCGGCGCCGGACAGCGTCATCACCACCTGCGCGGCGAACAGTTCGCGCTCGCGCTGGCCGAGCCCGCCGAGCCCGGCGAAGTCGATGCGCACCCCGCCGATGCCGATGCCGACCTCGCCCGGTTCGTTGTTGGCCTTGGTGATCGGCTCGCGCACCGCGACCGGCGGGGCCAGCTGATTGCGGACCACCGGGGCGATCGCCGACTGCGGGCCCTCGCCCAGCATGGCGATCAGCCGTTCGGTGAGCTGGGCGCGCGGCACCGAGACCCAGCGTGGATCCGGCACCAGCACGGAGCTGTCCGGGTCGACGTAGTACAGGACGTGGCGATGGTAGGACTTGTCGAAGGCGCTGGAATCCATGACGACGCCCGACGGCAGCTGGGTGATCCGCCATTCGCCGTCGATCTTGCTCATCTCGATCTTGTTCTCCAGCATGCCCTCGGTGGCGCGGTAGCCGCCGTCGCCGGCGAGTTCACCGACCTTGCGGGCGCGGATCACATAGCTGGCCTTGTCCGCCGATCGCGACTCGCGCAGGGTGTCGGGCCGGTCGACGATGGTGGTGCTCGCCTCGTCGTTCCAGCTGCCCGCGGTCTCGGCCGCCATGTACTGGCGGGCGGCGGCGTGCTTGTCGGTCGGGTCGGCGCTGGCGGTGAGGAAATCGCTGACCAGCAGGTCGGGATCGCGGCCCGACAGCGGCGGTGGCGGGCCCGCCGAGGTCGGCGCCCGGTTGATCGTGCCCAGCGCCTGGGGAGCCGAGGACTCCGGCAGACTGGCACACCCGGTGAGGACGAGCAGACCGGCCAGGACGGCCGCGAGCAGTGCCGCGCCGTGCCTTCCCGAGCGATCACCACGCGCCATCGTCATGTCTGTCGGTCTCCGGTCTCGGTGGACATCGGCTGGTCGTCGTCCGCGTCGCCGGCGGTGTCACCGCGGCCGTTGGTCGCGGCCAGGTCGCCGGTGTGCTCGGCCGGTGCGCTGTCGGCCGGCGTGTGCTCCGGCGCCGCTGTCTCCGTGGCGCCGGAGCCGTCCGCCGGTGCGGCGGGCAGCTCGACGACGGTCGGCTCGACCGATTCGGATTCCGGCAGCGCGGGCACCTTGCGCAGCATCGGTTCCAGCGCGAGCGGGCTCTGTCCGAGCTTACGGCCACGCACCATCGGCAGCAGCAACCGGAAGCTGGCACCGACGCCGGGATCGCCCCAGGCCTCCAGCCTGCCCTCGTGCAGGTTCGCGTCCTCGACACTGATCGACAGGCCGAGCCCGGTGCCGCCGGAGCGGCGCACCCGCGAGGGATCCGAGCGCCAGAACCGGTTGAACACCAGCTTCTCCTCGCCCGGCCGCAGGCCGACGCCCTGATCGCGCACCACGGTCGCGACCGCGTTGGCCTCGCCGTCGCCGCGCATCCGGATCAGCACCGGCTTGCCCTCGCTGTGGTCGATGGCGTTGGCGAGCAGATTGCGCAGCACCCGTTCGACGCGACGCGGGTCGACCTCGGCGACCACCGGGTCCTCGGGCAGGTCGATGACCAGCTCGACCCCGGCGTCCTTGGCCAGGTGGCGCACGGTGGTGATCGCGGCCCGCGCGCACATCCGCACGTCCAGCGATTCCACCTGCAGCTCGGCCACACCGGCGTCGTGCCGGGAGATCTCGAGCAGGTCGTTGAGCAGGCCCTCGAACCGGTCCAGCTCGTTGACCAACAGCTCGGAACTGCGGGCCAGTGCCGGGTCGAGATCGTCGCTGGAGCCGTGGATGAGATCGGCGGCCATGCGCACGGTCGTCAGCGGGGTGCGCAGCTCGTGGCTGACATCGGAGGTGAAGCGGCGCTGCAGATTGCCGAATTCCTCGAGCTGGGTGATCTGGTTCGACAGGCTCTCGGCCATCTCGTTGAACGCCTGTGCCAGCCGCGCCATGTCGTCCTCGCCGCGCACCAGCATGCGTTCCTTGAGCCGGCCGTCGGCGAATCGGCCCGCGATCCGCGCGGCCGACCGAATCGGCAGCACCACCTGCCTGGTGACCAGTGCGGTGATCGCGGCGAGCAGCACCAGCAGCACCACGCCGCCGATGAGCATCGTGCCGCGCATCAGCGACAGGCTCGACTCCTCGCTGGCCAGCGGGAAGATCAGGTAGATCTCCAGGGTCGCGACCTCGGCGCTGGGGCTGCCGATGATCAGCGCGCGGCCGCGGTAGCCGTCCGGGTCGGCGACGGTGGTGAACTGGTAGGAGACCTGGTTGCGCTGGACGAAGCGGCGCAGTTCCTGGGGCACCTGCGAGATCGGGCCGGTGGTGATCTCCTGCGGCGGGGTGCCGCCGACCATCGCCAGCGCCGAATCGAAGCTGCCCGCGGCGCCACTGGATTGGCCGGTGCCGCCGCGGCTGGACAGCGCGCTGCGCGCGTCGGCGAGCCGTTGCTGCTGACTGTTCGCGTCGTGCACACCGGAGAGCCGGTTCTCGATCGTGCTGCGGGCACGATCCATCTCCTCGACCGCCGCGTTGATCTTGGCTTCGAGGAGTCGGTCGGTGATCTGACCGGTCAGCACGACCCCGAGGATCGTGATCACGATGAGCGAGAGGGTCAGCGTGGACACGATGACCCGCAGCTGCAGCGACCGGCGCCACAAATGGCCCAGTGCGGTCCCCACGGCCTGGAACCAGGCCAGTACGGGGGCCACCCATCGCCGCAGCTGCGCGATGAACCTGTCGGTCACCGCGGCGCCTCGCAGCGACCGATCACGGCGGTCCGGCCTTGTAGCCGACACCGCGGACGGTCAGCACGATCTCCGGGTTCTCCGGGTCCTTCTCGACCTTGGCGCGTAGTCGCTGCACGTGCACGTTCACCAGGCGGGTGTCGGCGGCGTGCCGGTAACCCCAGACCTGTTCGAGCAGCACCTCGCGGGTGAACACCTGGCGCGGCTTGCGCGCGAGCGCGACCAGCAGGTCGAACTCCAGCGGGGTCAGCGAGATCTGCGCACCGCCGCGGGTCACCTTGTGCGCGGGCACGTCGATGACGATGTCGGCGATGGAGAGCAGCTCGGCGGGCTCGTCCTCGGTGCGGCGCAGGCGCGCGCGCACGCGGGCGACGAGTTCCTTCGGCTTGAACGGTTTGACGATGTAATCGTCGGCGCCGGACTCCAGACCGAGCACCACGTCGACCGTGTCGGTCTTGGCGGTGAGCATCACGATCGGGACGCCGGAATCGGCCCGTAGCACGCGGCACACGTCGATGCCGTTCATGCCGGGCAGCATCAGGTCCAGCAATACCAGGTCGGGGCGGATCTCCCGCACCGCCGACAGGGCCTGCGTGCCGTCGCCGACCACGTGCGGGTCGAACCCTTCCCCGCGCAAGACGATGGTCAGCATCTCAGCGAGCGCCATATCGTCGTCGACGACCAGAATCTTGGGCTTCATAGTCCTATGTTGTCATCTCCCAGGCCAGGATCGGGCCGCCACGCCATTAATGGTGTGAACCCGTCGCGTATCCAACCTCATCCGGCGAAGATTTCCGTACAGAGGGTGAGTAGCGCTGGTCTATCGTCATCGGATCGGTATGTCCACCACCGGCCGAACCAATCGCGGTCGGCCAGCTCACGATAGACCTCCCCCGTACGCCGCTGCAGACCGCCGTCCCGTTCGTAGGCGTCGAGCGCCCTGGTGCCGTCGAGTTCGCCACGGCGACGGGCACGTTCGGCGGCGACCTCGGTGGGCACATCCAGCAGTACGGTGAGCTCGGGCACGGGCAGGGCGAGCCTGCCGAATTCCAGATCGCCCACCCAGGAGACGATTTCGCCGTCGGCGTCCTGTTCGGCCCGCGCGGCCGAGTAGGCGGCGTTGGAGGCGACCCAGCGATCGAGGATCACGATGTCGTTGGCATCCAACAGGTTCGACAGTTCGGCCGCGGCGTCGGCGCGGTCGAGGGCGAACATGATCGCCATGGCGTTGATCGAGCCGGCCAGGTCGCCGTTGGCGCCGCGCAGCGCCTCGGCGGCCAGATCGGCGTGAATGGAACGGTGATAGCGCGGAAAGGCGAGGCTGCCCGCGCGCAGCCCCTTTCCGGACAATTCATCGATCAGGCCGTCGATCAGCGTCCGTTTACCGGCGCCGTCGAGGCCCTCGACCGCAATCAGTACGCCCATGCGCGCGACATTACCCGACCGATTCCCTGCCCCGATATTTCCGGTCTGGCGAGGATCTGGGCCCGGCGACAGGGTGAGCACACCCCATTTCCAGACCAGGAGTCACCATGATCGCCCGCAGACTGACCACCGCCACCCTCGCCATCGCCGCCGCGGCGGTACTGACCGGAATCTCCGCACCGGCCGCGTCGGCGGGCTCGGCCGTCATCGACATCTTGAACCCGCTGGTCAACGCGGGTGCGGCGACCGGTTCCGGGCAGCTGATCATCTCCGGGAGCAACGAAGCCGCGACCAGCACCGGTTCCTCGCAGGCCGCGGGCCTGCTGTTCTGCGGTCTGCTGTCGTTGAGCAACGGGAACCATCCCACGATCTGCGACACCGGCATCGTCGGCTGATCACCCACGGCGGACAAGCGGCGGCCCCGCCGACCTCGAAGGTCCTGTC